>NZ_CP012938.1:5825240-6472489 GCF_001314995.1 Bacteroides ovatus
TGATCCCTGAAGAGAAGATGAAATATATAGATTATGAACGCTATCATGTGGTGCGTGATGACCGGGGGATTGTGTGGATTTCAACTTATGGAAACGGACTTTTCACCTACGATATTCAGGAGGACCGGTTGGAACACTTTGTTTCGGAAGGAAAGAATGCGGGACCTATAGGGTCAGATTTCTTGTTATGTTTGATGAAAGACAGGACAGGAGGAATATGGGTAAGCTCCGAATATTCCGGTTTGTCTCATATTTCCATTTCAAATAAAGGTATTACACATGTCTATCCAGAATCACCGGATGTTTTTGACCGTTCGAATACAATCCGGTTACTAACTAAAATGTCGAATGGAGATATATGGGTAGGAACGCGAAGAGGTGGATTGTATAATTATGATTCTCATCTGAAAACTAAGATAGATAATCATTATTTGCCCTATAATATTTATGCGATTTCAGAAGATAGTCAGGAGAATATATGGATAGGAACCCGGGGAGACGGACTAAAAATAGGAGATACGTGGTATAAAACGGATCCGTCTAATCCTTTTGCCTTATCTCATTCTAATATTTATTCCATTCTTCGCGATAAGAAAGATCGTATGTGGGTGGGAACATTTGGAGGAGGACTGGATCTGGCAGAATCAACGGAAAAAGGACAATATAAGTTCCGTCGTTTTTTTCAAGGAAAGAAGTATGGCTTACGGATAGTCAGAGTAATGGCAGAAGATGAGAAAGGGATGATATGGATGGGCACAAGTGAAGGTATCTGCATTTTCCACCCTGACTCATTGATTGCTAATGAAGATAACTATCATTTGTTCAGCTACACCGATGGCAATTTTTGCAGCAATGAGATTCGTTGCCTGTTTCGTGATAGCAAAGGGCGCATGTGGGTAGGAACTTCGGGTGCCGGGCTGAATCTATGCGAACTGTCAGACGACTGTCAGTCTTTGAAATATACACATTATGGAATAGCGGAAGGACTGGTTAATAATATGGTGCAATCTATTTTAGAAGATCATTCGGGACAATTATGGATTGCTACGGAATATGGAATTTCAAGGTTCAATCCCAACAGCCATTCTTTCGAGAATTATTTCTTCTCATCTTATACATTAGGAAATGTGTATAGCGAGAACAGTGCGTGTATGGGTGCAGACGGTAAACTGATTTTTGGAACAAACTACGGATTGACGATTATTGACCCGAAGAAGATTCCAACAGAGAGATTGCTTTCTCCTATTGTTATCACAGGATTGTCCGTTAATGGAATTCAGGTGAAGCCTAATATGCCGGGTTCTCCTTTGCAAGAATCTTTAGCCTATTCGGATAAGATTACATTGAAATATTTCCAGAATTCTTTTATGCTTGATTTTTCTACTCTCGATTATTCGGATAATGGTCAAATCAAGTATATGTATTGGCTGGAAAACTATGACAAGGGATGGAATGTTCCGTCTTCTTTAAGTTTTGCCACTTATAAATATCTGGAGCCGGGGAGTTACATTTTCCATGTGAAATATTGTGATGGTGCCGGTATTTGGAATGATACTGAAACAACCTTGAAGATTGTTATCGTGCCTCCGTTTTGGAAAACGAATTGGGCTATGCTCGGATATTTCATCCTGATATTAATAGCTTTGTACTTTACATATCGTATCATTTTTAATTTCAATAGGTTGCGCAACCGCATCAATGTTGAAAAACAACTGACAGAGTATAAACTGGTATTTTTCACAAATATCTCTCATGAATTCCGTACTCCGCTTACATTGATCCAAGGAGCATTGGAGAAAATGTACCGGATGGATGATATTCCACAAGCCTTATTGCATCCGTTGAAAGTCATGGATAAAAGTACACAACGTATGTTGAGGCTGATTAATCAGTTGCTGGAGTTCAGAAAAATGCAGAACAACAAGTTGGCTCTTTCTCTGCAGGAAACTGATGTAGTTGCTTTCCTGTACGAAATATATTTAAGTTTCAGTGGCGTAGCAGAACAGAAGAATATGGATTTCCGCTTTTTGCCGTCTGTGCCATCCTATAAAATGTTTATTGATAAAGGTAATTTGGATAAGGTGGTGTATAACTTACTTTCAAATGCTTTTAAGTATACTCCTTCGGGTGGGACAATTCTGTTTTCTGTGAATGTGGATGAGGTGAAGAAGTGTTTATACATTCAGGTAGCGGATACCGGAGTAGGTATTCCTAAAGAAAAGCAGGGAGAATTGTTTAAACGTTTCATGCAAAGTAGTTTCTCCGGAGATAGCATTGGAGTAGGGTTGCATTTGAGCCATGAATTGGTGCAGGTGCATAAGGGAACGATTGAATATAAAGATAATGAAGGGGGAGGTTCCGTATTTACGGTATGTATTCCGACTGATAAAACTGTTTATTCGGAAAAAGACTTCCTGGTTCCCGGCAATCTCCTGTTGGAAGAAGCGAATATGCAGACTCACCATTTGCAGGAGCTTTCAGAGGAATGTCAGGAACATGAAAAGACAGTCACCACATCAAGAAAACATAAAATATTAGTCATCGAAGACGATAATGATATTCGTGGGTTCCTGCAGGAGGAGCTTAGTGCTTATTTTGAAGTAGAAGTGGCTGCGGATGGAATATCCGGATTTGAAAAGGCATGCAACTATGACGCAGACTTGATTATCTGCGATGTATTGATGCCTGGGATGACCGGTTTCGAAGTGACAAAGAAACTGAAAACTGAATTTGCGACAAGTCATATTCCTATTATTCTGCTGACTGCCTTGACTTCACCGGATAAGCACCTGGAAGGACTTGAAGCGGGAGCGGATGTTTATGTTACAAAGCCATTTAGTTTTAAGCTTTTGCTTGCGCAGGTGTTCCGGCTGATAGAGCAATGCGAAAAGTTACGGAAGAAGTTTTCCAGTGAACCGGGGGTAGTGCGTCCTGCTTTATGTAACACGGACCGGGATAAGGAGTTTGCAGATCAGTTGGTGGCTGTGGTGGAAAAGATTTATTCTCAATACAACATTTCTATTGATGAATTTGCGCAGATGATGGGGATGGGACGAACTGTGTTTTATAAAAAATTACGCGGAGTGACAGGATACTCACCGAATGAGTATTTGCGTGTCGTACGAATGAAGAAGGCTGCCGAACTGTTTTTGACCGAAAGGGATCTGACTGTTGCGGAAGTTTCTTATAAAGTGGGTATTAACGATCCTCTTTATTTCAGTAAATGTTTTAAAGCGCAGTTTGGAGTATCTCCTTCGGCTTACCAGAAAGGGGAGAGAAGTAAAACGTAGTATATACTTACCTTGAATCCGGTTTGTGAAGGATAGACCGGATTCAAGATAAGTATGTTTATCAGTTACATATTGAGGTCTAATTTATAGATTTCACTTCCGGCAAGAAGGAAACATCCTGTTCCGAAATCCTCAAAATCAGGAACTTTGTCGTATGTGACAGGTTGACTGTCTTTCGGTTCTTTGCCGGTTCCCTGTACATAACCAAGAAAACCATTCGGGTGAACTGCATCCTTCACCATAGCATTCCATGCTTTTATGATTACAGGCAGATAGGTCTTTTTATCCAATAGACCGTTGCGTACGCCCCAAGCCATACCATATACGAAAAGAGCTGTGCCGGAAGTCTCTTTGCCTCCGAAGTTTGACGGATCGTGGAGGCTGACATTCCAAAAGCCATCTTCACGCTGGCATTGTTTCAGTGCTTTGCTCATAGCCATAAAATCATTGATGTAATCTTGGCGATGTTTTTCATCAGATGGAATTTCGTTCATTACCCGCACCAAAGCTGCGTATACCCATCCGTTACCACGGCTCCAATAACAGTTTTCGCCATTAGGCTCTTTGTATGGAGGATCGAAATTATGGTCTCTCCACCACAAACCTTCTTTGACATTGAACATTCCGTTCTCTCCGTGTTTATTACGGGTATATTCGTACATATCCCACATTTTGTCGAAGTACTTCTGTTCGCCTGTAAGTTTCCCCATTTTGGCAAATATAGGCATCCCCATCTGGATAGCATCTATCCACCACCAGTCGTTTATTTGTGGAGTATTGACCAGCATATCCATATTGGCTTTCGTTTTCCGTATTTTTTCAGGATCGGGGCAAATGTTGTATAAATCGAGATAGATTTGGCTGGCGCAGTAATTATCTGCATTACGGGTGGTTGTCCCACGGTGGAAGCCCCATTGGTGGTAATCCGCCCATTCTTTGGCATAGAGATAATATTCGTCTGCGGGATAGATGGAGTAGAGTGCCATTAAGCCTTCGTAATATACGCTTCGTGTCCAGATATTACTGGGGCGAACTACTTTTTTCACAAAGGAAGGAGTGCGATAGTTGGCATATTTCTTCATGAAATAGTCGTTCACATGAAGAGTTACTTTCAGAATTTCTTTTTTATCGGGAACTGTCTGTGCTTTTATGTTCCCGTAACTCAATATTACTCCTGCAAAAAATAGTATAAGATGCTTTTTCATTTTATAATAAATTAGATTACTATTGTTCTTAGATTTAGGCACACAAAGGTGAGCCTTTCTTTACCTGTTGCAAAGAAAATGCATTGTAAGGAAAGTGATATTGAAATTTGTACGGAAAATATGTAATATTAGACTTTATTCTTTATTCATATTAGTCATGGATAAGAACCAAGTATGAATAATTAGCAAGAGCGATTTTTTTGTAAGTCATATTGTTGTATTGATATTTATTGTATATTTGTAGAAGAGTAAGGGGAGACGAATATGAAAAGTCATACAAATAAAATATTAGAGTCTATTAAGCAGGCATTGACAGAGCATTTACCAAAAGGTGGCAAGGCTTTGTTGTTTGGTTCTCAAGCTCGTGGGGATGCACGGATTGATTCTGATTGGGATATTTTGATTATCTTAGATAAAGAAAAATTGGAGCCTGAAGATTATGATAAGGTAAGCTTTCCCTTAACTATGTTGGGATGGGACTTGGGAGCGCGAATTAATCCGATTATGTATACGATGAAAGAATGGGCTGCAAGTTGTATTACACCATTTTATAAAAATGTAGAGCAGGAAGGAATTGAATTAGTATGAAATTGACAGATGAAGAACGTAATTCTTTGGTGATATTACAGTTGGAGAAAGCTAAAGTATTTTTGAAACAAGCAGATGAGATGTTTGATCTGAAGTATTGGGATATTGCTTCCAATAGATATTATTATGCCTGTTTTCATGCTGTTCAGGCTTTATTAATACAAAATGGATTATCATGTAAAACCCATGATGGGTTGATAGCTTGCTTTGGCTTGAATTTTATAAAAACAGGCAAAATTAGTGCACGTTTGGGAAGTTTTTTGGCGCGTATGGAACAATTACGGCAAAAAGGGGATTATAATTGCATTTATTCAATATCGGAGGATGAAATCAGTACGATAAAAGCTCCGGCAAGAGAACTTATTGAGACTATTGAAGTTTTACTTGCCGAATCATAATTATTCTTGTAAGGATATCATCGTTAAAAGACCATTTTTTTTATTTTTTCGGCCACATCTGTCATATATGCCGGATTAAATTCTTCTAGTTCCGTGCGTGGTCGGAATCCCCATGTCACTCCGCAAGCGGTTACACCGGCATTGGCTGCTGTTTGCATGTCTACACCGGAATCACCTACATAAAGAACATCTTCTTTTCGTACATCGGCAAGTTTTAATATATCAAAAACGATTGTTGGATCAGGTTTGACATTTACTCCTTCCCGTTGGCCGAAAACGGCAGTGAAATGAATTTCCGGAAAGTAGTGGGCAACCAGTTTCTCGGTAGCGGCCTGATATTTGTTGGAGGCTACGGCAATCTGAATGCCTGCGGATTGCAGATAAGACAATAACGCTGAAATACCCGGGTAAGGACGACTATCGTCTGCATTGTGAATATCATAATAAGGAATAAACTCTTTTCTTACCCGGAGCACATTCTCTTCTGTCTTTTCTCCTTCGGGTAATGCACGTTCAAAGAGTTTGTTGATACCATTTCCTACCATGAAGTTATACTTTTCTACATCGTGTGTGGGGTATCCTAATTTATTCAAAGCATAATTAGTGCTATGGGCGAGGTCTGCGATAGTATTTAATAATGTACCGTCCAAATCGAATATTATTAGTTTTTTCATTAAGGCTTATGTTTATAGTTAATTCTATATTTAAATCTTTTATTCTGCAAAGGTATACTAAAAAAATGAGATTGGGAAGAATGAGGCAATAGTTTAGAGAATATCGAATGAACAACAAAGCCGGAAATATATTTGTTATTCTACCAGATTGGCTTAACTTTGCGAAAAACTAAAGAATAATGAATGCAGAATGGTTTGAGGCATTGCCTGAACAATGTCCCCCAACGGATGCGAAGCGGTGCGAAGGCTGTTATTATAGAATTGCAAATGGTAATCCTGTTACAACAGAAGATTTCTTTTCGCAAAGAAAAATGCAGCCGGATAAGGTCTTTAAAGGATTAGGAATAGATGAATGTGTGACAAGGGCAGTCTCTCTATTTTCAGAGAGGGAAGAAGCGGAGAAAAGATTAAAGCTTCCTAAGTTCAAGAAGGCAAATATTGCTTTAGTCATATTGGAACCAAAAGATGGAGTGTTAAAGAAAACATTTGATATAGCACATTATTCTTGGTGGAGAACAAAGGATTTTAATGTTTTACAAGCTAAAATAGTCTGATTATGGGAATGGAAGATGTGTTAAGGATAGACAAAATTCTGGATTTCTGTGATGTGCCTCAGCTTTTTGTGGCAAGAGATGCCTTTGATACACTGTATCTTTGTCTTTTATATGATGATGAGACGGTTTATCGCTATACGGGAATACGTATCTCTACACGTAGACTTGAATCCTTCTTAGCAGGTAAAGCCGATTTGCGTTTACTCTATCTACAGCCTGAAAATGAACATGAGTATTACGATGTTGTGTTTCAATCGGGTGAATACCAGAAAACGTTATTAAAGGAAAGTGTATTGTTGGAAGATAAATTGCCGGCTGAGGGATATGTTTTATCTGGAGAGAAGCGCGAGAATGTGGTCATTAATTTGCCAATAAAAGACCGTAGTCTGCTTGCAGAGCTTGTTCGTAAATTTGGCTGGGCTTGTATGTAAGTTTAAAGAAGATAAAAAAGATTGTCCCGCTACTGCTTGAAAGTTGTGGGACAATCTTTTTTCATCCTTATATATACTTTGATTACTTCTTCGTAATACGGAACCAGTCAACGTCTGCCCAACCGCCGTCATTCGTTTTAATAGCCGGACGCGTACAGAACATACCGACTTTGGCACCAATCCATTGTCCTTCTCTTGCCTGGAAAGGAACACCTAATGATTCATATTTCTTTCCGTCGAGGCTATAGCTGAAATTACACATCACAATGAGGTCATGTCCGCCTTCACTACCCTTGATTTTCTTTCCGTCACAACTGAAACGCACTTTCAGATAAACCGTGTTTTGCGAAAGATCAACAGCGGCTTTCACTTCTTCTGGTTTGCCTTTATCTGCTCTGTCACATTCAACTTGCGACAGAACCAAACCTTTGTCTGTATTTTCTAGAACAAGTCCGGCATAATCCCTGCCCATAACGACAAGTCCGGTGCGTTCGCCTTTATTCTTTTGGTTAGGGCTGAACGTCAGTTTCATTGTTGCGGTAAAATTATCAGAAGGAGTTTTTTGTAATAAGAGGTTGGCTACATCCCACAGGTTCTTATAATCTTCTACTACCGGATAAGAGTATAATCTGACATAGCTTTTGTCACCTGCATAATACGCCCATTTTTCATTAATGTTAGCATGCCATTGCCACTGCGGAGAAAGTGTATACCCATCAAATTCGTCACTTTCTTGTGGAGTGCAGATAGGATATGTTTTACCGACATTTGGCTTCTTGTAAGTCAAAACAGGTTCTCCGCAGCCGTCACCGTCTTTATCAATACCGATAATAGGCCAGTCGTTCACCCATTTCATCGGTTGGAGATGCATAATGCGTCCGTAAGCACCGACATCTTGAAAGTGGAGGAACCAGTCTTCTCCGGTAGGAGTATCTACCCATGCACCTTGGTGAGGACCGTTGACAGGAGAGTTACCTTGCGCAAGTACTGTTTTCCATTCGTAAGGACCGTAGATGTTTTTAGAACGTAATACGACCTGCCAGCCTGTCGGCACACCGCCGGCCGGATGAAAGATATAATAATAGTCGTTTCTCTTGTACATTTTAGGACCTTCGCAAGTCTGATGTGCTTCGTGACCGTCGAAAATTATACGGGAAGGAGTGATCGCTTTTGTTGCTTCTGCATTCAGTTCGCAGATAGTGATTACACTTTTCAGTCCGGCACGACTTCCTGCGTATGCGTGTACCATATATACTTTTCCGTCTTCATCCCAGAACGGGCAAGTGTCAATGATACCTTTTCCCGCTTTCACCAAGACCGGTTCGCTCCACGGACCTTTCGGATCTTTGGCTTTCACCATAAAAGCTCCCTGATCGGGATCTCCCCAAAAGATGTAAAACTCACCGTTGTGATGACGAATAGCCGGAGCCCATACACGATTGCCGTGTTCCGGCCGTTCTGGAGTTTCGATAGGGGAGAGGGCATTGGGAACTGCGGCACCGATGATTGTCCAGTTGACTAAATCTTTAGAATGAAGGATTTGCAATCCCGGCAAACAGTTGAAACTGGATGAAGTCATATAGAAATCATCTCCTACACGGCAAGCATCCGGATCGGAATAGTCGGCATAAAGCACCGGATTTTTGTATTTACCGTTTCCGAGGTCGGAAACCCATACTTCAGATACATAGTTCTTCTGTGCTACTGCGGTGAAAACCGTTAATAAGCAAAAGGCTAAAGTCTGTGTCAATCGTTTCATGTTATAGATAGATTATTTATAGATATGATTCGTTGGTTTTATCTGATGGCAAAGGTAAATAAAAAGACTCTGCACAAGGAGGAATATTTGTGCAGAGTCATAGAAAAATTGGTAGATACCTCGTAATTTTTGTTTAGTTGTATTTGTTTCTACCCTATTTATTGGGGCGGTTATCTTTTATTCTCACTGTCACCGGATGAGCCAGCTCTTCTTTCCATTCGCGGAGATGAGCAAACCATGCTTCCGGCGTTTTATATCCGAATGTCTCTTTCATCGAGGTGAAAGTCGTGTGATACTGGAAATATTTATTTCCCGGGGCGGTAATTGTATAAAGGAAGTTGGCTTTATCCTTTTCTTCCGATTTTACATAACGTTGGGGAATACAAGTGCCCAGCCCTACAGTTTCTTTAGCATATTTTACGGTATCGTTTACCGGCCAGTCCGTTCCCCAACTTCCTACGAGTCCTTTATGATCGGAGAAAGATTTGGAAGTACCTACGATGTCTTGCACACCTGTGCAGAAAATTTCTTTATCGAGCGGTTCGTCAAAGAATGCTTCGATATGAAGATCGCGATGTCCGGCATAAAGCGTGTAGCGTGTCATCATATTCAGTTCCTGGTCCTGATATTTCCATCCGGTTACTTCTATTTCTGCAATTACACGTACCGGTCCATAAGAGACGATACGTTCTGTACGAGTGTCCACTGGAGTAATATGGGTTGCCTTTTGTCCGTCCCAACCTTTCAATGCACCCGGTCCGCAACTGTCGAACACGCGAAGTACGTCATCTCCGAATCCTTTAGCTAACTGCTCATCCGTCGGATAGAACTGCGATTCTTTGATTTCCAGTCCTTTGTTGAACTTGCCGTAAATATCCGGTGTCTGTTTTTCATTGAAATAAAGACGGTATCCTACCAGTTCCGATTCCAAAACCGGACCGTGAGGACGTACCATGCTGTATATATTGCTAGTGCCGGGAACGGTGATAGCCTGTACCCGTTGATGTTTACCTTTCTTGTTGTCTACAATAAACATATCGGCATAAACTCGTTCAGGATAAGTCTTTGTACTCTTTTCCGAAGAAAGTGTAACCTGAAATGTTTTTCTACCATGGGCAGGAAGATCGGCAACAAAGACCAGTTCGTCCATCTTGCGGTCCCGGTTCAAATCGTCCAACTGCGAAGGAATTTCCTTCCTTCCTTCCATGACAACGGCTGATTTTACTTTGAAACCAGCGTGCAACTCATGTAGATTGATAACAACCGGAGCATCCGCTTTGGGCTGATTCCAGTTGTTTTGTACTTCAACTGTGATGGTTTTCTCCTGTTTCTGCGTTTGGGCAGACAGGCTGAAAGCTCCTAAAAAGAAAGTAATAATAAAAAGATTCTTCTTCATGTTTCTAAGGCTGAAATTATACGTCGTATTTCTCCTTGCAAAAATAGCAGAAAAAATAGCAGACTGTGTCTCTTTTGAGGAGATTATAGTCTGCTATTTGAGCTTTTTACTCTATATAATGATATTGTGGTTTCTATTTTGCATCACAGAATGGCAATGAGTTTTTATTTGAGACTTAAAATCTCCTCTTTTGCACCTAATTCCTCATATACCTTTCCGTCTATAGTCAGATTCTTGGCATTCTTAACGTTTAATATATTGTTACCTTTAGAAGATTCTACATAAATATTTTCCAAAGTAACTCCGTCTACCTGACTGATAACAACTCCATCCGCAGCTTCCGTCATCACAACGTTTTTAACGGTAATATTGCTGATGGGCATTTCCGGCAGTCCGTTGAAGAACATGGCACGTCCCGAACCTCTGCAAACAATATTGGAAATATGAATATTGCGGAAAGCTGGTGTTTCTTCTGTCACCGGAGGAATGGCAGTTTTCATACGGCTCAACAGATCTTCTTCCGATTCTTCACCGGCACCTTTTCCACCGTAGAACAAGTCGAACAATAAGGGTTCATTCGGAATATTAATCATATTGATATTGTTAATGTAGATGTTTTCTACCACACCGCCACGTCCGCGGGTACTCTTGAAACGTAAACCTACATCTGTACCCATAAATGTGCAGTCCTCTACATAGATATTCTTCACACCGCCGGACATTTCACTACCTACCACGAATCCGCCATGTCCGTGCAATACTGTATTGTTTTTCACGATAACGTTCTGGCAAGGTTCTCCACGACGGCGTCCATCTTCGTCTTTACCGGATTTGATACAGATGGCATCATCTCCCGCATCAAACACACTATTGATAATTAGAGCGTTTTTACAAGATTCCAAGTCGATAGCATCACCGTTTTGAGAATACCAGGGGTTGATGACCATGATATTATTTACTGTGAAATCTTCGCAAGACAATGGGTGCAGACACCAGCTTGGTGAGTTTTTGAAAGTAACTCCTTCCAACAGCACCTTCTTGCTTTTGAC
Source organism: Bacteroides ovatus (assembly GCF_001314995.1). Lineage (NCBI taxonomy): Bacteria > Pseudomonadati > Bacteroidota > Bacteroidia > Bacteroidales > Bacteroidaceae > Bacteroides > Bacteroides ovatus. The sequence goes on from NZ_CP012938.1 coordinate 5,836,585, forward strand.
GATGCTTAACAACACCGGACGTAACCATGGACGGATTTCAGCCCATTCTTCATCTGTGTTGATACCTTCGGGGACATTGAAGTCTTTGCAAGCCATTGCACCTCTCAGTGAGCCGGCAGTGGGATACCATATCTCTTGTTTCTCGTCGAGAACACCTCCCGAGTTTACCAGCTTTTTCCATTGTGAAGCAGTCAGCTTTCCTTTTTTTACCGGACGCCAGCAGTCACCGTTTCCGTCAAATGTACCATGTCCGGTGATAGCTATATTTTCTGCATTGCGTACTGAAATCGGTGATTGGCAACGACGAGTCTCGAGTCCTTCGAAAGAAGTGGCAATGATAGGATATGCTTCAAAATCACCGGTAAAAAGTACCAGCGCATTTTGTTCCGTATATAGATTTACATTGCTCAACAGCTCGATCGGACCAGTCAACCAGACACCTTCCGGGATAATCACTTTACCCCCTCCGCGTTGATTCACGTCTTTAATAGCATCGTTGATAGCTTTGGTATTCAGGAACAGACCGTCTCCTTTGGCTCCGAATTTCTCAATGTTTACTTCGTAAGCAGGGAAAACCGGTTGCTGTACTTTCGGCATTTCAAAAGGTAAATTCTGGTAAAGAGCGTCACTGATGGAGCTTTCTTTTACGGTAGTCTCGCTTTGTTTACATCCTGATGAGATAAACGGTAAACAGCATAGGGCCATCCAGAAGAGTCTTTTTGTCAATGTGTTCATTTAGTAACTTATTTCTATAGGGTTATACATCTATTGTTTTTCTTGGTAATTGGGTGATGATTAATGAGGGCGATTTCATAATTCTTATGTCCTTCCGCAGGCGATCTGTCGCAGGCAGCCTGCAGGAGAGGAATAAGACAAATTCATGTTAACCTAATTCTAACCTTAAATAAATATTATGAAAAAACCTCTTAATTATCGATTGCAAAGATAGGTGGCAAACCCCAAGAGGATGTGGACTAATTGATAGAATACGTGTATTTTTTGTCATTTCTGTCTATTATTTGCACACTTCTCGTGTTTTTATGCAGAAAGTTCCTATCTTTGCACAAAATTTAACTATTAAAAGATATGAGTTATAACTTGTTGAAAGGAAAAAGAGGTATTATCTTCGGTGCTTTGAACGATCAGTCTATTGCCTGGAAAGTAGCAGAGCGTGCCGTAGAAGAAGGTGCAACTATTACATTATCAAATACTCCGATGGCTATCCGTATGGGAGAAGTCGACGCTTTGGCCCAGAAATTAAATTGCCAGGTTATTCCGGCAGATGCCACCAGTGTAGAAGATTTGCAAAATGTATTCAAGACCTCCATGGATATACTGGGTGGACAAATTGATTTTGTACTCCACTCTATCGGTATGTCTCCCAACGTGCGCAAAAAACGTACTTACGATGACCTTGACTATGGAATGTTGGATAAGACATTGGATATTTCAGCTGTTTCATTCCATAAAATGATTCAGTCGGCCAAGAAATTGAACGCTATTGCTGATTACGGTTCTATCGTTGCTTTGAGCTACGTGGCCGCGCAGCGTACTTTCTACGGCTACAATGATATGGCAGATGCAAAGGCATTGCTGGAATCTATTGCACGTAGCTTTGGTTACATCTACGGACGCGAACATAGCGTACGTGTGAATACTATCTCGCAGTCTCCTACATTTACTACTGCCGGTTCGGGCGTGAAGGGTATGGATAAACTGTTTGATTTCTCCAACCGTATGTCTCCTCTCGGAAATGCTACGGCTGACGAATGTGCCGATTATTGCATCGTGATGTTCTCCGATCTTACCCGTAAGGTAACTATGCAGAACTTATTCCATGACGGTGGATTCTCCAGTGTAGGTATGAGTCTTCGTGCCATGGCTACTTACGAGAAAGGACTCGATGAGTATATGGACGAAAATGGTAACATCATTTACGGATAAAAAAATATGAAACTACGGATCTCTCTTCTTATTATTTTAATGAGTATGCTTTTCGCCTCCTGCGGGATAAGCACGGGAAAGGGTACGGAGCAGAAGGAAGAGGAGATTTCTGTTCTAAGATATGATAAGCTGTTGAGCGAATACGTTCGCTCCAACAGCTTTTCTGCTATGCAGAAGTTGACGATGGACTACCGTATGCCGACGAAAATCCTGATTGAGGATGTATTGTCTATCGGTACGGTGAAAGATGATACCATTTCGCAACGTCTGCAGAAATTCTATTCGGATACGACTTTAGTCCGTTTGCTTAGCGACGTAGAAGCAAAGTACCCTAATCTGGATGAGGTGGAAAAAGGACTTAACAAAGGATTCTGGAAACTGAAGAAGGAAGTGCCTGATACAAAAGTGCCGTTTATCTATTCGCAAGTGTCTGCCTTCAACGAATCTATTATTTTGGTGGATTCTTTATTAGGGATCAGTCTTGATAAATATATGGGGGAAGATTATCCTCTTTATAAGCGTTTCTATTACGATTATCAATGTCGCTCGATGCGTCCGGAACGGATTGTGCCGGATTGTTTTGCTTTTTATCTTTTGAGCCGTTACGGAATGAACTATCATGAGGGTACTTGTTTGATTGACTTGATGATGCACTCCGGAAAAATCAACTACGTCGTGCAGAACTTATTAGGATATAGTGATATCGGCGAAGCGATGGGATATTCCAAGGAGGAAAACGACTGGTGTAAGGAGAATGAAAAGGAGATATGGAATTATATCTGTACCAACGATCATCTGCATGCACGAGACCCGATGGTGATCCGCTATTATATGAAGCCTGCTCCTGCTGTCGATATGTTGGGTGCTCAAGCTCCGGCATTGATCGGGACATGGATGGGAGCAAGAATCATCGCTTCTTATATGAAAAAGCATAAGGATATGAAACTGAAAGATCTCCTGGAATTTACTGATTATCATGTGATGTTAAGTGAATCCAACTATCTGGCTTCCTAAACTGTTGCATTTTTCAATTCTTAATTAGCTTCGCTCAAAACCTTATTTGATTTTTAATATTAAAGTATAGTCTTAATTCTCAATTTAAAAAGTGGAAACTGCCCTCTATTTGTTGCCCGTGACGTTAGGTGATACGTCTATTGAAAAGGTATTGCCTTCTTATAATAAGGAGATCATTTCTGGTATCCAGTATTTTATAGTCGAAGATGTTCGTTCTGCCCGGCGTTTCCTGAAAAAGGTGGACCGGGAGATTGATATTGATGCATTGACATTTTACCCGTTGAACAAGCATACTTCTCCTAATGATATTTCCGGTTATCTGCAACCTTTGGTGGGTGGAGCTTCAATGGGGGTTATCTCCGAAGCAGGTTGTCCGGCAGTAGCTGACCCGGGAGCGGATGTGGTTGCTATCGCACAACGTAAAAAGCTGAAAGTGGTTCCTTTGGTCGGACCTTCTTCCATTATCCTTTCCGTGATGGCTTCCGGCTTTAACGGGCAGAGTTTTGCGTTTCACGGTTATCTGCCGATTGAACCGGGAGAACGTGCCAAGAAACTAAAAGCACTGGAGCAGCGTGTGTATGCTGAAAATCAAACGCAACTTTTCATAGAGACGCCTTACCGGAATCATAAAATGGTAGAGGATATTTTGTTGAATTGCCGTCCTCAAACAAAGCTCTGTATCGCTGCCAATATTACTTGTGAAGGAGAATATATACAGACGCGTACAGTGAAGGACTGGAAAGGACACGTGCCCGATTTATCTAAGATTCCCTGTATTTTTCTCTTATATAAATAACGCCTTTCAGGTGTTCATATTCATCTTCGAAGCAGCTGCTGAAGAAGCCTTTTCCTAAGTTTTCCTCTATCTGTTTGAAATTCCACAGCTTACTGTTTTTAAAGCGGGGGGTACAAAGGATGGAATCGTCTTTGATATCGACAATGAATAGATAGATAAGACGGTTGGTTACTTCATTCTCGAAGTGATAAACGATGTTGAATTCAGGTTTGATACCTTTTTCATGAGGAAAAGCATTGTTGATTAAACGAGTGGCGCCTGCTTCCAGAGATTCTCCGTAGCGAAGATAACATTCCATGGGAATATCTACTTTCCCTCTATCCAGAATGGCTGTTGATGGCCTGTCGCAAAGGAATAACATTCCGTGAGTGGATATGGCAATTCTTATCACCGGATTGATGTATGCATTTTTGTAATTAACAGCTTCTATTGCAGGTGTTTTCCCGATCACGTCTCCTTTGGTATTCACAATAGGAACATATTCCGTGTGTGACATTAAGTGATTGAAGAAACGGATGGCAATCTGGTTGAACAGAATACTCATCAGAAAGACGGTAGGGGGCAGCACCTTATAGAGTACAAAGATACTTGTCTTGCTCAACGGATCTTGAAAAACGATGGTAATGCTGATTATAATAAAATGCAATATACCGAAGATCAAAGCGATACGTGCGGATACAACGGCTGCTTCTGCTCCCTGCGCATATAAACGTTTGTTGCAAGAACCTATCTGTTTTAAGAAGTGGTTGATAAACCTTTTCTTATGCATGTAAAGACTTAGCATCGGAATGAGAATACTGACTTCCAGTGTAAGTGGAAGCGCACCGGGGGGAACATAATCACCAGGAATGAGAGCTGCTACGGATAATAGTGCTAACACTCCGGTCGCTATATAGAGGATAAAATTAGGAATTAACAATCCTTTACGTCGATAAGAAAGGTATATACCTATAATACCTATGCCTGTACCGATGTAAATAGCCGTGTCTTGCGTTATAAGTTCACACAATAAAATGGAAATAATAACGGGGATAAAACCCAGCGACATGTTAAATGTGGAAGAAAGTGTTCCTTTATGAGCCATCTCTATATTTATGTTTATTTGTCGGTTCTATCAATAAAACAAATAGGGGATATGTTTTGTTTGCTAACGAATATGTTTCTCTGCGTGGTAGGAGGAACGAACAAGAGGAGCACTCTCTACGATGTTGAATCCTTTCTCTAAACCTACAGTTTTATAATCTGCAAATTGCTGTGGAGTGATGTATGCTGCAACGGGATAATGCCGGTGAGTCGGTTGAAGGTATTGGCCTATGGTAAGAATCTGGCAACCGGTTGCTAACAGATCATCCATCAATGTTTCAACTTCTTCCGGGGTCTCACCCAGTCCGACCATAATGCCGCTTTTAGACTTAACTCCCTTCTCGGAAATGTGTCTGATGACTTGCAAACTTGTATCATAATTTGCCGCGCTGCGCACTAGCGGACTAATGCGGCGTACGGTTTCCATATTGTGTGAAATAATGTCGGGACGGGCTTCGATTACCAAATCTAACAACTCCATCCTGCCTTGAAAATCAGGAATAAGCACTTCGATTGTTGTTTGTGGATTCAGCCGTTTTATTTCCTGAATGGTACGTGCCCAATGTGCTGCTCCCAAATCCGGTAGATCATCTCTGTCTACGGATGTGATGACAGCATGATCCAGTTTCATCAGTGCGATGGATTCTGCTACATGGGTAGGTTCGTTTATGTCTAACGGGTGCGGGCGGCCGGTTTGTGTGTTGCAGAATTTGCAACTGCGCGTACAGATGTCACCACCGATCATAAAGGTGGCAGTTCCTTTTCCCCAGCATTCCCCCATATTAGGGCAACGCCCACTGCTGCATATAGTATGCAAGCAGTGGGAGTCGACAATCCGTTTGGTTTCGGTGTATCGTTCGTTGGCACCGATATTAATTTTCAGCCATTCGGGCTTACGTACTCTGTCCGTCATTATAAATTGTTCAAGAAAAAGTTGGTCAACCGTGTGTATAGGTGTTGGCGGGTATTGCCACCATATATTCCATGATTGCGGTTCGTGTACACTTGCATATCAAATTGTTTTCCAAGCTGAACCAACTGTTCGGCATATTCCGCACAATTTTGGAAGTGCACATTGTCATCTGCCATACCATGCACCAACAACAAGTTTCCATGTAGTTTGTCAGCACGTGTGAAGGCTGATGATTCCTTATATCCTTCCGCGTTCTCTTTCGGAGTACGCATGAAGCGTTCGGTATAAATCGTATCATAGAAACGCCAGTCGGTGGGTGCGGCCACTGCTACTCCTGCTTTGAATACAGGCGTTCCTTCGCTCATGCTCATAAGAGTCATGTATCCGCCGTAGCTCCAGCCCCAGATACCGATGCGATCTTTATCCACGTATGGTTGTTTGCCGAGATACAAGGCAGTCTCTACCTGATCTTTGGCTTCTTTGACTCCGATTTTCAGATAAGTGCATTTCTCAAAAGCTTCTCCACGACCTCCTGTGCCGCGACCGTCCACGCATACCACGATGTAACCGAGGCTTGCCATGTATGTCTCCCAACTGATTCCCCAGGTATCCAATACCTGTTGAGAGCCCGGACCGCTATATTGATACATCAGTACCGGATATTTTTTGGATGCGGAGAAATTAACCGGTTTCATCATCCAACCGTTCAACTTCACGCCATCTGTGGTTTGGAAAGTGAAGAATTCTTTTTGCGGCACAGCATATCCGGACAATGTTTGTTTCAATCCGTCATTGGTAATAAGCGTTTTGAGTGTTTTGCCCGAATTATCATTCAGTGTAACCAGCATCGGAGTATTCAAGTTGGAGAACTTGTTCATGTAATACTTCATCGATTTGCTGAAGAGCGGTGTATTGGTTCCTGTCTGTTGGGATAGTTTGAGCTTCTTGCCCTTCTTGTCTATTTTATAGACAGCTTTGCGCAGAGGGCTTTCTTCATTGCTGGTGTAATAGAAAGAACCGTCTTCTTCATCATATCCCAGAAAATCTTTTACCTCAAACTTACCGTTAGTAACCTTTTTAATCAGATTACCTCCCATGCTGTACCAATAGAGGTGACTGTAACCGTCACGTTCGCTAAGCAGGCTGAAATATTCCGGATAGAACTGGATATTATCGAAAATATTCTCCTTTATGTAATAAGGAGACTCATCACGAAGTATAAGTTTGCAAAGTGTGGAACGAGGATCGGCAAAGTAAAGATCAAAACGGTCTTGATGGCGGTTCAATGTCATGATAGCCAGTTTATTGGCATCCTTTGTGAAGCGTATACGCGGAATATATCCATCTGCATCCAATGGGAGTTTCATTGTACGGGTGACATGTGATTTGATGTCATACGTGCGTACCTCTACTTTCGAATTCGGATATCCGGCTTTCGGATACTTGTATGTATATTCGCCCGGATAATCTTTTAAAGCATCAATGCGGGGTGCTTGTCCGGCAAATACCGGGAAAGAGTAGGAGGGAACTTCCGACTCGTCGAAACGGATAAAAGCAATCAGCGTATTGTCGGCGCTGAATTCCAAAGCACGGTCGAAGCCGAACTCTTCTTCATACACCCAGTCAGGAATACCGTTGATTACCGAATTCTGTTTGCCATCTTCTGTGACCTGGCTTTCGCTGTTGCCGTAAAGCAACTTAACAAGAAATATGTTATTGTTGCGTACAAATGCAATCATGGTACCGTCCGGAGAAAAGACGGGGACCTGTTGAGGTCCACCGTCAGACAGCCGTTCAATAATGTTGTTTGTCGTAACGCCCTTATCATTTCGTTTCAAAGGGTAAATGTAATGTACAGCTGTGTATGAATGCCTGTAAATAGGTGTTGTTTTAGTAGCAATCAGCAATTTCTGACCGTCGGGCGAGAATTGGTAACTGTCGAAGTTCTTGAAGTCACATTCGCGTGTGGTATTTACATCGAAAATCACTTCTACTTTCTCGCCTGTCTTGAAAGAGTATTTAATGATTTGCGTGCCGTCAGCGTTCATCTGTGTGTAGTGTTCGCCATCAGGCATAGGGATTACTCCCTGAATATTTTCCGGGCGGAAACGTCCGGAAGTAATATCTTTTAAATCGAGTGCCTTTTGTCCTTGTGCCATTCCGGTCAGACAGAGAAGGCAGAGTAATAAAGTGATGCTGATCTTTTTCATCTGCGTTTATAATCGGTTTTGGTTTTAATTCGTACTTGCAAAAGTAACAATAAACTTAGATTCAACAAAGCCTGACCGATTTTTATATAGATTTGATAAGGATTATTGGGTGAGATTCAATATCTTTGTGAAAAGGACTTTAAACATTACCACTATGAATTCAAAAAGAAAAGACTTGCAATATGCTTCTGTCTTCTTATTGGCCGTGGCATTGACATTCCTGATGGGGAAGGGTGATAATCTGTGGTTGGTGTCATGGGGTGACTTGATACCGAGTTTGTTTGTACTGTTCATAGCAGGTGATTGTTTACATAGTTCCCTGCTTCGTATCAAACGTGGCGAAGAGGAGGGAGGAGCCCGGTGGAGTACTTGTTTCACTTTCCTGGTATTCAGCATTATTTTTATGGGCGACTTGTTCTTTATCGGCAACTTTATTGTCAATAAACTGTGGAGCTAAAAGAGATGTAATAAATCTGTTTCACAGGTGTTTAATAGTAGATTCTTCGTCTTAACTATAACTTTTAGTTTACTTTAACTAGATAAATTAGTTTATGAACTAAAACTTTTCGTTATTTGCAGCAAACAAAGTTGCAGATATGAAAGGATTAACAGCAAAAGAAGAAGAAATCATGGGCTTTTTCTGGGAAAAAGGTCCCTTGTTCGTGAAGGAAATGTTGGCTTTCTATGAAGATCCCAAGCCACATTTCAATACACTATCTACGATTGTGCGTGGGTTGGAAGAAAAAGGTTTTCTAGCTCATTATACTTTCGGAAATACCTATCAATATTATCCCGTAGTCAGTGAAGAAGATTTTCGTAAAGGAACGCTGCGGAATGTGATTAGTAAGTATTTTAATAATTCTTACCTGAATGCCGTTTCTTCTTTAGTTAAAGAGGAAGATATTTCCTTGGATGAATTGAAACAGCTCATCGAGGAAGTGGAACAGGCTGACAAAAAACACTAATCTATTAAACGAAAATCTATGCTATGGGAGTTTTCTTCATTTATATATTAAAATCATCTGTTTGTCTTGTTCTGTTTTACCTGTTTTTCCGGTTATTACTTAGCAAGGAAACCTTTCATCGTTTCAATCGTATGGCTTTATTGGGAGTGTTGTTCTTTTCATTACTCATTCCTTGTATCGAAGTAACTACCCGGCATCAGGTTGAAGTGCAGCAGGCTGTGCTCTCCATTGAGCAATTGTTATTGATGGCAGAGTTGGAGGCTACTCCTGCCAATGTCGGTGCAGTGCAGGAGACGTCGGCCATATCTTGGGTACAGATTGTTCTGTTGGTCTATCTGGCGGGTATTCTGTTTCTTGCCTGTCGCAATATCTATTCTTTGATTTGTCTCTTCCGGTTGATACATTCCGGCAAACATGAGAAGTTGGAGAAAGGGGTTACACTTGTGGTGCACAATCAGGAGATAGCTCCGTTCAGTTGGATGAACTATATTGTCATCAGCCGGAAAGACCTGGAGGAAAACGGGAGGGAAATCCTTATTCATGAAATGGCTCATATCCACCATCGTCATTCAGTAGATTTATTGGTGGCGGATATTTGCATCTTTTTCCAATGGTTCAATCCTGGTGCATGGTTGTTGAAACAGGAGTTGCAGAACGTTCACGAATATGAAGCGGACGAGACCGTCATTAATGAGGGTGTAAACGCGAAAGAATATCAACTATTATTGATAAAAAAAGCCGTTGGCACAAGGCTCTACTCTATGGCCAACAGCTTTAATCACAGTAAACTTAAAAAACGTATCACTATGATGTTAAAAGAAAAATCGAATCCGTGGGCACGGTTGAAGTATTTGTATGTACTTCCGTTGGCAGCTATTGCAGTAACTGCTTTTGCCCGTCCTGAAATCTCTGAAAAAATGGAAGAGATTTCTGCTGTCAAAGTTAATGATTTGGCGGAAATTGTGCAAGAAAAGGTGCTGCAAGATACAGTAAAAGTATCTAAAGACGAGAAGAAAGATGATTTGGTGGTGTCCGGCGTGAAATCGAAAGAGGAGGAAGAAATTGTTATTTTTGAGGTTGTAGAGCAGATGCCGGAATATCCTGGTGGTATGAGTGCACTGCAAAAATATCTGTCGGAGAAAATAGCTGGTTCTCCGATGAAGGGTAAAGCGGGCGGTAGAGTGATGGTAGGTTTCACTGTGGCTGAAACCGGGAAGATAAAAGATGTACGTGTACTTCAGTCGGATGAAGCGTCATTAAATCAGGAAGCCGAAAGAATTGTCAGTGAAATGCCGGATTGGATTCCCGGAAAGCAACGAGGCAGACCTGTACCAGTGAAATATACTGTCCCTATAAGATTTGGGAATATCAGATTTGCAGAGAATAAGCAGCCTCTGATTTTTGCTGATGGCAAGGAGATTAGTATGGATGCTATGGAAAAGCTGGACCCGTCAACAATAGAAAGTATATCTGTGTTGAAAGATTCTACTTCGATAAAAGTGTATGGTAAACGGGGTGCGAACGGGGTGATACTTGTGAATACTCAACGAGGCAGTAAGACTAAAATACAGAATAAGGAAATCAGTTTTTCACAAAAAACAACCAGTACGGATGCTGTTCCCGATTTTCCGGTCAGTGGAACTGTTGTTGACGAGCAGGGGCGTCCGAAGGCTGGAGTCAGCATTATTGTGCCTAATACAAATCATGGTACGATAACGGATATAAATGGTCATTTTAGTCTGAAAGCAATGAAAGACGGCAATCTGTGGTTCTCATTTATTGGATATAAGCCAGTAAAAGCTTCTGTATCTTCTACGATGAATATACGAATGGAGCAGGAAGTGGTTGACCTGTTTCCTGAACTTTCAGGCAGTGTGAAAAATGGAAATTCAGGGTTTAAGGTGAATAATGGTGTAACTGTGCATGGGATAAAAGGCGAAGAGCCTTTAGTCATTATAGACGGGAAAGAAACTATGGAGAAAGATGCGTTGTCTAAGCTTGCGCCGGACCATATAAAAAGTATTTCTGTGCTGAAAGATAAATCAGCACAGGTTGTCTACGGAGACAAAGGAAAGAATGGGGTGATTATTGTAGAAATGTTGACGGATGATGAATATCAGGCCCGTCAGAACAAAAGATAAGAGAAATCATGTATTGATTTGTTGACGGAGGTACGCTAGTATCTCCGTTTCTTGTTCCGGGTGAAACCATTTTATTTCTTCATCTCTTTTGAACCAGGTCATCTGTTTACGCGAATAAATGCGGGAGTTTTGCTTGATTTTGTCTATAGCAAAGGGGAGTTCCCATTCTCCGTCCAGATATTTGAACAGTTCTTTATAGCCTACTGTATTGAGTGAATTGAGGTGACGATAGGGAAGTACGGAACGTACTTCTTCCAATAATCCTTCCTCCATCATCTGGTCTACCCGACGGTTGATACGGTCATAAAGTTCTTCCCGATCACGAGTCAGGCCGATTTTCAGAATACGGAAAGGACGCTGTTTTTTTTGTTGGGTGCGAAAAGAAGTATAAGTGCGTCCGGTCATATAGCAAATCTCCAACGCATGAATTACCCGCTTGGGATTCTTCAGATCTACAATCCGGTAATATTCCGGATCTAACAGGCGAAGTTCTGCGCAGAGTTGTTCAAGGCCTTCCTCTTCATACTTTTGTAGCATGAGTTGACGGGTTTCCGCATCAACGGTAGGAATATCGTCAATTCCCTTACAGATAGCGTCTACGTACATCATTGAGCCACCAGTGAGAATCACTACTTCGTGTTGCGTGAATAATTTCTCCAGAATATCCAGTGCTTCTGTTTCGTATTGAGCAGCGCTGTAATAGTCTGTGAGGTGGAGCGTGCCGACCAGTTGATGGGGGACACGTTTAAGTTGATCGGGAGTAGGAGCTGCTGTGCCTATTTTTAATTCGGCATAAAGCTGTCTCGAATCGGCAGATACAATGCTTGTCTGAAATGTTTCTGCCAAGCGCAGGCTCAACTCCGTTTTCCCCACACCTGTAGGACCTATAAGAACAATGAGAGTAGGCATAGATTTTTAAGTATTAAGTATAGAAGTATTAAGTATTAAAGCGTACGGGACTAAAAAAATATTAGGTATTAACTGCCTGACACTACATAGCAATTAATACCTAATACTTGATGCTTAATACTTAAAATTTTTCTTCTTCGTATGGGCTGCTAGTGTCACCACCTATGTCAAATCCTTCCTGATCGAAGTCTTCCATGTCGAAGTCCTGGTCTCCATAGAAGTTTTCATCCAGATCAAGAGAACCTCCGGTAGCGGTCATTTCTTCAAAGTCTACCGTTTGTTTGGGAGCATCTCCTGATTTCTTGGTACATTTGGCACCATTCATATCTTTTCCGGTGATAATTTCGGATAGTTCGATGAAGAAACAACGTTCTGTCATGTAATCGAATACATATAACAGTTTCTGTTTTTCATCTTCTACCAATTCGCTGATAGTAGTTTCTTTCATCACCCAGCTATCCATTTCCGGATTGTCGTCCATTTCTTCCAAGGTTACTTCTTTTTCTTTTTCCCAGTCGTCATCGCAGATAAAGAAAGAAGTCATCTGGTCGTTTGCGTACCCTACTGATTTCAGTATTGCTTCATGGAAGTCATAAAAAGTTGCTTCCGGGTCAATTTGTATTTCTCTGACAAAATCGTCAACTTCATCAGATATGATAGTAAATCTGTATATCATAATATGACTATTTTGAACTGTTTATTTAATAATACCACGTTCTGAATTACGGATGAAATTGACGATATAGTCAATTTCCGGGCTCTTTTCGAATTCATCTTCTATTTTTTTCAATGCTTCCGTCGTGTTCAAACCACTTTGGTAAATGATACGATATGCATTGTGAATATTTTCGATCACTTCATTGGAGAAACCACGACGGCGCAAGCCGATGATATTGATTCCGCTGAAAGCGATTGGTTCGCGTCCTGCAATGATGTAAGGAGGAATATCTTTACTGAAACGGCATCCGCCCTGAATCATTACATGACTGCCTACATGACAGAATTGATGCATCAATACATTGGCACTGACAATCGCGTTATCATCAATGACGATTTCGCCTGCCATCTTGGTAGAGTTACCGATGATACATCCGTTACCAACCAATGCGTCGTGTGCTACGTGTACACCCTCCATCAATAAATTGTTATTTCCCACAATCGTGCGCCCTTTAGCTGCCGTACCACGGTTGATTGTTACATTTTCACGAATCAGATTATTATCTCCGATTTCGGCTGTCGATTCTTCACCGCGAAACTTGAGGTCTTGCGGAATGGCTCCGATAACGGCACCCGGAAAAATCGTGTTTCCGTTACCAATACGTGAACCGTATAAAATATTGGCGTTAGCCATAATTTTATTGTTGTCGCCGATAACTACGTTCTTATCTATAAATACAAAAGGCGCAATTTCTACATTTTCCCCAATCTTAGCTTCGGGATGGATATACGCTAAAGGACTTATCATGCTTTTAAATATCAATTATTACTTATTTTTTACTATTTGTGCCATGAACTCTGCTTCGCAAACAACTTTCTCGCCGACAAACGCATATCCTTTCATGGTAGAAATACCGCGACGAATAGGTGCCAGCAGTTCTACGCGAAAGATGATTGTATCTCCCGGCACTACTTTCTGGCGGAATTTCACTCCGTCTATTTTCATGAAATAGGTAGAATAACGTTCTGGATCATCGACAGAATTCAAGACGAGCAAGCCTCCGACTTGTGCCATTGCTTCCACTTGAAGTACTCCCGGCATAACGGGCTCCTGTGGAAAATGTCCCTGAAAGAAAGGTTCGTTGGCTGTGATGTTTTTAATACCTACAATGTAGTTGGCACCAATTTCAATTACTTTGTCCACCAGTTGGAAAGGATAGCGGTGCGGCAACAATTCGCGGATACGGTTTACATCCATTATCGGCTCACGGTTACAGTCGTAACTTGGTGCCTGTATTTCGTGTAGACGGATTTCTTTCCGCATCTGACGGGCAAATTTATTGTTGATGGTGTGTCCCGGACGAGTAGCGATGATACGGCCTTTAATCGGTTTGCCAATTAAAGCGAGGTCACCAATGACATCCAGCAGTTTGTGACGGGCACATTCATTGGGCCAAACTAACGGTTTGTGATTGATATAGCCTAATTGATCGGCATCCATGTGAGGTACTCCCATCACATCTGCCAACTTATCGAAGCTTTCCTGTGACATCTTGCGTTCGTAGATTACGATCGCATTGTCCAGGTCACCACCTTTAATCAATCCGGCGGAGAGCAAAGGCTCTATTTCACGAACAAAGACGAAAGTACGGCTGGCAGCCACTTCGTCTTTGAAATTATGCATATCTTCAAGGGTAGCAAACTGATTCGGGATAATAGTCGAATCGTAAGAAACCAGTACATTCAGACTGAAATTCTCGTCAGGTAGTACAATAATAGAAGAACCAGTCGTTTCATCCCGGAACTCAATTTTAGACTTGATAATATAAAAGTCTTTGACGGCATTTTGCTCTACTGTTCCTACACGTTCTATTTCTTGTACGTAATATTGTGCACTACCATCTAAAATAGGAAATTCCGGTCCGTTAACTTGGATCAGGCAGTTATCAATGCCCAATGCGTAAAGGGCTGCCATACCATGTTCAATGGTGCTTACTTTGACTCCATTTTTCGACAATACAGTACCACGGGTGGTTTCTGTTACATTGTCGGCTACTGCGTCGATAGTTGGTTGTCCTTCTACGTCAATGCGTTGGATTTTATATCCATGATTGTCCGGAGCTGGATTGAATGTTACAGTGAGATCAAGTCCAGTGTGAAGACCTTTCCCGCTCAGTGAAAAGCTATCTTTCAGCGTTTTTTGTTTCAGCATTGGTTACTTATTTAATAGTTGTTTTAATTCTTCTACTTCTTTGCGCAGATTACGCAGTTCTTTCTGCATATCCGGCAGGCTTCTTTGTGCAATGGATGATTTGAAATATTGCTTCAGTTCCATAGGAGGAGTTCCGATAAGCTGGCTACCGGACTTGATGTCTCCCGGCACACCTGATTGTGCGCCTAATCCAACTTTATCTCCTATTTTAGCATGTCCTGCAATACCTACCTGGCCACCGATCATACACCATTCACCCACTTTGGTAGAACCGGCAATTCCGGCTTGCGCAGCCATAACGGTATGCGAACCTATTTCATCATTGTGTGCTATTTGTATCAGATTGTCTAACTTGACACCGCTGTGTACTACCGTAGCTCCCATTGTAGCACGGTCTACACACGTATTAGCACCTATATCTACTTTATCTTCCAGAATAACAATTCCGATTTGCGGAATCTTATCATATCCGTTTGGAGTGGGAGCAAAACCAAATCCGTCAGCTCCGATCACTGCACCCGAATGAAGGATACATTCATTACCTATGCGGCAATCATGATAAACATTTACATTGGAGTAAAGCAGGCAACTGTTGCCTATCTTCACGCCATCTCCAATGAAAGTGTGCGGGTAAATTTGAGTATTATCTCCAATCACGGTATTTTCGCCGATATAGGCAAAAGCACCGATGTATACATTCTCACCAATTTTGGCGCTGGGTGCAACAAAAGCTAATGAATCTATACCTTGTTTCTTAGGCTTGCTCATCTCATAAAGATTGAGCAATTTAGCCAGACTTTCGTATGCATTGTCTACTTTGATAAGAGTAGCTTTAATTTCGTGTTCGGGAGTGAAGTCCTTATTAACCAGGACAATGCTTGATTGTGTCTCGTAGATGTAAGGTGTATATTTGGGATTTGACAGGAAAGAAATTGCTCCGGGCATTCCCTCTTCAATTTTAGCGAATGTGTGTACCGTAGCGTTTTCGTCTCCAATGATTTCCCCTTGGATAAATGCTGCAATTTGCTTAGCCGAGAACTCCATGTCTTTTATTTAAAATTTAATTAGTTCACAAATAACGGATTTTTTTTTCAGATTTCCGTGTTATTGCATGAATATTTTATACTTATCTGTGTAATCTCTGATAGCAGAGATAGTATTTCTTTACCTTTTTGGACAATAATGAGATGTTCAGCATGTCCGATGCTTCGGCAATATTTTTGATAGTGCCGTCTTTGTAGATAATATCAATACTGTCATCTGCCGGGTCATACATATTCTTTTCGATGCTGGGGGTAGAGACAAAATAGTTCGCTTCGGAAAGGGTTATGCCTAGTTGTTGGCTGATGTGCAAAGTTAATTCTTTTTTTCTGTCCTCACTAATAGGTTCCGACGAAATTTCC
This sequence comes from Bacteroides ovatus, assembly GCF_001314995.1. Taxonomy (NCBI): domain Bacteria; kingdom Pseudomonadati; phylum Bacteroidota; class Bacteroidia; order Bacteroidales; family Bacteroidaceae; genus Bacteroides; species Bacteroides ovatus. The sequence continues at coordinate 5,852,832 of NZ_CP012938.1, forward strand.
ACTTTAAAGATATTTCGGTTTATCATTCCCGTGCTTAAAGTGGAAAGTACTTTATCGGTGTGGGTGCTCCACACTTTCAAGGCTGTCCATATATCGTTGTCGTCCAGCTGGATGAAATTCTCCAGACAGTCGGGGTTGTTATAGAATTCCGTAGGATTGATATCATTGTAAAGGAAAAAACGTAATGCGGGTGATGCAAATAGTTCCACTCCTTGTGAAGCCAGTTCTTTGGCACGCAAGAGAGTACTAATCAGCATCTTTTCGTATGCCACGGACGTCTTATGCAGGTATACTTGCCAGTACATCAGGCGACGTGCCGTGAGGAAATTCTCGATAGAATAGATCCCTTTGGATTCGACAACCAAACGGTCATCCGCTACATCAAGCATTTTGATGATTCGGGCAGAGCCGATGTTACCTTCCGTTACGCCTGTATAAAAGCTGTCGCGGCGAAGATAATCAAGTCGGTCCATATCCAGCTGACCGCTTACGAGTTGATGCAGAAAGCGTTTCGGATATTCGTCCTTGAAGATTTGAATGGCAAGACTTAGCTGGCCGTTCATCTCTTTGTTCATCCGTTCCATCAACATGAGAGAAATCTCTTCGTGCGAGACTCCTTTTACAATCGTGTCTTCTAGTACATGCGAGAAAGGGCCGTGTCCTATATCATGCAACAGGATGGCGGCCTGCACGGCTTCCGCTTCACTATCAAAGATAAAATTGCCTTTGGAGGCCAGTTGGATGATAGCTTCACTCATCAGGTGAAAAGCACCTAAGGAGTGTTGGAAGCGGGTATGTTGTGCACCGGGGTACACAACAGATGACAATCCTACTTGCTTGATGCGGGTAAGACGCTGCAAAAGGGGATGCCGTACTATATCGTACAGTAACCCCTTTGGAATATTGATGAACCCGAATACGGGGTCGTTAATTATCTTTCTTTCGTAAGGCATTCGTTTTCTTTAGAGATCCTTTTTCCCTTTTCAGAGAATTGCTTTGAGTTGTTCAGCCATTTGTGCTTGTACTTCTTGTGCGGCGGTGCGGGCAGCTTCTGCAAATTTCTCTGTTTTATCTACGTAGATAATACCACGCGACGAGTTAACAATCAATCCGCATGTACTGTTCATACCATATTTGCAAACTTCTTCGAGTGAACCGCCTTGTGCTCCCACGCCTGGTACGAGAAGGAAATGGTTCGGGACAATCTTGCGGATGTCCTCAAAAGCACGTCCTTGAGTAGCACCTACCACATACATCATGCGGTCATCGCCAGCCCATTCCTGTGATTTGCGTAATACTTTCTCGAACAGACGTTCGCCGTTTACGTCTTCTGTCAATTGGAAGTCATGAGATCCTTTGTTGGAAGTCAATGCCAACAGGATCACCCATTTGCCTTCGTAGGTAAGGAACGGAGTAACGCTGTCTTCACCCATGTAGGGGGCTACTGTTACAGAGTCGATATCCAATTCTTCAAAGAATGTGCGGGCATACATTGCAGAAGTATTTCCGATGTCACCACGCTTTGCGTCAGCAATGATGAATTGATCCGGATAGTTATCTTTGATATATTTTACTGTCTTTTCAAATGCGATCCATCCTTTTACACCCATGCTTTCATAGAAAGCCAGATTGGGTTTGTAGGCGATACACAAATCAGCTGTCGCGTCAATGATTGCTTTGTTGAATGCGAAGATCGGATCTTCTTCTTTCAACAGATGTTCCGGGATTTTCTTGATGTCAGTATCAAGTCCTACACAAAGGAATGATTTTTTGCGCTTTATGTTTTCAAATAATTGTTGCTTATCCATCTTGTTATTTACTATTTTGCAATTTACTATTTACTATTTTAAGAAACCGTTCTCAACTCTCAATTCTCAACTCTCCACTTCTCTAAAGTTCGCTTTCTTTCAGGCGTTCTGCATTTTCCGCTACGATCAGGTGGTCGATACAATCCTGGATATCCCCGTCCATGAAGGCTGCCAGATTATAGATTGTATAGTTGATGCGGTGGTCGGTGATACGTCCCTGGGGATAGTTGTAAGTTCGTATTTTGGCTGAACGGTCTCCGGTAGATACCATTGTCTTACGTTTGGAGGCAATGTCATCGATATATTTCTGATGTTCTTTGTCGTAGATAAAAGTACGGAGACGGGCCAAGGCGCGCTCTTTATTTTTCGGCTGGTCGCGTGTCTCGGTACATTCGATAAGGATTTCTTCGGCAATACCGGTGTTCGGGTTCTTCCAGATATAGCGCAGACGTACTCCGGATTCTACCTTGTTTACATTCTGTCCGCCGGCACCGCCGCTTCGGAAAGTGTCCCATTTGATTTCTCCTTCGTTGATGACTACATCGAACTCTTCTGCTTCAGGAAGCACGGCCACGGATGCGGCTGAAGTGTGAACACGTCCTTGCGTTTCCGTCGCAGGAACACGCTGTACGCGGTGTACTCCCGATTCGTATTTTAAAATTCCGTATACATTATCGCCTGTCACACTACAAACAATTTCTTTGAATCCGCCGGCTGTTCCTTCGTTCGCATTGGAGACTTCCATTTTCCAACCTTTGGTTTCACAGAATTTGGCATACATGCGGAAGAGGTCGCCGGCAAAAATAGCTGCTTCGTCGCCTCCTGCGCCGCCGCGGATTTCGAGAATAGCGTTCTTGCTGTCTTGCGGGTCGGCAGGGACAAGCATCAGTTTGATTTCTTCTTCCAATACCGGAAGGCGCTCTTGACTATTGTCCATTTCTTCTTTCGCCATTTCGCGCATTTCAGCGTCCGATTCATTGGCAAGGATATTTTTAGCTTCTTCAATATTACCCAGTAATTGGATATATTCTTTCCTTGCTTTCATCAAGTCGTCTAATTCCTTATATTCTTTAGTCAACTTGACATAACGTTTCTGGTCGGCAATCACTGCCGGGTCTGTGATAAGGGTAGATATTTCTTCAAAACGGGCTACGAGTCCGTCTAATTTTTCTAGTATGGTACTATTGTCTGCCATTCTTTAATATCTAAATTCTCCGAATTCGCTCTTAATGATTAATTCTGTTTGCTCGCATGCTTCAACACGTCCTACAATCTGTGCCGGAATACCGAATGACTCGGAAATAGCTATTACTTCTTCTGCATGTTCCGGTGACAGGTAGACTTCGAGGCGATGTCCCATATTGAATACCTTGTACATTTCTGCCCAGTCCGTACCGCTTTGTTCTTGGATCGTTTTGAATAAAGGAGGAACAGGGAAAAGATTATCTTTTACTACACGAACGTTTTCTACAAAATGCAGAACTTTAGTTTGTGCACCACCGGAGCAGTGTACCATTCCATGGATTTCCGGACGCAATGCATCAAGCAATTTTTTGACTACCGGTGCGTATGTACGGGTAGGAGAGAGTACTAACTTACCTGCATCAATTGGAGAATCTTCCACGCTGTCTGTTAGTTTTAACTTACCGGAATAAACTAACTCTTCAGGAACTGCAGCATCATAGCTTTCCGGATATTTTTCAGCAAGATATTTGCCGAATACGTCGTGACGGGCACTCGTCAAACCGTTGCTACCCATACCGCCATTGTATTCTTTCTCGTAAGTAGCTTGTCCGTAAGAAGCCAGACCAACGATCACGTCACCCGGACGAATATTGGCATTGTCGATAACGTCTGAACGTTTCATGCGGCAAGTTACGGTAGAGTCAACGATGATGGTACGTACCAAATCGCCGACATCTGCAGTTTCACCACCGGTTGCATATACGCCTACACCCATTTCACGGAGTTCGGCCAGCAATTCGTCTGTTCCGTTGATGATGGCGGAGATTACTTCTCCGGGAATCAACAGTTTGTTACGTCCAATGGTAGATGAAACAAGGATATTGTCTACGGCACCTACACAAAGCAGGTCGTCAATATTCATAATCAATGCATCCTGTGCAATACCTTTCCAAATGGATAAGTCACCCGTTTCTTTCCAGTACATATAAGCAAGAGATGATTTGGTTCCGGCACCATCGGCATGCATAATGTTACAATATTCCGGGTCACCTCCCAATATATCGGGAATAATTTTACAGAATGCTTTCGGGAAGATTCCTTTGTCGATGTTCTTGATGGCGTTGTGCACATCTTCTTTTGATGCGCTTACTCCACGCATCATGTATCGTTGATTACTCATGAGTTATAGAATTATTTTGTATACGGCTGCAAAAGTACAGCTTTTTTTTGGTACAGCCTAGAAAAACAGTCAGGTAAATTCCAGGGTAAACTTTCGATTATAATACGACTATGCGTGTAAAGCCAAGATTATAATGCATATTTTATATGTTCACTCCAGATTGAATCAATCAGTTTTCCGACTGTGGCATGACACCTCAAACTATATTCACTGATGTTTATATTGTACTTTTCAAGCAATGCTTTTCTTAAATCAGCATACTGAATTTCTGCAACATAGAAACCTGTATTAAGTGTTATTAGTTTTCCCTTGCAGAAAGGGCGAACGAAATTGAATACATCATTTTTAGAACTGAATTTTCTCTTCTTTTGAGCTGGTGGAAGTGTATTGGGAATTGTAGAAGTCTTTCTTTCCCATATTGCATTAACAAGATTTCCTATGGTAAATAGATTACTGATTGCTTTCTCACTATATGTTAATTCATAATCTTTAGCTAAGATTTGAATTAAAGGATATATACGTAAACCTGCAGTGATAATATTGGTGTCAAGAGTTATTAAAGATCCTGTACATAAACTTCGAACCAATCCAAATACATCATTCTTGTTCTTGAATGTTTTGTTTTTATTTGAATTTACTACAGACGAATTTCCTGATGCCATATTTGTAGATCTGTTGACATAAGACACTTCTTGTTTGGGTACGATAGGCTTTGATTGAGATTGTGTTTTAACTTTTTGCTCTGCTAAAAGATTCTCATATTCTTTCTGTACTTTTCTAGCTTTAGTTTGTTCATCGGACAGACGTTTTTGTAGTTGTTTGTTTTCCTCTATAGAATACAATAAACGCTTCTCTTTATCGAGTAAATCATTTTTTATTTTTTCATTTTCTTTTTTGCTTTCTATTATGGAAAACTCTAATTCTTTGATTCGAGAATCTGATTCTTTATTTAGGATTTGCATCTGCTTGATTTCAATCTTAGCTTTTTGTATGGCAGATTCATTCTTTTTTAAATTTTCAGTCATACTCTTGCAATCTTCAGTAGCCTGCAAAAGAGAACGTTGCAATCGTTGATTTTCGATTTCTAAATTACTTTTTATGGTCTGCAGTTCACTCACCATATTTATACTACGCCAATTGGTTCGCGCTACAGACAATTGTTTCTCATCCAATTGATAAGTGTTATTTCCATCAATGTAGTATAATATAGGAAAAGTCCAACCACATCTGTTGCAAAAATTAGAAGATATTGACACTTCTTTATCACATATAGGGCATATCTTGGTTGTATTTCCTATATATGTTTGTTTTTCAAATATTTGCTTGACTACATCTATTTGTTGTAAAGTCAAACGTTGACAGTCTTTTGCCAAAACGCTGATTTCTTCTTTTATCTTTTCTTTCTTAGCTTCGGCCTCTTTCTCTTGTCTAAGCTTTTCTTCTTCCCGTTGTTTTTGGGCAATATCTTCTTTGACTTTATTAATAGCACGGAGCAAATCTTTTAATGCATTTTGGGGATTTTCTTGATAATCGATATAATCTAATGGACGTATCAAAAGTTTAAATTTCTTGTTGTACTGGCTATTATCTATTTTTACAGGAATGATTGCTTTTTCTCCATCCAAAGCTTCAAATATTTCGCCTGCGGTCCACATCGATTCGTTCGAATGTTTGGAGGATATGAATATGAGCATCTTAGATTCAGCTATTGCGCCTGTGATAATTTCAATGAACTCTTGTCCACTGTAAATTCCGTCTTTATCGAACCAGTAGGTAATACCATTTTCATCGAATACATTTTGGATTTCCGCTATGGCATTACCAGGTATTACATTGTAGCTTTCATCAACGTAATCTCTGCGTGAATAGCTTATAAAAACATCGTATTTGTATTTCATGTTATATTATATTTCATTGGTTCAACCTAATATTTATCTACTGGCGTCAGAATTACTGTGTTTGGTATATTCATTCCAAATAGAATCAACAAGTTTATATAATGTAGAGTGGCATTTTAGAGTATGCTCACCAATATGGATGTTATATTTTTCGTATAATGCATCTTTTAGATCTGTATATTGAATATCTGCAACGTAACAGCTAGGATTAAGTGTTAAAAACCTTGCTTTGCAAAAGGAACGAACAAAATTGAATACATCATTTTTGTTCTTGAATGATTGATATTTCTTTGAATTTGTTGTAGAGAATTTGTCTAATATTATATTTCCTATTTCTCTTGCAGAAGGAACTTCCTGCTTCAATTCTATATTCTTTTGAACTTTCAAAAGGTTTTCATATTCTTCTTGTATTTCCTTAACTTTAGTTCGCTCATCAAGGAGATATTTTCGTAATGTCTCTATTTCATCCATAGCATTTTGTAGAGCATATTTATTATCGGTCATACTTTTATGTTCTTCGGTAGCTTGTAAGGGGGAACTCTTCAGAGGTTGTTTTTCGGGCTCTAAACTGTTTTTTATTATACTACACCAATTGGTTCGAGCTATGGATAATTGTTCTTCATCCAAAGGATAAGTGTTGTTTTCATCAATACAGTATAATATAGGGAAAGTCCAACCACATCTGTTACAAAAATTAGAAGATATTGATACTTCCTTGTCACATATAGGACATATCTTGGTTGTATTTCCTATATATATTTGTTTTTCAAATATTTGGTTGACTACATCTATTTGTTGCAAAGTCAAACGTTGGCAGTCTTTTGCCAAAACACTGATTTCTTTTTTTATTTTTTCTTTCTTTGCTTCCGCCTCTCTCTCTTCTCTAAGCTTTTCTTCTTCCCGCTGTTTTTGAGCAATATCTTCTTTGACTTTATTAATGGCACGGAGTAGATCTTTTAATGCGTTTTTGGGATTTTCCAGATAATCAATATAATCTAATGGTCGTATAAGAAGTTTAAACTTCTTATTATACTGGCTATTATCAATTTTTACAGGGATAATTGCTTTTTCTCCGTCCAAGGCTTCGAATATTTCTCCTGCAGTCCACATCGATTCGTTCGAATGTTTGGAGGATATGAATATGAGTATCTTAGATTCAGCTATTGCGCCTGTGATAATTTCAATGAACTCTTGTCCACTGTAAATTCCGTCTTTATCGAACCAGTAGGTAATACCATTTTCATCGAATACATTTTGGATTTCCGCTATGGCATTACCAGGTATTACATTGTAGCTTTCATCAACGTAATCTCTGCGTGAATAGCTTATAAAAACATCGTATTTGTATTTCATGTTATATTGTATTTACTAAAATGTGACCTCTGATTTATAGTGCGAATATACTCTTTTTGAGTGGAATAAAGAATAACAAAGAAATATTTTGTGAAAAAAAAGACGACATAAAGTAGTGTTCGATATTAGTACTTAAAATAGTTGTTGAAAATTTGATAATTAATTGATTCTCTATTGAAACAGATACTTGATTATTTCCAAGCGAATGCTTTAAGATTGCATCACGAATATAATGATTTAATGCTGTAAAATGACATTTGTGATTAAATGGAAAATAAATGTACTTTTCTATTAGAAAACCATGCTTATCTGGGCCATCTTTTGTAAAATGTGAGGTGGATATAAATAAAAATAGTGGGAAAGTTTCTTCTTTTCCCACCAGCTAAAGATTTATTTATATTGCTAAGTATCTCTAAATGTAAAATATAAAGATCGATTTAGCCTCTTTTTAGAATTCTACCTTCGGAGCCTTCTCACTTCCTTCTTCTGCTTCAAAATATGCTTTCTTATCAAAGCCGAACATTCCTGCAAAGATATTTTTGGGGAAACGGCGGATATTGGTGTTATAAGCCTGTGCAGCATCATTGAAATTTTTGCGCGCTACATTGATACGGTTTTCAGTTCCTTCCAGTTGAGCCTGTAATTCCAGGAAGTTTTGATTAGCTTTTAAGTCCGGATAATTCTCGGTAATAGCTAATAACTTGCCCAGTGCTGATGTTACAGCACCTTGTGCCTTTTGATATTGCGCTAACTTTTCCGGTGTCAGATCGGCAGCGTCCACTTTTATTTGAGTTGCCTGGCTACGTGCGGCAACAACTCCCTCTAATGTTTCCTTCTCATGTGTCGCATATCCTTTCACTGTGTTTACCAGATTAGGAATCAAGTCGGCACGACGTTGGTATTGAGTTTCTACATTTGCCCATTTGCCGGTAACATTCTCGTCCATAGTAACCAGACCGTTATATACACTTACTGCCCATATGACAAGGATAGCCACAACGGCTAAGATGATAATAATTGACTTCTTCATGTTTCTTGTTTTTATTGAATTTGATAATTTGTTTTCTACTTATTTTCTTTAGAAACGAGAACCGGCACCGCCGCCACCGCCCATTCCTCCGCCAAAGCTGCCTCCACCGAAACCGCCTCCGCCTCCGAAACTACCTCCGCCGAAGCCTCCAATAAATGGACCACCTCCGCCACCTCCCCGGTGGTGGTAATCATTATCATAACTTTGTTGGCGACGTATGATGGTATGTCCGCAGTTTCTACATGTATAGGTAACATCCTCGGTTTTCACCCCGTTAATTCGGGATACGACAGCACTTCCGCTTCTCTGTAATTGATGTTTACCACAATTCGGACAACGGCTTTGTTTGCGTGCCGAAAAGAAAGCAAGACCTCCGCCAATAGCAATAAAACAAAGAATGGCAAGAACAAAATCAAAAGAACCACCGCTGTTCGAATCGGAGAGAGCATCATTTTCCATAGAACCGTCAAGCCGCTGACAAGTCGCTTTTAGGCCGGTCACCATTCCGGCATCCCAATTTCCGTCTTTCAGGTAAGGAATCATATATCTGGTTTGAATCCTTTTACAGATCGCATCGGGGAGCACTCCTTCCAAACCATAACCGGTATAAAACTGGATACAACGTTGATCTGTAACCAACAAAATAACCAATCCGTTATTTTTATCTTTCTTCCCTACACCCCATTTATTAAGTAACTGATGGCAGAAGTTGAAACAATCTTCTTCTCCGATTGATGGAACTACGGCAACCACCGTTTCAATTCCTGTTTGTTGTTCCAAGGCATAAAGCATGGAGTCTATACTGTCACAAGCTGCCTGTGAAAGTATGCCGGCCGGGTTGCAAACATATTGCATTTTGTTTTGCAGGTGAACTTTTGGGAGGTTGTCCACCGTGTATACTTTCTCTTGAGCTTGTAGTGGGAACAGAAGAAAAGTAGCTAGTATAAAAGTCAATATTGATTTCATAACGATTATTTTACGTTTGCAAATATAGAAACTTTTTCTGTTATGAATCTAAAACTCCTTGTTATAATAGGTTTAATGAATGTATCGCCCGACGAATGCACGGACTCGGTCGGTGTATTCCTGTTTATTCTCTTTGTATGAAACTGCATGAGCCGCTCCTGGAACAATCCATAGTTCTTTGGGTCCCGGTTTGGCTTCGTAGAGCGAATATACCATCCAGGTAGGCACATACGTGTCTTTATCCCCGTGAATAAACAGCATCGGAAGCTGTGATTTGGCTACTTGTTTCAGTGAGGAAGCCTCTTTAAAATTCCATCCATATTTCTTCTCGCAAAGCCAGCTTGTGGTATACATGAGTGGAAAAGGGGGAAGGTGGAAACTAGCTTTAAGCTCATGTGAGAATTCGTCCCATACACTGGTGTAGCCGCAATCTTCCACAAAGCATTTAACAAATGGTTTCTGTTCCTCACCGGACACCATCATGGTTGTCGCACCTCCCATTGAAATGCCGTGTACAACCATTTGTGTACTATCTCCGAAAATCTCATTGGCAATGTTCATCCATTGCAATACGTCCCAACGGTCTTTCCATCCCATCTGGATGGCTGGGCCTTCACTTTCTCCCTGATGTTGCAGGTCGGGAAGTAATATGTTATATCCTAAATCTCGATTATACAGATAACCAATCATAAACATACGGATAGCATTATCTGTATGTCCATGCACAATGACTGCTGTCTTACTGGTGGGTTGGGGAGCAGCAACATAATACGCATGAAGTTGTATTCCGTGCGGATTGATGATGAATGTATCTTTCAGTGCATCCACTTGTTTCAGGCTGTCCACCCATGGACGTAGGAAAGGGTAGTTTCTATACATGAAGGGATAAGAGTCAGCATCTTTAGACAAAATCTTGGCATTCGGAGTCAATGAAAAGTTTAACATATAAAAACTTCCTCCGATGGTGCAGCCGGTCAATGCCAGCATGATAATAATGATGCTATATACAACTTTTCTCCTCATAAAAACTCTCTCTAATCCTTATTTATGCCATATCTCCCATGCGGCAAATGCCTGGAGCAGCAGCATTTCCAGACCGTTTTTAACAACAGCCCCTTGTGCTTCTCCTTTTTTCATGAACAGTGTAACATTCGGATTATATAACAAATCGTAGAGCAAATGGTTTGGAGTCAGTAGCTCATAAGGAATATTAGGGCAGAAATCTACCTTAGGAAACATACCTACGGGAGTACAGTTGACGATGATTGTATATTCTGCCATAATTTCGGGAGTCAGTTCCTCATAAGTCAGCATATCATCGGCTTTGTGGGTGCGTGATACGAATATACTTTCAATACCCAGGTTTTTCAGCCCGTGGTAGACGGCTTTGGAAGCTCCGCCGGTACCCAGAATCAATGCTTTTTGGTGATGAGGCTGCAATAAAGGTTGAATGGATTGAGTAAATCCGATGATGTCGGAGTTGTAGCCAACCAGTTTGACTTTTCCTTTCTGCTGGCGGATGATTTTAATGACATTCACAGCACCTATCTTTGCGGTATCACGGTCGAGTTCATCCAAAAAAGGAATCACTTGTTCTTTGTAGGGGATAGTCACATTAAGCCCGCATAAATTGGGATTCTCTTCGATAACTTCCATGAAGTTATTAATGCTGGGAATTTCAAAATTCACATACTCTGCATTGATACCTTCGGATTTGAATTTCTCATTAAAGTATCCGATAGAAAAAGAATGTCGCAGAGGGTAGCCGATTAAACCATATTTTTCCATAATCATTTATTGCTTAGTTGGGTTATTGGGTTTACTTTTTAGAAGACGTACTATTTCTTTTACTTTACCGTCAGGGTATTTGTCTTTATAGTATTCCGTCAAATCTTCGTATATCCAGAAATTATAAGGGCGGCCGATAAAGATATTGAAAGTGTTAGATGACTTCTCGCCGTCAATGCCTAATTTCAATTTTATATGGTTGTATATTTGGTCGTCAGGAGGAATAAGTCTGCAAGTTTTGGCTATTTCAGTCGTTATTCCATACATACCGTGAGCTTCTGCTTCTTCGATTGCGAATTCTTTTTCTGTTATAGGAAAGCCATCAGAGTTGAGTAATGTATATGTACCGGAGTTCTTTTCCTGAATAGATATACTGTATGATTCTCCATTGGTATAGGGAGATTTACTCTCTAAATCGGCTTTTATTTTTTCTTTAATTTCATCCGTTTCTACATCTATGCCATATTCTATGGCAACGATATCGAATTTCTGTTCAGATTGAGAGGGGGTTCTGGTAATTACTAAACCTTGTTTCTGGTCAATTTCTTGTCCGTTCAGGCAGAATTTCCGGTCGAATACGGGTTCTTTCTTTGATTTCCAGGTCAGTTTACTGGAAAAAGTGATGACAGATGGTTCTTTTCCATCATTCCAGTCTATTTCTACTTTCTCATTATCGAATGTATGATCGCCATTGAATTCTCCGAAAGTCAGATAATATTTTCCGTCTTTGCTTACTCCTGTTTGCAGACCTGTGAAATAGGCCATATAAGCTCTGGTGCGTTCGTTTAGCGGAGCATCTTTTTCGTAAGTCTCCCCTTTGTAGATCGCTTTTATTCCTTGATTGGCAATAGAGCCTTTGGTGAGTGGATTCAGTAAGTCATTGCCTTGAGCATCCTGTACTGAAATGTAAAGAACTATGGGAGAGAAATCCCATATTAGATCATCTTCTCCGTTGTTTGCCGGATCACAAGAGGTGAAATTGATACAACAAAAAATGCAGAGTAGAAATAGTCCAATTGATTTTGTTGTTTTCATAAGGTTAATTTATTAGGTTATTTTGTCGCGGTATAAAGAGTGCAAATGCCAAAGGTCAGCCGTTTGAAGTTGACTTCGCTAAATCCGGCTCGTGCGATGACTCCTTTCATGACTTCCCCTTGAGGAAATACTTTGATCGTGTCCGGCAGATAGTGGTAGGCACTGTTGTCTTTGGAGAGAAGCTTGCCCAATAATGGAATGACGACTTTAGAGTAGATGGAAAACAGTTGTTTCATCGGGAAGCGGTCCGGAGTGGTAAGTTCCAGAATTACAAGATGACCGCCCGGTTTCAGTACGCGGCACATCTCGGAGAGCCCTTTGTCGAGATCTTCGAAATTGCGGATACCGAAAGCTACAGTAATAGCGTCAAAATCATTGTCGGCAAAAGAGAGTGAAGTGCAGTCCTCCCGGGCAAAAGATATTTTATCCGACAGTCCTTCCTTTTTTACTTTTTCACGTCCCACATTCATCATACCTTCCGAGATGTCCGTGCCGATTAGTTCGGCAGGTTGCAGTTTGCGGCAGGCGAGGATGGCAAAATCCCCTGTACCGGTCGCTACATCCATCATTCGCTGCGGTTGAAAAGGGTGTAACCAGGCAATAGCTTTTTTGCGCCAGCTGCGGTCGATACCTAAAGATAAGGTATGGTTCAGCTTGTCGTAGGCATGTGCGATGTTGTCGAACATACGTTCCACTTGCTCGGTCTTTTTTCCTTCTTCGTCGTAAGGCTTGATATGTTGTTGCGGGTAATCCATTTTTTAGTTGATAGTTGATAAATGATAGTTGATAGTTGAAGAAGATAGTTGATAAATGATAGTTGGAAGATGACAGAGTTAATAGTTATATGCGATAAGCTGCATATTAACTATCATTTATCATCTATCAACTATCATTTATTATCTGTCATTTATCGCTTATCAGCTGTTCAAAAAAGTTTCGACGTTTTTGAATATACGTTCAGCGATATTGCTAGTATCTTCTTTCACGAATTTCTCACCGGTGATGTTTTCGAACAATTCGATGTAGCGGTCACTGATGCTTTGTACGATAGCCGGAGTCATTTCCGGTACTTTCTGACCGTCTTTGCCCTGGAAACCGTTTTCCATCAACCATTCGCGAACGAATTCTTTAGAAAGTTGTTTCTGCGGTTCGCCTTTTTCGAAACGTTCCTGATAACCTTCAGAGTAGAAATAGCGGCTTGAATCCGGAGTGTGGATTTCGTCCATCAGATAGATAGTGCCGTTGTGCTTACCGAATTCGTATTTTGTATCTACGAGAATCAGTCCGCGCTCTGCTGCGATTTCAGTACCGCGTTTGAAGAGAGCTAATGTATATTTTTCGAGAATTTCATACTCTTCCGGAGTAGCCAGTCCTTGTTTTAGGATTTCTTCCTTAGAGATGTCTTCGTCGTGCAATCCCATTTCAGCTTTCGTAGTCGGAGTTACGATGGGTTCCGGGAATTTCTGGTTTTCGCGCATTCCGTCCGGCAACTTCACGCCACAAATTTCACGTACACCGCTTTTGTAAGTACGCCATGCGCTACCACACAGGTAACCGCGTACAATCATTTCTACCGGAAAACCTTCACACAATACACCTACCGTTACCATTGGGTCCGGAGTAGCCATTTTCCAGTTCGGACAGATGTCAGTAGTGGCATCGAGGAATTTAGCTGCAATCTGGTTCAGCATTTGTCCTTTGTAAGGAATGCCTTCAGGAAGTACTACGTCAAAGGCCGAAATACGGTCGGTTGCTACCATGACGAGTTTTTCGCCGTTGATGTTGTACACATCGCGCACTTTTCCGTGGTACACGCTTTTCTGTCCCGGAAAGTTGAAATCTGTTTTTGTTAATGCTTTCATTGTCTTTATTATAATTACAAATTACAAGTTACAAATAACAAGTCGCAATAGGATTTCGAATCTAAAGACGATTAGTCTTTGGCCAGTTTCACCGGACGTTCGCCGTTGATAACCAGTTGTTCGTTTTTCCGTTTCTCCCGTTCGGCTTTCGCTTCTTTGTCGAATTTTTCGTAAGCATCCACGATACGTTCCACCAGTTTATGGCGTACGATATCTTTTTTATTCAGTTCAACAAAACTGATACCTTTCACTCCCTTTAAGATGCGGAGAGCTTGCACCAATCCCGATGTTTGTGAAGCGGGGAGGTCAATCTGTGTCATGTCTCCCGTCACAATCATTTTGGTGTTCATACCCATACGGGTGAGGAACATTTTGATTTGCTGTGTGGTAGTATTCTGGGCTTCGTCCAAAATGACGACCGCATCATTCAGCGTGCGTCCGCGCATAAAGGCTAACGGGGCAATCTGGATAATGTTCAATTCCATGTATTCCTTTAACTTGGCAGCAGGTATCATATCTTGCAGGGCATCGTATAAAGGTTGCAGGTATGGGTCGATCTTATCTTTCATGTCGCCGGGCAGGAAACCGAGCTTTTCTCCGGCTTCTACGGCGGGGCGGCTAAGGATGATTTTTTTGATTTCTTTATTCTTCAATGCACGTACGGCGAGGGCGATAGCGGTGTATGTCTTTCCCGAACCTGCCGGACCGATGGCAAATACCATATCATTCTTGGCGAATCCTTCTACCAGTTTCAACTGGTTTTCACTTCGGGGGATGATAGGTTTTCCTGTGACACTGAACACAATCACGTTTCCTGTCTGTTCTGCTTGCGGCGCATTTCCTTTTATAATGTCAATGATAACTTCTTCTTTCAGTGAATTATATTCGGCGCAGTACTTTTCAAGTTTGGTGATATTTTCTTCGAAGGCACACATTTCTTCCTCGTCGCCCAGCACTTTGATGACATTGCCTCGGGCAACTATGCGTAGCTTTGGATATAAAGCTTTAATTAACTGTATGTTGGCGTTGTTTACGCCGTAAAAAATAACCGGATCAATGTCCTCAAGAACAATCAGCTTCTCTATCATTAAGTTGTATTAAAGAAAAATTTCTGCAAATTTAATGAAACGTTTTGGATTCTCTGATTGTTTGGAGGTGAATTTTACTGCAATTTACATTCATCTTCCGTTCATCGGGCAGTAATATGGAAACAACCTTGCTTCAGTTCGTATTTGATATAGCATTTTTCAGCTTGTCGTAGATCTCTTAAAACTTCGGATAGAACAAGTTTCAGTGTGTCGGCACTCACGTCCTGCATAGGGCGACCGTCTTTATCTTCCACTTTCTTAAAACGTTTCCAACTAACATCAAAAGTAGCCCCGAAACAATGTGCCGAGTTGGCGGAGGCATTTCCATTGCGACGGCGGAGACGTTTCACATCGTTTTCAGTACGTAGTACGGAGGTGATGATTACCTGATTGGGATTCAGCCCTTTGGCAGCCAATGAATCGAGAAAGTTGGAGCCGATTGTATCGAGCAATGCGCTGGCACGTGGAACGAGGTAGGGAATGGAATGTGTCAATGAATCCACTGCATAAAATTCATTATCAGTGATATGAGTCAACTTTTCTTTCATTGCTTCCGCTTCCTCTCGGTCTGCCAGCGGGCTAATACCTATCTTTTTAGCGACTTCCAGATGTGCATCGTTCAAATCAGGGAAAGAACGTTTGTAACTGACAACGCCACGAATATTGTGCGGCTTGTTCAATTTCAGTGACATGTCTTTCTTTTTGCAGCTTGAAGTAAGCGTTGTAAGCCCAATAACAAGTAAAAATAGCGGTAATATGCGAAGCTTGTAAGTAGTCATTTTGTATTTTTTGCCCGCAAATATACGCTATTTTTTCATACGTTCTATGTTTTGCATTATTTTCCGCCTCATATCTTTTACGGGTCACTCTAAAATATTTTCCGGTATTTCCGGACGGGTATCAAGAGTGCCTATAATGGTATAATCCGTGTTATCTATTGTTGTCTTCAGCGTTGGTATTATTAAATAATCACTTCTAGTAAGAGCCTTGTTAATAAGTTGCTCCCAATCTATCTTTAAATATCTTTGTATAAGATTGATAACTGCATTTACACTTGTAACTCCATCAAATAGTTCAAATCTTAATTTGTGAGGGGTGGGAGGGGTTGATGCATCCGTGAAATTTCCTTGTTCGTCAGATGCATAATTTAATGTTAAATAAGGTATGGCGTATGTAGGAGATGAGTTGCCGAAACCATTTTCTAATTTGACTGAAAAATCGTATGTTCCTTTGGCTATCGGATTTTGGGATAGTTCGTTTTTGGAGTCGCTATATCGGAAGAAATAGCAATCTTTAGATTCATTGTTAATCAAATAGACCACAGTGCCATTGGACAGTGCCGGATGATTACTTTCTTTTATTGCGTATGCCAAATAACTGTCTATAATTTTAATTTTTAATTCAACTATTTCGTTGGTGATATTACCTTTTACTTTCACCTTTGTTTCTCCTTTCTTTTTGGGGGTAACTTTTAAACTTCCCATTCCTATTGAGCTGGATAAATCTACATCGATGCTTAAAATATCAGTTTCTTCTACAGTCACGGTATAGTCTCTGTTTCCACCTCTAATGGTAATATCTGTTGCTCTTAATAAAGGTTGTTCGTAATACTCTTTTTCAAAGGATAAAGGATATATCTTTTCTTCATTATTATTGCCACAGCTAAAAAAGATAATTGTACAGAGGAATGACAGTAGTGCTCCAAGTAAATGTTTTGTTTTCATGATTATTTTGTTTTATAGTTTTGCAGGAGAGATATAGTCTTATAAGTTCCTGTGTTGACGTTGGAGGCAAATATAAAGATTTTATCGATATGTTGAAGTAAATAGTGTATTTATTTCCTGTCCTCCAGCTATTTTCATACATTTGTAGCGGTTTATAAAAATAGGCCACTTTCCCACTAAACATAACACACATGAAAACAGATTTCGATTACAATTCTATGCCCGTTAGCTTCGCTCATTGCTTGAATGGACATTGTTTGCGTGCGGACAAATGTTTGCGGCGACAAGTAACTCTCCGAATGCCGAAACAGCGGGCTGCTGTAATGGTTATTAATCCCGAACATGTCACTTCCGATGGTGTAGACTGCACTTACTTTATTGATGAAAAGCCGGTGTTGTTTGCACGGGGTATGAAACATTTGCTGGATCGGGTGCCGCTTGCTGATGCCACCGTTATCAAACGACAGATGATAGCCTACTTTGGCAAAACGATCTATTACCGTTGTTGCAACAAGGAGCGGCTGATTAAACCGAAGGAGCAGGAATACATACAGGGACTTTTCCGCAGGCGGGGAGTTACAGAAACGCCTCAATTTGACGAATATATAGAATACTATGATCTTGGGTAAGTATATCCGTTAGTTCCGGTAGTCCCACATATTGTGGGAAAGTATTCTTTTATATTATGGGAATTTATTCCCGCAAAATAAGGGAATAAATTCCCTCCAGCTAGGGAATCTTTTCCCATAATATATGGGACTACCGGGGACTGTAATACCCTGATAATAGTTGACTGCCTTTTTTCTTATCTTCGGGTTGGGTTGACATTTATTATGTAGGTATTATATAGCAGTCCCGGTATGAGAAATGCATGATGAAAGTATGAGAAATACCGGTTTTTTATGACATTTCAGGCAAAATATTATGAGAAACAGCTTTTTGAAAAGTATTTCTCATAGTGCTATTGCTTTGAATTACAGGTAATTATTCTATGGATTATGAGAATATGAGAAATGATTTTGCAAAATCATTTCTAGTGGCGCGACATTCCGGGATTATTGTAATTGTATACAAAGAATGAGCGATATGGCTTCACGACTTATTACATATTTTGTGTTACATATTTTATGTAACATAAAGAACGTAATAAATCCGGAATGTTCAAAGAAGATTTATTCGAGTTATATATAAAAAACAAACGCTGATGAGAACAAGTAATCATGCTTTTCTCATCAGCGTATATTATGTTGGATTACAACTATTTCTTATCTTTTTTCTCGTCAGCTTTTGTTGCAGGCTTTTCCTCCGTTTTGCTTTCCGGATTGATAATACCCTTCACTGTTTCACCGATAGGAAGCTTGTCCAATACGCCAAGGCTCGGAGCTACTGTCTTTACTAATGTGTTCAGGAAATTGCTAGTTCCACCGTTTCCTCCGTCGAATACAGTGATATTTCCTAGGTTCATGTGTTCGAACGCCTTCACCTGTTCGCCGGCGATTTCCTTCCACTGGTCTACCATCTTATATTGGATAGCGATAGCTGGATTCGATTCAGCTGCTCTTACCATTGCTTCGAAACCTTCTGCTTCCGCAAGTAATGATTTCTTCTTACCTTCCGCTTCTGCTTCCAGTTTCAATTGGATAGCTTTTGCTTCCGCTTCGGCTTGTGCTAAAGTAGCCTTTGCGCGTGCTTCCGCTTCGCGGGTAATCTTTTCAGCGATGGCATTTGCTTGCAGGATAGCTTCCTGTCTGGCGATTTCCGCAGGAACAATCTTTTCAGCCTTCAATGAAGATTCCACTTTCCGTGCCTTAGCTTCTTCCACTTCCTTTTGCGCAATTTCGCGTGCAGTTTGTACGGCAGCTTCCGATTTTGCGGTAGCTTCACCTGCTTGCTTATCGGCATTAGCTTGTGTTACAGCTAGTTCAGCATTGGAAAGTGCTACCTCTTTCTGTGCGTCATTTCGTCCGATAGCAGCTTTCTTGGCAGCTTCCGCCTGTTTGATTTCCATATCCGAGTTTAGTTCGGCAACACGGCTTTCTTTTTCTGTATTTGCCTGCTCGATACGGATATTCTTTTCGGCTTCAGCCTTTGCTACTTGTGATTCTTTTTCTGCATTGGCAATGGCTACTTGTGAGATTCTGTCCTTATCTGCATTTGCAACGGAGATTTCCTGTAGTTTTTTGGTTTCTGCAATAGCAATATCCTGATCTTTGCGGGTTTCTGCTACTTTCGTTTCACGCTCCTTTATTTGATTGGCAATTTTGATAGCACCCAGCTTTTCCTGTTCTTCGATGTTAGCCTGTGCCTCGTTCAGTGCTTTACTTTCAGCTTCCTTACCTAAGTTGACAATGTAGTTGGCAGCGTCGCGAATATCACTGATGTTGATGTTCATCAGATACAAACCGAATTTGCGAAGTTCAGTATCAATATTATCTTTCACTTTAGCCAGGAACTTATCCCGGTCAGAATTTAATTCTTCGATAGTCATATCGGCGATCACCATACGCATCTGACCATATACAACATCAGTAATTAAGTTCTGCTTGTCATCCATCGTCAGACCCAGCATACGTTCTGCGGCATTCTGCATCACTTCGGGATCTGTGCTGATGGCTACGGTGATTGTAGTCGGCACATCTACACGAATATTCTGAGCGGATAGCGCACCGGTCAGTTTACATTCGATCTGCATGGGTTTCATGGACAGGAATTCGTAGCCTTGAATAATAGGCCATACGAAGGCTGCACCACCGTGGTATAGTTTTGCCGACTTTTTATCTCCTCCCGTTTTACCATATACGACGAGTACCTCGTCACTCTTACATTTGCGGTAACGGGAAAGGATACCAATGAAGGTAAGCAAAATGACTGCCACTAATATAGCAGCCATTATCAACATTTCTTGTGTCATAAAATTATGTATTTGAATAGTTATTGAATGAACAGTGTTCCGTCTTTGTAACTGGTGATGATTGTTCGGTCTCCAGTCTGGTATGTTTTTCCGGATTCGGAGATGACGTCTACTTCACGCATGGCTCCGTCCCGGGTGGTCTGTACAGTATATTTGCTGTCGCTTTGCTTGAAGTAGATGGTACATTCTCGTCCCACAAGTTGATCTGTCTGTTCAGAATGATTCACTTGTTGCAGTTGATAAGCTTTCTTATAGAGAAACCACACAGCGAGAACAAAGAAAAGACCCACCAGAATTCCGATGACATAACTTTGAATTTCAGTGTTTCCCGCTAAATACATGTACCAGCCGAATCCGATTCCAAAATGAGTTAGTCCTTTAAAAGAAACTACGCTACTGATGTCAGCATCTACGTCTACATCTGCATCTATGTCTCCGAAAAAGATGGATAGAACGAATTGGATTACAAATATTCCTGTTGTCACAAGGGCAATAATAAGGAAAATGGTACTACTCATAATTGTGAGGTATTAGTGAATCATGATTATTTTGTTCTCCAAATATACAGGTTTATGCGAATTATACAAAGATAAATGAGATAAAATGACTACTTTTGCGCGCGAAAACCCTAAAAAAGAGGAATTAGCGTGCAAAGGTATTTTATTTATTTGGCTTACGACGGAACCAACTATCACGGTTGGCAGATTCAACCGAATGGGATTAGTGTGCAGGAATGTCTGATGAAGGCATTGTCTACCTTTCTGCGTCGCGAAATTGAAGTAATAGGAGCAGGCCGGACGGATGCGGGAGTGCATGCCTCTCTGATGGTTGCTCATTTTGATTCCGATGAACTGTTGGATACTACTTCTGTTACTGATAAATTGAATCGTCTGCTACCTCCCGATATTTCCGTTTATCGTGTTTGCCGGGTTCGGCCGGATACCCATGCCCGTTTTGATGCGACTGCGCGAACTTATAAATATTATGTGACGACATCGAAATATCCTTTTAACAGGCAATATCGCTGGCGTCTTTATAACCAGTTGAATTATGAACGCATGAACGAAGCAGCGCGTATCCTTTTCGAGTACAACGATTTTACGAGTTTCAGTAAACTTCATACGGATGTAAAGACCAATATTTGTCATATCACTCATGCAGAATGGACGCAGGAAGAAGATGCTACCTGGGTGTTTACCATTCGTGCCGACCGTTTCTTGCGGAATATGGTGCGAGCCATTGTAGGCACGCTCATTGAAGTGGGACGCGGGAAACTGACTGTTGAAGGTTTCCGGCGGATTATAGAACAGCAGGACCGTTGCAAAGCCGGGACATCTGCTCCGGGACAAGCCCTGTTTCTGGTCAACGTGGAATACCCGGAAAGTATATTTGAATGTGATGACCAGCAATCATCTATAACTGGCGAACCGTCTGTCGCTGATAACTTATAATTGGTAATTAGTAAATAATAAATATTCTCATGTGGTTATTATTAGCATTCCTCTCGGCTACTTTGCTGGGCTTTTATGATGTATTCAAGAAGAAATCGTTGAAAGATAATGCAGTACTTCCTGTTTTGTTTCTAAATACATTCTTTTCCAGTCTCATCTTTCTACCGTTTATCCTGATATCCGTTTATCAACCGGACTTGTTAGGAGGAACAATATTCAATGTTCCCGTTGCTGGTTGGGAACAGCATAAATATATTATCATCAAGTCGTTCATCGTATTGTCTTCGTGGATATTCGGATATTTCGGAATGAAACATTTGCCCATAACCATTGTAGGACCTATCAATGCCACCCGTCCGGTGATGGTGCTCGTGGGAGCTATGCTGGTATTCGGTGAACGATTGAATCTCTATCAATGGATTGGTGTGATGCTAGCCATTGCCTCTTTCTTTATGTTGAGCCGTTCGGGAAAGAAAGAAGGAATTGATTTTAAGCATAACAAATGGATCTTTTTTATTGTACTGGCTGCTATTACAGGTGCTATCAGTGGTTTGTATGATAAATATCTGATGAAGTCTCTGAATCCGATGTTGGTGCAATCCTGGTATAATGTTTATCAGGTGTTTATCATGTGTCCTATCCTGTTGTTGCTTTGGTGGCCTAAAAGAAAGTCCACTACTCCGTTCCGCTGGGATTGGACGATTATCCTGATCTCCATTTTCCTTTCTGCTGCCGATTTTGTTTACTTTTACGCATTAAGTTACGACGATTCGATGATTTCTATTGTTTCGATGGTTCGTCGGGGAAGTGTGGTTGTTTCTTTCACTTTCGGTGCGCTTTTCTTCCGTGAAAAGAATTTAAAAAGCAAAGCGATTGACCTTATACTGGTGTTAATCGGAATGATATTCTTATATTTGGGGTCTAAAAGTTAAAACAGTTACACAAGACTGTTTGTCATAGGTTAAATAAGATAGATATGAAAATAAATAAACTTGTTATCACTATATTCTTCTCTGCTGTCGGACTTTTTGTTTCGACTGCTCTTCAGGCACAAGAGGCCAAAACGTTGTTTGTGAATATGCCGGATTCTCTAAGCCCCTTGCTTACAAAAGTGAATCGTGAAGATTGCATAGACTTTCTGGAAAGTAAGATGAAAGCGCAAGTAGAAAACCGTTTTGGCAAGAAGTCGGAGATGACTGATCTTGGTAAAGACTATATCCGTATGCAAATGTCAGCTCAATCGACCTGGCAGATGAAAGTGTTGGCATTAAATGATTCAACGAACGTAATCTGTACAGTCTCTACTGTTTGTGCTCCTGCCTGTGATAGCAGCATCCATTTCTATACGGACGACTGGAAACCGCTTACAACATCTCTCTTTATTACCCTGCCCCTGATGGATGATTTTCTGAATGCTCCCGATTCAGCAGGAGTTTATGAGTTTGATGAAGCACGCCGTTCGGCAGATATGCTATTGATGAAAGCCGATTTTAATAAAGAAAATACGGAACTGACACTTACGTTAACAACCTCCGACTATATGTCAAAAGAAACAGCAGAGAAACTGAAACCGTTTCTCCGCCGCCCTGTAGTCTACCATTGGAAAAATGGAGCATTTATTAAATTGAGAATTGAGAATTAAAAATTGAGAAATAGGGATTATTCAATAATCCCTCTGATTAAAGATATCAAAAAGGCAACTAACTCGTAAAGAATTAGTTGCCTTATATTTTAAAATTTTGAGAATATCCAGAAATAGCTACACCACAGCGCAGCTTATTTCTTAATTTTTAATTCTCAATTCTCAATTTAACAAGCATTCGTTGATGAACGCTATCATTTCCGGTGTGTTTGCTTCCACACTTTGAAGTAATTTGAATTGTGCTTTGGTGCGAACGAGGTTATGTTCCGGATATTTGATTTTATAATAAGTATCTCCGTTGATATAATCTGCCAGGAACCGTACGCACTGCATGTATGGGAATAAAGCCGCCGCATAAGGAAGATTCTCAATCTCGATCTGAGTCAGGAATGATTTGGCTCCTTTCAGATAGCCCTTGGTAAATGCTTTGAATATTTCCATATTGAAGTTTACACGATCAAGGTCTTTGTCGTCTTCATCACCTGTGTTGGCACCTGTACGTAGGAAGTCACCATAATCGGAGAATATAAAGCTAGGCATTACCGTATCCAGATCAATGACACAAAGCACTTTACCATCCTCGTCGAACATCATGTTATTCACTTTCGTATCGCAATGGCAAACGCGTTTGGGAAGTTTCCCTTCACGATATAAACGTTCAGCCTTACACATTTCATCTGCGCGTTTCTCTATTTCATCCAGATAGTACTTCACTTCTGCTACCCGTCCGGCAGCATCCTTCGCAACGGCTTCACGTAGTTGTTTGAGACGGAACTCCATGTTGTGGAAATCGGGTATGGTTTCACCCAATGTTTCCGGAATATCGGCCAGCATAGCCTGGAAGTTACCGAAGGCTTCTCCTGCATAATTGGAATATTCGGGATTTACCGTCTCATACGTTTTTGCACGTGGGATGAATACCATCACACGCCAATAACTGTCACCGTCAAACCAGTATGTTTTACCTTCTTCTGTTTCGAGGAAACTCAACACCTTGCGGTCTATATCCGATTCTCCGGCTTCCGTCAGTTTCTTGCGAATGTGATTGGTAACAGCGCTAATATTGGATTGAAGCATTTCTACATTCTGGAAAATGGCATGATTGATGCGTTGCAAAACATAGTCGGGAGCATCTGCTTCTTTGGTGTTTACTTTATAAGTGTCGTTGATAAGTCCTGCACCCAAAGGTTTGATTTCTTCTATCGTACCTTGGACTTTAAATTTAGCTACGATGCTAGATAAATCTTTCATGTTTTTTTTCTTTAAAAATTTATACTAAGGTTATCGATAATCATATTTAGCAGCTTCGTTGGCCTGGTTAGCCGAGCGAACGGGTACTAATGTGAAGCCCCACTGGTAATCACGGTTAGCCGGGATCTGGTGGAAAGGTTCCGGGCGAGCACCCCAACTGTCATATCCGCCTACTCCTTGTTGCTTCATATCTACACAAACCTCAACGAAATCTCTGGGAGTGATGTCGTTGACATGATGCATTCTCCGTAATACGTTGCGGGCAGCGTTCTCGTCGTGATTGGCAACCTCTTCCGGGCTGAAGTTATTCCATTGGTAAGGGTGGGGCAGAGCTTCTTCAGAGTCAAAGTCTTCGATAGAGTTGCGCAAGGCATTGAAACCGATAAGACTGTCCGCTACCAACACCAGGCCGTTTCCTTTATTAGGAGATAAAGCGATCCAACGGGTATCAGTGTGATGTCCGTTTTCCTGTGGACGCACATAGTTGAAGTACATTTGATCCGCTGTTGTCTTATATACGCCAACGAGCGTTCCGTGATTGCGGTCGATATAATTCTCTTCCGGGCCACGGCCAAAGTATTGTACATTGTTCATCTGTGCCGGCAAGCGGAAACGCACACCGATACGGGGGACTTCCAGTTTGGAGGCAGCCTTACGGGCAGCATCACTTCCGGGGGTAAATGTAGCCATGCGGGTAGCTTCGGAAACTTCTGTTTCTGTAGGCTGCATATCCGTTGATGTGAATTTGGCATTTACGTTAACTATTCCGTTCGGATAGATTTTGTAAGTGACAACATACAAGTTGCCGGCAGCCAGTAAGTAGGTTACATTTAAGGAGACTGCTTTATCTTCTGCTGTCATGGTGGCATCCGTTATGCGGAAGTTTTTGCTTGATTGTTTCCATATCTGCAAACGTTTAGGAGTGCTGTTACCATAGTCATTATCATTAGGAGCACGCCAGAAGTTAGGCTGAATACCAAATCCGTCTTTGAAATATTCTGTACCATCTACTTTATACGAGGTTACTAATCCGCTATTCTTGTTGAATACAAAGTTTACTTTGGAGGAAGAAATGATTAATTCATCTCCTTGAATCGTTGTTTTCAATGCCGGACCGTTTGCTTTATATATACTCTTCTCTGCCTGGATAGGAAGTTGGAACTGGTCGTATGCAATTTCATATCCGGTTGGAATCAACGGTTCAGGCTCTGTGGTTGTTACACTGAAGTTGACAAAATATTCTGTTCCCGGTTGGTTTTTCAGACCATTTACCGGTACGGTGAATTCTTTAGAGGCTTGCGGAGCAATATCCAAAGATACTTTTCCACCTTTTATTGTCTTTCCGTTAGCAAGTACATTGTAGTGAATCTGATATTTTTTCAGGTTAGTGAAATAGAAACGGTTGGTGATTTTGAATATACCGGCTGCGGCATCTACTGCTTCAAAACCTACATTCTGATGTACATATTTCACTTCAGCCATTGCCGGATGCGGACCACGATCCGGATTGACAAGACCGTTGCAGAGGAAGTTACCATCGCTAGGTGCGTCTACGCCGAAGTCACCTCCGTAGGCCCAGTATTCTCTTCCATTCTTATCTTTTTGGAGAAGACCTTGGTCTACCCAGTCCCAGATATATCCACCTTGGAGATTCGGATATTTGTAAATTGCCTGCCATTGTCCCCACAGGTTTCCCGTGGAGTTTCCCATGGCATGTGCATACTCCGAAGGAGCTACAGGACGGTCGCTACCATTCTTTCCGATATTTTCCAGCCAGTCGGCACCCGGATATTGCGGAACATACATATCGGAGTTCCATTCCCATTGAGCACGTTCGTAGTTGACCGGACGATCCATCAGGTCTTTGTCTGCCTCTTTCAACCACAAATAAGTCTGATAGAAATTATATCCGTTTCCGGCTTCATTTCCCAGCGACCAGAATGTAACGCTCGGGTAGTTCTTATTACGTTCAAACATATTGATGGTACGATCCATGTGCGGTTTCAGCCATTCGGGATTGTTACCCAGTGAACCGCCTTTCCGGAGATCATAATACATTCCGTGGCTTTCCACATTGGCTTCATCATATACATAAAGTCCGTATTCATCACAAAGTTCATAGAAACGGCGGTCTTGCGGATAGTGGCAAAGGCGTACACTGTTTAAGTTATGTTGTTTCATCAATTCGAAGTCACGGCGCATTAAATCTTCTGTTACATAATGACCTGTTGACGGGTTATGTTCGTGGATATTTACCCCTTTCAGTTTCAGAGGCTGACCGTTGATGAATAAGCAGACATACGGTTTTCCGTTAGCAGCCTTCTGTTCGATAGGCTTGATCTCAATCCGGCGGAATCCTACATTGAAAGGAATGATTTCATTGACTTTGCCATTCTCTTTTACTGTCATCAACAGTTTGTATAGATTCGGATGTTCGGAGGTCCATGTGCTGACATCTGTCAGATTCTTATCGAAAGAAAGTGTACGTACTTCGTTCGATGGAATATAGGCTGTCTTCTCTTCAGTAGCTACAACTTTTCCTTGTGCATCTAATAGTTCATAAACTAATGTAAGATTAGTTGCAGCCTTTTCGTGATTTCTCAAATCGACATTTAAACCGAAGATTCCATTTTTGTAACTGTCGTCCAGCGTAGACTTAATTCGGAAATCTTTGAGAGCTGCTTTAGGCTGTGAATACAGAAAAACATCGCGTTCAATACCACTCATACGCCAGAAGTCTTGACATTCAAGATAGGAACCGGTGCTCCAACGGAAGATTTTAACTGTAAGTACGTTCTTTCCCGGCTTCACGTAATTGTTGATAAGAAATTCTGCCGGATTCTTGGAGTCTTCGCTATATCCTACTTCTTGTCCGTTGATATATACATATACGCCAGACTTAGCTCCTGCCAGATGCAAGTAGATATCCCGCCCGTCCCAGTCTGCCGGAATATCGATGTCCCGGCGATAAACTCCTACCGGATTGGCTTCGGGAAGAGTAGGAGGTTGTGGATTGCGCGGTTTGAATTCATAACCATGATTGGTGTAGATGGCTATTCCGTGTCCTTGTACTTCCCAGTTGCCGGGTACCTGAATATCATCCCACGAATCTGTATTGGTGTTCGGATCGGTAATGTTTTCGGGAAGTTTTTTATAAGAGTCTACGAAGTAGAATTTCCAAGTTCCGTTCAGCAAGCGGTAATACTTGCTTCGTTCGAACTTGCCACTCAAGGCATCAGCGCGATTGTTGTATGTCATAAAAGAAGTACGTGGATACTCTTTGTTGACTTCAACTACCTGCACGTCCTGCCAATAAGGTTTCACGGCTTTCTCAGCCATTGTACTAAGTGTTGTCAGGGAAAATATTCCCATGAAAATGCCTGTTAATAAGTTGGGGGTTGGTCGAAATTTCATGTTTCTCAATATTGGTTTTTCATTTCTTTTTTATTTTACTTTGATATGATCGAATCCTTCTCCATACACTCCGATGACAGCACTTTGCGATACAAATGCATTCGGGTCTATGTCTTTTATCAACCGGAAGATGATAGGCGATTCCCTTTTCTTGGCTAATACAAACATCATCTTTACTTCTCGTCCTGTATAAAAGCCGGTTGCATTGATAATCGTTACTCCCCGGTGTGGATATTCGTTAATATGCCGTCCTATTTCTTCATATTTGTTAGATATGATAAAGAACTGTACGGATTGGCGGGCGCTATTCACTACCTGGTCGAGAACGAAACTACAAATATAAAGAGTTACAAACCCATACACCACTTTTTCCCAGTCTTTTAAGACAAAATAACTGGAAGAAATGATAATCATATCGCAGATGAGCACGACTCTTCCTAATGTGATGTCCCGGTATTTGTTGATGATGGCTGCAATAATATCTGTACCTCCCGTACTTCCATTAGCCGAAAAAGCAACACCTATGCCGCCTCCACAGAAGGATGCTCCGATGACACATGCCATAAAGGGTTGGTCGTGGAGAAGCCCGAAACCTGCCGTCAATTTTTGAATGACGGACAGAAAGAAGGTGAGGGTAAATACACCAAAAATAGTTTTGATGCAAAACTTTAGTCCCAGCAACTTGAGGGCCAGTAGCAGCAAGAAGAAGTTGATGCTGAAGTACGTATATTGTACCGGAAAACCTGTGGCCCAATATACGATAGAAGCAATACCCGGTACTCCCCCGGTGGTGATATCGTTAGGCAACAGAAAAACGGTCCAACCGATACCATACAAAATCATGCCGATGGCAATCATTACATAATCTCTGGCTTCACGGATAATGCTTTGCTTAGAAGGCTTTGGAATAGCTGTTTTCATAAACGTGATTATGATAATCTATAAAATGTTCAAACACGAACCCATGAATAATCCGGCTTTGGGGGAGAAGCCGGATTGGTTCATTATGCTCGTGCTAAAAGGAAATATTCTGTTTTATTTTGCAAAAGCGTGACGGTAGCCTTGTACTTTATTCCATCCGCCGCGAGTGAAGTCGGGTACTTCTACCGGAGCTGAATTGTTCTCGATAGAAAGTCTGGTAAGTTCAGCCATGCAACACCATTCTGCCAGGTCATAAACGTCCATATCCAATGGCAGTCCATTCTGCAAGCAATATGCCAGACGGTAGTCCATGATAAAGTCCATACCACCATGTCCACCTACTTTCTTGGCTGTTTCTTCCAACTCTATATGAATAGGATCTTTATATTTATCCATCAAGGCTTTTTTTACGTTTTCAGGTACAGAACCATGTGCATTCAGATTCTCATGATTAGGCACATCTTTTGAATCAACTTGTGAAGGTCTCAGGCAATATTCTTCAATCGGATATTTGCTTGCGTAACCATCGGCTCCCACTATCTGATACATACGGCTGTATGGGCGTGGAGTCATTACGTTGTGCTGAATCAACATCGTTTTACCGTTCTCTGTGCGAATCAGGGTAGAAGTCTGGTCACCATTCTGGAAGTCGGTCACCTCTTCTCCTGTTTGTTTCTTAATATAAGCCGGTCCGTTGACAGCTTTCGTATCCATCGATACCAATGTTTTCATGCGGTCGCCACGATGGATATTAAGTACCTGACAAGCAGGGCCCATGCCATGGGTAGCATATACATCACCACGGTGTAGATGATTATAATCCATTCGCCAGTTATTCCAGTATTCAGGCCAGAAATCTTCCAGATTGTGGATATATGAACCTTCTACATGAAGTACTTCTCCGAATACGCCTTGTTGTGCCATATTTAAAGAAGTCAGTTCAAAGAAGTCATATACGCAGTTTTCGAGCTGCATACAATGCTTACGTGTCTTTTCGGAAGTATTGATTAGCTGCCAGATTTCATCCAGTGTCATGGCGGCAGGAACTTCGATAGCTACATGCTTACCGTGTTCCATGGCATAAACACCCATTGCAGCATGATGTTTCCAGTCGGTGGCTATGTATACCAGATCAATATCGTCCCGTTCACAAAGTTGCTTCCATGCCTCTTCCGAACCACTGTAAGAAGCAGCTTCAGGAAGTCCGGCATTCTTCAAAATTTCTTGTGATTTTTCAACACGTTCGGGAAGTAGGTCGCATAATGCTACAATCTTAGTTCCCGGGATATGGGTCCAGCGTGCCACGGCACCGGGACCACGCATTCCTAATCCGATGAAACCGACACGAACGGTATCAATTTTAGGAGTAACGAGTTGGATTACATCTTCTTGTCCGGCAGGGCGGGCAGGAGTTTCTACTTTGATAGGGGTAAAGGCTTCGGGAGCCTTTGGTTGTTGAGTACAACTGGTGTGCCAAGTTAACAAAGCCAAGCCGATGGCAGTGACTGTAAATAGTTTCTTCATCATATTTTAAAGTTTTTAATAGGGGTTATTCGATGTTTTTCATTTACGTGTCAAAAATAGTAATTAATTAGCCAACTATTTGTATTTGTTCCCGATATTTTCATCACAAAAGTTTCTATTATGAGGTAAAAGATGAGTCTGACTTTTTCTACCTGATTTTGTGTAGGCTTATGTGATGTCAAATACATATAAAAGACATGCCAGAAAAAGGCTCTTCCTAAAAAGAAGTCACCTTTTTAGAATTGCTTAACGTTTACTACTCCTGTTGGGGTAAACTATCTACTTCGTCTGTACTTCTGATAGAACCTAGTATTTGTATTTTTTCCAGGCTCCCCTGGTGAAATCCGGTATTTCTACTGCCATGCTCTTATTCAGTACAGATTTTTCACTTAGTTCTGTGATACACGACCATTCGGCTGCATCGTATACATCCATATCCAGTGGAAGCCCGTTGCGCAGACAATGAATAAGGCGGTAATCCATAACATAATTCATTTCATTGGGTAGGCCTCTGCGATGTGCTTCTTCGCCAATGGTTGCGCTAAAAGGATGTTTATAGCGTGCCATCATTTTTTCTAGCAGTTCTCCTTCAAGTGGAGTGTCTCCATTAGGATCCAGGGCGATACAGGGGACAGGGTATTTTTGGGCGAATCCCAGTGTGCCGCATACTGTTTGAAGGCGGCTGTAAGGACGTGGGGTGGATATGTCGTATTGAAGCATGATTGTCTTTCCTTTGAGCGTGTGGATAAGAGTGGTGTTTACGTCTCCCAATTGATATTTCTGGTGGGCTTCCGGTGAATATTCGCCGAATAGTCTGCGGGCATACTCGCTCATTCCTGCCTGATGAGTAGACATGGAAACGAGATATTCCATTCTGTCACTGCGATGAATATCCAGTATCTGGCAGGCGGGGCCCAACCCATGAGTGGGATAAGGATTGCCTGTATGTTCGATGCTGTATCTTTTTCCCCAATGGTTGTGATAGCCGCCTTCGCTCTCTTCGGCAAAATACATTGAACGAAGATCGTGAATGTAGGCTCCTTCTACATGCATGATTTCTCCGAACAATCCTCGTTGGGCCATGTTGAGAGTCATTAGTGCAAAGGGATCATAACAACAATTTTCGAGCATGATGCAGTGTCGCCTGGTTTTTTCTGCGGTGTCTACCAATTGCCAACATTCTTCCACGCTCATAGCAGCCGGAACTTCAATAGCTACATGTTTATTGCATTCCATTGCGAAAGTTGCCATTGGAGTATGCATTAACCAGTCTGTGCAGATGAATATTAAATCTACTTCATCCGATTCGCACATCTTCTTCCATCCCTCCACTCCGGTATATCCGGTGGCTTCGGAACGGTCGGCTTCTTTTAATAGTTGTTGGGCCTTACTTAGATTTCCTTCTCTTATTTCACAAAGAGCTTTGATTTCTACTCCTTCAATTTGCAGATAACGTTGTAAGGTGAGCAATCCGCGATTGCCCAGTCCTATAATCCCGATGCGGATAGTGAGGATAGGGGGATGTGCTAGTCGGAGTACGTGCGATTGTACCGGAGAATTTTTCATAAGCTTAGCGGTCTAAAGTAAAACAAAAAAAAGAGAATCTAATTTCTCAGATTCTCTTTGGAGAGCGGAAGACGGGGCTCAAACCCGCGACCCTCAGCTTGGAAGGCTAATGCTCTATCAACTGAGCTACTTCCGCAATTTTTGTGGGCAAAGATGGATTCGAACCACCGAAGTCGAAAGACAGCAGATTTACAGTCTGCCCCATTTGGCCACTCTGGTATTTGCCC
This sequence comes from Bacteroides ovatus, assembly GCF_001314995.1. Lineage (NCBI taxonomy): Bacteria > Pseudomonadati > Bacteroidota > Bacteroidia > Bacteroidales > Bacteroidaceae > Bacteroides > Bacteroides ovatus. The sequence goes on from NZ_CP012938.1 coordinate 5,884,656, forward strand.
TTTTTTGCTTTTGAGGAGGTTTGTTTCTCAATTGCGGTGCAAAGATACAACTATTTATTTAAACTCCAAACAAAATCGATCATTTTTATTGCAGTAATTGCACATTCATCTCCTTTGTTACCCAGTTTGCCACCGGCACGATCCTCTGCTTGCTCCATTGTATTTGTGGTAATTAATCCGTAAATAACTGGTATATCGCCAGTTGCGTTTAATTCGGTAATTCCTTGGGTTGCTCCCATGCAAACATAATCAAAATGTGGGGTATCTCCTTTAATTACGCAACCAATTGCAATAATTGCATCAAGATCGCAATTTTCCATCATTTGGTTGGCTCCAAAAGTAAGTTCGAAACTTCCCGGTACAGTTTTCACCAGAATATTTTCGTCTTTTGCTCCATGTTTTTTTAATGTATCGACTGCGCCTTTCAGTAAAGCACCGGTAATATTGAAATTCCATTCGGATACGACAATACCAAATTTCATTGCTTCTGCATTCGGAACGGAATTGAAATCATATTCGGATAAGTTATGGTAAGCTGTTGCCATAGTTAATTAAAAGTTGAGAATTATAAAATGAAGATTTGAGAGTATGAGAGATTTAAAAAGAAAGGCACGGATTTCACGGATTCCACGGTTTTAATAGATAGTCCGCTTAATCCGGTGTAATCCGTGCCTCGATTCCCTTATATAATAGATGGTATATTATTTTTTCATCAATTTAGCTTGCTCGATATATTTGTCGATGTCCATAGCCTGATAAGATTGGAAATATTTATCCTTGATCTTAGTGTAAGCGTTTACAGCATCGTCATATTTTCCCTGTTTTACCAGGATTTCACCAGCTTGTATCAGGAAGATCGGGCTTAATGTGTTGTTGTCAGCTTTGTCTGCTGCCGACAATAAAGTAGAAGCCGCTTTGTCTAATTGGCCAAGTTGTGCGTAGCAGTTACCTGCAGCACCCAAGATTGCCGGAGCAACCATTTGGTCTTTTCCATTAAAGCTGTCCAGCATCTTCACTGCTTCTTCATATTTGCCAAGTTGTGCGTAGCAAATACCAGCATAAGCTTTTGCCAAATTGGCAGCTTTTGTTCCGCTGTAGTCATCAGCAACTTTCAGGAAACCTGTATAACCGATGCTGTCACCGTTCAAAGCCTGTTCAAAAGCATCCTGTTCAAAGTATTCCTGTCCTTTGAAAAGAGCTGCCTGTGCTTTTTCTTCACGTGGTTCAGCATAGAGGTTTTTGTACATGATAAAACCTGCTACAATAATAATCACAGCAACAACACCGCCAATAATTGCGTTTTTGTACTTGATAAGAAATGCTTCCGATTGTGTCAGTGCATCTTCTACGTTCAGATGTTCGTTCTGATTCTTTTGTTCTGCCATTTTATATGATTCTTTTTGTTATTATTCACAGTTTGATATTTCGACTCGCAAAAGTAGTTTTTTTATATCTACAAACGAAATTTAGAAGCATCTTTTTTTGTTTTACACCCGAAAACCACGAAAATCTTGCTACTTTTGTGAACAAATTAACGTGTACACAATGATACTGAAACGAATATCCATATTAAACTATAAGAATCTGGAAGAGGTAGAACTGGGATTCTCTGCTAAGCTGAATTGTTTTTTCGGACTGAATGGAATGGGAAAGACGAATTTGCTGGATGCGGTGTATTTCTTGTCTTTCTGTAAGAGCTCCGGAAACCCGATTGATTCTCAAAATATTCGTCATGAACAAGACTTTTTCGTGATTCAGGGCTTTTATGAAGCGGAGGACGGAACTCCTGAAGAGATTTATTGTGGGATGAAACGCCGTTCGAAGAAACAATTTAAGCGGAATAAGAAAGAATATAGCCGTTTTTCGGACCACATCGGTTTTCTGCCTTTGGTGATGGTTTCACCTGCCGATTCCGAATTGATAGCCGGGGGAAGTGAGGAGCGTCGCCGGTTTATGGATGTAGTGATTTCGCAGTATGATAAGGAATATCTTGAAGCGCTGATACGGTATAATAAAGTATTGGCGCAGCGTAACACATTGTTGAAGAGTGAGTTTCCGGTGGAGGAGGAGCTGTTTCTTGTATGGGAGGAGATGATGGCGCAAGCCGGTGCAATCGTATTCCAGAAACGTGAAGCGTTTATCCGGGAGTTTATTCCTATTTTCCAATCTTTCTATTCCTTTATCTCGCAGGATAAAGAGGTGGTGGGATTATCTTATGAGTCTCATGCGCGAGATGCTTCTTTGTTGGAAGTGTTGAAGCAAAGCAGGGAGAGGGATAAGATAATGGGATTCTCTTTGCGTGGGATTCATAAAGATGAGTTGAATATGTTGTTGGGTGAATTCCCGATAAAGAAAGAAGGTTCGCAGGGACAGAACAAAACGTATCTGGTAGCATTGAAACTGGCGCAGTTTGATTTCTTGAAGCGTACCGGCCGGACTGTTCCTTTATTATTATTAGATGATATTTTCGATAAGTTGGATGCTTCCCGTGTAGAGCAAATAGTGAAGCTGGTGGCTGGAGACAATTTCGGGCAGATATTTATAACGGACACGAACCGGGGACATCTCGACCGTATTTTACATAAGGTAGGCAGCGATTATAAAATATTTCGTGTAGAAGAGGGCACAATTCAAGAAACGGAGGCTGATAATGAAGCGCAATGATGCCGAACAAATAGGAAAACTGATTCAACAGTTTCTTCGTCAGGAGAGTTTGGAATCTCCGCTGAACGAACAAAGACTACTGGACGCCTGGCCTCAAATCTTGGGACCGGCGGCGGCTTATACCAGCAATCTTTATATTCGTAATCAGACATTATATGTGCATCTGACTTCCGCAGCTCTTCGTCAGGAATTGATGATGGGGCGTGAGGTATTGGTGCGCACGCTGAATCAGAGAGTCGGAGCTACCGTAATTACAAATATTATTTTTCGTTGAAGAAAGATATTCTGTCTATAACCTTTATACCTAGCTTCCGGAGTGTTTTGGTTGCACGGTTGTAATAAAAAGGATTTTCCAAATATTGATTGTTATGGGCATCTACGCCGATGATAGCGGTGCAACCTTCATGGGCGGCTATTTTCCAGAAATCCGGATGAGGAATGGTAGTAATGCCATGAATATCATTGTACTCTTCATATCCGATATTATATTCCAACGGTAAGTTTAACCGTACTGCCGTCCGGCAGATATGTCTGCTGACTAGCTTACAATGACGATCGAACTCGGGGTAAGAACGCATAAATAAATCCGGATGGGCAAGGTAGGCAAATAGTCCGCTTTCCATTCCTTCAATAGCACTCTCTTCATAGAGTTCGAGCATGTCTACCGAATCTGTATTCCGGCCGAAGTAGGGGAACTTCTCATCTGTGTGAAAATGGTGATTTCCAAAGATGATATAGTCCAGTTTATATTCTTTGATGATTCCTTTTAACCAGTGTATGTATTCAGGAAAGTATTCGCATTCCAATCCTATTTTTATGCTGATTTGATTTTTATATTTCTCTTGCAGCGAACGGATACTTTCCACATATCCCGGTAACTCTTCGGGAAGCATCCGGATGTCGGATATATAATCAGTGTGATATTTCCACGGAGTGTGGTCAGAAAAGCCTAATTCTTGATAGCCGCCTTTGATGGCACTTAAAACAAATTCTTCGTCACTCCCTGTCGCATGATGGCAGCGGGTGGTGTGGGTGTGATAATTCGTCTTCATTGATTGTTATGATTATATCCATGCGGATGTCGAATGATTCCGCCGGAACTTCTTCTACTAATTGAAATGGGAAACAGATTCCTGCTTTATAGGCTGATGGTATGCGTGGCAGGAGACGGTCATAATATCCTTTTCCCCGCCCCAAACGGTTACCTTTAGCATCGAAAGCTACTCCGGGAACGACGATGAACTCTATGGCTGCATAGTCTGTGAATATTTCTCCGGTTGGTTCTGCTATACCGTAGATGCCGCTGATTGACATGTCTTCCGGTCCCGTGTATATCCGTAGTTCTAAATCATCGCCTACTACTACAGGGAGTAGAATCCGTTTTTCGCTACTCCATTTTTGAATAAAGGCATGTGTATCTACTTCGTCATTCAGCGAATGGTATAGTAATACAGTATTTGCCGCCCTGAAAGCCGGATGGGCTTCAAGGGCGGCAAGTATATTAGCTGATTGCAGCTTTCGCATAGTTGAATCCGCGTGTTGGGTCTTCAGTAATGCTATATGCTTGCGCAGTTCTTTTTTTCTTTCCATCTTTTTTATCCTTCGTCACTTCTTCTTCAACGGCTACCGGAGCTTTGGGGAAAGCTTCTCCTTTTTCAAGTATCTCAATACCTTTAATGACAGTAGCATCTGTCTTGTTGAAGTATTGGAGATAGGCTTCCAGTCCAAGCATATTGTAGATGATGTTGCCAAAGAGGTTCTTTTCCAATAGTTTGTATGATTTCTGAATGAGGATATTTCTTCTTTTCACTCCTTTACTGTCGGCAAAACGGACAAACTGTTCCACCAAACCTTGATGACGAAGATAGTTCAGTAATTCTTCCTCAGTTTCGTATTGGCTTAACTTCTTCCGGTTATTGTCGGTGTATTGGAATGTGAACTGAATAGTCAGTCCCCGGTTAATAACTGTCGATAGATAAGAAGTGACTCCCGTTGTATCCTGCGGTACGAATATATCCGGCATGATACCACCACCGCCATACACAGTACGTCCTAAGCTGGTATTATAACGTTCGCTCTCATTCTGCTTGATACTATCACGTGAGAAAAATTCTCCATGTTCGTAACGGGTGTATAAATCCAGCTCGTAGTTACGATCTTTACCACTTTCGTATGGGCGTTGGATGCAACGTCCGGATGGGGTGTAGTAGCGGGCGATTGTCAGGCGGATAGCCGATCCGTCACTGAAATCGATAGGCTGTTGCACAAGTCCCTTACCGAAAGAACGGCGTCCTACAACTGTACCCCGGTCGTTATCTTGAATAGCTCCGGTGAAAATTTCACTGGCGGAAGCAGAACCTTCGTCAATCAATACAACGAGCGGCATTTTCTGACAACTACCCGTACCGTTGGCAAATTCTTCTGCACGTGGATATTTACGACCTTGAGTATATACGATCAACTTGCCTTCAGGCAAGAATTCATTTACCATGCGGATGGCAGCTTCCATATATCCTCCGGTATTACCGCGCAGGTCAATGATTAGACCTTTGCATTTTTTGTGGTTGAGTTGTGCTAATGCATTAAGCAATTCTACATGGCTGGTACGTCCGAATTTGCTGACTTTCACATAACCGATATCGTCGTTCACCATGTAAGCAGCATCTACGGTATTTTGAGGAATGTCTCCACGTGTGATGTTGAAGTGTAATAAGTCCTTTTCTCCTGTTCGTTTGATTCCCAATTTTACCTGTGAGCCTTTCGGACCTTTCAAGGTGCGCATAGCCCGTTCGTTCGTTACTTTCTTGCCGACAAACAAGCTATCGTCTACAGTAACAATACGGTCGCCCGCCATTAATCCTATCTTTTCAGAAGGACCTCCCTGAACAACAGCATTGACATGAATGGTGTCATTCTGTATGGTAAACTGGATACCAATTCCGCTGAAGCTGCCTTCCAGTTCAGAGTTGACTTCTTCGAGATTTTGGGCTGGGATATAAGTTGAATGCGGATCCAGTTCGGCTAGAATTTGCGGCATGGCTTTTTCTACCAAATCGGCCATGTTTACGGTGTCGACATATTGATCGTCTACAATGCGTAACAAAGCGTTTAGCTTATTGGAGGAACCATTAATGATACCCAAACGGTTGCCGGCAAAATGCTTGGCATAAAATGTACCGATAAGAATCCCGACTACCACACTGACTGCTATGATGACAGGTGTAAAACGTGAAGAGTTTTTTGTACTCATGTCTATTCCTTTTTTAAAACGTTCGTCTTCTTATTTATTTGGAGAGGAATTATCATCTAACTCTGTGTAGATAACTTCGATTCCCGCCCGTTTTAATAACTCTATTCCATCTTCCAGGCGGTAATGCTCGGAATAAACTACCCGTTTGATTCCTGCCTGTATGATTAACTTTGCACATTCGATGCAAGGAGAGGCGGTGACGTACATGGTAGCACCGTCGCTACTGTTATTTGAACGCGCTATTTTGGTAATGGCATTGGCTTCCGCATGCAGAACGTATGGTTTTGTCAGGTTGTTTTCATCTTCACATACATTCTCGAATCCGGAAGGTGTTCCATTATATCCGTCGGAGATAATCATTTTATCCTTAACAATTAAAGCTCCTACTTTACGGCGTTGACAATAGGAATTTTCAGCCCATATACTGGCCATACGTATATAACGTTTGTCAAGTTCTAATTGTTTCTTTTCAGTGTCCATGTTGTTTACTATTTACTGCTTACTACCCGGAAAACCATACGGAAAGTTTGTTTACCGGATGCCGGTTTGTATAAAAGGTATAAGTTATTACTATCTCCTTCGTAAGATGTAGCTGCATTAAGCCCCTCTATAAAATTTTTGGCGAGTTTGTCGTCGCCATAACTACCTGCAGTGGTAACTGTAGCTTTGAAGCTATTGTTTTTGGCGTTGGCATTCCATTTTCCTTCAAAAGTACTGGTTGCAATTACAGTTCCTTTTATATTTCCGTTAATAACATCTCCATCTACTGTGCCATCAAATACAATATTATATGTACCGTTCTTATTAAGCTCTTTAATACTTGCTTTCTCTTGTTCTTCATTCTCCCAAAAGCCAAACATCTCATGACCTCCATCTACTGTGATATAATTTAGTTTCCAGGTTTTTCCTGTAAAGATAGCAGCTACATCGTCCGAATCATTACACCCTGAAAATAAAGGAAGCAATAAAAGCAATCCTACTATTTGAAATATACTTCTCTTCATATTTAATATCTAATAACTTAATATTTACTACTTATTTCTTTATCCCATTTCTGATTAGCAAAGCATCAATGCTCGGTTCCTGTCCGCGGAAACGTTTATAAAGTATCATCGGATGTTCCGTTCCTCCTTTCGACAGAATATTATTGCGGAATGAGTCTGCCACTTCCTGATTGAATATCCCTTTTTGCTTGAATAATGAAAATGCGTCGGCATCCAATACTTCCGCCCATTTGTAGCTATAGTATCCGGCGGCATATCCACCGACAAAGATGTGGGAGAATTGCGTACTCATACAAGCTTCTTGTACTACCGGCAATATTTGCGCATCCTTCCAGGCTTCTTGTTCATAAGCTTTCACATCTCCTTCAAAAGGAGTGTTGCGCGTATACCATGCCATATCAAGTAAACCGAAACTTATTTGTCGTAGACAAGCATACGCAACATTGAAGTTTGATGCATCTACAAGGCGTTTTATCAATTCATCCGGCAATACTTCTCCCGTCTGATAATGGCGGGCAAAGGTATTGAGGAAATCTTTCTCTATGGCGAAATTTTCCATAATTTGCGAGGGAAGCTCCACGAAATCCCAATATACATTGGTTCCACTTAAACTCCTGTAAGTAGAATTGGCAAACATACCGTGCAGACTATGCCCGAACTCATGCAAGAATGTTTCTACTTCATTGAAAGTCAATAAAGCGGGCTTATTCTCGGTTGGCTTGGTGAAGTTCATCACAACGGATACATGAGGGCGGCTGTTTTTACCGGTCTTTTTATCTATCCATTGGTCCTTATAACTCGTCATCCAGGCTCCGGCCCGCTTTCCCGGACGCGGATGGAAATCGGTGTATAAGACGGCTAAAAATTTACCGTCTTTATCAAACACTTCAAAGGCTTCCACCTCTTTATGGTAAACCGGAATTTCTGTATTTTTCCGGAAAGTGATTCCATATAACTTTTCTGCCAAGCCAAACACTCCTTTCTTCACTTGTTCCAGTTCGAAGTAAGGGCGGAGCATTTCTTCGTTGATATTGAATTTTTTGTCCTTTAGTTTATTTGAATAATAACTCCAGTCCCAAGGCATGACAACGAAATCAGCTCCCTGTTCTTTGCGAGCCAGTTCTTGTATCTCTTTATATTCTTGTTGTGCAGTAGGAGTGTATGCTTCCAGCAGTTGGTTGAGCAGCTTGTATACCGACTTGCTGTTTTCAGCCATTCTTTTCTTTAGCGTATATTCCGCATAATCTTTGTATCCCAGTAACTGGGCTATTTTCATGCGTGTATTGGCTATCTTTTTTACGATGTCGATATTATTGAATTCGTTATCGTGTGTACATTTGGTATTATAAGCCATATAGAGTTTTTGACGTAAATCCCGATTGTCAGAATACGTCATGAAAGGAATATAGCTCGGAGCGTGAAGTGTGAATGCCCATCCTTCTTTTTCTTCGTTCTTGGCCGTTTCTGCAGCTGCTTCTATGATAATTTCAGGTAGTCCGGCGAGGCTCTCTTTTTTCGTTAACAGCATTTGATAAGCATTCGTCTCTTTCAGGTTGTTTTCACTGAAGGTAAGCGTCAATTTACTCAATTCGGTAGTCAGACGACGGTATTCTTCCCGTGCTTCTCCTTCTAAATTGGCGCCATGACGAATAAAACTGTTATATGCATTTTCCAGTAACTGTTTTTGTTCCTGTGTCAGTTGCAAAGTCTCTTTTTGGTTATACACTTCCTTCACACGTGCGAATAGCTTTTCGTTCAGTGTGATATTATTGCTGTGTTCACTAAGCAACGGCATAATCTTTTGAGCGAGTTCTTGTAGATCGTCATTCGTTTCTGCGCTCAACATATTACCGAAGACGGCAACTACTTTGTCCAGTAATTCCCCTGACTCTTCGAAAGCTTCTATCGTATTGGTAAAATCAGCCTTTTCCGGATTCTGTATAATGGCCTCTATTTCAGCATTTTGTAGCTTGATTCCTTCGAGGATAGCAGGCTCATAATGTTCAGTTTCAATCCGGTCAAACGGCACGGTTTCGTGCGGCGTATGGTATTGCCCGTAGAAAGGATTCTGGGCATTTGTTATATTGTTCATAGTGCAAACTAGTATCAATGTTATTAATAATCTCTCCATAGAGTTACAAAGCTACTAAAATTGTAGCTTATTCAACGGATAACACGTTGCTTTTTAACAATATATAAAATGAAATGTATAAAAAAACCGCTACGGTTTCCCGCAGCGGTTTCTATATTGTTCAGGCTTCTAATTAAGCGTTAACTGATGCCATGTGAGCGATCAAGTCAAGAACTTTGTTAGAGTAACCGATTTCGTTGTCATACCAAGATACAACTTTAACGAAAGTATCAGTCAGAGCGATACCTGCTTTAGCGTCGAAGATAGAAGTACGAGCGTCACCCAGGAAGTCAGAAGAAACTACTGCATCTTCAGTGTAACCCAGGATACCTTTCAATTCGCCTTCAGAAGCTTCTTTCATTGCAGCGCAGATTTCAGCGTAAGTAGCCGGTTTAGCCAAGTTAACTGTCAAGTCAACTACAGATACGTCCAAAGTCGGAACACGCATAGACATACCAGTCAATTTGCCGTTCAATGCAGGGATTACTTTACCTACAGCTTTAGCAGCACCAGTAGAAGAAGGAATGATGTTGCCAGAAGCAGCACGACCACCTCTCCAGTCTTTCATAGAAGGACCGTCAACTGTTTTCTGAGTAGCAGTTGTAGAGTGAACTGTAGTCATCAAACCGTCAAGGATACCGAACTTGTCGTTCAATACTTTAGCGATAGGAGCCAAACAGTTAGTAGTACAAGAAGCGTTAGATACGAATTGAGTACCTTTTACATATGTTTTTTCGTTTACACCGCAAACGAACATCGGAGTGTCATCTTTAGAAGGAGCTGACATTACAACATATTTTGCACCAGCTTCGATGTGAGCCTGAGCTTTGTCTTTGCTCAAGAACAAACCTGTAGATTCAACAACGTATTCTGCACCTACTTCATTCCATTTCAAGTCAGCCGGATTTCTTTCAGCTGTGATACGGATAGCTTGACCGTTAACGATCAGTTTGCTGTTTTCAACATCTGCTTCGATAGTACCGTTGAACTGTCCGTGCATCGTGTCATACTTCAGCATGTAAGCCAAGTAATCAACCGGGCAAAGGTCATTGATACCTACGATTTGAATATCGTTTCTCTCCATTGCAGCGCGGAAAACGAAACGTCCGATACGTCCGAATCCATTAATACCTACTTTAATCATTTTGTTTAAACTTTTAAGGGTTTTATAATATTTGTTCAAATATCTCTCGACCTGCGCACTTGTTTTATTTTCAAATGCGGTGCAAAATTACAAAAATGTTTTTATATTCGCATATTAAATTCACATTAAATATTGAAAAAAGATGGGAAAGAGCACATTTTTACAGGACTTTAAGGCGTTTGCCATGAAAGGTAACGTCATAGACATGGCTGTCGGTGTAGTTATTGGTGGTGCGTTTGGAAAAATCGTATCATCATTGGTTGCTAATGTTATTATGCCTCCGATTGGTTTACTGGTTGGCGGTGTGAACTTTACGGATTTGAAATGGGTGATGAAAGCGGCAGAGATCGGTGCTGACGGTAAAGAGATAGCTCCGGCCGTGACATTGGATTATGGTCAGTTTCTGCAAGCCACCTTTGATTTTCTGATTATTGCTTTTGCTATATTCTTATTTATACGGTTGATTACGAAACTGACAACTAAAAAACAGGCAGAAGTGCCAGCTACTCCTCCGGCTCCTCCTGCACCAACGAAGGAAGAAGTCTTGTTGACGGAGATACGCGATTTGCTGAAAGAAAAGAATAGTTGATTCTAATTAAAATAAAGGAGATTCCAAGTATAAACTTGTGAATCTCCTTTATTTTTCTCTTCATTATTAATATAGATTGCGTACTTTTTTCTACTTTTGCAACTCAATTTATTCAAAATCCAACCATTGATATGCAGGAAAAAATAATAATTCTTGATTTCGGTTCGCAGACAACACAGCTTATAGGCCGTCGTGTACGTGAATTGGATACGTATTGTGAAATTGTTCCTTATAACAAATTTCCTAAAGAAGACCCTACTATTAAAGGAGTCATTCTCTCCGGAAGTCCTTTCTCGGTTTACGATAAAGATGCTTTCAAAGTAGATTTGAGTGAAATTCGTGGTAAATATCCGATATTGGGTATTTGTTATGGTGCACAATTTATGTCATACACCAATGGCGGAAAAGTGGAACCAGCCGGAACACGCGAATATGGACGTGCTCACTTGGCTTCTTTCTGCAAAGATAATGTGCTATTTAAAGGTGTACGTGATGGATCGCAGGTATGGATGAGTCATGGAGATACGATTACTGCTATTCCTGATAATTTCAAGAAAATAGCTTCAACAGATAAAGTAGAGATTGCTGCTTATCAGGTAGAAGGTGAGCAAGTGTGGGGTGTTCAATTCCATCCGGAAGTATTCCATAGTGAAGACGGAACTCAAATCCTGAAGAACTTTGTAGTAGATGTTTGCGGTTGCAAACAAGACTGGTCGCCGGCTTCTTTCATTGAAAGTACGGTTGCCGAGCTGAAAGCGCAGTTGGGGGATGATAAAGTCGTTCTCGGTTTGAGTGGCGGAGTTGATTCTTCAGTTGCAGCAGTGTTGTTAAACAAGGCTATCGGTAAGAATTTGACTTGTATCTTTGTAGATCACGGTATGCTACGTAAGAATGAGTTCAAGAATGTGATGAAGGATTACGAGTGTCTCGGTCTGAATGTGATTGGCGTTGATGCCAGCGCAAAGTTCTTCGCAGAACTGGCTGGTGTGGCTGAACCGGAAAGTAAGCGTAAGATTATAGGTAAGGGCTTCATCGATGTATTTGATGTGGAGGCTCACAAGATAAAAGACGTGAAATGGTTGGCGCAGGGTACTATTTATCCGGATTGTATTGAGTCATTGTCTATTACGGGCACAGTGATAAAGAGCCATCATAATGTAGGTGGTCTTCCTGAAAAGATGAATCTGAAGTTGTGTGAACCGCTTCGTTTGTTATTTAAGGATGAAGTGCGCCGGGTAGGTCGTGAGCTGGGTATGCCGGAGCATCTGATTACTCGTCATCCGTTCCCGGGACCGGGACTGGCAGTGCGTATTTTGGGAGATATTACTCCTGAAAAAGTACGTATTCTGCAGGATGCTGACGATATCTTTATCCAGGGATTGCGTGACTGGGGATTGTATGATAAAGTATGGCAGGCAGGAGTTATCTTGTTGCCGGTACAGTCTGTGGGCGTAATGGGAGATGAACGTACTTATGAAAGAGCGGTTGCTTTGCGTGCTGTGACATCTACAGATGCCATGACGGCTGATTGGGCACATTTACCTTATGAATTTATGGGTAAGGTATCGAATGATATTATTAATAAGGTGAAAGGAGTGAACCGTGTAACCTATGATATCAGTTCCAAGCCGCCAGCAACCATTGAATGGGAATAATAACATTATCCATCATAAAAATAGCCTCAACGGAAATTACTGTTGAGGCTATTTTTATGATGGATAGTTTCTTTTTTGATTGCTTAATCTGTATCTACTCGCTTACCAGCTTTTGTGCGTCCGGAATAAGAATCTCTTTCCGGCGTAACTCTAATAATCCTTTGTCTTGTAGCTCGTTGAGTGCTTTCGATGTATTTAACCGGGTATCATCTAAGTAACGGGCAAGGTCGTCCATTTTTACTTTGAATATCTTTTCTCCCTGCGCCTTTTCACAATGTAACAGGAAAAAGCGAATGATTTTCTCTCTTAAATCCTGTGTCGGCTCTTCCCATAAACGTGAGTAAAGATTTTGTGCCCGGTTACTTACGATGTTCATATAGTTCAGCCGGAATATTTCATATTTGAACAGATCGCTAAGTACGAATGCTTTGCTGATACTCACTGTATGTGCTTCCGTATGTGCTACATAAGCAGAAGTGTAATTGGTATTCATGCCAAACAACGACTGTGGTTCCAGCAGATAAGGTGCTTCCATCTGTTCGATGACGGTGTATATATTTTCTTTGGAACTTGTGACGATAGAAACCTCTCCTTTTAATAGGAAGCAGAGTTGTTTACACGGACTACCACTCTCTATGATAGTTTCTCCCACTTTATGCTTGATAAAGTGTAGCTTGACCTTATCCAGAATACTTGTGAAATCTTCATGACAAAGACCTTGAAATAAAGGCAATTGGAGCAAAGTGTCGAACATTGTTTCCATATGTTGTAATCTCTTGTTAATCGTACAAATTTACTCATAATACAATACTGCTGTCAACATCTGACCGTTCTTTTTGTTTTTTTTATTGTTTGAATGCATAAAAATAGAGTATATTTGCAGAAAAAAAGGAGGGAATTATGTTCGCAGGCTTCAATTGGCAGCAGATGATTAGTGCGTTTATCGTACTTTTTGCCGTGATAGATATTATCGGCTCTATACCTATTATAATTAACCTGAAAGAAAAAGGGAAAGATGTGAATGCAATGAAAGCTACTGTCATCTCTTTTGCTTTGCTGATCGGATTTTTCTATGCGGGAGATATGATGCTGAAACTCTTTCATGTAGATATTGAATCGTTTGCAGTAGCCGGTGCATTTGTCATTTTCCTTATGTCTTTGGAGATGATTCTGGATATTGAGATTTTCAAGAACCAGGGTCCTATCAAAGAAGCAACTTTGGTGCCGCTTGTCTTTCCTCTGTTGGCAGGTGCCGGAGCTTTCACCACTTTGCTTTCTCTTCGGGCAGAATATGCCAGTGTTAATATCATTATAGCTTTAGTCTTGAATATGATCTGGGTTTACTTTGTAGTGAGTATGACCGGTCGTGTAGAACGTTTCCTGGGAAAAGGAGGCATCTATATTATTCGTAAATTCTTTGGTATCATCTTATTAGCTATTTCTGTGAGGTTGTTTACAGCCAATATAACGTTATTGATTGAGGCGTTGCATCGGTCTTGATTTTCTTATTAAATTGAAAGCTATTGTATCGGATGTGCCATCGTGTTGGCACAACTGTGACATGTCTTTGTCGCAATCGTGCCACTTTGATGTCACAAGTGTGCCAATGTGGTGGCACGAGTTGGCATTTATAACGTTTCTTCTTCTTCTGCTGCTGTTGTTTCTTCTTCTGTATTTTCTTCCTCTTCCATTTCGTCCGCAAAAGGTTCCGGGCGTTGCGGTCCGTGATTTACGAAAACGAAAGCACAGAGTGTTCCCATAATTCCTCCGCTAAGATGTCCTTCCCACGACATATTGGTGGGGGAGAAATAAGGAAACATATGCCATATAATCCCTCCATATAAAAAGGTAACGAGTAGAGAGATGGCAATGAGTGGAACATATTTGCGGAGAATACCACTGAAAAAGAGAAAGAAGGTAAGTCCGTAAATTAATCCGCTGGCGCCAATGTGCCATCCCGGTTTTCCAATCAGGAAAGTAAGTAGTCCGCCTCCGATCCAGATTAGGATAAAAATCTTACCTGCTATCCCCCGGTAAAAGTAAAAAAGACACCATGACAAGAAAAATAAAGGAATTGTATTTGCCAGTAAATGACTAAATCCGCTGTGTATCAATGGGTGAGTTAAAATACCTACCAGCCCCCGTTTCTCCATAGGATATACCCCCAAGCGAGAGAAGTTCCAGTCCATTCCGACTTCCATAATCTTGAGTATATAGAGAATAAAAATAAGAAACAAAGGCTTTGCTGCAGCCAGCATGATACGCTGAATATCTTGCTTCATGACATTCTTTTCTTTAGATATTTTACGCAATACTACGAATATTTGCACAAAATCTGAAAATAAAAAGCCTTTTTATTTTTGTTTTTATCTATAATTTGTACATTTGGGCGTTATACCCGTTGTATATGATGCTACAACCAATATATGCGGTATGTAACAATAAATAGATATACGATATAATGACCAATAATTAACCTTTAATAATGCACAACTATGAGTTATTTACGATTTGACAAGACCCTCATGACGAATCTGGAAGAGTCTCTTCAAAGAGAAATCCTCCGGACGAACAAAGCAGGAGCTTATCATTGTACGACGATTGTTGATTGTAACACACGCAAATATCACGGCCTGTTGGTAATTCCAGTTCCCAATATCGACGATGAAAATCATGTGCTGCTATCTTCTCTTGATGAAACGGTAATTCAACACGGTGCGGAGTTTAACTTGGGATTGCACAAATATCAGGGAAACAACTTTAGTCCTAACGGACACAAGTATATCCGCGAGTTTGATTGTGAGCATATCCCGGCAACAACTTACCGTGTCGGAGGTGTTATCCTCCGCAAAGAAAAAATCTTTGTACATCATGAAAATAGAATCCTGATTCGTTATACTTTGCTGGATGCGCATTCGGCTACGACTTTGCGCTTCCGCCCGTTCCTCGCTTTCAGGAGTGTACGTGAGTACACACATGAAAATGCGCAGGCAAGCCGCGAGTATCAACTTGTGGAAAATGGTATTAAAACCTGTATGTATCCCGGATATCCGGAACTATATATGCAGTTGAATAAAAAGTGTGAGTTTCATTTCATGCCTGACTGGTATCGGGGGATTGAATACCCGAAAGAACAAGAGCGTGGGTATGACTTCAATGAAGACCTTTATGTTCCCGGTTATTTTGAGGTGGATATAAAGAAAGGGGAGAGCATCGTATTCTCTGCCGGAACTTCAGAAGTGACTCCCCGTAGATTGAAACAAACATTTGAGGCTGAAGTGCTTGATCGTACCCCTCGTGATAGCTTTTACCATTGTCTGAAGAATTCCGCTCATCAGTTCCATAACCAGCAGGAAGACGAACATTATATTCTTGCCGGTTATCCGTGGTTTAAATGTCGTGCACGTGATATGTTCATTGCCCTGCCGGGACTGACGCTTGCACTCGATGAGGTCGACCAGTTTGAGGATGTGATGAAAACGGCGGAAAAGGCGATTCGCAATTTTATAAATGAAGAACCAGTAGGCTACAAGATTTATGAAATGGAGCATCCTGACGTTTTGCTTTGGGCTGTCTGGGCTTTGCAGCAATATGCAAAAGAAACTTCCCGTGAGCAATGTCGTCAGAAATACGGAGAACTCCTGAAAGATATAATGGAGTTTATTCGTCAGCGGAAACATGAGAATCTTTTCTTGCATGATAATGGATTACTTTTTGCCAACGGTACGGATAAGGCGATTACATGGATGAATTCTACAGTGAACGGACATCCGGTGATTCCTCGTACGGGGTATATTGTTGAATTTAATGCGTTGTGGTATAATGCGTTGCGTTTTATAGCTGATTTGGTGCGCGAAGGAGGAGACGTATACTTGGCGGATGAACTCGATGCGCAGGCAGAAGTAACCGGAAAGTCTTTTGTCGAGGTATTCCGTAACGAATATGGTTATCTGCTTGATTATGTAGACGGTAATATGATGGATTGGAGTGTACGTCCTAACATGATATTTACCGTAGCGTTTGATTATTCTCCTTTGGATCGTGCACAAAAGAAACAGGTGCTTGATATTGTGACCAAAGAGCTGCTCACTCCGAAAGGAATTCGTTCGTTGAGTCCGAAGAGTGGCGGATATAATCCGAACTATGTAGGTCCGCAGATACAACGCGATTATGCTTATCATCAGGGAACGGCCTGGCCTTGGTTGATGGGATTCTATCTGGAAGCTTATCTTCGAATTTATAAGATGAGCGGATTGTCATTCGTTGAACGCCAACTGATTAGTTATGATGACGAAATGACAAGCCACTGTGTTGGTTCCATTCCCGAGCTATTCGATGGGAACCCGCCTTTCAAAGGACGCGGCGCAGTATCGTTTGCGATGAATGTAGCAGAAATACTGCGTGTCTTAAAGCTATTGTCTAAGTATTATTAAAAAAGGAGGAACGAAGATGAAAGTTTTAATGTTTGGATGGGAATTCCCTCCCAAAATATATGGTGGTCTTGCGGTTGCTTCTTATGGAATAACTAAAGGATTGAGTCTGCAAGGTGATATGGAGACGATTTTCTGTATGCCTAAACCGAGCGGTGAAGAAGAAAAGTTCTTGAAAATAATCGGTATGAATCAAGTACCCATCGTGTGGCGTGATGTCAACTACGACTACTTGAAGTCCCGCTTGTTGGAAATGACACCAGAGGAGTATTATTCTTTCCGTGATCACATCTATGCCGATTTTTCTTATATGCATGTGAATGATTTGGGATGTATGGAGTTTGCAGGTGGTTATCCCGGGAACTTACACGAAGAAATTAACAATTTCTCGATCATTGCCGGAGTAGTGGCTCGTCAGCAGGAGTTTGATATTATTCATGCTCATGACTGGCTGACTTACCCTGCCGGCGTACATGCCAAGATGGTAAGTGGAAAGCCGCTTTGTATCCATGTGCATGCTACTGATTTTGACCGTTCTCGTGGCAAAGTCAATCCTACTGTTTATTCGATTGAGAAGAATGGTATGGATCATGCTGATTGTATCATGTGCGTATCCGAGTTGACTCGCCGCACTGTTATTAACGAGTATCATCAGGACCCCAGAAAAGTATTTGCGATGCATAATGCTGTTTATCCATTGTCGCAGGAGCTGTTGGACATTCCACGTCCCGATCATTCAAAAGAAAAGGTGGTCACTTTCCTCGGACGTATTACGATGCAGAAAGGACCGGAATATTTTGTAGAAGCTGCTGCACTTGTGTTGCGTCGTACTCGTAATATTCGTTTCGTCATGGCTGGCTCGGGCGATATGTTGAATGCCATGATTAACCTGGTGGCTGAACGCGGTATTGCTGACCGGTTCCATTTCCCGGGTTTTATGAAAGGTAAGCAGGTATATGAGGTTTATAAGAACAGTGATGTATTTGTCATGCCATCTGTCTCTGAACCTTTCGGTATTGCTCCATTGGAGGCTATGCAGTGTGGAACACCTTCCATTATTTCTAAGCAGTCGGGGTGTGGCGAGATTCTTGATAAGGTGATAAAAACTGACTACTGGGATATTCATGCAATGGCTGACGCTATCCATTCTCTTTGTACTAATCCGTCTCTTTTCGAATACCTCAAGGAAGAGGGAAAGAAGGAAGTAGATGGGATTACTTGGGAGAAAGTCGGCTTGAGAATCCGTGCTCTCTATGAGGCTGTGTTAAGAAACTATGGTAAATAACAAAACAATAAATAAAAATGAGAACTATCTGTCTTTATTTTGAAATACATCAAATTATCCATTTGAAACGTTATCGTTTCTTCGATATTGGTAATGACCATTATTATTACGATGACTATGCGAATGAAACGGGTATGAATGAGGTTGCTGAACGTTCGTATATTCCTGCTCTCAATGCTTTAATTGAGATGGTGAAAAACTCGGGTGGTGCTTTTAAAGTAGCGCTTTCTATCTCGGGGGTAGCTTTGGAACAATTGGAAATTCATGCTCCGGCAGTCATTGATTTATTGCACCAGTTGAATGAAACAGGATGTTGTGAGTTTTTGTGTGAACCTTATTCACATGGTTTGTCTTCACTTGCCAACGAGGATTGCTTCCGCGAAGAAGTGCTTCGTCAACGTGATAAGATGAAACAGATGTTTGGTAAAGAACCGAAAGTATTCCGCAACTCTAGTCTGATTTATTCTGATGAAATTGGTGGCTTGGTAGCTTCTATGGGCTTCAAGGGGATGTTGACGGAAGGGGCTAAACATATCTTGGGATGGAAGAGTCCGCATTATGTTTATCACTGTAATCAAGCTCCCAGTCTTAAGCTTTTGTTGAGGGATTTCAAACTTTCTGACGACATCAGCTTGCGCTTCTCCAATTCGGATTGGGCTGAATATCCTTTGTTTGCCGATAAATATATTAATTGGATTGATGTATTGCCGCAAGAGGAACAAGTGATTAATATCTTCATGGAATTGAGCTCGCTTGGTATGGCTCAACCATTGTCTTCTAATATTCTTGAATTCTTGAAAGCGTTGCCGGAATGTGCAAAGGCTAAGGGAATCACTTTCTCTACACCGACAGAAATTGTAACGAAACTGAAATCGGTGTCACAGCTTGATGTCGCATATCCGATGTCATGGGTTGATGAGGAAAGAGATACTAGTTGTTGGCTGGGTAATGTTATGCAACGCGAGGCTTTCAATAAATTGTATAGTGTAGCTGAACGTGTTCATTTGTGTGACGACCGCCGTATCAAGCAGGATTGGGATTATTTGCAAGCTAGCAATAACTTCCGTTTCATGACGACGAAGAATAATGGTATGTGGTTGAATCGCGGAATCTATGATTCTCCTTATGATGCTTTCACCAACTATATGAATATTCTAGGTGACTTTATCAAACGGGTAGATGCACTATATCCTGCTGATGTAGACAGCGAAGAATTAAATTCTTTGTTGACTACAATTAAGAACCAGGGGGATGAGATTACCGAGTTAGAAAAAGAAGTGGCTAAATGGCAGGCAAAAGCAGAAGCGGCAAAGAAAACGACAGTCAAAAAGGCTGCTGATGCTAAAGAACCGGTAATAAAAGAAAAAGCTGTTGCTAAATCAAAACCTGCTGCAAAGAAAGCTGAAGTTAAGAAAGCAGCTGCGGAACCGAAGAAGACTACAGGTAAAGCTAAAAAGGTTGCTGCTAAATAAGGAGTATAAGATTGTTATATATGGAACCGTGGGTGAGATAAAAGGCACTCACGGTTTTTTATGATAGAGATTTTAAGGGATTTCAATGAATGTCTTTTTTTGTATAATACAAAGAGTGAAATTTACCTTGGCAGTTTTCATCTGAATATATATCTATAAAACAATAGCACAGATTACTCTAATGTAACCTGTGCTATTATTTTATAGATTATCTTACTTGTCTTTTATTTCGATTTTGTTCCGAAGTTTGTAGAGACAACTTCAAGTTTGAGTAAATACTCTGGATATGAAGGGTTGCCTTGAGCATCTTGTATACTTCCTTTGCTACCTCCTTTTAAACGTGCATAACCAGGTTTCAGGTCATGTTGTATGCTAATAACATTGCTCGAAGAACCATAATAGCTATTACTTGAAGAAGAATCTGTGGTTACAAGTACTGGAATAAGTATGAATTTGTTCCAATCACTATATTTTTCCCATTCTTCAATATTATGAACCTCTTTAGATTCTGTTTTGCCTTCGGAGTTAGTTATTTGGAGAGTTATCGTACCATTCTTGAGTTTCTTTTCTGCTTCTTCTCTTTCTCCATCTCCTAAACAATTATTTATCATTTGAGTGATATTGTTGAATGTATATTGGGTAAAGCTAGTTGTAGTAGAAGTAAATAGAGATGAAGTTATACCATCGCTAAGTTGATTACCTTTGAAGAAACTATCTTTATACTTTTTACGTATTAATAAAACGTTATTAGGAGTAGACATGCCAAACTTCTTATCACTGGTTTCATTATAGATAGGAATTCCTAATTTTACCGCATTCAAAGTGTCTCCTTGAAGCTTTTCTGCTATTTGACTAACAGGGAGAGTTAACTGAGTAAAGATTCCAGCTGGACTTTTTAAGTAAGTCCATTCAGATTTATTGATGCAATTTTGAATGGCTGCTTTATCATTCTCTAACTGGTTTGCTTGAATAACTTCACGAGTGGTAGCGAACGTACGATATCCATAGTAAGTAGAGTCTTTATATACTCCATTTTCAGCTACTTTCTTTTGCAATTTAACACCAGTAATTGTATCAACAGCATAGCATTTATATACTACGTTCATCTGAGCTTGATTTATATAAAGTACCGTACCATCACCATAATCACTCTTCACATAAATTCCCTTAAAAATCTTCCTAAACTCTTTATTGTCAAGATTGACACCTAACTCATTGGCTTTTTTTATAATCTCTTTACCAATTTCCTTGGCAGCTTCGTCTCTGAAAGAAACATGAACACTAGGGACATATGTACTAAGATTACGAATAGAGTCTTTTACTGAAAGATCGACTGCTGTATAAGCTTTCGTGCCTAATAAGCTATTAGGATCTGCGTGATCGTAGTAGTTTTCCGGATTAATATTTGTATAGTAGGCATGTTCAGTATCTAAGTTCTCGCTCAATTCATAGACACTCAAACGACAAGCTGTTAATGAATCTCCAAAGTAACTGCTATACCATAAATAAAGTTCGATAGTGTGGATGTTACCAATGATTTTATTGTTGTCATCACGTATGAATGTGACATCTTTATTATCTTCATTATCATCCCCTACCATTACGCGGGTAGCTTTCTTCTTTTCGTCCAAAGCAGTACCATCATATACTCCAGGGAATGTCATTCCTGACGGACAGTTGAGTTCTGCCAAGAAGCCTGCCTGATAAGTTCCAAATATTTCATCAGTGAACTTACCTACATACCCCACATTAGTCATTGCATAAATCTCACCGGCATGAACGGATTCGGTAGTTACATCAAATGTAGATAGCTTTCCATTGATATTTTGGTCGCTTCCCGGAAACATTCCCAATCCCAGTCCGGCAGTGTTGTCATCACAACCCCAAAAGGTGATTGCCAGTAAAGCTATTAAGGCGTATTTTGCTTTCATGATCGTCGTATCTTGATTTTTTATTCTTCTTCGTTTGCAGTGGCTTCCCATACTTGATCGTAGAACTCGTTGCAGGCATCTGCATAGTTTTCCGGGTTCTGGTAGTCAAGTACCAATTTGCCAGATTGGCGGGCATATTCAATAATAGACTCGTCTACCTTTTCACTGTTTTGTATTACTCCGTCCGAATAGTCAACAGCGAGTTTGCAAAGAGCGGCGTAGTCTACCGGTTCCTTCAAATCACCTAAATCTTTCTTAGTAATACCTTTCAGCATCAGTTTTGTTGCGAAATCGTCGCTAAGTGTACTCTTGAAATCATCTTCATAAACAGAGAATACCACTTTAGCGTCGCGGAAAGAAGGTTCGTCTTTATAGGCTTTCTTAATATAAAGAGGAGCTAAAGCTGTCATCCAGCCATGACAGTGAATGACATCAGGACACCAGCGAAGCTTTTTCACTGTTTCCAATACACCGCGTGCATAGAAAACGGCACGGCTATCGTTATCATCATATTCTATACCATTTTCATCCGTTGTCTGCATACGATTCTGGAAATAATCGTCGTTATCGATGAAATATACCTGCATGCGTGCGGATTGGATAGAAGCAACTTTTATAATCAAGGGGTGGTCAGTATCGTCGATAATCAGGTTCATACCAGAGAGGCGGATCACTTCGTGCAGTTGATTTCTGCGCTCATTGATATTTCCCCATTTGGGCATAAAGGTTCTGATTTCACGGCCTTTTTCTTGTATTGCCTGTGGAAGGTTTCTACCTATATTGGCCATTTCGGATTCTGAAACGTAAGGTGTAATCTCTTGAGTAATAAATAAAACTTTATTCGCCTTTGTCATAATAACAATAGTTCACTATAATATTCTGCAAAGATACGAAAAAAAAGACACATTAAATAAGATATTCTTTCTTTATGTGGCAAATATTAGTTTATTTTGCAGAGTTTTTGCAAACGAGTAAAACATAAACCAATTGACGAAAATGAAAGTAGTGCACACTATCAAGGACTTACAGGCAGAATTGACTGCCCTAAGAGCCCAAGGTAAAAAGGTGGGACTGGTTCCTACAATGGGTGCTTTACATGCGGGACATGCATCTCTGGTAAAGCGCAGCGTAAGTGAGAATGGTGTAACTGTTGTGAGTGTTTTTGTGAATCCCACACAGTTTAACGATAAAAATGACTTGGAGAAATATCCGCGTACATTGGATGCAGATTGCCGTTTGTTGGAAGAATGCGGGGCGGATTTCGCTTTTTCTCCTTCAGTTAGCGAAATGTATCCGGAACCGGATACCCGTCAATTTAGCTATGCACCATTGGATACGGTGATGGAAGGAGCTTTCCGTCCGGGACATTTTAACGGTGTTTGCCAAATTGTCAGCAAGCTATTTGATGCTGTACAGCCGGATCGTGCATATTTCGGAGAGAAAGACTTCCAGCAGTTAGCGATTATTCGTGAGATGGTTCGACAATTGAAATATAACCTTGAAATTGTAGGTTGTTCAATTGTACGTGAGGAAGACGGACTGGCATTGAGTAGCCGGAACAAACGTTTATCTGCAGAAGAACGTGAAAATGCTTTAAATATTTCTCGCACCTTATTTAAAAGTCGTAACTTTGCAGCCACTCATACAGTGAGCGAGACGCAAAAGATGGTTGAAGATGCGATTGAAGCCGCTCCGGGTTTGCGTATGGAGTATTTTGAGATCGTAGACGGAAACACATTGCAGAAAATTAGCAATTGGGAAGATACTTCCTATGCAGTAGGATGCATCACAGTGTTCTGTGGAGAGGTCCGGCTGATCGATAACATTAAATATAAAGAATAACTAAAAAGACGAAACCTTATGATGATTGAAGTGTTGAAGTCGAAAATTCATTGTGCACGTGTCACGGAGGCAAATCTGAACTACATGGGTAGTATCACGATTGATGAAGACCTGCTGGATGCTGCAAACATGATTCCGGGAGAGAAAGTGTATATCGCTGATAATAACAACGGTGAACGCTTTGAAACCTACATTATCAAAGGTGAACGCGGTTCGGGCAAAATTTGTCTGAATGGTGCTGCTGCCCGCAAGGTGCAACCCGATGATATTGTGATAATCATGTCCTATGCATTGATGGATTTTGAGGAAGCCAAGTCGTTTAAACCGGCTGTAATTTTCCCTGATCCTGCGACGAACAAAGTAGTAAAGTAGAAAGTATCTTTGATATTTGAAATAAGAAAAGCCCCGTTTACATTTTGTAAACGGGGCTTTTCTTATTCTACTTTTTATGCTGGGGGTGATCGATGTTCTACCCACGTGTGAGTTGGTTTTAGCCCACCTCTCGATAAACTTCCGCCCACGTGTCAGATGTAGTTATCCCACGTGTTAGGGAAGTTTAGCCCGGGTGTTAATAAGCGGCAGTTAGTTGCCGGCGTTTGTTTTCAGTTGCTCATTCATAGCAGCGGCAGCTTTACGGCCATCACCCATCGCCAGAATTACGGTAGCTCCACCGCGAACGATGTCACCACCTGCGTAAATCATTGGGATAGAAGATTCCATGTTGTCATTTACTGCGATAGTTCCTTTTCGTCCTAATTCCAGTCCTTTGATAGAGCTTGGAACAATCGGGTTGGGAGATACCCCAACGCTGACAATGGCCAGGTCTATATCGATTGTTTCTGTTGCTCCCGGGATGGCTACAGGACTACGACGTCCGGAAGCATCTGGTTCGCCTAATTCCATCTTTTGCAGAATAACCTGTTTTACGCAACCTTGTTCATCAGCAATATATTCGATAGGATTATGCAGAGTGAGGAATTCAACTCCTTCTTCTTTGGCGTGTTTTACTTCTTCGATACGTGCAGGCATTTCTTCTTCCGAACGACGATAGATAATAATAGCACGTTCAGCGCCAAGACGTTTTGCCGTACGGACAGAGTCCATAGCTGTGTTACCGCCGCCGATTACTGCCACATTCTTACCGAAAGCTACCGGAGTGTCCGAATCTTCGCTGGCGGCATCCATCAAATTGACACGGGTGAGGTATTCATTTGAAGACATGATATTGATAGAGTTCTCTCCCGGGATATTCATAAAGTTTGGCAGTCCGGCACCGGAAGCCACGAATATTCCTTTGAAACCTTCCGCTTTCAAGTCTTCTACACCGATAGTCTTTCCTACAATACAGTCTTTGATGAAGTTAACGCCCATCTTACCGAGATTGTCGATTTCTACGTCTACAATCTTGTTTGGCAAACGGAATTCGGGGATACCGTATTTCAATACACCGCCAATTTCATGCAACGCTTCGAATACAGTTACATCATATCCATATTTAGCCATATCTCCGGCAAATGCCAATCCTGCAGGTCCTGAACCGATAACAGCTATTTTGATGCCGTTTTTCTCTGCAATGACAGGTACGGAGATTTGTCCGCTTTCACGTTCATAATCAGCAGCAAAACGTTCCAAATAACCGATAGCTACCGGCTTTTCATTCATTTTCAGATGAATACATTTTGATTCGCACTGTTTTTCTTGTGGGCACACACGACCGCAAACTGCAGGGAGCGCACTTGTTTCTTTCAATGTTTTAGCAGCTTCGAGGAATTCGCCGCGTTCGATATTCTTAATGAAGCGGGGAATATCAATGCCTACCGGACAACCTTCCATACATCCCGGATTAGCACAGTCGAGACAGCGTTTCGCTTCTGTAACAGCCTGTTCCGCTGTTAATCCTTGATTAACTTCCTCTTTACGGCTGTGTGAACGGTATTCAGCATCGAGTTCATTCATCTCTACACGAGGAATAGCCGTACGTTCTTTTGGCTTCATGGATTTACGTAATTCCTGTCTCCAAGCAGCATTACGACTTTTTTCATCTATTTCTTTGGTTGCTTCACATTCCGATTCCAGCTTATGCATTTCTTCGCGTTCGATATTCTTGAACGCACCCATACGTTTCAGCATTTCGTCGAAATTCACTTGGTGACCGTCGAATTCCGGACCATCTACACAAACGAATTTAGTCTTTCCTCCTACAGTGATACGGCAAGCACCGCACATACCTGTTCCGTCCACCATGATCGTATTTAGCGAAACATCTGTCGGAATTTCATATTTTTTAGTCAGCAAGCAAACGAATTTCATCATGATGGCAGGGCCAATAGCGAAACATTTGTCTACTTTCTCACGTTTGATAACTTCTTCTACACCTTCTGTCACCAGACCTTTCCGGCCGTAAGAACCGTCATCCGTCATGATAATTACTTCGTCAGAGCTTTCACGCATTTCTTTTTCCAAGATGATAAGATCTTTATTGCGTCCAGCCAATACAGTGATAACACGGTTACCGGCAGCCTTCAAAGCCTGTACGATAGGAAGCATCGGAGCCACACCTACACCACCACCAGCGCAGATTACTGTTCCGAATTTTTCTATATGGGTAGCTTGTCCGAGTGGGCCTACTACGTCAGTGATATAATCGCCTTCATTCAGCTCGCAGAGACGGGTAGAAGAAAGCCCGACTTCCTGCACTACCAGAGTAATGGTGCCCTTTTTCAGGTCGGAACCTGCGATAGTCAATGGCATACGTTCTCCTTTTTCGCCTACACGTACGATGACGAAGTGTCCGGCCTTACGAGATTTAGCAATTAAAGGAGCTTCAATTTCAAATTTGAATACTTTCTCAGAAAAGCGTTCCTTGCTAATGATTTTGTTCATTATCTAATTAATTTGTTGTTTTTATTACGTAACTGCTATCAGAATGATATAAATTTTGGCAAAGATACAGCTTATTTGCGAAATATAAAAGAAAAGCCACTCTTTTGATGAGTGGCTCTTTATATAAGGGTGCTTTTATTAGTCTGTCAGATCAAGTCTTAGTCTATCATGTCGAAGCCGCAGTACGGAACCAATGCTTTCGGAATTCTAATGCCTTCCGGAGTCTGGTTGTTTTCGAGTAGGGCAGCAACGATACGTGGCAGTGCTAATGCTGAACCGTTCAGTGTGTGGCAGAGTTCGGTTTTCTTTTCTGCATTACGGTAACGGCATTTCAGACGATTGGCCTGATAGGTATCGAAATTGGATACGGAACTTACTTCCAACCAGCGTTTCTGTGCCTCTGAATATACTTCGAAGTCGAAACAAAGGGCAGCAGTGAAACTCATATCACCACCACAGAGGCGGAGGATACGATATGGAAGTTCCAGTTTTTGCAACAGACCTTCTACGTGGTCGAGCATTTCCTGATGAGATTGTTTGGAGTGTTCCGGTTTGTCAATGCGAACCAATTCTACTTTGGAGAATTCGTGCAGACGATTCAGTCCGCGCACATCTTTACCATAGGAACCAGCTTCACGACGGAAACATTGTGTATAGGCGCAATTCATGATTGGCAACTGTTTTTCTTCCAAAATTACATCACGGTAGATGTTGGTTACAGGTACTTCTGCTGTCGGGATCAGATATAAATCATCTACTTCGCAATGATACATTTGTCCTTCTTTGTCAGGAAGCTGTCCTGTGCCATAGCCGGAAGCAGCGTTAACTACTGTCGGTGGCATGATTTCAGTATATCCGGATTTGCGTGCTTCGTCCAGGAAGAAGTTGATAAGAGCGCGTTGAAGTTGTGCGCCTTTACCTTTATATACGGGGAAACCTGCACCTGTGATTTTTACACCCAGGTCGAAGTCTATTAAATCATATTTCTTAGCCAGTTCCCAGTGGGGGAGTGCATCTTTAGGAAGTTCAGTTTCCATACCTCCCATTTTTTCCACTACGTTATCTTCAGCGCCTACACCTTCGGGTACACTGTCGTAAGGAATGTTGGGGATGGTATAAAGTACATTCTGCATATCTGTTGCAGCCTGTGTCATAGCGGCGTCTAGTTCTTTGTTACCTTCTTTTAGTTCGGCAACGCGGGCACGTGCAGTTTCAGCTTCCTCTTTCTTGCCTTCTTTCATCAGTTGACCGATGGTGCGTGAAAGCGAGTTAACCTCTGCCAGATTCTTATCTAATTCATTTTGTGTGCTACGTCTCTTGTCGTTAAGAGCGATCACTTGGTCGATCGTTTCCTTTGCATTTTTGAAATGCTTCTTTTCCAGTCCGCGGAGTACCGCCTCTGTGTTTTCTGTAATTTGTTTAATGGTAAGCATATCTATACTTTTTATGAACTTTCTTATTTAAGGCTACAAAGATAAAGAAAAAACGAATAATCGAGCAAGTATATGTGTATTATCTGATACATATATGCATATCAAGTACACATTTTATGAGGGAAATCTTAGTTAGGTGCTGATACAATGAAGTGAATTAGACATAAAAAGAAAGGAGATGTAATCCATTGGATTACATCTCCTTCTCTTAAATATTTTCAGTTGTGCAATTATGCCTCAGTAGCAGGAACAACAGAAACATATCTTCTGTCTTCTTTGCCAACTTTGAAGCTAACTGTACCATCTACTAAAGCGAAAAGAGTGTGGTCTTTACCCATTCCGATGTTTTCACCCGGGTGGAATTCAGTACCTCTTTGACGAACGATGATGTTACCTGCTTTGCAAGCTTCGCCACCAAATATCTTAACGCCTAATCTTTTACTTTGTGATTCGCGGCCGTTCTTAGAACTACCGACACCTTTCTTATGTGCCATTTCTTCTTACTTTTTAATTGATTAAGCTACTACTTCTGTAATTGTTAATTCAGTGAACTGTTGACGGTGACCGTTCAGTTTTCTGTGTCCTTTTCTTCTTTTCTTGTGGAAAACAAGAACTTTGTCGCCTTTAACCAAGTTTGAAACAACCTGGCAAACAACTTTAGCGCCTTCTACGGTAGGAGCACCTACTGTTACGTTTCCGTCTTTGTCTACCAAAAGAACTTTTTCAAATTCTACTGTTGAACCGTTTTCTGCACCTTCGATGTGGTGAACGAACAACTTTTGACCAGCTTCTGCTTTAAATTGCTGACCGTTAATCTCTACAATTGCGTACATCTTATATATAAATGTATAAGTTAGCTCCGGCGGGTGGTCTTTAATCACTTAAAGAACTCTTTATCGAACCCGTTGCGGAATAATCGGGCACAAAAGTACTATTTTTATTCGTTCCCGACAAATATTTCTTTTATTTTTTATAGGAGATAAAATGATTACGGCAAATAAATGAGCATTTTAGCTCTCATTGTAGCCTATTGGACTAATTCTCCTAAATTCTGCATAATGATTTTGTGTGGATAAACACGAAGTTCCTCTGCCGTTGTCATTCCGTTCAGCACACCTGCAAAATCGACTCCTGCATTCTGCGCTGTTTCGGCATCTACGGTGCTATCTCCAATATACAATGTCTCTTCGGGGCTACTTCCCAGATGTTCTAATGCAAATTTAACTCCTTCCGGCGAAGGTTTCGGTGCTTTTACATCTTCTCCTCCCACTACTATATCAAGAAAATCCTTAGGCAGATATTCTTCCAGATAACTCAATATCCGGAAACGATACTTGGTAGAGATAATTCCGACGCGGGCACCCCGTTTCTTCAATTCTTTCAGCGTAGACAATGTGTCGGGAAAAAGACGGGTATTTACATTCATGTGTACATCAGCTTCCAGTCTGTACTCCTGCCGGAAGGCCTCCAGCTGTGCCGGGTCGGTAATTCCGGTAAGGATACTGAATGATTCTTCCAATGTTTTGCCGATTGTACGCTTGATAGCTTCATCAGTAACGGTTAAATACTGATGCCGGGTAAGCACAATTCTGAAACACTTAACGATACCACGCGACGAATCGGCTAGTGTGTAGTCGAAATCGAATAAATAGGTTTTGTAGTTCATTGGGGAAAACTTTTCCGCAAAAGTACTAAATACTTTTCTTATTTCACAGCTTCTACCGTGTATCCTTGTCTTTTTAGTAAGTTTAATAATCCTTTTTCTCCGGGGAGGTGCAGGGCGCCTACTGCAACAAAAGTCGGGGCAGCCTTCATGATTGCCGGTAGTTTTTCAGCCCATGCTTTATTACGGTTGTAAATCATAGCATCTTCTTCGCCGGGAAGTGCGTCACATTGATCGCCTTTACGCTCTTCGCTGATTTTAAGCATGGTGTTCAGATCTTGGTTCATGTAGGCGTTTGTGAGCTTCTTCAGGTTTTCTACTTCAGTCTCTATATGGTTAAGAGTGCACATTAATAGTTGTGCTTGCCGTTGTAGTGAACTGCCATTGAAAAGCAGGTTGAATTGGAATTCTGCAGTTTCCAGTCCGTCCACCTTTTTTCCGTTTTGGATGGCTTGGCTCTGAAAGAATGTGTCGAGTTGCTCTTGCGGGTTGAATTTCCCTATATGTTTTACGTAAGCCATTACCACTACATTATTTAATAAGAAGGCAGGTTTTAGCTTCGGAGCCATATTTAAATCTACCATCAGGTTTTCTTTGCAGAATTTATTAACAGTCTCAAAGTCTTTCGGAGAAAGGAGAGAGTTCAGCGTGGTATCACTTTCAATCATCATTGCCTTTTGCATCTTTTCCATGGTGGCAGGCGATTGCATTTCCGACATTTTCATCTCTCCATATACTTGTTGAGTTTCATTCATAGCCTTTTTAAGTCCGGCAATGCTATCCATGATGCTGAACGGTGCCAGATGGTGAGTGCCTATGATATAGGAAGGTTGGTTCAGTCCGTTGCCGGACACTTTCCATAAAAGCTGTGCATTGGCGCTGAATGCCACGCAAATAAATAGAACTGCTCCGATGAATGATTTCATAATTTTATATCATTAGAAGTTGATAATTAACGTATCCTGCCGCCGCTTATCCAGTGTTTGGTATAATAGTTCTCGTTCAAGTTGCTGACGATCACTCCTTTACTGGTGCTGGAATGAATAAACTTACCGTTTTTGAGGTAAATGCCTACATGAGCTACTTTATTTTTTGAACGACTGCTGGTGAAGAATACCAAGTCTCCTTCCCGGAGATTCCGTTTGGCGACTTTATTACTTTCTTTTTTTAGATCTTCCGTGTTACGCGGCACTTGGGTGCGGTATACCTTACGGTACACTTGATAAACTAATCCCGAACAGTCGGCTCCTCGTTTCGAATCACCTCCACCACGATAGGGAACCCCTATCCAGTCGGCTGCTTCCAGATAGAGCTTATGGTTATCCTCCATATTAATATCTACCCCCAACAATATAGAAGCTCGCGCCAATGCTTGATAATCCAGCCGGGGCGCGGAAGTGCGGCAGGAACTAAGGCTGGCAACCAGTCCTAATAAAAGGATGAATTGCAGGAAGTATCTTTTCTTTCTATCAGGTTTCTTTATACTAGACTTATGGGTATCAGACTTTTCTGTTATATATCTCATCATAATTAGTTTATGCAATAATTTTGGTAAGGATGAATACTTACCATTCATTATTTTATCATTCCCTATTTACCGTTTACTCTTCTTCTACATTAAAATAATCCTCCAGTTCTTTCTCTGCGGAGTTGTCCTCGTTGATAATATCCCGGATGATGACACCGTGTTCCAATAAAGCGATCCTCGGACATACATCTACGGTATGATTGAGGTTGTGACTGGATATAATAACCGTAGCTTGATGCTCCTCATTATATTTCTTGAGCAGATGTTTGATGATAGACTGAGAACTTGGATCGAGGAAGTTGAACGGTTCGTCCAGTATCAGTAATTGCGGGTAATGAAGCATGGCAGAAATAATTCCGATCTTTTGCTTATTACCTGCGGAGTAGTTGCGGATTAGCTTCTTGTGCCCGATCACTTCTCCACTCATAAAACGTTCGAAAGGAATCAGACGTTCGTCCACTTCTTCTTTCTTTAGTCCGTACATCTTTCCGATGAAATAGAAATATTCTTCCGGAGTGAGATAATCAATCAGAAAACCATCGTCAATGAAAGCACCGGTAATGCTTTTCCAGTCTTCGCTTTGGCTGACATCAATATCATTAATAATCACCTTACCATCATCTGCTTTTAGCAGATCCAGCATGATTCGGAAGAGAGTTGTTTTACCGGCACCATTGTTTCCCACCAATCCGAGCATATCGCCTTGATTGATTTCGTAGTGTTCTATGTCTACGGCAATCTTCTCACCGAAATTCTTTTTAAGTTTGTCAATGATAATCATGATCTTCAATGTTTATATGGTTAATGATTCATGAGCGTTTATTGGCGGCTGTCTCTGAAGCCTTCCATGTTTTCGTATCGCCGTTTCATGAAACGATGATATACATTTTTAATCCATAAAGGAGAAGTCAGGGTAAATCCGAGACCGACAACTAACAGAATTATGTAAGTGATTGTTTCACCTAAAAATGCATTTAATAGACTGTATAAGATGAGAGGCACACCGAAAGCAGCGAAATTAACCACCATCTGTATAGCGCTATTCGTTTGCCGGCTTGCCACTTTCTCGTTTAAGGGTACCGTCTGTTTGTTGTAGACAGCCAGTTGGAAAAAACAGAAATAAATAAAGCCGATGGTATAGAAAAACCAGGCAAAGGCGCCCAGTAAAGTGAGTTTATTCATGATGATGGCGGGAATCATGAGTATGAAAGGTATGATTTCGCCAATGCTGTATGTGTAATATTTGGCTTTCAGCAGACTCATAATTGATTCTTTACGAGACATCAGGCCATCAATGTAATTACCTTCGAATGACATAATCTGTGAAAGGATAATCATTCCGAATACGGCAAAGTTGTATACACAAATGAAAGAAGTCATGAAATTGCCGTCGTAAACACTGGAAAAGCTAAGTGCAACGGAGAAAGCTACCACTACAATCGCGATATTGCGCAATGCACCTTTGCAGCGGCGGTTGCGTAAAAGCATTTTCAGTTCCAGCCTCATATATTCGCCAACTTCCCCGTAGCGTTCGAAGAATTTATATTCGGAGACATGTTTAATCTGGCTATCTTCTACTTTTGCCAGCTCTGCATAGATAAGTCCGGACATGATCTTGCGGTTAATCAGCCATAAAATGGCAATCACAAGTATGGTGCCGAGAAAATAGAGAATGTTGCCCTGTATATATCCGTCTCCCAGATCCATGAAGAAATAGAAGAGAGGACTATCTTCGGGAATGAAAAGAAGGCAGCCTATTCCACCGTAGAAAGCGATAGGTAATAGAATCCACCAAATATGTTCGTTGATAAGAGTGCGGCAAAGCAAGTACCAGTAATTATTGGCAATAATCAATAGCAAGATACCGATAAGATAGGTGATGACACCGGGGATACCGAAAAACTTGGTAATAGTGATGAAGGAAAAAGGGACAAACAGAAACAACCAGAACAGGTTGAACAGGCTTAGTCCCGAGCGGATTAGTAAGAAGTCGATGACACGAACTCGTTTAACCGGCAGCAGGAGGTAAGGTTTTACCTCCTGCGTCGGTGTTTTTTGAAACGGAACACGCAACAGAAAGTCTAGTGCCAGGATAAAGATCAGAACCACTGCGTTCATCACATGATATGGTTCCCGGTTGGGAACCATATCAGAAAATCCGAACGCGAACGTCGTACCGAAGAATATCAGGTAACCGGCCCAGAATGCGCCCATGACATAACCGAGTATTTTAGCAACTTTGTTCTTTTCATACATCGGATGCCGTTTGGCGGCAAGCCTTCCATGTTTGCGTAATTCGTTGAATATCATCATTCAGTAGATATACTAGAGAATTTTTATTTGTTTTCTTCCGGCACGGTCATGATGACTTGAATTTCGTTGTTCTGTTTCAGCAATTTGGCGAGGAAGTCTTGCACTTCTTTCGCTGTGATGCTGTTGACCAACTTTTCATAGTCTTTTGTATTATCCACACCCGTGTAGAGGTATTCGTCCATATTATTAAGCCAGTAGCCGTTTTCTTTCTGGGCGTCTTTATACTTCTTCAGCATATATTCTTTGATCTTCTGCATGTGTTCGGCAGACGGACCTTCTTTTGCCATTTTGTGAAGTTGTTCTACAACAACAGCAGACAATTTATCTTTCTTGGCAGGGTCAGTTTGGAATACAATCTGAAGAACAAGTTCCTCTTTCGGGTATTTACCAAGACTTCCGTTACAGCTTACACCGTATGTACCTCCTTCTTTTTCACGGATTTCAGCAGTGTAAACCAAATCCAGAGCCTGATCTAAGAAGCTGAGCAGGACATTGTTGCGCAAGTCATATTTGCAAGTGCCGCTATAAAGGAACATGATGGTAGCCATCGGAGTTTCCTGTGCCTTTGCAAATACATTTTTGATCTCTCCCTTGCGGATATCCATCTTGTTATCTTTGAAAGTCTCTTTACGGTTGATAGATGGCAGACCTCCCAGATATTTAGCGATTAACGGTTTCATTGTAGCCAAGTCTACGTTTCCTACCAGGAAGAAAGTGAAGTCACTTGCATCTTTGTAGCGGTCTTTGTACATTTCAAGAATACGGTCATAGTCGATCTGGTCTACCATGTTTTCTTTCATTCTGATAGCACGTGGATGGTGGCCGTATAGTACGCTTGTAATAGTGTCGCTGAAAGCAGTCATCGGGTTAGCGTCCGCATTTTGAAGTTCAGCTTTCAGACGGTTCTTGTAAGATTCGAATGCTTCATTATCCTTACGCGGAGATGTGAAAGTCAGATAAGTAAGCTGCATCATTGTCTCAAAGTCTTTCGGAGCACAGCTACCGGAAACTGTTTCCGTAGTGTTGCCGATACCCGCACCTACGTTTGCACGTTTGCCGGCTAAAGCTTTACCCAGATCCACTTTGCTGAAATTACCGATTCCACCTACCAGAGCTACTCCGTTTAATTGAGAGATATTGATAATTTCTTCGTTCGGGAATACGCTGGTACCACCGAGGCTTACACCTTTCATTACAATCTGGTCAGCCTTGAAATCAGTTGGCTTCACATATACGGTTACGCCGTTGGAAAGTACCAACTTAGTCGTACCATAGATTTCACCAGCTTTTTCAGAAACAATCTTGCCACCTTTAATATCTTCAGAGATTAGCGGTTCGTTAGAAACTTTATCTTCATAAGGTTTCAGATCGAATGACTTCATTTGTTTCAATAAAGCAGCAATTTCTTCTTTAGTAGGGTATTTTGCTCCTTCTTTTTCCGGACCGGCCAGCAAAACCACCTGATTGTTGTCAGTGATTAGTTGTTGCATCACCTGATTGACAGCTTCTACAGGGATATTCGGAGCCAGTTTGTTTACCAGTGTATATTCAACTTCGATTCCCGGAATCGGTTCTTTTTCAAGGAAATTGTTAACGTATTCGTTGACGTAAGAACCACTTTTAGTCTTTTCACGTTCGTTGTAAGCAGATTCTACGGCTTGCAGATAGTTGGCGCGTGCGCGTTCATATTCTGATGCGGTAAATCCGAAGCGGCGTGCACGTTCAGCTTCTTCCAAAACTGTTTTCATTGCTAAATCGATACCGTCTATTTTGCTGCTTGCATCAAGTGCGAGGGCTTCTTTAGTCTTGGCAAGGAAATAGTTTCCATATTCTGCGCTTGCACTAGTGAAAGGAGGATTAGCAGTTTGGCGGAGTTCGTTCAAACGATTGTTCAGCATATTCATAGCCATGCTGACCATATACTGAGTAGCATAATAAGCAATGGTATTTTTCAAAGAATCCGGTGTAGCGTCTTGTTTGAAGAAGATGTTCACATAAGGATTCTTCACTTCCTTGTCTGTACCGATATAGATCAGCGGTTCCTGATTATCTGCCACTGGATAGTAGATACGTTCGGCCGGGTTTACCGGAGCTTTTACATCTGCGAATACTTTTTTCAGTTTGGCTTCAATTTCATCTACATTGATATCACCTACAATAACGATTCCTTGCAAGTCCGGGCGATACCATTTCGCATAATAATCGCGGATATCCTGATAAGGGAAGTTGTTGATAACATCAATACTTCCGATAGGCATACAGTCTGAATATTTAGAATCCGGATACAGAGTAGACTGTGCATCAGTCATGATGCGAAGCATACCACTGTTGCGGCTTCTCCATTCTTCGCGGATAACGCCACGCTCTTTGTCAATTTCCTTGTCGGCAAGGTTGATAGCGCTCGACCAGTCGTGAAGGATCAGCAGACAAGAGTCTACCACGTTTATATTTTCAGTCGGTACGTTGCTGATATTGTACACCGTCTGGTCGACACTGGTATATGCGTTCAGGTTCGTGCCGAATTTGATACCTTTTGTTTCACACCAGGGCACGATGCCAAGTCCGGTTTCATCACCTGGGAAGTGCTTTGTTCCGTTGAAAGCCATGTGCTCCAAAAAGTGAGCCAGACCACGTTGTTGCGGTTCCTCAAGAATGGAACCTACTTTCTGGGCGATGTAGAATTCAACTCGTTTTTCGGGAAGGGCGTTGTGGCGAATGTAATAAGTAAGCCCGTTGTCTAGTTTACCGATGCGAACATTTTTGTCCACAGGTAATTCTTGCATGGGTTGTGCAAGTACGAGCTGGAAATTGCAGCATATAAAAAGGACTGCAATAAATAATCCACGTAATAAATGTTTCATGTTCTATTTAGTTTAAATAAATATTTCTGTGTTATTTGTCGTTGTGCTTGGTTGTAAATCACAAATAGACAGGGAAAAGAGTTATTTTATAGCTTCCCGTATCCTGACTAGCTTAGTTAACAGTCCTTCCAGAAGGTCTAACTTTAACATATTGGCACCATCGCTTTTGGCTACGGCAGGGTTTTCATGTGTTTCGATGAATATTCCGTCGGCACCTACGGCGATACCTGCTTTGGCGACAGTCTCTATCAACTGCGGCATTCCTCCCGTTACCCCACTGGTTTGGTTGGGTTGCTGCAAGGAGTGAGTGACATCCAGAATCACCGGATAGCCAAATGACTGCATTTCGGGGATACCACGGTAGTCTACAACAAGATCTTGATAGCCGAAAGTTGTTCCACGTTCGGTAAGCATCACATTCTTGTTTCCGACTTCCACCACTTTGTCGGCAGCAAACTGCATTGCCTGCGGTGAAAGGAACTGTCCTTTCTTGATGTTAATCGTTTTTCCGGTTTTGGCTGCGGCAACCAACAAGTCGGTCTGGCGACAAAGAAAAGCTGGGATTTGAAGTATGTCCACGTATTCGGCTGCCATTGCAGCTTCATCTGCAGTATGGATATCGGTTACGGTGGGGATTCCGAAAGTCTCATGTACCTTTCTCAATACTTTGAGTGCTTTCTCATCGCCAATGCCGGTAAACGAATCCAGACGTGAGCGGTTTGCCTTACGGTAAGAACCTTTGAATACATAAGGTATTTGCAGTGCTTCGGTGATCTTTACTACTCGTTCGGCAATGCGCATTGCCATTTCTTCACCTTCTATCACACACGGACCGGCCAACAGGAAAAAGTTGCCGGCGGGGTTGTTCTTAAGTTCTATCATTTTATTATTTACCAATTACAAATTATCAATTAGATTGTGAGTATATGTTTCTCTCCTTGGGTGGAGTGATCCTGATTAGTTGGGGATGATAAGCGTTGTCTTTTCCGGGAGCACGCCTACTTCTAAAGGAAAATGTTTAGGCAACAAACGCCCGTCCAAATCCACCGCTGCATTCTGTGCCCGGAGTACCTTTACTTTTCTCGTCCGGTAGCTTTTCACCACTTTGTGATTCAGGATTCTTCCCTGAATCAGCATCCATAGCCCGGAAATAATTTGCAGGAATTCCGGGCGGTAGATTACAGATACATCCAGCCATCCGTTGTATGGAACGGCACTGGGAGTTTGTCCCCATCCCCAGGCACTTCCTATACATACGGTCATGATGCGTCCGCGGATATGTTCATCATTGATGCGGAGATGCATTCTGTAAAGTTTCCGTTCGAAGATGAGGGAGAACAGGGCGGCAACGTATGAAAGGAACTTCACACCCCAGAAACGTTTGGTCTGATCGGTGATTTTGACGATTCGTGCTCCCAGTCCGATATTAACGGCATTGAGGAAATAGCGACGCTGGTGTTCGTTTCCGTCGTAGAAGTTGCAGTAGCCTACGTCTATTTTCTTCAACCGATGATTGATGATACAGTCGACAGCCGGCTTGTATTCGGTACTAAGTCCCCAATATTTGGCGAAGTCATTTCCGATACCGTTCGGAATCATGCCGAGGGCGATGTTCTCTTTGTCTTCGGCATCGGATAGCATAATGCCATTGATGGCATCGTTCAATGCCCCATCACCTCCCACAATGACAATCGTGCGATAACCATTGTTGGCCAAGATTTTAGCGAGACGCTCTACCGAACCGAAACCTTCGGATTGTACATAGTCATAGTCTACACCTTTACTGTCCATGTACTCCTTAATTTCTTTCCAGCGCTTCTTTACCTTTCGGGTACCAGCTTTGGGGTTGTAAATCACTCCCCATTTCTTCGGTTCTACACTCATATTTGTTTATCTATCCTATTGTGTATTAAAAATCGCACTATAATAACTGCCAAAGATACTAATTCCCTTGCAGTTTCTCTTTTACAAAAGCTATCTTTTCTTCCATCGGCAGCTCTGCATTCATCCAATGGATCGTAAATCCTCTTCTTTCCATGCCGCGGAACCAGGTCATTTGTCGCTTGGCAAACTGATGGATGGCTATCTCCAAACCGTTGAGCATTTCTTCATAAGTCAGTTTGCCTATGACGTATAATGTCAGGTATTTGTATTCCAGTCCATAGTAGATGAGATCGTCCGGTGCAATTCCCAGTTCGATCAATCGTCTTACCTCGTCCACCATTCCTTCATCCAATCGTTGTTTCAATCGGCGGGTGATCTTTTCACGGCGCAGTTCCCGGTCAATGTCCACTCCGATGATGAGACTGTTCAGTTCCGGGAATTCCCTTTCGGGAACCGGATGGGCTGCATAATACTCTTCAATTTCTATCGCACGTATCGCCCGTTTCACGGTATCCACGTCGGTGGAGTTATGCAAAGCCTTGTATTGACTTAGCATTTCCGTCAACTCTTCCAGCGAATGATTTGCCAAACGGTTACGCAATTCCGGATTTTCCGGTACGGGCATCAGTTTATATCCTTTCAACACGGATTCCAGATACATACCTGTCCCTCCACATAAAACGGGAAGACAGCCTTTTTGTTTGATGCTTTCGTAAGAATTCAAGAAATCACGTTGATATTCAAACACATTGTATTTATATCCGGGGTCTGCAATGTCAATCAGATGATAGGGGATTGTACGTCCGTTTACGGTATAGTCGGCCAAATCTTTTCCTGTACCGAGATCCATTCTTCTATATATCTGACGGGAATCGGCACTGATAATTTCTGTGTTGAGTTCATAGGCCAAGGCAGCGGCAAAGGGAGTTTTACCCGAGGCTGTAGGTCCGAGTATGGCGATTAAATCATAGTCCGGCATAGCTTCATTCTTTTATATCTGCAAAATTACGAAATATTTTTAACCTGTTTGGTATTCAATCGCTTTTTTATCAAGATTAATAAGGGGATAGGGAAGGTTAATTTGCATTTTAACCTCTAATTGGTGGTATTCAATCTAATAATAATGAAGTGTATGAGAATACCGCCATCTGATATTATCTACTATAATATTTGTGTTGTTTTTATTGTCAATCTGTCAGGGTAGTGGCTAATCTTTTGATTTTTAGTGGAATATGGCTGATGATAGGAGCTGACAATAGGCTGACAATAAAGGTCTTGTTTTTTATTGTCAGCTTTGTTTTTGCTGATTAAATAGTATAGCTATTTGATAAACAGTTGTTTATCTCCTTTTTTATCATGATGCTATTTTTGTGATAACTTCTGTATATCTGTATGTTTTTACGTTATATTACCACTAAGGTTGTGTTGAAAAATCAGGTGTGATAACTCTAGTATGCTGATAGAATAACACGGAGATACGGGTAAAGTAGCTTAAAGATACTGGCATTGTTCAGCTAGAGTGCCTTTATTGTTCAGCTAAAGTACCGCTCTTGTTAGTTCTCCACGGCCGTGGTGAATGAATGATATCGGTAGCTTAACAGATGTATACCTGCTTGATAGAATAAAGATAAAGGTGCCTTAATAGAGTTGTGCTTACTTGCGTAAGTCTATAAACCTGACATTCAAAATCTTTTCCACATTTATCTGTTGTTGATCGTTTGTACTATCCGGCATACCTTTCCGTTTTTATCCACGCCTTCTATGGTTATATCTTCCGGTGCAGTGCTGTCCGGAGTATAGTATTCGATGGTTGCTTTTCCATTAGCATCCAGTTGAAGGGTAGGATTCCAATAGATCGTACTTCGTAAATCCGAGCGTTGGTCATTCTTCTTTTCAGGCGTATCATAAGTAGGATGATAGAACTCGACCGAGTCGCTGTACCCCAGTGGAGTACATGTGATAATGCCCTGTGCCGGTCTTGCCGGGATATCTTTGCCGTCTTTCAGCGTAATAACGATAGCACCTGCCGAACCGCGGGAACCTAAGATCGCTGCATCGGCACCGCGAAGAAGGCTCAAGCTCGACATATCACTGGTTTGTATCATGGTCAGGATGTCGTTATCGTCTTCATACACCACGTCGTCAACAACAATGACAGGTTGCTCGGGATTGTTGCGGATATGTATTTCATTTCCATTTGTCACGCTAATGCCCGGAAGTCTGGTGACTGCATCAAAAGCTGTTTGTGCACCGAATCCTTCCAGTCTGTCCCCTTCGATCGTGTAGGTGTTGATACCTCCTGTGTAAATACTTTCTGAACTGGCCTTTTTACGACTTCCAGTGACTACCACTTCTTTCAGATTGTACACTCTCATTCCACCTTCCATGTAATATTGGTCGCGGGTGTTGAGCAAATAATCTTCCATAAACGTTGCTGTTCCATCATGGAAAGGAGACTTGTGCGAAGTTGCCGGGTATTGAGGAGTGTCAATCACGATGTCCACTCCGGCAAATCCTCTTTTGGTACGTGCCTGAACAAGGAAAGTCGTGCTATCTCTGAAAGATGTGTTCACGATAAACTCTCCTTTTTCGTCTGTGGTGGTAGTGGCGATGATGTTCTGTTTGGGAGCCAGAATACAAATAGGTCCTTTCTTAACGTTACCTCCAAAGAAACCTTTGATACGTCCGCTGATAGTTTGCCCCTTTTCCATATAGTTGGTGAGGTTCATTGAAGGTGCAGTCAGTACATTCTGGATATGGTGTCTGCGCCATCCGTGCGTCATCATCAGGAAGTCTACCGTGCGGAGAGTCCGGAGGTCTTGCTGCAAAAAATAATATCCGGGATTTTCTACATATCCTTTTAAGTCGGAGGTCAATAGAAAATTCGATACGATATTGTCAGCAAGCGAATCCGGGCGGATACTCTTTCTGTCGGTAATGCTGATGGAAAAACTACCTTCTACCGGAGTACCGTTATCGTCTTTTGCTGAAATTTGCAGGGATACCTTTTCTCTTTTTCCGTATGTCGGCTTATCTGCAAGAATTTGCCATTGATGCGGATTCCGGTCGGGTATGAAAACCAGGCGTTCGCTAAGTGCGTTGCCCTGTTGGTCGATCAGCATGAAATGGGTGATGCCTGCGTTGAATAAACTGTCGTTCATTCTTCCAAAAGTCCTGTCGATACTGACTGGCTGCAGGATGACCAGCTTTCCACGAGTGTGCGCAATCAAGAATAACTTTTGAGGCCATTCGGTAGCTTCTGTTTTCTGGATTTCGTAACGGATTTCCTTTTTATAATGTGTCATGGAAAGTGTGATTCCTTTTTCTTCTACAGCTGGGAGGTCGAATCGTTTACTGATACCGTCACCGGATTTGGCAATCACATAGTAAGAGTTTCCCACAGTCGGATTCAGTGTGAAAACTCCCATGCCGTCATGCTCCGAGC
Organism: Bacteroides ovatus; assembly: GCF_001314995.1. NCBI lineage: Bacteria > Pseudomonadati > Bacteroidota > Bacteroidia > Bacteroidales > Bacteroidaceae > Bacteroides > Bacteroides ovatus. The sequence goes on from NZ_CP012938.1 coordinate 5,926,063, forward strand.
GGAAAGCTGTCAATGTGTCTCCGTTGGCATCGAACAGGAATCCTTCTATTTCTGTAGAAAAGCCATCCGATCCTTGAGCCTTGAAAGCTATATTCTGATGAGCAACGGTCAGGAGAGCACCTCCTTCCGGGAAGAACTTAACATCAAAGTCTTTTGTAAACGAAGGCAGATAGAAAGTCTTTTTATAAATATATTGGGGATCATCGAACTCTACTTCAATGTGGCGTGTGGCAATAGGCTTCAAATCCGGCAGGGAAATAGAAATCAACCCATTCTCGTCTGTCTTTCTTTTACCTTTATCTTTAATCTTTCCGTTTTCAATGTAGCGGTAGCGGATGGCAGTATTTCCGAAAGCCTCTTGGGTATTGCTGGTAAATCTTACCTTGGCTGTATAATGTGATTCGTCTTCTTGCTGATACTCAATATTTGAAACAATCGTATTATCAATCGAATTACCGATTTTCAGATTGCGTGAATAAAAGAATTCCGGTTCCTGATTAAGCATCCAGTTGCTATATCCCCGCAAATAATAATCACCTGCAGGGAGAGTGGGAGGGAGGGTGAAAGCATTATGAAAACCCAATGAATCTCTGCGGATCTTTTTCCGTTCTACAATAGAGTCGGAACGGTTGACAAGCTCTGTAATGATGAAGTTGCTTTGTGTATTATCTTGATGTGTAACAGAGTTTACCAGATATCCCTTGAACCATATTTTTTCTCCTGCCCCATAAAAGGGCTTGTCCAGATGTAAGTAGAGTTTCTCCTGTGGGATTTTTTCCAGTAGATTAAAATACGCAATAATTGTATCTTGTACGTTTTGCCCTGACAATGGGGCAAAACAGAACAGTATTCCGAAAAAGAAAGCTATTAAGCCTCTATGGATAGAAAATGTAGTTTTGTTTTTCATACGTTATGTGTTTGATTCTACATCTATGATTTGTGCATCCAGATCGAAAGCACTTTCTTTTTTACTGCCAGTATGTTAATCACCGATACAACGATAAATAATAGAATACCCATACTGATTGCTGCCCATAATGATCCGGTTTCCAGCTGTGGAAATAGGATGCGGATGCTGTCTATGTAATAACTGCGCAACCAGGAGACTAATCCGATGGATAATACAAGCACAATAACGTTCAATCCTACCGTGAGCAACTGATAAGGCAATGCTACCTTGTTGGGACTGTATCCGATTAGTAATAGACTTTCCAGCTTGGTTGTATTCTTTTGTAAAAGCAGGAAGATGCTCAACATCAGTATATAGAATGAAAGGATACTGATAAATAAACCCACTCCCAATACAATACCTACGATAAGACGGAGGAAATAAGTTGTTTTTCCGGCATCCAGCTTACCATCTTCCGTTTCATATCCTTTCTTCTGAAAATAACTGGCGATGGCGGAATCTGCCGGATTGCTAACCTCGATAATCAATCGTGCCGGTTGGGCTTCTGCATTCGGTGCGAAATTCTCATTAGCCCATTTCATAAAGGACTGGGGAACAAGAATCGTATTCAGACGATTGGAAAAACCGACAATGTTTCCTTTGTACTGTTCCACCCGTCCGTTGCCACGCATCATAATATCCATTTGAATCAGACTCATTAACCCTTCCGATAGTTTGGGGAGGCTGCGGCTTTGCGCAAAACCGAAGTTATAAAGGTTCAGATAGTTGCGCGGAATGATAATGGGTATGGTATGTGTGTTTTCATCGAAATGCCATTTATCGAGTTTGATGTCGACAAACTCATCGGGAACAGACTCAAAAAACATATCTGTGGAAAGATGAATACCGGCTTCCTTCATTCCCAATCCTGCTGAAACTTTGAATTGAGAAGGAGTGAAAGCTCCTATTGTTTTGGTAAACGGTTGCTTTTTCAGATCCGCAATTTCTTCGGCAGAGAATGTATTACTCTTTCCTGCAAAAGAACCGAGAGCACTGATTTTCTTTGTAGCTATGATGAAATCCTTTTTCATAAAGCTGTCTCCTTCGGTGAATACCGGAATGACATCTTTATAAAACTGTACGCTAAGCAATACAATCATCATGCCGAATAGGTTGGCTAAAAAGAAACCGGCTAATTGACCGATACTGATATGTTGGCGGAGAAGCTTCCAGACAAGAGTTGGCATTTTATTTACGATTTTACAATTTACGATTTGAAATGATGCTGTGAAAAAGAGGTTGTTCATTACCTGCTACCTGTTATTAACCAGCTTACTACAGTTGAAGTGTATGGCTGTAAGGCAACTCGATATGTTTACCGATGGAAGTGGCGATCACTCCGGCTCCTTGTGCCTTTGCTTCAGCGATGATAAGTTCACCCATGATGCGGCTGTTATCATCGTCCAGGTGGCTGATCGGTTCATCCAGAAATAAAAAGTCGAACGGCTGGCAGAGCGCCCGGATAAAGGCGACGCGCTGTTGCTGTCCGAAAGATAGCTTGCCGGCTTTCACATTTATTTTATCTGCGATCCCCAGTTGTTCGAAGAACGATAAGATTTCTTTTTTCTTTTTGCATCCGGTGAGGTTATTCTTCAATTGCACATTTTCAAGAGCGCTAAGTTCGGTGAAGATGCGTAAATCTTGAAAAAGCATACTTAGTGAATGCTTTCGCAGGTCGACCCATTGCTTCACGGAGTATGCTTTGATATTGGTTTCATCGAAATTAATAATCCCCTGATAGTCGTTGCGGTAGCCATAGATATAGCTGCACAACGAAGATTTGCCGGTGCCGGAAGCAGCTTCAATCAGATACATTTCTCCTTTCCGGAAGAAAAGATCCTGATGCCATACGTCCGAAGTCACCGAATTACGGTCAGCAAACACTTGGGGAAGTGTTTGCTGTAAGTGAATACTATTCATACCGTTGGTTTATACATTTATTACATGCCGGCAAATTGCTTGGCAAAGTCTACAATTTGTTTGAGGGCATTTACATCTTTGTCTTTCAGGCAGAGGTCAATCTCGCTGACTTCCCCTTCTGAACTCATGGACAGGTAAGAAACCTTGTTGGCCAGTTCGATATATGTCTTAGCTTCCTGTCCTCCGAAACCTGCTACCATTTTAACAATAGGCAGATCGAGGATTGCTTCGGCATTGATTGCTATAAATAGGCTCTTTCCCTTCATATCCGATGCATAAGGAGCATCTTTGACTGATTTGTCGGCAGCTTTACCTACGTTTTTGTAGAGTAACTCATCATTGGTTGCATACATTTGTTTATCCTTGATGCCGAAGAATATATTCATGCCTCTTGTCTTGTAGACATATTCGTCTTTGCCAAGTTGCATGATATCTTCCCCTCTCTTCAATCCCAATGATTCCTTGTTCTTGTAAATCATTTCAAGAGCATTGCCGTTCTTCACGTCAGCGTACATCATGAAAGTGGGAGCACTGCTCATCGTTACGTTGATTAATCCTGCAGAAATATCACCATTGAACGAGCTGAACAACTCTTTTACTTCGTCTGCCTTAGCGATAGATACTGTGTTGCGGAATTCCTTGTTTTCGCTCAACAGGTTATACAGTTCGCCTCCTTTTACACCTACGTTGAAGAACATCAGGGTAGAAGCCGGGAAGTATTTAACGAAAGTATTATTCGCTTTTCCAACAGATTCCATTTGTTTTTTTAGGAGAGCTTTCACTGCTTCGTTTTCAGTATAGTTTTCTGTTTTGAGGGCAATCTTTCCTTTTTCAAAGTTCAGTCCTCCTATCAGAGTGATGTCTTCCGCTTTCACTTCAGTAGGTAATCCCATGGTTATCTGATCGCGGTAGGTTGAAGGAATAGCTGTCATGGAAGCAAAGAAGTTAATATCACTTTTCTGTTTCTCCATTTTCTGGAAAGCTCCTGATTTCACGATACTATTGCTTGCTGTCTGTTTCAACAAATTAGTAATGGCTTCTTTGGCTTTATCAGTTTGAGTTGTTCCGCTGACATTGACTACCAATATAGTAGAACTATTGAAAACAAGCAAACCGCTGTTCATCGTTGTAAAACTGTAACCGTCAGCTTCGCCTACCGGTTGGCAGATCTGTTCTTTTGCCATCACGTCGAGTGAAGCATGCAACTTATCTTCATTGTTCACTTTACCTACAACAGTAGGATAAGGGAAAGAAGATGAAGAGAACACATAGAATGGAGATTCAACATCGATTCCCGATTCGCCCGGATTCTTCATAACCTTTTCCAGTTGTTGGAATGTGGCCGCATTCATTCCGCTTTTCAGTGCTTCCAGTACTTTTTGTTTAGCAGCTTCATTCTCTTTATCATCCAATCCCGCTTTGCTTGCGAGGGATTTAAGGTTGATAGAGGCAACTACCGAAGCGTCAGCCGGTATCACATTTGTATATTCCGATGTTTTGGAACATGCTGCCAGAAAAACAATCAGTACTGCCAGTACCGAGAGTCGTGAAATCGTTTTCTTTGCCATACTTATGTTATTTAAAAGTTGTATAATCATTGATTCAGACATTTACTGCTGTTATTGATTTTGCAGATTCAGCGTGTGGCAGGCCACCAATGCCGCTGTTTCTGTACGGAGCCGTGATTTGCCGAGACTAATCGGAACGAATCCCCGTTCGATGGCCTTCTTCACTTCTTCTTCACTGAAATCTCCCTCGGGACCTATCAGGACAAGGGCGTCTTCTCCTGGTTTCAGAACATTCTTCAATAGAGGTTTCTCCCCTTCATAACAGTGGGCGATAAACTTCTGTCCTTTAAACTCCTGCCTGATGAACTGATCGAACTCAATCATTTCGTTCAATTTTGGCAGTCGTGCCTTGAGAGATTGTTTGATGGCTGATACCAGAATCTTTTCAATCCGTTCGGTCTTGATGACTTTACGTTCCGAGAAACGGCAGTTGAGGAAAGTCAGTTCGTTAAAACCTATTTCGGTAGCTTTCTCTGCAAACCATTCGTTGCGGTCCATATTCTTCGTTGGTGCCATGGCAATGTGTAAATGGCACGGCCATAACGGTTCCTGAAAAATGGTTTCTTTGATGTTTACGAAACAACGTTTGTTGGTTGCAACAGTAATTTCAGCTTTGTAGAAGTTACCCTTACCGTCGGTAAGCGTGATTTCGTCTCCGATACTTAGCCGCAGAACACGGATACAGTGTTGTGCTTCCTCTTCGGGAAGCTCGTTGCTTTTCTGTATATCTGGAGTATAAAATACGTGCATAATATTACTTACTGATTTTTATTTCTTGAATTGATTTGATCGCGTATCTGCGCGGCTAACTCGTAATTCTCATCTTTAATAGCCTGTTCCAGTGCTTCTTCAAGCGTTCTGGAAGTAGCACCGGGCAAATCATGTTCTTCTTCAGCCACTTCGTCGTTGTCCGTTTCTTCAGAACGGGTTCTTTCTTCTGACGACATGTGAAGACATTCCTGTTCAAGAATAGATTCATAAATAAGAATCGGGCAGTCGGCACGCACTGCCAGGGCAACTGCGTCTGAAGTCCGTGCGTCGATACGTATAATTTCTTCGTCTTTTTTGAGGTAAATATAGGAGTAGAAAATACCATCCTTTGCTTTGTAAATTAATACACGTATCAGGCTGGCTCCCAGTATAGTAAGACTTGTTATAAATAAATCATGTGTCAACGGACGGGGAGTTTTCACTCCTTTCAGATATAAAGCGGTAGCCTGGGCTTCCGCTGGACCGATGATGATAGGCAGTTGCCTTTCACCGTCCACTTCGCCCAATAGCATAGCAAACGCGCCTACTTGCGCCTGGCTGTTCGTGATATTTATAACTTGTAATTCTACCTTTTTGTCCATCGTTCTCTTTTACTTAATTTGTTTTACTCTCCTGCTGGTGTTTGTACTTGAATACCAAGGCAAACAGAATGCCGATTACCAGCGCATAAGCGGCAAAGATCAGCCAAATGTTCATCCATTCGCGACTCACCAGTCTGCCGTCGGCATATACAGAGAATGCATCAACTACCGCACCGCTGGCATATCCGCCCATGATGGCTCCCAATCCGTTAGTCATCATAAAGAACAAGCCCTGTGCACTGGCACGGATAGAAGATTTGGCTTCTTGTTCAACAAACAACGAACCGGAAATGTTGAAGAAATCAAAGGCCATACCATAAACAATCATGGAAAGGATCAGCATCCATAGTCCTGATCCCGGATCTCCAAAACCGAACAGGCCGAACCGGAACACCCAAGCGAACATACTGATTAGCATGACTTGTTTGATTCCGAAATGACGCAGGAAGAAAGGTATGGCAAGAATAAACAATGTTTCGGACATCTGTGAAATGGATAACAGGATGACTGAATGTTTCACTCCGAAAGAATCTGCATATTCAGGGATGCTGGCAAAACTGCCTAGGAAAAGGTCGCCGTAAGTATTCGTAATCTGCAATGCTGCACCTAGAAGCATGGAGAAAAGGAAGAAAATAGCCATTTTCTTTTTCTTGAATAACACCAGCGCATCCAGTCCGAAAGCGGAGAGCCATGATTTGTTTTCAGATTTAGCCGGTCGACAGGCCGGGAGCGTAAATGAATAAAGTCCGAGTAGCAATGCGGAAGCACCTCCTACATAAAGTTGTGCACTTGAATTCTTGAATCCGGTAAGGTCGACAGCCCACATGGCACAAATAAAACCGATTGTTCCCCATACGCGGATAGGAGGGAAGTCTTTAATCAGGTCACATTTGTATTGCTCCAGTGCATTGTACGATACCGTGTTGGCGAGGGATAAAGTGGGCATATATACCAACAAGTTGAGTAACATGGCCCAATACATCTGGTCGTATCCCGTTGCGGTGGAAGCGTAGAAGAGACATCCTGCTCCTGCAATATGGCAAAGTCCGTATAAACGTTCTGCATTAAACCATTTATCGGCAATAATACCGATAATACCCGGCATTACCAAAGAGGCAATCCCCATGGTGGCGAAAATGGCTCCGATTTGTCCTCCTTCAAAATGAAGTTCTCTTCCCATATAACCACCTAATGATATTAACCATGACCCCCATACAAAGAATTGCAGGAAGTTCATAATAATCAAACGAACTTTTATACTCATGACTTTTTTAATTTGTGTTTCTCTTCACATTCATAAACCTTGCAAATATAATATTTTCGTTGAATAGGTGGATAAGTAATTTGATAAAAAGGGGATAAAAATGGCATAAATGCGAAGAAAAGATGAGATTTGGGTGTGAAAAAACAAATGAAGGGGGTATAAAAAAAAGAAGGCTATCTATCCCAGACAGCCAATCTTTGTTAACCTTAAATCTAATACCATGAAAAACACAGTGCAAAGATATAGGGTTTATGTTATACAACATAATGTTTTCTCGAAAATCTTCTATTTGTTAACTCTAATTAACTTTGAATCTTCCGTTTTTCTGTTACTGCCCTCTCTAATCAGCCATACTTCCGGAGAAATGCCTGATATCCGAATGGAAACTTGGCTCCGGCACCTTGCCGGTTATTCTACGTAGAGTACCAATCCTTTCAGATATTCTCCTTCGGGATGATAGATGTTTACCGGATGGTCGGCCGGTTGAGTCAGCTGGTGTAGAATGCGTACGCTACGCCCTGACATGGCTGCTGCGGTAAACACAGCAGTACGGAAATTATCTTTGCTTACCACTTGCGAACAAGAGAAAGTAAACAGGATGCCGCCCGGTTTGATTTTCTCGAATGCTTTGGCATTCAGTTTACGGTAACCTTGCAAAGCATTCCGCAGTGCATCTTTATGTTTGGCGAATGCGGGCGGATCAAGGATGATTAAATCATACTGGTCGCCCATGCGGTCGAGATATTTGAAAGCATCCTCGGCAAACGCCTCGTGGCGGGAATCACCGGGGAAGTTTAATTCCACGTTTTTGTTAGTCAGATCAATCGCTTTGGCTGAACTGTCGACAGAGTGCACGAGTTTCGCACCTCCGCGCATGGCATAGAATGAGAATCCGCCGGTGTAGCAGAACATATTCAGTACCGAACGGTCTTTGGCGTAACGTTCCAGCAAAGAACGGTTTTCACGCTGATCTACAAAGAATCCGGTCTTCTGACCTTTCAGCCAGTCCACATGGAACTTCAAGCCATATTCTTGTGCGATATTGTCACTGCTTCCTCCTTTCAGAAAACCGTTTTCGGGGAAAAGGTCTGCCTTAAAAGGAAGAGTTGTTTCTGATTTATAATAGATATTTTCGATTTTGTCACCCATTACTTCGGATAAAGCTTCGGCAATTGTCATGCGGTCTACGTGCATTCCTGCAGAGTGTGCCTGCATAACAGCGGTTTTGGCATAAACGTCAATCACCAGTCCGGGGAGATTGTCTCCTTCACCGTGAACGAGACGGTAGGTGTTGTTGGTCGGATTAGTGGCGATGCCGATACTGCGACGCATATCGTATGCAATTTCCAGTTTGCTTTTCCAAAAATCGTGATCGATAGGTTCCTGGCGGAAAGACAGTACGCGTACAGCAATACTTCCGATCTGGAAATGTCCTTCGGCAATAAATTCTTTTTTTGAGGTGTACACTTCTACAACTTCACCTTCATCGGGCTCTCCGTCAAAACGAGCGATAGCACCGGAAAAAATCCAGGGGTGGAATCTCTTAAGAGAATCTTCTTTACCAGGTTTGAGATATACTTTATGCATAATGTAGTCTTTCCTCAACCCTCTCCCAAGGGGGAGGGCTTCAGATCGTTTTATTATTGGTTATTAATCACTTATTTTATTACTTATCACTTCTTCCGCGGGAGAGACAGTAGCTGTCAGCGGAGAAACCTCCCAATCTCCCGTCTGTTTCAGTTCTTGCAACAGATTGTAGATATTGAGGCATGCCCATGCATCGGTAGCAGCGTATTGTTTCTGTCCGTCACTTAATACATCAGCTTCCCAGTTGGACAAGCGTTGTGATTTGGATATTTTTTCTTTGAATAAGATGGCGTAAATCTTTTGCAGACTTTTGTCCTGTATTCCGAATTGACGCACATAGTCCTGTAATTCGATACAGCTTTGTTGGGTGAAAGGTGCACGTTTGTGCAGCATCATAAAGTCGTCTTTCAGTGAAAGTCCCACTTTGATTACAGCCGGATTTTCTAACAAGTCAACCAATGGCTGAGTCAATCCCGTCATATTGAGCCGGAATAAGAAACAGCATTCTTCGGAAGAAATCTGGAGAAGTGCTACTTTGTGCGATTGTCCTTTGGTAAAGGAAGGGCGAGTTTCGCTGTCGATACCTATCACTGGTCTGGATTGGAGGTAAGCTACAGCTTTTTCCGTTTCAGCTTCCGACTGGATAACATAAATACGTCCCGGAAAGACTGTTTTCGGGAGTTCTTTTAGTTCATCTTTATCTATGGTTCTTCTTACAATCATTTTTATTTTAATTCATCATCGTGGCAATGGCAACCGTCTTCGTGACAGTGGCAATCATCATCGTGGCAATGACAGCCATCTTCTTCACAACAATCGGTGTCGTCGCTTGGTTCGTAAAATCCTTCTTCATTACCTACTTCCTCTTCTTCTTCCTCCTGGTTGTATTTCACGTCATGAAGGGCGCGAAGTGTGTTTACCAGTTTCTGTCCCCACAGTGTACCGAAGTTTTCCTGGCAGATGGCCAATGAATCATTCATTGTTTCGTTCAGTCCCAGTTGGAAGACAAATATGAAATCTTTAATATCCTGATAAATGTCGGCCAGGTCTTCCGATATAGACTTCTTGATAGGTTGGTCGCTATACACCATATCTTGCACGAATACGTCCAGATAATCATCCTTGTCAGCCATCAATCCGGAAAGGTTGATACGCAGAATTTCGTAAATCTCTTCTGTGACATACGTTTCAAGTGCTTCGTCCCCGATAGTCTCACATTTGGGCAGCATAGATGCTTTGAGATAGAGTAGTGGAAGTATTTTTAATGATGTATCAACGAAAGTGCTACGCTTCATGCGTTTGGCACGTTCGAGAAATGCACAAAATTCGGCAGCTACCGTTACGAACTCAATTACGTTTTTATCAAATATCGTTTGGCTTTCTTTTTCCATGATCTATATTGATTTGAAACGCAAAGGTAAGAAAAAGGATTGAATGAGCGTAGTGCTCGTTATTTTTTTATTATTTTTGCAGCTTAGAATCTCATTCCAGTTTTATAAAAAAGAATTAAAGACTCATGGCAAAGAAGAAATTAGATAAGGAGGCGGAACGTACTCCCTCTTCCCCCAGTAAAATTGTGGCTGTATTTAAGAATGAAACCATTCATTTTGTAATCGGATTGATGCTGGTCATCTTTTCCGTTTACCTGTTGTTGGCTTTTTCTTCCTTCTTCTTCACGGGGGCTGCCGATCAAAGTATTATTGATAGTGGTAGTTCGGCAGATTTGGCAGCTGTTAATAATCAAGTGAAGAATTATGCAGGTTCACGCGGAGCGCAGTTGGCCAGTTATCTGATTAATGACTGTTTCGGCGTTTCCTCTTTCTTCATACTTGTTTTCCTGGCAGTGGCAGGATTGAAGTTAATGCGTGTACGTGTTGTACGTCTGTGGAAGTGGTTTATCGGCTGCACACTCTTGCTGGTCTGGTTCTCCGTATTCTTCGGATTTGCCTTTATGGATCATTATCAGGATTCCTTCATTTATTTGGGAGGTATGCACGGATATAATGTCAGTCGTTGGCTGATTTCGCAAGTTGGAGTACCCGGTGTGTGGATGATCCTGTTGATAACGGCTATCTGTTTCTTCATATATATAAGTGCACGTACCGTCATCTGGTTGCGTAAACTCTTCGCATTGAGTTTCTTGAAACGCGAAAAGAAAGAAGAAAAGGAGAATGTTCCGGAAGGAGATCCGGAATTTACGACTTCCCAACCGCAAGAAGTGGAGTTCAATTTGAAACGGACGTATAAACAGACACCTCCTCCGGCACCAGTGATGGATATTCAGGCTGAAGAACCTGAAGACGACTTTCCTATTAATAAACCGGAAAAGGAAGATACTTCCGTATCTGACGAAAGTGAAGGAGTGACTATGGTATTTGAACCGACTGTTTCCAATCCTGTTCCTATTGTGCAGGAAGACTCTTTGGAAGAGGCGGAACCCGGATTTGAGGTGGAACCGGCAGCTTCGGAAGAAGAATACCAAGGACCTGAACTCGAACCGTATAATCCTACTAAGGACTTGGAAAACTACCGTTTCCCGACTATCGATTTGATGAAGCATTTTGAAAATGATGATCCGACGATTGACATGGACGAGCAGAATGCAAATAAAGACCGCATCATCAATACATTGCGCAGCTTCGGAATCGAAATCAGTACGATTAAAGCAACCGTGGGACCTACGGTAACTCTATATGAAATTACTCCGGAACAGGGAGTACGTATTTCTAAAATCCGTGGTTTGGAAGATGATATCGCATTGAGCCTTTCCGCTGATGGTATCCGTATTATTGCTCCGATACCGGGTAAAGGAACTATCGGTATTGAAGTACCGAACAAGAATCCGAAGATTGTTTCCGGACAGAGTGTGATCGGAAGTAAGAAATTTCAGGAATCCAAATATGACTTGCCTATTGTATTGGGTAAGACGATCACGAACGAAGTCTTTATGTTCGACCTTTGCAAGATGCCGCACGTATTGGTGGCAGGTGCAACCGGTCAGGGTAAATCAGTCGGTTTGAATGCCATTATCACTTCCTTATTATATAAGAAGCATCCGGCAGAATTGAAGTTTGTGCTGGTCGATCCGAAGAAAGTGGAATTCAGTATCTATTCGGTGATTGAAAATCACTTCCTTGCCAAACTTCCTGATGGAGGCGAACCGATTATTACGGACGTAACGAAAGTAGTGCAAACCCTGAACTCTGTTTGTGTGGAGATGGATACCCGTTATGATCTTTTGAAGATGGCACATGTGCGTAATATCAAAGAATATAACGAGAAATTTATCAACCGCCGCCTGAATCCAGAAAAGGGACATAAGTTTATGCCGTATATCGTAGTGGTGATTGACGAGTTCGGAGATTTGATTATGACCGCCGGTAAGGAAGTGGAACTTCCGATTGCCCGTATTGCACAGTTGGCGCGTGCTGTCGGCATCCACATGATTATCGCTACACAGCGTCCGACTACTAATATTATTACAGGTACGATCAAAGCCAACTTCCCTGCACGTATCGCATTCCGTGTATCTGCCATGATGGACTCCCGTACCATTCTCGACCGTCCGGGTGCTAACCGTTTGATTGGTAAGGGTGATATGCTCTTCTTGCAGGGAGCCGATCCGGTGCGTGTGCAGTGTGCCTTTATCGATACGCCGGAAGTGGAAGAAATTACGAAGTTTATTGCCCGTCAGCAAAGTTATCCTACTCCGTTCTTCCTGCCAGAGTTCGTGAGCGAAGATGGTGGTAGTGAAGTAGGAGATATTGATATGGGACGGCTTGATCCGTTGTTCGAAGATGCAGCCCGACTGGTAGTGATCCATCAGCAAGGTTCCACTTCGTTAATTCAGCGTAAATTCGCTATCGGTTACAACCGTGCCGGACGTATTATGGACCAACTCGAAAAAGCGGGAATCGTAGGTCCTACCCAGGGAAGCAAGGCGCGCGATGTCTTGTGCATGGATGATAACGATCTTGAAATGCGATTGAACAATTTACAGTAACCGTTCGTTTATTAATCAAATGAGAAAGTACATTTTTAGTGTTTTAATAGCTTTACTGTCTTTGCCTGTGATTGCCCAACAACAGTCGCAGGCTAAAGTCATTCTTGACAAGACGGCAGAGGTGTTTCGTAAAGCAGGTGGTGTAAAGGCTGATTTTACTGTAAAGGCTGTGACGAACGGTCTGGTAGAAGGTGCAGAAAATGGAACGATTCAGTTGAAAGGAGAGAAATTCGTACTGAAAACGTCGGATATCATCACTTGGTTTGATGGAAAAACGCAGTGGAGTTATGTGACAAAGAATGATGAAGTGAACGTCAGCAATCCGACACAGGAAGAGTTGCAGCAGATTAATCCGTATACGTTTCTATATATGTATCAGAAAGGATTCTCTTATAAGTTAGGAGCAACTAAGACGTATCGTGGAAAAGCCGTTTGGGAAGTCGTTTTGACTGCCAGGGATAAGAAACAGGAGTTGGAACATATCACTCTTTTTGTGACAAAGGATACTTATGAACCTTTGTGTATTTTGCTTCAACAGCGTGGTCAGCAGACGCGTAATGAGATAACCATTACAAGTTATCAGACTAAGCAGAATTATGCGGATCAGGTTTTTACGTTTGATAAGAAACAATACCCCAATGCGGAGGTAATAGATTTGAGATAATATACGTTTATAACAAAACGATAAAGATAAATTAAAATGGCAGAAATAGAAAAAGTGAAATGCCTGATTATAGGTTCAGGACCTGCCGGATATACGGCAGCGATTTATGCAGGACGTGCAAATTTATGTCCGGTGCTTTATGAAGGATTGCAACCGGGTGGCCAGTTGACTACTACCACGGATGTGGAGAATTTCCCCGGTTATCCGGAAGGAATCAGTGGTCCGCAGTTGATGGAAGATTTGCGTGCACAGGCGAGCCGTTTCGGAACAGATGTTCGTTTCGGTATTGCTACGGCGGCCGATTTGAGCAAAGCCCCTTATAAAATAACAATCGACGGTGATAAGGTTATTGAAACAGAATCATTGATTATTGCTACCGGAGCTACTGCTAAATATCTGGGACTGGAAGATGAAAAAAAATATGCCGGAATGGGTGTAAGCGCTTGTGCCACTTGTGACGGATTTTTCTATCGTAAGAAAGTAGTTGCCGTAGTCGGTGGCGGTGATACGGCTTGTGAAGAAGCTGTTTATCTTGCCGGACTTGCATCCAAAGTATATCTGATTGTCCGTAAACCTTTCCTGCGCGCATCGAAGATTATGCAGGAACGAGTAATGAACCACGAGAAAATAGAAGTTCTTTTTGAACACAACGCAGTTGGTTTGTTTGGCGACAATGGGGTAGAAGGTGTAAACCTGGTGAAACGTTGGGGCGAACCGGATGAAGAACGTTACAGCTTGCCTATCGACGGTTTCTTCCTGGCTATCGGACATCAACCGAATACTGAAATCTTTAAAGAATACGTTGATACGGACGAAGTGGGCTATATCATCACGGAAGGTGATAGTCCCCGTACAAAAGTTCCCGGAGTTTTTGCGGCAGGAGATGTTGCCGATCCGCATTATCGTCAGGCTATTACGGCTGCGGGAAGTGGTTGTAAAGCTGCTTTGGAAGCAGAACGTTATCTTTCTGCCAAAGGACTCATTTAATCCGGTTTATATCCGACCATAGGAGGGTATTAAAACCCTTATAAATATGAAAATCACCCACGCTAGAGTTTAATCTGTAGCGTGGGTGATTTTGTTGAGAGGGGAGTCTTGCTCCCCTTTATTTTATAAACTCAAAGCTTTTCGAACAATATTTGTCGATTGTCTTTGGTTAATACGCTTCTATTTCATCTATCCATAATTCGGCAGGAATGACTTCCGGCCCGTTATTCTTTTCAAAGTTGACACCATTACGCAGTGTGCCACCATTCTTGATTTTGACTTTCAGGAATGTAGCCTGTGCCGGTTCAAACTCAATGGAATCGGTGAATGCAATTCTTCCTGTTTCCGGATAATCGTGTTTCAAAGCTTTTTCGGCTATCCGTGTGTATTGCTTGCCGTCTGCTGATACTTCTACAGCAACTCCTCCTGCAGGAAGAATTCTCATGGCAGGATTGAATAAAGAACCGAAAATAACTTTGCTGACTTGTGTCGGTTTATCCAGATGAACGATAAATTCCAAGTCCTTACCCTCCACGATGCCAAAACTACACCACGGAGTATAAGAAGCATTATTGCCTCGTTTGCCGTTGGTCAGTCCAAAGGTGGTTTTGTCAGCTCCTAATACATCGTTTTCATCGAATATATCGCCTGTCCATCCCATCGTATAATTAACCGTATAGGGCTTTCCTGTCAATAAATTGCCATACAGTGGCTTGTGAGCTACTTTGCCCAACATCTTTCCGTCTTTGAAAGCAGCGGCTTTCAGGTCGATATTACCTTCAAGAACGAAAGGCTTTTCATATAAGATGGACACTTTGGACGGTTCGCTGCCGTCCGTTGTATACCGGATTTCCGCATTCGGGTAGAAACTTTCCAGCAATACCATTAAAGGGCCGTTTTCATCTGCGTGCGTATTTATATTTACGTCATAGAAGTTGAGACAAGGTTGGGTGTTCATAACTTTCAAACGTTCAAATTCAGTCACCATCCGTTCGCAGAAATTCTTCCAGTCTTTGTTTGCGTTTTGTGTCCAGGCCGTTTCGGCGATAGCCATTGCACGTGGGAAAGCCTGGTAGTCTGTACGTTCTGAAGTCTGCATATATTCTCTCCAAATATTACCTTGTATTCCGATGATATGCTTCTTAGCAAGCTCGTCAGCGTCGTCCGGAACAGGGTTATAACTATATGTTTTCTTCAAGGTATTGTATCCGCCAATAGTAGTCGGAGCAATTTCCGGCTCTTCCTGATAGTAGTCCAGATATACATAAGGATTCGGAGTCATGATGGCATTATGTCCTGCTTTGGCTGCGTTCATACCGCCTTCTACACCGCGCCATGACATAACAGTCGCATTGGGAGCCAGACCACCTTCGAGAATTTCATCCCAGCCAATGATGTTTTTGCCTTTGCTATTCAGGTATTTCTCCATACGGGTAACGAAATAGCTCTGCAACTTATCTTCTTTGCTGTGCTTTATTCCGTCTATCTTACTGGGAGTTGTATCATCTTTCAACCCTAACTGGCGGATTAACTGCTGGCAGAAAGCACTGTTCTTCCACGCTGTCTTGGGACATTCATCGCCACCGATGTGAATGTATTCGCTGGGGAATAATTCTATAACTTCATCCATCACTCCTTCAAAGAATTTGAAAGTCGTTTCACTCGGACAGAATACCTGTTCGAATACTCCCCAGGTAGGAGATACTTTGTAAGTCTGTGTAGAGTCGCATGACAATTCCGGATAGGCGGCAAGTGCAGCCAATGCATGTCCCGGCATTTCTATTTCGGGAACAACATTGATGTATTTACTTGCAGCATAAGCCACTACATCTTTGATTTGCTCCTGTGTATAATAACCTCCATGTTCTTTTCCGTCGAATACTTGCGGATAGTTTACATAGTAATAGTCTACTAATGTCTTTTCACGCTTGGAACCGATTTCCGTCAATTTGGGATATTTCTTGATCTCGATTCTCCATCCCTGATCGTCTGTCAAATGCCAGTGGAAGACATTCATCTTGTTCATAGCCAGTAAGTCGATAAACTTGTAAATGTAGTCTATCGGTACATAATGGCGGCATACATCCAACATGAGTCCGCGATGAACAAAACGGGGTGAATCTTCGATTTCTACGGCAGGAACCGACCAGTCAGCTTTCTTATCCAACTGCTTTCCGTAAATTGCCGGAGGGAGTAACTGATAAAGAGTCTGCACTCCATAAAAGAATCCGTTTGGCTGGGAAGCGGTGAGTGTAATGAGACTGGGAGTGACCGATAATTTATAACCTTCTTTCGGCATACCTTCCTGTACAACAAAAGAGATCGCCGTTTTTCCATCTGCACTTTCAGCTTCTTTCAAGGAGATTCCTGCTGTCAGTTTTAGTTGTTCGGCCAGGCTGTCGGCAATGCTTTTTACTTCCGGAGCATCCGAGAGAACTACGAGGCAGACTTTGTTGTTTAGTTCAAAGCGTCCTTCCTGTGGAAGAATCTGGTTGGGTTTGGGAACGATGTTGTACTCGTTCGCCGCTTCTTTTGTCTTCTGGCAACTGGGGGTAATCATTAGCAAGGACAAAAGAAGAAGAGAAATACTTTTCTTCATGGTCAAAATGTGTGTTAAGTTATAAATAGATTTGACAGGGCAAATGTACTTGTTTATATGATAAGTTCCAATAATATGGAAATAAAAAAAGCCGGAATGATGTCCGGCTTTTAGCTAAAGTTTCAGATTAATGTAGTTATATAATTAAGAGAGAGTTTTTATTTCAGTAGTTGCTCTTCGATGATTTGTACGTACTTCTCCGGAGTAGCTCCGACTTCAATAATCGGTTTGCCGCCTGCAGGTATGAAGAATAAGGTAGGCAATGCCTGTACACCGAAGTGATTGCATAAATCCTTTTCTTTGTCCGCATTAACCTTGTAGAATACAACTTTACCTTTATACTTTTCAGCCAGCTTTTCCATTTCCGGAAGTAAGCGCATGCAAGGTCCACACCAAGTTGCCCAGAAATCAATTACAACCGGTTTGTCGCCATTATAAACGAAATCGTTCCCTTTTCTGTAGTCGAAGATGTGTTCGAGGAAGAATTGGCGGGTAATCGGATTCAGTTTACCGTCTTCAACTTTAGTTTCCGTTACTTTAGCTTCCGCTTCCGGTATAGGAACCATGTCAAACGGCTGGAAATAAATTTTCTGATGAATATAGTCAATGGATATGATTCCGTAGTCCAATATCTTTTTGCCTAATACGGAGCGTTTCAGGTATGGATTCTTCACTGCCATGGCATCCTCAATCTTTGTTTTTACAAACATGGTTTCAGGTAAGATGAGGCTTTCCTCTTCTTGAGTCGCTTCTTTATATCCATTGGAAACTTTTTGGTTGGTTCCTTTGGTATATTGTGTGCTCCATGTATTGAAATCTTTTTCGGTAAGATTCACTAATCCTTCGCTCCATGTATCCAGAACAAGAGAAACGGGTTTTCCCTGAATGGATATCGGACATACGATTCCTAATCCTGTAATTAGCTCAAAGTTCTCCCGGTAGTTTAATTTCATGTAAGAAGGACGATAGGGCTGCGTAATTGTGAGTTTTTTCCGCTGCATATCAATAGTCAGAACGGAAGTGCGGAAAATAGCACCGCTTAATACACCCATCACTCCCAGCTTGCGCAGATATGGTTCGTCTTCCAGAGTGAAAGCAGGCAGATCGTTGTTAAACGTGTTGTTGCCAATAGCAACTGTTGCCATTTCATATACTTTTCCAACAGGTACTTGTTTGAATACAAAATCCTGATAAGCACTAAAAGTACCGTTCTTCCCCGTGTCGATGCGTAACTTCTTGAGAGCCTCAGGAAGCAGGGCGTTATGTCCTGACAGATCGAGGACGAAGTCTGCCACTTCGCCATTAATGGCGGCTTCTACGATAATCTTTCCATCAATGGTTTTGAATGGAATGACCTCTGTCATACTGTTCTGTGTCTGTGCACTGATTCCTCCGGCAATACAAAATGCAAGTAGACAGAGATACATCTTTGTTATTATTCGCTTCATATCTTTTTTCTGTTTAAAGTTCATTTCTCTTTCCTGATTTCAATCTTTTTCTCTTGATTGTCTTTCTTGACAATAATATAACCGGTATCACCGGGGATGGCGTTCATGATATCTTCCACAGCCATTTGGCTCATGGGACAATCGTCCAAAGAAGTACCGTTGATATTAATCACCTGGTCGCCGAAAGCAACTTTATCTTTCATGCTGTCCCAGATCGTTGTAATTTCGAATCTGTCATTGCGTGGCAGAATACTCACGTTCCAGAGAGCGGGAGCACCGCCCATGTCGGTTTTTCCTTCTTCAAACGGGAAAAAGTAGAATCGTCTGCGCATATAATCGATAATTACTTTACCGTATTCCAGTAAATCCACCCCGATGATGCTTCCATTCATCACTGTGGTCGTACTACCCACGTTCGTGAATTCTTTCCCCATGATGTTGATAGGAGGAACAGTCACCTTCTTTATATCCACCGGCTTGCCTAGACCTGTTATTCCGGCAGCTACGATACCATATCCATGGTTAGTAACTTTCGAAATGTCAGACAGCCTTTCATAATCTTCTGTAGAATAAAGCAGAAAGCCTCCCGCACCTGTATCGAACAGAACCTTGAAGTCATTGTCCCCTAAGCGGACATTGACAATGGAGTGATGATCCGTCTCATCCAACAGCGGAATCCCATCCGTTACTTTTAGTCCTTCGGGACGATACGGATAATTGATAACCATTATTTTAGAACGGGAATCGAATGTGACTACCGACTGTGCGAAAGCGTCTCCTCCAAGAATACCGACAACCCCTAGTCCGGTGAAGAATGGATTCTTAGGCAGTACCATCGTCTTCAACTGCTTGATTTTATAGTTTTCCCCGATAGAAACATTCTGTACGTGCGCTTCCTGATAATTGGAGCCTTGTGCATTCACATCGGAGATACGCATATATCCTGCGGCAGTAGCTTTCATTTCCGTTGCGGCATCATACATCGTTCCGGTTCTTCCTCCCGTATCGACGATATATTTCACTTTTATACCGTTAACAGTGACGGGGATAATGATTTTCTCTTGTATAAACTCATAAGGAATGGTGTCGCAAACCTTATTCCGGATTTGCGCTGCCATTCTTTGTCCGCAGTTTAGAAATAATAGCAGCCATAAGCCGGTCAGTATTCCTATACTTTTCATATTATTCTTTTTCATAGATAATATCCTTTACTCCGGAAGCTGTCTCAATCGTCAGTTTCGTCTTCTTTTTCTCTTTTAATTCCGGTATTCCGTTCAGAATACTTTCGCAGAAGTCATATTTCTTAGCAGGTTTGCCATTGATTTTAACTACCTTGTCTCCGACTGCTATCTTACCTTTCGTACTGCTCCATACGGTAGATACAAACAAATCTCCGTCTTTGACCGTTAAGTCAAAGTTGTTACCTTGATTGTTTATTTCATTGTCCGGTTGAAATGCTTCGAAATAGAATCTTCCGCGTGGATAGTCAATGGTCACTTTACCGTATTGCAACAGTTTGACGCCCAATAATGTGTAAGGGTGATTGTTGGTGCTGGTTGTTACGTTACGGAATTTGGTGGCTCCGACTGATAGCAATGGAATACGAACCCTGTAAGAAGAAGCTTTGTCCGCCTGGCCAGATACTCCGATACTCCCTTCTCCATACCCTTCGGAAACCACTTCCATAGAGGCTTCCAGTTTGATTTTTTCAAAATCACTTTCGATAAGTGATAACAGACTGGGACTACCTGTATCGAATAATACATTTATATTGCTAACCGGAGCTATTTGTATGCTGACGATCGGCATACCGCCCCCTTTGGTGAAATTCAACATCTTTCGTAAAGACACTGTCGATGGCTTTTCAGCAGAGGTAACTATAATATTTTTGGCTTGTGAATCAATAGTGACAATGGTGTTGGCGAATAAATCACTGCCGATGATGCCATCTACTCCAAAACATTCCCAGCCTTTTACTTCATCAATGACCAGTGACGGAGCATTTTTGAAATTAATAACATGGTCGGGGGTAGTCAGGTTCTCTATCCGGGTAGTCTTGTAATAGCTTTCCACGTTATTCACATCCGTTACTTTAGCCGAGTCGGTGGCTGCCATTTGCAGTGCCTGGCAGGCTTGAGTCGTGAGTGCCGTACGTCCTCCTGTATCAAAAATGAAAGGACGTGCCGTGCCGTTCACTTTCATTTCGATAATCATCTTTTCACCTACCATCCGGTAAGGTATAGTTGCCTTATATTGTTGGGCGAATACAGGAACCGCCATGCAAAAGGCGACAACGGTTCCTATCATACGAGTCGTATACTTCATAAGCTAATTTTATTTGCTGACTTTTTCTGCTTCCAAAATTGCCTGATAAGCGTTTACAATACCTCCGGAAATACACAAATCATCGAAAAGGAACAAGTCTTGTGAAGGACTGTCGTTTACGCGGATTCCTTTTTCCACTTCCACCCCTTTGCGTGAAGTGACGCTCTTCAGTAGTATGTCACGGATTTGCGAGCCGGTTAATTTAGGGAAATATGATTTCACTAAGGCAGCTACACCGGCTACAGTAGCCGAAGCCATTCCTTCACCTGTACCTTTTTGGTACGTATCACCCATATAGGATGAATAAATATCTGTTCCCGGTGCATAAAGATCGAGAGTAGTTGCACCGTAATTGGTGTTTAGTACCGGATTTCCATTCTTATCAGAAGAAGCAACCACCATAAAATTGGTAAGTTCTCCGTCTTTTCTCATCTTCCGGTTAGGGAAGAATTCATCTTTATCCATATCTACTGACAGATCCCAAACCGGAACTATTACCAATGCTCCTTTCTTTTCAGCTTCTTTCAGCGCATCTGCTACCCATTGTCTCTGTTCTTCCGGGTATAACGAATTTTGTTCCGGCAATAAAATAATATCCGCTCCGTGGTTTACTGCATACCGGATGGCCAGTGCCATATCTTTTAAATAAGGTTCTCCTTCTCCCGGATGAATACGTAAAGTCATAATTTCTGCATTATCGGCAATACCGTTACTTCCGACACCGTTGTCGCGTTTGGCTGCGATCACTCCCGCTTTCATAACTCCTGTTGCTGCGTCAGACGTCAACAGTACATTATTGCCATATTGTGTGTCGTTAATATCCAAGGGATTATCACCTACAATTTCTTTCCGGTTATCAGTTCCGTATTTCTTTAAAGCATCTTCATAGGACGTTTTGGCTGTTGCTACACTTTTCTTTCCCATATTTTGATATACGGGTTCCCATTTATCCGTATTATAGATACTGAAATAGTAGGCAGTAAACACAAAGGCAACTTCTGAAAGACTGTCTCTTTCTGCTTTGGGATCATAACAACTTTGGAAGTCCTCAACGGTTAACTCTTTTCCGGGGAAGCGTTTTTTCATGTCCTTATCGAACTTTTCAACATATTCTTCTATTACATAAGAAAGTTGGAGACCACCATAGGTTCCTCCGATTCTTGATTCCGGCATGACTTTATAGCGATAGTAGTTATATTCTTCCATATTTTCCGGTACGGGAACTTCTTGGCGTTTTCCATTGACAATCTTATAGTACTTTTTTCCATCGAAAATATAGTCAGCATATTTATCTTTTAGGCGGAAAAATTCACGTTCTCCTTCGCGCGTCAGAGCTTCCATTACTTGACCGTCTTTACCTCCGATGAAGTTCCAGCCATTGATATCGTCAACAAGCCCGTTTTTATCATCATCTTTTTGGTTTAGTTTTTCTTTCGGGTTCATCCAGATTGCATGTTTCAGGTCTTCGTGTTCTACGTCCATTCCTGTTCCGATCAATGCAACAACCGGTCTTTTTTTAGCTTTCTTTTTGTTAGCTTTCAGATACTCGTAAGCCTTGTTTACTTCGGCACCATATACACTGTCTTTGTCGAAAGAACAGTTAAACCAGTCCAGTTCGGATTGTTTCTTTTGTGTTTCTGCTTCTTGTTTGACTAACTGAGCCGATACTGTAATGCTGATAAAACAGCATACGATAGGAAATATAAGTTTCTTCATTGTTGATGAGTTATAATTTATACAATCTAGTTATTTTCTTATTTTTAAAATGGCTTCACGCACCTGTTCACCCCGGACATTACGTGCAGCGAGTTTGCCTTCTTTGTCAATGACAACGAGGAAAGGGATGGAGTAGAAACCGTAAGCAGCCTGAATAGCGCTTGGAGTCTTGCTGTTTTTGGGAAATCCTGTTTTATCCCACAACATCACCCACGGCAGTTTTTCTTCATCCAGCATTTTTCTCCATTTTGCTTCGCTGTCATCCAACGAAACACTGATGAATTCTAAATCATCCGCTTTCAGATCATTATATATTGTCAGCATACTGCGCATCTCTTTGCGGCAAGGACCACACCAGGAAGCACAGAAATCCAGTACGACAATTTTTCCACGGAAGTCTTTTAAACTTACACTCTTTCCATTGCTGTCAATGAACGTAAAACCAGGACATTCTGCACCGATGATCTGGTGGGAGAGAACTTCTACTTTGTTGATTAACCATTTGGCAGACAAAGAATTCCTATCTTGTTCCGGTATCATATCCAATAACATTTTGTTGGATGGGTAATCATTCACATCTGCCAGATAAGCTAATGCTGACGCCATGGCAGGCGTCAGTTTTTCTTTGGCAGAAGTCGAGATTGTTGCTTTATCCGGATCTCTTTCGGCCGGCATATAGTTTTGTAAAGTCAGAAACGGATCAATGCCGGTGAATGAAAGTGAGCTTTGTTCGGGATTCTTTTCATCGAAAAAGCCATTGATACTAACAGAAGTATTTTCAAAGTAAATGTTTTGTTCCGTTTTCCCGATACATAGCGTATATACGTCGGGCTGGATCTCTTTCTTTTCTGTTTCGAATACTCCGTTCTGGCTGATGGAACAAGTCAAAACAAGGTTTCCATTCAAATCTTTTACTTGTAAGGTAGTAGGTCTAAGTATCCTTAACTTTCCCTTAAACTGCAGTCCGCCGTTGCTCCATAGGGAGGAGGTGGTGCATAAAAGCAATAGTATTAGTGAGAGTCTTTTTATTAATTCCATAATATTGAGTTTTATAATATATCGTAAAGCAACGAATAGCTTTGTCGTTATCCGTATCTATTTTAATAACTTGGTTACTACTGGATAAAGAAAAAAGTTCTACCAGTCTCCCCAAGGATCATCATCGTCATCTCCTGCATCAGCTTCTGGTAGTTCCGGATAAGGTTTGATATCCCATTCTTCCGGTCCTTGAGCGATAGCTTCCAGGTCAATATTGTATTTTTTTAGATAATTGGTTACAAACTCGAACTTACTACTCATAAATGGATAGGTTGCCGAAGGCCACATTGCTTCCCGTTCTTCCTTAGTAAGACGCATGGCTATTTGCATGTAACCGATAAATGTTTCTTTGGCTGTTGGAGGATTATCAGAATGTGGTTTACTATATTTTGCTGATAATGAATTTACATCACCGGGATAGCCTCTTCTAAGATAATAATTAGGATCAGCTTTGCTTTCAATATCTTCATTTCTGACAATCTTAGTTGAATGGTCGAATCCTGCATCAAATTCATCTTCGGGTACGATAATGTTACCTCTGGTGATGGCTGTGTTTATAACTTCATCAATTATTTTGAAGCGACGCACAGTAAAACTGTCCTTGTTGCCGGCAATAGGGGTTTTCCATCCAGAGATTGGATCATCATAGGTGCTGTGAGCTGCATCTCCCCAGAAGCAAGTTACCCAGCAGTCAGTTTGGCTTTCTTCATGTTCGGATAATGCTACATAATATTCTAACACTCCCGGTACAATGGAGGCAAATACCGAGTAATTGTATCCCACATACCAATACATGGGAAATACTCTGTCCGTAACTTCCCGATTAAGATAAGGGAATATATGATTTTTCATAAAAGTAATATAGAATGCCGCCATCTCCTCATTGAGACAATTTTCGAACACTCTTGTAGAGCCACCGATACCACCACCTGTCCAATTTTTATTGAGGTCTTTTTCTGTGATATCTTTATATATTATTTTCACTCCGAAGTCTTGGTAGATTTTCATGGCATCATTGTCCCAAGAATTATCTCCTTGGGGAAACTCAAATCCTCCGGCCTGTGCAAGTGGGTCTGGTGTCGGGATAATTGAATCATCTTCGTAGCAAGACGTGAATGTGAGACAGAACAATAATATCCATACGTTATATATTGGCTTCATAATTTTCTGTTGTTTAGGATTAACGATCATTATTTTTATAATTTATAGTTAGTTTGTTATGGAAACTCCAACCCGTTCCGGACCGAACGGATTTTGTTCCAATAGTAAGTTTCTTTGCAATACATTTGGAGGTATAGGTAATACGTATGAAGGATCATTTTTTGTTAATGTGTAAATTTTTCCTTCCCATTTGTGCTGTATGGAAGGCATGCCATATCGACGTAAGTCAAACCAGCGTTGGCCTTCGTAACAAAGTTCTTTTCTGCGTTCTTCACGTATCTTGGTAATAAGATCATCTCCACTCAATCCCGAAAAGGATGGTATGTTTCCTTCGTCATATCGTTTTTCCAGTAGTGCGTTCATAGTGGTGATAGCTTCTCCTTCTGCTTGACTCATGGCAGCAGCTTCAGCATAATTCAGATAAGCTTCTGCTACCCGGAAAGAGAGTGCGAAATAATCACTGCTTCCGGAAGTGGGGACAGAACGGAGCGTCTTATATTTGCCATAGGGAAGATACGTATTATAAAATGTACTGCTCTCTGGGACATCTTCATTATACTGTATCTCCCGAGTAATATAACGATCTTTGCGTAAGTCACCTTCCGAGAAACTGTTAATCAACTCATCTGCTGCTTTGAATTTTCTTCTGGTATCGTTATTATTCTTACCTTCCTTTTCAATATAACCTTCGTATTCACCTGTCAAATCTCTTATGGTTCCATAACTCCAGATAACTTCTGGAGAATCATAGGTGTTGAATGTATAATAAGGTTCTTTCATACCCGCTTCCGGTGCAGGGATTGTATTCAGATCGCGCAGTGAAAAGTTCCAATCTTTGATAACTTTTTCTGCATACGTTTTTGCCTCTTTCCAATTTTCCATATAGAGAGCCACACGTGATTTTAATAATTGCACCATAGGTAGGCTAACGAGGTAGTTTGGCTCATATTGTTGTGCGGCGGAGAGAGTCAAGAATAAACGTTCTGCTTCGTTTAGGTCGGCAACAATCTGTAGATATACTTCCTCTACCGTATTTCGTTTCATCAGTACCTCACCTTCATCTCTCATTTTACTGTCAATTTTTAGAGGAACTCCCAATGATTCTTTGTCGTAATTATATGGAAGTCCGTATTGATTAACCAGCATATAATAGAAGAAAGCCCTCAAAGCATAGGATTGTGCCTTGATGTAATTTTTTTCAGCTTCTGTACCGGACACTTCGTCAGTATAATCAAGTGCAGCATTGGCTCCTAAAATATATTCATAAAGGTTTCCCCATGTATTGCTCGGCTCTTGTCCTAATTTTTGTTGCATTTCGAACATATTGGGTTGCCAACTGTACAGTACCTCGAATGTTTCCATTTTTCCCTGTTCATTTTCAGGGAATTCGTAACCCTCCACTTGATTTTGATCGATATCATCTGCAAGTATTTCCAAATAGGCTAGAAATTTGGTATTCCCTTGTTGGGGATAAGCCTCTCCAATAAGCATCTCCTGTAATGCATTGGCATCCTTGGGGATGTATTTGCTTTGTGACTTGGGCTCTAAGAAATCACTGCAGGCAGTGAGACTTGTCAATGTAATTGTATAGATTAAATATTTAAGTTTCATATCTTTCTTTGTTTATAGTTTAAAATCCGATATTAAGTCCCAGTGAGAAAGATCGTGGCATGATACTGTTTTCTAATTCCGGGTCGAAGCCATTGAAACGTTTGCTGGCTATTACAAATATGTTATCCATATTAAAATTGATAGCTAGGTTTTTTGCATGGATCTTGTCACACCATTCTTTTTTCATTTGCCATGATAATCCGATGTTACGACAACGTAGGAATGAACCACTGACTACCATAGCATCTGATTTCTCCCACATTTCAATAGCTGATTCTGCACTATCTGTATTAGGCAGGGTCCACCCTATTTCTATCGGCCATGTCGGAAGTCCGGGAATATTTGTGTAGACCTCATCTCCGGGCTTTTGCCAACGGTTTAGTAAATCGCGGTTTACATTTTTGGTTGGATCCGGCATCATACTGCCGCTTCCTTGAAAATCACTGTAAGGTGACGGCAAGCGTTTTTTACTACCTAATAAAAGGGAGAAACTGGTATTTAATGACAAAGATTTGTAACGGAAACTAAAACCGAGACCTCCGGTGAAGTACGGCTCTGTTTCTCCGGAATATACCAAGTAAGTAGTCGGATCGATACTTTTGCTCTTTTCTTCATCTGGGACCTCAACGTAGTTGAACATTGGTTTACCATTACTTCCGTCAAGACCAGCAAAAGAGTATGACCAGAATGCACTCAGCGGATAACCTTCTTTTAATATCTGTGTACTACCTCCTCTCAAGTACATTGCTGTGTTTCTGTCAATTTTGGTTTCTCCACCTTTGTTCCAGTTTTTAGAGGCATTCAGGTTGATGTTCAGGCTGAAATCGCGCTTTTGGATAGGCGTGAATGATAATGTGTATTCAATTCCCCGATTGTAAATAATTCCACCGTTACGTTTCATATCATCAATTCCGTATTCGAATGGCAAATCTACGGTGATTACCGCATTGGAACGTCTGGTATAATATTCCAGATTCATATAGAACATACGGAACAGTTCCAGATCCACGCCGAAGTTCCAGTTTCTGGTACGTTCCCAGGAGAGATATGGATTAGGTATCTGGCCGATAGTGGAGAAGTAGCGATTATATCCGGGTTGTACTCCCTGTTGGCTTAAGATTAGTTCAGGACTTTCTCGTGTTAAAGCATTTCCCTGAATACCGAATGTTCCTCTGAAATTAAGTGTAGTGATCCATTTCAAATGTTTTTGAAAGAAAGCCTCTTCTGATGCTCTCCAGGAGAGACCGAATGAATAAGTCGGGTCGATACGATGGTTTATATCCTGCCCGAAAACGTTGGAGGCATCATTTCGTACATTGGCATTGACTACATAGCGATTCTTGAATGAATATGCGAAAGTAGCGAAGAATGAAAGGAAGTTGTTGGTATTGTCTGTTCTTTGCCAGCCTCTACTATAAATATCTCCTAATATTCCCCAGCCTGTTGGAGGATTGTTGGGAGTTATCACTTCACTTGGTATGGTAGGAGCAACAATACGTTCACCTCTGTCCGGCACATATCCCCAAACTTTATTGGCTGTTCCTTTCGCTGTAGATGAACGGAGTTCCATACCCAATAATGCGTTCAATCGGTTATCAGGATTGAATGCTTTACTGAATTGTAACTTGTTCTGAATATTGTAGGAATACTGGTTGTTGTCGTTTGTATACAATATACCTCCGAATGGAAGCTGCGCAGCTTTAAATTCAGCACTGGTGGGAGTAACGGAATTAAAATCGTAGCCGCGATACTCGTTGGCAATATAGTAAGTACGTTCGGTAGCCCAGCTTTCATTCGTACTATTGTTATTCGAATAACCTCCGGTGAATTGGTAGGTTACCCAATCAAGAATACGCCAGTTTACATCTAGTGAGGCGGACATGAAGTTCGAACGTGCTTTTGAACCGCTGTTGTCCCGTTCATTGATAAAATTGTATGAAAGGGTTTGTATCTTACCAGTTTTAGAGTTGTAGCCGTTCCTTTGCATATAATAAGCGTCCGGATCGATGATGCGGTTGGTGTTAGTAGCAT
Organism: Bacteroides ovatus; assembly: GCF_001314995.1. Classification (NCBI taxonomy): domain Bacteria; kingdom Pseudomonadati; phylum Bacteroidota; class Bacteroidia; order Bacteroidales; family Bacteroidaceae; genus Bacteroides; species Bacteroides ovatus. The sequence continues at coordinate 5,954,286 of NZ_CP012938.1, forward strand.
AACTCATTGGGTTGACTTCGTTGAAAAAGCCATTTGTGGTAGAAACACTACCGTTTAAAGTCAGATTGATAGTTAGCTTTTCTATAGGGCGTAACATCAGGGCGATACGGCCTGTCATACGTTCGTTGTCGTTGCCGATTTCCTGGCCTTCACTGTTATTATATCCTATGGATGCTGAATAACTGAACTTGTTTGTTCCGCCGGAAACACTAACGTTGTGAGTATGGCTGAACGAACGACGTGTCAGGCGTTTGAACCAGTCTGTATTACGGGTTTCCATATCGTTATAAAGCTTTCTGTATTCGATGTCTGAAATATCATGTTCCTGCAGCATCCGTAATATACCTTCATAGGTGTTAAGATCCTTATAAGGTGTTTCTATATAATTAACCCCTGCATCAAACGCTTCTTGTGAGAAACGGACACGTTCTTGAGAGTTCATGAAGTTGAACATCCCATAATTAGGACGTTGTCCGATGTTAAAGTTGGCGGAGTAGTTTACGGTTAGTCGGTCAGTAGTATTTTTCTTGGTGGTGATTTCGATTACACCGTTAGAGGCTTTCGAACCATAGATGGCAGTGGCGGAAGCATCTTTCAAGATGGTGATATTTTCGATATCGGCGGGATTTAACCACGAAATCTGGTTACCGATAATGTCTTGCAAATTTTTAGTCATCAGGTCGCCACTGTCTAATGTTACCTGAAAATCTTCCTGGATAATGCCGTCTACTACCCACAATGGGTCACGGTTTCCTTGCAACGTACTGGTACCTCGAATCTGAATCTTGGGGGCAGTACCTACACGACTGCTTGTATTGGTTACAACCATACCCGCTACACGTCCTTGTAACATTTGGTCAATAGTAGTAAACGAAGGCATGATGATATCTTTTGCTTTGATGCTGGTAATAGATCCAACGATGTCACGACGTTGAATATTCTGGTATCCGGTTACCACCACCTCATCTATTTCTGTGCTGGTGGAGCTGTTCAGAGTGACATTAATGGTTTTTTTACCCGTATATTTTACCGTTTTCTTTTCCATTCCGATAAAAGAGTACGTAAGAATCAACCCTTCCTGTGCTGGAATATTAAACGTGTACTGCCCGTCCAATCCTGCAATGGCTCCATGTTTAGAACCTCGGATCGTGATAGTAGCGCCGGGCAAGGCCTCACCGTTAGTATCCCGGACCCAACCGCTGATGGTTATCTTTTGGCTTTGTCTTTTCTTTATAACAATTGCGCTACCAGAGATTTCGTAAGTCAGGTTAGTGCCTTCCAGACATTCATCCAGAATTTCAGTAATCGTTTTGTCTTTGGCTCTGATGGTGATATCAGTTACATTAGCGACATCTTCCGTTCCATACATAAAGACAAATTTCGTACGATTCTGCAGATACCAGAGCGCTGCTTCCAGCGTTTCTCCTCTCAAGTCGATGGAGATTCTCTGATTGTCCTGTGCTTGAATCATGAGTGAAGAAAGGGAGAATATCCATAAAAGACAGAACTTCACAAAGTTTCTGCTTGCATAAGATACCACCCATGGCAGGGATTTTACTCGTTTTTTCATAATGCGTTAGTTATATTATGTATTATTACTGTTTGTAGGAAATGTGCAGGATGCCCTCCCGTTGTTTGATATTGACCAGATTTAATTCTGTAATCATGTCGATAATCGGGTTCATGTTGGCGTAGCGGTTAAGGTAAGCTCCGATACGCACCTGTTTGGCTGCTTCGTCTTCAAAAGAATATTGGAATCCATACCATTTGGACAGGTATGACATCACATTCTCAAGAGGGACATTTAAAAAGATAAATGATCCGGATTCCCAAGATGTATACAAATCAGTGTTTACGTTGGCGACGGTATTTGTACCGGTATTTTTATTATATGTATAGTGCTGGTTGGGAACTAATTCGAATTCTTCATTTCCACTGTTGATTCTTACTGTTCCACTGATTAAGGTTGTACTTTCCGTATCTTCATCAGCGTAGGCTCTTACGTTGAACGACGTTCCCGTTACCCGGATAGATGTATGCGATGTTTTTACGATAAACGGATGCTCCTTGTCCGGGGCAACATCAAAATAAGCCTCCCCTTCAATTTGCACAATACGTTCTTTGCTGCTGAAACAAACCGGATAAGTCAGCCGGGTTTCCGCATTGAGATGTACCCTCGTGCCGTCGGAAAGCGTGATAAGACATTCCATCCCCTGCAATGTGCGTAGTGTGTTTTGGATTTCTTTTACTTGCGGTTTGTTGGCGGGAATCTGATAGTTGATCCCTTTAGAATCGATCACAAATGCTCTGACTGCATTCTCAGGAAGATTATTGTCGGAAAGATTGAAAGATTTGCCGTCACTCAAGATCAGTTCCCCACCAAGGGTTCCCGGAGTGATGTCGCTAATCGTTTCTTCGGATATCCAATGATAGATAAAGTAAGAAGCAGGTACTAATAACAATAAGATGAGAGCTGCATATTTCAGACTCTTTTTCCACGAAAAAACAGTACCCGATTGATTGCCTCCTAATAACGGATAGACTTTCTCCCACGCTTTTTGTGAAGAGAAGCTTTTTATTAACCGGCTGTTTTCTTCATACGTTTCCTTATTTAATATCCGGTCGGCTATCTTTTGATGTTCCGGGTTTTCATCCAACCATGCACGATAGTTCTTTTCCTCTTCGGGGGTAGACGAATGAGTGAATAGAGAAGCTAAGATTTTTGCAATTTTAAATTTTTCTTTAAATGAATTCATCGTTTTTTCGATTTGTTATATAAGTAAAACAATCCAATCGAAAAAACGGGGTAATCAAAAAGTTACTTTATTTGCATAAAAATAGTAATAAGGTGTAATTTATGCCTTTGAGACTTTCGCGAAGTTTGCGATAGGCGAATTTCTTTAACGTATGGACAGTGCCTTCTGAAATTTGCAATTTGTCAGCAATCTCATGGTTTTTTAACCCTTTCATAGAATATAAGATGATATTTCGCATTTGGGTAGGCAATTCTTCTACCGCTTTGCGAACCATGTGGAATGTTTCCTGTTCGATAATGGCAGCTTCGAAGCCACTATCGAACTCTTCCTGTCCAGAAAAATAGGGAATATCTAATTGCTCATGTTTTAAGTGATTCAGACATTTATTTCGGGTGACGGTATAAAGGAAGCTTTTTACTTTCAAAATGTCGTCAAAATCTTCTTTCCGTTCCCAATAAGCTAACAATACATCTTGTGCGATGTCTTTGCAAACTTCTTTGTCTTCAATATAGTGGGATGCGAACACGCAAAGAATAGGATAGTAGTCATCAAATAGCTTTTTGAAAGCCTGTTTGTTGCCACGTTTTATGTCTGCAATTATATTTTCTATATGTATGTTCACTATTTAGGGTGGAACGATTGGTGCAGAAACTCTCTTACCCAATCTTGCTTATTTTCTTCAGCTTTTCTTCTTCGATGATTTTGATTTTTCTTCCGTCGATAGTAATCAGTCTTTCCGTAGCGAATTGCGACAAGGTACGGATAGCGTTCGAAGTAGTCATATTGGAAAGATTTGCCAGATCTTCACGTGAAAGATAAATGCTCAACGTAGAACCGTCTTCTTCCAGTCCATAACTTTCTTTCAGGAAGATGAGTGATTCGGCCAAACGTCCGCGAATATGTTTTTGTGTCAGATTAACGGTACGTTCGTCAGAGATACCCAAGTCAATGGAAAGTTGGCGGATAAAGAACATGGCCAAGTCATTATTTTGGGCAACCAGCGTAGTGATGGCACTCATAGGAATCAGGCAAACAACGGAAGGTTCGAAAGCTGCTGCGGCAGTTACAAAATCTTGTTTGGCAAAATAAGCACGATATGCAAAGTATTCGCGTGGTTTAATCATGCGGATAATTTGACTTCTACCCCCCACACCATCTTTGAAGATTTTCACTTTTCCACTGATGAGACACATCAGATGATGTGGCGTTTCTCCTTCACAGTAGATGGTTTCATTCTTTTTGTAGGTTTGTATCGTATAATTATTCATCAGAAACTCCTTTTGCTCATTGTTTAGAGGAGCTAACATATCGGATAATGGTTCCGAAATATCGATGTCTGACATATTCATTTTTACCATGAGTGCTACAAAACTGTGTTATACAGCACAAAAGTAAAAAGAAAAAATGAGAAAATGAACGAATCTATAAAAAGATTGCACAAAAGTGGGAGCTTTCGTGCAATCTTGCAGACATTTTATTTGGTAAACAACAGTTCTCTATATTTAGGCAACGGCCATATTTCGTCATCCACTTCCATCTCCAGGTGGTCGATGTGGTCGCGGATTTGGTCAAGATACGGGCGTACTTTTTCTTCGTATGCGAATGCCCTTTCTTTGTAGTTTTCCATGTGGTTGGCTACTTTTCTTGCTTCGGTCATGTCGCGCACGAGTACTTTGATAGAAGTGACCCGGTGTGAAATCTCACGAATCAGTTCTTTACGGTCGGCACTTAATACTTCATATTCTTCAGCCGGGAATATTTCTTTCAGTCCGCGAAGATTTTCGAGCAAACGGTTCTGATAGGCAACGGCAGTTGGTACGATGTGATTGATGGCGAGGTCGCCCAATACACGGCCTTCGATTTGCACCTTCATGGTGTATTTCTCCAGTTCCACTTCCAGACGGCTGTTCAATTCGGTCTCGTTGAAGATACGTTCGCCGATAAGTACTGATTTGGATTGGTTATCAATATAGTGCATCAGGGCTTCCGGTACGTGGCAGATATTAGTCAGTCCGCGGCGTGCAGCTTCTTGTTTCCATTCTTCGGAATAACCGTCCCCTTCGAAACGAATCGGTTCGGAGGCGATAATTGTTTCTTTCAGCAGGCGGAAGATAGCTTCGTCTTTGCCAACTCCTTCTTCCATCAGCTTTTCTACCGATGCCCGGAATTCGTTCAGCTGGTTTGCCATGGCCGCATTGATTGCAATCATAGAGGCAGCACAGTTGGAAGAAGAACCTGCGGCGCGGAATTCGAAACGGTTTCCGGTGAATGCGAAAGGAGAAGTACGGTTGCGGTCGGTGGTATCCAGTAAAATTTCGGGGATACGTCCGATGCCTAACTTCAGTGTGGTTTTTTCTTCCGGCGTCATTTTCTCATTTCCTACCTGGCGGACAATTTCGTCGAGAGTAGACGAGAGTTGTGAACCCAGAAAGCAAGAGAGGATGGCGGGAGGAGCTTCATTGGCTCCCAAACGATAGCTGTTGCTGGCGCTCATGATGGAGGCACGCAATAAATCCTGGTTTTTATAAACCATCATTAAGGCGTTTACCAGAAATGTGAGGAATAGCATATTGCCTTTCGGATTCTTTCCGGGAGCGAACAGATTGATACCGGTATCTGTGCAGAGTGACCAGTTGTTGTGCTTGCCCGAACCGTTTACTCCGCTATATGGCTTTTCGTGCAGGAGTACATTAAAATGATGCTTCCTGGCGATACGCTTCATCAAATCCATGACGAGCTGGTTGTGATCGTTGGCAAGGTTACAGTTTTCGAAAATAGGGGCCAACTCAAATTGGTTGGGAGCTACTTCGTTATGACGGGTTTTGGCAGGAATACCGAGTTTGTGACACTCGATTTCGAGTTCTTTCATAAATGCAGTGACACGTGGAGGGATAGAGCCGAAATAATGATCCTCCAACTGTTGGTCTTTGGCAGAAGAGTGCCCCATCAGTGTCCGTCCTGTCAGGCAGAGGTCGGGGCGTGCATTATATAAGGAGGAGTCTACAAGGAAATATTCCTGTTCCCATCCTAAATTGGTATATACGCGTGTGATGTTCTTGTCGAATAGCTGACAGACTTCCGTTGCTGCTTTATCTACAGCGGCAAGTGCTTTCAACAATGGAGTTTTGTAATCCAACGCTTCACCTGTATAAGAAATGAAGATAGTGGGGATACAAAGAGTGGTATCTACTACGAATGCCGGTGAAGAAACATCCCAGGCTGTATATCCTCGTGCTTCGAAAGTGTTGCGGATGCCGCCGTTAGGGAAAGAAGAAGCATCCGGCTCTTGCTGGATCAGTAGTTTTCCGGAGAAGCGTTCAATCACTCCGCCATCTTCGCCGAATTCGATAAAGCCGTCATGCTTTTCGGCTGTTCCGTCTGTCAGAGGCTGGAACCAGTGTGTGTAGTGAGTGACGTTGAGTGACTTAGCCCAACTTTTCATACCGTTAGCAATTAAATCTGCTATTTCACGGCTGATAGGCGTACCTTTTTCGATAGCGTCGGTTACAGCTTTGTAAGCTTCTTTGGGAAGATACTCCTGCATCTTCTTGCGGTCGAACACGTGGCTACCATAATAATCAGAGAGTTTGTTGGAAGGGGCAATAACTTCCAGAGGTTTCCGGTTGGAAAGCTCTTGTAAGGCAAAAAAACGCATTTTTGACATAAATGGTCTATTTTTTTATCGGTTGATGGCGCAAAATTATATGTTTTTTCTGAAAGTACCCCTATTTTAGAGGGGGTATTTTGAAAAATAATGTGTTTTTCTAAAAGTACCCCCTCTGTTGATTCTCCAACTTCTATTCTTATTGTTGCTGTTCGTTGATTTCTTTAGCCATCTGTTTAACCAAACTTTCCACTTGGATATAATGGTTGTGATAGTTCTTGAATAACAGTTTGAACACTGGGCTGCTCACAGCCATTTGGGTGAGAAATTGTAGGTGTTTACCCGTAGAGGTGTTCATCTGCATACGTTTTTCTTTGCTCAAGTTGTCTTGTATGGAATAAGCACCGCATGAAATTTGGATTTCTGCAATGCCTTCATCCCAAGGATGGGTGTTGAGGTGAGTCAATGCTGCCAGGATTTTTTTTAGGTTTTTCAGCAGAATGTTTAATAGTTCGAATTCGGTACGGTTTACGGAGCAAGAATCCGGGTCCAGAAGGAAAGCGAATTTAAGGTAGAAATCCTTTAATTCTTCTTTAGGAATAACAAATGAATCTTTGGAAGCCTTTATCATGCCTCCCACCGCTGGTTGAACGGTAACTTGTTTTGTTTCCATAATATAATTATGAATAAGGTGGTAGGCGAAGATTTTCTATAAAATAAGAGCGGTTCCGCCTTTCCCGTTACTCTTCACCAACCAGGCAGTGGGTGCATTAACACTCCACACGGGGGTACGAAACCGCCATATGAAGCATCAGGACAGGCATAAAAATGCCTGCCACGAAACGAGGCAGGTTCCCTGCCTGGTTGATATGAAGAGTATCACAAAGATACGACAATTTTCTTCTTTGTCAAGAATAAAAGGAAAAATTAAAGGTAGGAGTAAGCATCTTTCTTTTTCATTTAGTATATACTAATACCTTATATTAACCGATATTGGAATTTTCTATTTTTTATGCGGAAATACATTAGACTTGTATTTGTTTAGTTTCTATTTGTATGGAAATGAATGAAACAGTGCGAAAATGAGTGAAACTGTATGGATTCGGTCATACACAATAGAAAAAACATCTATCATACTATCATTCATTTTAATAATATTCTAATTATCAAAAGAATAAGTATGATAGATAGCTCTAAAAAAATGTATCTATCATACTTTTATTAGTAAAAAGGGACATCTATCATTCCTATACTGTATCTATTTTAGTGTAGCATTAGGTGAGATAATCCATTTAAAGACATACGAATGCACACTTTATAGGATGATAACCTGTATTTGACAGCTTAATTATCTATGGGGAGCGGCAGTATTTCTATAGTTCACAAGTGTGTGCCGTACAGCCCACGCATGTAAACCATACAGCCTACATATGCGGGCTATGCAGCACACACTTGTGGGCTATAAACTTATCGCCGTTTAAGTGGGATTTTTGAGCTGCGATATTCGGATTTATATGGCTTCATTATGACAAAAACAAGCCGTCTTATGCTTATAGGATATTTATACGGCTATTTTGTAGATGATAGGTAACCCGTTTTTACTGGTAAAAGTATGATAGATACATTTTTTTAAAGCTATCTATCATAGATATTACAGTGATAATTAAAACATTACTAAAATGAATGATAGTATGATAGATAGTTTTTTCATTATGTAATGTTTAGTTCAAGCTCCTATACTATGAATTAGTTCAAATCCATACTGTTATGAATATTGAAGTTTTCTTTTATCCTATCTTTGAGGAAATTCAACAAAAAAACTCTATCTTTGTTTTATAATTGAGACACAACATAATAATGGGAAGATTTATCAATCCCTTTACCGATTTTGGCTTTAAGTTTTTATTCGGCAGAGAGGTAGAAAAGGAGTTGTTAATTGACTTCTTGAATGATTTGCTCGTAGGAGAGCATGTAATTACCGACATTCAGTTCCTTAACAACGAACAGCAGCCGGAAGTAAAAACAGAACGAGGACTTATCTATGATATATATTGCAGAACCAATACAGGGGAGCATATTATCGTAGAAATGCAGAACCGGGAGCAGCCTTACTTTAAAGACCGTGCCCTCTTCTATCTCTCTAGGGCTATAACTCAACAAGCGAGAAAGGGAATTTGGAACTTTCAATTAGATGCTGTGTATGGAGTGTTCTTCATGAACTTCGTGATGGACAAGGATATACCCTCTAAAATCAGAACGGATGTTATCCTTTCTGACAGGGATACAGGTAAGCTTTTCAACAGTAAGTTCCGGCAAATCTTTATTGAATTGCCGAACTTTAATAAAGAAGAGGATGAATGTGAAAATGATTTTGAACGCTGGATTTATATATTAAAGCACATGGATACACTTGATCGAATGCCTTTCAAGGCTCGTAAAGCCGTTTTTGAACGACTAGAAAAGTTGGCCTCCAAAGCGAATATGACCCAAGAGGAAAGAATGCAGTACGAGGAAGAATGGAAAGTTTACAACGATTATTTTAATACGTTGGATTTTGCAGAACAAAAAGGAATGCAAAAGGGTATACGAGAAACAGCCCGTAAATTGAAAGAGCTAGGAGTAGCTGATGATATTATCATAAAATCTACGGGTATTTCGAAAGAAGAAATAGAGAAATTATAATCTTTCTCCTATTATTAATCAACGACTCATGCATTCAAACATGAGTCGTTTTTGTTTATTCTTATATCTATATTAATCCAATGAAGAGGTTCCTGCCCTTGATAACTCTTTTTAGTAGCTTAATTCCATTGCTTTTCGATATTCTTTTTTATATTTGCCTGCGTTAATGAAGGAGATACGACGATTGAGAGATAAAATATTGATAGGATGCATATTGTGTCTGTTCTCTTTTATACCAAAGGGGGCAGCCAATAATTATATAATGAATCCTTATACCCATCAGGAAATCTCCGCCGACTCCATTATAGAACGTGTAATGACTTTTGCACCTTTGTATGAAACGATCGTCAGCGATTATCGTGCGAACCTATATATAAAAGGTAAGATGGACATTCAGAAGAAGAATTTTATTCTTCGTTATGTACCTTCTATGTTTCGTTTGCAAAAGGGGGTTCGCGAATATCTGCTTGAAACATATAGTGATCTTCATTATACGGCTCCCAATATTTACGATCAAAAAGTAAAAGCCTCCCAGGGAACAGTGAGGGGAAACAGGGGATTGCCGGGGTTGCTAGAATACTTTAATGTAAATATCTACTCTTCATCTCTGCTGAACGATGAACGCTTATTATCACCACTGGCTAAAAACGGACAGAAATACTATAAATACCGAATAGACAGCGTGATGGGAGACCCTAATAATCTGGATTATCGAATCCGTTTTATTCCCCGTACCAAGAGCGATCAGTTGGTGGGTGGCTATATGGTGGTCAGCAGTAACGTTTGGAGTGTTCGTGAAATTCGTTTTTCGGGAAGATCGGAGCTGATAACATTTACCTGTTGGATTCAGATGGGAGATGTAGGCAAGAAAAATGAATTCCTGCCGGTGCGTTATGACGTAGAAGCTCTTTTCAAATTTCTCGGAAATAAGGTGGATGGTAATTACACCGCTTCTTTAGATTATAAATCCATCGAACTGAAAGAAAAAAAGGTGCGCAAGAAAGAGAAGAGAAAATATAACCTTTCGGAATCTTTCTCTTTACAGTGTGACACGAACGCTTATAAGACGGACGCCTCTACCTTTGCTATCATGCGGCCGATTCCTTTGAATGAAAGTGAGAAAAAACTATATCATGACTATACGCTTAGACGTGACACGACAACGGTAGAAAAGCCGTCCAAGAGTCAGGCCTTTTGGGGAACGATGGGTGATTTGATGGTAGAAGATTATAAATTCAATTTGTCCAATATCGGAAGTGTGCGATTTTCTCCGTTTATCAATCCGCTCTTATTCAGTTATAGTGGAAGCAATGGTTTGTCTTATCGACAGGATTTTCGTTATAACCGTCTTTTCAGAGGGGATAAGTTACTTCGCATTGTGCCTAAACTCGGATACAACTTTACGCGTAAGGAATTCTACTGGTCATTGAATGCCGATTTTGAATACTGGCCGCAGAAACGGGGATTCTTCCGGTTGAATGTGGGTAACGGTAACCGTATTTATAGTAGTAAAGTGCTGGACGAACTGAAAGCTATGCCGGACAGTATCTTCAATTTCGATTTAATTCATCTCGATTATTTTAAGGACTTGTATTTCAATTTCCGTCATACCGTTGAAGTAGTCAACGGACTGGATATCGGTCTGGGTTTCTCTGCCCATAAAAGAACAGCGGTAGAGCCTTCCCGTTTTGTGATTACCGGTGATTATCCGATGCCGCCCCCGGAATTTATGGATAAATTCAAGAACACTTATATCAGTTTTGCTCCCCGCATCCGGATAGAGTGGACTCCGGGACTCTATTATTATATGAACGGAAAGCGAAAGATTAACCTCCATTCTTTATACCCGACTTTCTCGGTCGATTATGAACGAGGTATTAAAGGAGTGTTCAAGAGTACGGGTGAATATGAAAGAATAGAGTTTGACCTTCAGCATCAAATCCGGTTGGGATTGATGCGTAATATTTATTATCGTTTCGGATTCGGAGCATTCACCAATCAGGATGAGTTGTATTTTGTGGACTTTGCCAATTTCTCCCGCCATAATCTTCCCGTAGGTTGGAATGATGAAATCGGCGGAGTATTTCAGGTGCTTGACTCACGTTGGTATAACTCCTCCCGCCGTTATGTAAGGGGGCATTTCACCTACGAAGCTCCGTTCCTTATTCTCCGGCATCTGATGAAGTATACCCGTTATGTGCAGAATGAACGTATTTATATCAGTGCCCTCTCTATGCCGCACCTTCAACCTTATCTGGAAGTAGGATATGGCATCGGTACGCATATTTTCGACGTAGGAGTTTTTGTGAGTAGCGAAAACTGGAAATTTGGAGGAATAGGCTGTAAGTTCACGTTTGAGTTGTTCAACCGATAGTTTTCTTCGTTCCGGTTGTTTTATCGAAAGATTTTAGTTATCTTTGTATAAGAGAGGATGAGGGCAGAATTTAGCATCAAAGAGGTGTAGTCGCCTCATAAGCACAGGTATTTTCCTAGAAAATAAATTCTAAGGTATAAATACCTAAATTTATTTTAGTAAATAACTCATCCTCTCTTCTCTCTTTTTTATATGCATATACAAAATGGACGGAATTTTAATAACGATCATTGTTATCACCGCTTTCCTTGTTTATAAGATAATTTCTTCAAGCAGGAAACAGGAGGGGTATAAAAGATGGAAAGCAACAAGCAGTGGTAAGGAAGAAAAGACTACTAAGGTAAAATGGGAACACGGAGCCTGGCTTAGGCATGCTTTGGGGGGAACTGTTCCGAGAACGCAGTATGTTCAAAAGTTTGATGAATCGGCTGTTGTTTGGTGCGCCAACTTGTTGGGAGTGGAAACGGCACGGTTGAAGGAAATTCTACGGGATGTTTCCGAACATTACCGGGAGTTCTGGATGAGAAAAAGAAAGGGAGGTTATCGGATGATTTCTGCTCCTGACAAAGAATTACAATCTATTCAAACCACTATTAATTCTCGAATATTATCATCTGTGACAATGATTTATCCGGCGGCAGTAGGTTTCCGGAGCGGTCATTCTGTGGTTGATAATGCCAGTCCCCATCTGGGAAAACGGTATGTCTTGAAAATGGATATTCATGATTTTTTCTTTTCGATACGGAGCCGGAGGGTGAAAAAGACATTTGAGAAGATTGGTTATCCGGAAAATGTGTCTAAGGTATTGGGAGTGTTGTGCTGCTTGTACAGGCACTTGCCGCAGGGAGCGCCTACAAGTCCGGCGTTAAGCAATATCGTGGGGTATGAGATGGATAAGAAATTGGCGGCACTGGCAGCGGAATACGGACTGGCTTATACCCGTTATGCCGATGACCTGACTTTTTCGGGAGATGTGTTTCCCAAAGAACAAATCATTCCCCGGATCAAACAAATCATCCGTGATGAGAAATTCGAACCGAATCATAAGAAGACCCGTTTTATCAATGAGTATGGCAGGAAGATTATTACAGGAGTATCTGTTTCTTCCGGTGCGAAACTGACAATCCCTAAAGCCAGAAAGAGAGAGATCCGGAAGAATGTCTATTTTATCCTGACAAAAGGCTTGGCGGAACATCAGCGCCGGATTGGCTCGAGTGATCCTGTCTATCTGAAACGGCTGATTGGAGAACTTTGTTATTGGCGGTCAATAGAACCGGACAATGCGTATGTATCCGATTCTATTAACCGTTTGAAATGTTTGGAGAAAGGGTATTAATCTAATTGGCAATCGTTACCCGTTCATTTTCTATCTTGGCGTAATGTCTTTTCACTGCTTCGCGAATACCTCTTTGCATGGCAGCGTCTATGTTCGATCCCATACGGGCAAAGCCGAACTGTTGTGCGCATGCTTTTATCAAATCTGCCGCAGGTAGGCTGATGGAGTCGGTCAATAGTTGCCGGATGGCATTGGCTATCTCTTCAGGTGGTATGTCTGTCGCTTCCCGGTCGGAAACCGGGCGATAGATTGAATAGGAAGCGCATTGCTCTTTGTCGTTCCAGCAGAAGACAAGTCCTTCGTATTCTGTGCGATAGATATTCAATGTGTCGAGTGCTGTTTCTATCTGTGCCTCTACCCGTGTTCCCAAGCGGCTGATTCCCCATTCGGACAGGATTTTCTTACAGAGCAGGGATTTACTGATTGGCGCCTCGCTTTCCATAATCTTCCGTATTTGGGAGAGGAGGATAGAGTAACTGTCCGTAAAGAAAAAGTCTTCCGGTGAATAACTGTATGGGGTAATCTTTGCAAACTTGTACTTTTGTTCTATCCGGTTTTGCGTAGAAAGAACGGAAGCAGCTTGCTTTTCAGGGGCAGCAGGCGATGCCTTGAGCACGAATGAAATTTCATTGTTGGTTATCTGTGCCGTCGGTGCAGGTGCTGCCACTTCTGTCGGAGTTGAGTTAATTCCGGCTGTTGTCATAGAGCCGACCTTTGAACTCTTTTTTCGGGCGATAGCCTCTTGGATAGTTGCTATTACTTCGTCCGGCTTTTCCCACCAGTCCATTGTCCATATCCGGTAGATGTCCCATCCGAGTGCTTTCAATACATTATTCTGCACAATTTCCCGGTCACGTGCGGTCTTGGTACGTTTGTAGTTTTTGCCGTCGCAGATAATACCTAACTGATATTTAGAGGTATTTTCGGTGTCGACGATACCTATGTCTATCTTGTATCCGGAGCAACCTATGTCTGTATGCACGGTGTAACCCAATGAGCGCAGTCTGTCGGCAATGATCGTTTCGATGGAGGCTGTTGCTTCCGACAGTTGTCTTGGCACACTGCTGATGGTGCTTCGGGTTCCCTTCTCCGCATATTCGAGGAAACGTTTTAGTCCGGCTACTCCAATAGAAGAAGTCCGGTTCAGGTCGATCATCTCCGACCTTAGGGTGGAATAGATAATCATCTCATACCGGGCACGGGAAACGGCTACATTCAATCTTCTTTCGCCGCCTGCCCGGTTCAGTGGTCCGAAATTCATGCTGACGCGCCCTTCTGCATCCGGGCCATAGCCCACAGAGAAGAGAATAACATCGCGTTCGTCTCCCTGCACATTCTCCAGATTCTTGATAAATAACGGTTCGTCGCATTCCAGCGCAAGAGTTTCCAGTTCGGGGTAAAAGATAAAAAGGTCGGATAATAGGTCTTCTATCAAGGCTTGTTGGACAATGCTGAAAGTGACTACACCGATACTTTTCTTTCTTAATTCCTCGCTTCTCAATCTTCTGGCTATTTCGTCCACCACAGCTTGAGCTTCCGCCCGGTTCTGGCGCGACTTGCCTTTATCATAGTAACCGTTGATGTTGACTATCCTGACTTTCGATTCAATGTTGTCCGGTGAGGGGAAAGTCATCAGTTTGTTATCGTAATATTCGGAGTTGCTGAAAGCGATGAGGCTCTCATGTTTGCTTCGGTAGTGCCATAATAAATATTTGGAAGGGATAGACAGAGCGAGACAGTCGTCAAGGATACTCTCCAAATCTTCCATTTCAATGTTGTCTTCATCAATGGTGTTGACCGAGAAGAAACTGGTAGGAGGCATTTGTTTCGGGTCGCCTACGATAATGACGTTTTTACCCCGTGCAATGGCGCCCACCGCTTCATAAGTAGGCATCTGTGAGGCTTCATCAAAGACAATCAAATCAAATTTATCAGCGTCCGTATCGATGAATTGAGCGACGGAAAGAGGACTCATCAGCATACACGGGCACATGCGCGACAACAAAGTGGGAATTTGGTCGAATAGCTTGCGAATAGATATGCCGCGGGCATTGTTGCGGATATTCTTTTGAAGGATACCCACTTCGGAACTTTGGATGGCTTCGTGAGTGAAAGACGGAATGTTGGAGGCCAACCGGGCAAATAATTCTCTTTGGGTCGTTTCTTCGAATTTGGCGGATATTTGTTTGTATTTAGCAATGATATCATTGAATATCTTACCGTTGAATAATTCCAAAGTCGGCTCTTTGGCAATGATATACCGGATAGCCGCCTGATAGAAACTCTTGCGGAAGCTGTCTGTAAGTTGGCTGGTAGGAATATTCTTTTCTTTATATTCCGTCGCGATAAATCCTATTCCCAGACTATGCAGGGTTTGGTAGGCTTGTAGCCACTGATACCAGTCCTTGAGCTTGTCGAGGTTCTCTTTCCAGGTTCGGGCTTTTGACAAGGCAATCGTTATCCAGTCGGCTGAATCGGTATAAAGTTCTTCGATCGAGATACCCAGCATGCCGGACAATTTCTTTTCGGTGGCTGTGAGTGTATCTGCGAGCTGATACAGTTCATTGAAAGAATGAGCATGGATGTCTCTGAATGTTTGAATTCCTTCTGTGAGTTGTACGGACAAATTCTGCTTGATTTGCGAAACTTTGGCAATGTCTTTTGCGTAGTTCAACAAATGCGAATGAAGGGAAGTCATGTCGTCGATTATCTGCTCAATGGTGTTCCAATCCTCGTTCTTGCCGGGGCGTCCGAATAGGGAGGGAAGTTGCCCGATGTATTTCCGGACGGCTTCTGCTTCTTCCTGATACCGGATAATGCGGTGGAGCAGAGGTTTGATGTCTTCTGTTTCAATCGTTTTTAAAGCATATACGTTGATTGCCTTTCTGATTTTCCGTTGTCCGAAATATCTGGGAAGGAACCATTGATCGGATACCCGGTTCCATTCGGCTAACATCTGCTTTGCGTTGATGGACAGGATTTCTTGGGTGAATCCGGTTTCTATCTCTTTCCTTTGTTCATCCCGTTTCCGTCCGTGAACCACTACTTCCCGGTATTCATTCAGTGTTTCGTTGAGCAATGGCAAAGTCAGCAATCCGGGAGTCAGTTCCGGAATGTCGAGTATTCTCCGGATGATGTGGGAGATTGTCTGGAAATCCTTGCGTGTAGGGTGTATATCCGTATCTTTTAGAAGTATGGAGAATACATCCAGCTTCTGCCGGATGGTGGTCAACAGGTCGATAAATCCGGTGAGCAGTTGGGAGGATCCCTCCTTAACGGCTGATGAATATTCGGTAATCGAGATACCGGTTAATGGATGCTGGTAAGGATGTCCACACGCATTGGCCGTCCGGACTAGCAGCTCGATGGCATCTTCCCATTGGGCAAATGTGTCTTTATCTAATGTATCCAGATAAGCTTGTGGAATATCAAAACAAGATTCGACGTCCACGGATTGATAATGAATAATGGCGTCATATAATGAAACTCCGAACGGGTATTCTTTATGCAGGGCTTCGATATATTGATTCAATTCCGCCCGTAAATTCAGCAGGCGTTCCGCTTCCTTTCTGAATTCTTCGGGAGGTGTCTGCCTGATAATTTCCGTGGTTTCTTTCAGTTGAGAGATAACGGCGGATTTCTTTGTTTTGTTGGAATGAATTTCCAGACAGAACGGAGCCAGCCCGATAGCTGCCAATCTGTTTTGCACAACGGAGAGGGCAGCCATCTTTTCCGCTACAAATAAAACACGTTTTCCTTTGTAAAGCGCGTTGGCGATAATATTGGTAATCGTTTGCGATTTTCCTGTTCCCGGAGGCCCGTGCAGGATGAAAGTCTTGTCGTGTACGGCTTCGTAGATGGCTTCCAGTTGCGAAGAATCGGCGATGATGGGTAATACAATGTCTGCGGGCGACACTTGTTTGTCCATATCCGTTGCATCTATTTCCTCTGTGGCGGCTTCCCATTCTATCTTTCCGTTGATGAGGCTGGACACAATCTTGTTCTGAATCAGTTTGTTGGCATTGTTGTGAATATCATTCCACATGATGAACTTGTTGAAAGAGAAGATGCCCAGAATCGCTTGCTCTTCCACGTCCCATTTACGCTGGTTCTTAATGCTGTTGCGGATAATGGAATAGATCAGCTTGACGTTTACGCCGCTTTCGTCGGTAGGCAACGGGTCCAATCCTGATATGGTGATTCCGAAGTTTTGGCGAAGCATTTCCAATAAGGTGATGTTCATCATTGTTTCTTCTTCCCGGGAACGGATTACGTAACCTTTGGCTGCCGATTTACGGATAATTTCAACCGGTAATAGCAAGATGGGGGCATAGCGGGGACGTTCGCTGGAAGGTGTCTCGTACCATTTCAAAAGTCCGAGAGCCAGATAGAGTGTGTTGGCTCCATTCTCTTCGATAGAAGTACGCGAAGAGCGGTATAAGTGAGTCAGTGCCTTACCTAAATCGTTTTCGGGCAGATAGAAACGTAACCTTTTCTGTGAAAGTTCCGAGTTGATGAAACCAACCATGGGATCAGACTCCGGTATGGAGGAATAAATCCCGAAGTCCATCGCCGGACTTTCCCAATCGGCAGGGCGGTGGAGGATGCGGAATTCTTCTCCGTCGGCCAATGCATCTTCCAGACAGGATAGATTAGCCGGGATGAGTTGGAGCGTGTTTTTGGTAATCCGGATATTCAGCAGGTTGTTGCGCAGGCTTAAATCCAGCAACCGTCTTTCCCATAACAGTTGTTTGGTGATTACGGTCTGGGTTTCATTGCCCGATAAATCATACGGATTGATACTTTGCGGAGTGGCATGAACGGCACTTTTTTGAATGTCGGTCTCCTTTTCTTCTACTTCCCATACCTGTCCATGCAAAATGCGTTGGGGGATGGGGCGGATGCCCGAATGTCTCGCTCTTTTCACATCTATGGCAAGAATGAAACTGTTTCCATCCGTCAACTTTCCGTTCGCTTTCTTCACAGCATCGTCGAAATCGGACGAATGGCCCATGTTCATGCAGGTCGTTTCAACTAAGGTAATGTCGTAGATTCCTTCGGCTGTCCGTTTGGTTAACAGGGAAACATCGTCAATGGTAGGATCCGGAAAAGTCTCCGGCACTAGCCAGGCTCCCGCAAAAGCATGCCCTTGAGTGATGATAATGAGTGCATTCAGACCGATTGCTTCCAGGCAGGAAGCATAGAGCAAGGCCATATCCAGACAGGTTCCCAGTTTTTGTGCCATTACGGAGTCGGCTAGCCGTACACGTTGCCCATATTCCTCGAAGCTGGCGGGGATGGTGCTGTATATAATCTGTTGTTCCGTGATAGCCGTGTAGATGGCGGCCATCTGTTTCCTTACCCGGTCCGGAGTGCGGCTTTGATATTCGTCGAGGGACGGATTATCAGTCCATTGTCCCAGGATGGAAGCGGCTCTCTTAATGATCGGCACAATAGCTGTATGATTGGGGGTGATGAAAGCGGCCAGCATTTCGGGCAATACATTGAGCCCTCCCCATTGGTCGTATGCCAGAATGTCGATAGGGTAGGTTTGGCAGAATACGGATTCTACTTCGGAAGTAATTTCAATTTTCAGATTGCCGGATAAACGTTCGGTCAGCTGTGTGAAATAGTTGGCGGACAAAGTGAGATTGAATGACGACAGGCATATCGATTCATTGGGCGGAATCTGTGCCACAGCTATTGGAGCGGCGTTTCCGAAAGTCGGTTCTGTCGTGATTTGTACCTGAATGTCCTTCAGCGGGGCAGGCGTTGTATTCTCAATAGAAAGCTGATGAATGATTGATGCACCGTTTTGTTGTATCGCAAAATTAATAAGCGGTAAATAGTCGCATTGCACCTTGACTTTGTCCAATCTCTCGTCCATGGCAAAAACTGTATAAATTAAAGATTGCAATATTACAAAAAATACGGATATAATTCTCTTTTCTTCTGCCATTCTTTTGTCAATCAAGAAAATATTCCTACCTTTGCGCCCGATTTATAGATAATATAATGTCTTATTTAATTAAAGTATTAAACAATTTATTTATTAATGGAAAACTTAAAGAACGTAGCTCCTATTGAAGATTTCAACTGGGATGCTTATGAAAATGGCGAAACAGTAACCAACGTTAGCCACGATGAACTGGAAAAAGCTTACGACGGTACGCTTAACAAAGTGAACGACCGTGAGGTTGTTGACGGAACCGTAATCGCAATGAACAAGCGTGAAGTAGTTGTGAACATCGGTTACAAATCAGACGGTATCATCCCATTGAATGAGTTCCGTTACAATCCGGATCTGAAGATCGGTGATACTGTAGAAGTATACATCGAAAATCAGGAAGACAAAAAAGGACAGCTCGTTCTGTCACACAGAAAAGCTCGCGCTACTCGTTCTTGGGATCGCGTTAACGCTGCTCTGGAAAATGAAGAAATTATCAAGGGTTACATCAAGTGCCGCACTAAGGGTGGTATGATCGTAGACGTATTCGGAATCGAAGCATTCTTGCCGGGTTCTCAGATCGACGTTAAACCGATCCGCGACTATGATGTATTCGTTGGCAAAACAATGGAATTCAAAGTGGTTAAAATCAACCAGGAATTCAAAAACGTTGTTGTATCTCACAAGGCTCTTATCGAAGCTGAACTGGAACAACAGAAGAAAGAAATTATCGGTAAACTTGAAAAAGGACAAGTTCTTGAAGGAACTGTTAAAAATATCACCTCTTACGGTGTATTCATCGACCTTGGCGGCGTAGACGGTTTGATCCACATCACTGACCTTTCTTGGGGACGTGTTAGCGATCCGAAAGAAGTGGTTGAACTGGATCAGAAGCTCAACGTTGTTATCCTTGACTTCGATGATGAAAAGAAACGTATCGCTCTTGGCTTGAAACAACTGACTCCGCACCCATGGGATGCTCTTGACACTGACTTGAAGGTTGGTGACAAGGTGAAAGGTAAAGTGGTCGTTATGGCTGACTACGGTGCATTCATCGAAATCGCTCCGGGCGTAGAAGGTTTGATCCATGTTTCAGAAATGTCTTGGAGCCAACACCTGCGTTCTGCACAAGATTTCATGAAGGTAGGCGACGAAGTAGAAGCTGTTGTGCTGACACTTGATCGTGAAGAACGTAAGATGTCTTTGGGTATCAAACAACTGAAACAAGATCCATGGGAAACTATCGAAGAAAAGTATCCTGTAGGTTCTAAGCATACTGCAAAAGTTCGTAACTTCACTAACTTCGGTGTATTCGTAGAAATCGAAGAAGGTGTTGACGGCTTGATCCACATCTCTGACCTTTCTTGGACTAAGAAAGTAAAACACCCATCAGAATTTACTCAGATTGGTGCTGACATCGAAGTTCAGGTATTGGAAATCGACAAAGAAAACCGTCGTTTGAGCCTTGGCCACAAACAACTCGAAGAAAATCCTTGGGATGTATTCGAAACTGTGTTCACTGTAGGTTCTGTACACGAAGGTACAATCATCGAAATGTTGGATAAGGGTGCTGTTGTAGCTCTTCCTTACGGTGTAGAAGGTTTCGCAACTCCGAAACACCTTGTAAAAGAAGACGGTTCACAAGCACAGTTGGATGAGAAACTTGAATTCAAAGTGATCGAGTTCAACAAAGATGCTAAGAGAATCATCCTGTCTCACAGCCGTATCTTCGAAGATGTAGCTAAGGCTGAAGAAAGAGCAGAAAAGAAAGCTGCTTCTGGTGCTAAGAAGTCATCTTCTAGCAACAAGAGAGAAGATTCTCCGATGATCCAGAACCAGGCTGCTTCAACTACGCTGGGCGATATCGACGCTCTTGCTGCATTGAAAGAACAGTTGGAAGGAAAGAAATAATCTGAATAGAATATTTTCCAATGAAAGGCGCTCCCGTTTGGGGGCGCTTTTTTTATTCACCACAGATTTAAGAAATGAAGATAAGAGGGAATTTAATTCAGACATAAGAACAAAAGAATAAAAAATAAAATAGCAGTTCAATAAGCAACAGAAATAATTTTCAAAGCGCTGCCTTTATGTTCTTTTGTTCTTATGTCTAAAAATAAATTATCAAAATCTGTATAACCCTGGGGTGAAATATTTCCTTTTCCTTTGCAAGATTAAATGTGAAATGTCCTATCTTTGCATACCATGGAAAAATTTGAGTTACATATATTGGGATGCGGTTCTGCTTTGCCTACTACGCGACATTTTGCGACCTCTCAAGTCGTAAACTTGCGTGAAAAACTATTTATGATTGATTGTGGCGAGGGAGCACAGATGCAATTACGCCGCTCGCGACTGAAATTTTCCCGATTGAATCATATCTTCATCTCTCATCTACATGGTGACCATTGTTTCGGATTGTTGGGACTGATCTCTACATTCGGATTATTAGGGAGAACTGCTGATTTACATATTCATTCTCCAAGAGGACTGGAAGAGTTGTTTGCGCCGATGCTTGCTTTCTTTTGCAAGACTTTGACTTATAAGGTGTTCTTCCATGAATTCGAAACGAAAGAACCGATGCTCATTTACGATGACCGTTCGGTGACTGTAACCACAATCCCTTTAAAACATCGAATTCCCTGTTGTGGTTTCCTTTTTGAAGAGAAACAGCGTCCTAATCATATCATCAGGGACATGGTAGACTTTTATAAAGTCCCGGTCTATGAACTGAACCGCATCAAGAACGGAGCGGATTTTGTAACTCCCGATGGAGAAGTAATACCTAATTTACGTTTAACCCGCCCTTCGGCTCCGGTGCGTAAATATGCTTATTGTTCCGATACAATCTATCGTCCGTCCCTTGCTGAACAAATTAAAAATGTAGATTTGCTTTTCCATGAGGCCACCTTTGCACAGACCGAACAGGCACGCGCTAAGGAAACTTATCATACCACTGCTGCGCAAGCTGCGCAGCTTGCTTTGGATGCCAATGTGAGACAACTGGTGATCGGACATTTTTCCGCCCGTTATGAAGATGAATCTGTCTTACTTCATGAAGCGTCTGCCATTTTTCCACAAACCATTTTAGCGAAAGAAAATTTGTGTATTGACGTTGATGGAGGGACTGTCTATGAAAAGTAGTCGACTGCTCTGGGGAGTAATCATCCTGCTCTTCGGTTGCCTGGCAGCCTGTAAAAAAGAGAAACCTCAATCTCCGATACCGGATTCTTTGTCTTCCCTCCGGGAACTGTTCCATCCTGCTTATCAAATAAATGCAGACAGCATTCATCAGATGATTCGTATTGGCCTGAACGAGAATCCGGTAACTCCCTGGGATTCGGTTTTGCTGGCACATTATCAGGAAAAGGATGAATTCTTTTGGCTGAACGATTCTCTCATATCCGATAAACCTGCCGTACAGGTGGCAGACTCGATGTTATTCTGGTTAGAAAACATTTCACAACATGGAGTTAATCCGAATCTGTATCCTGTCGATAGCATCCGTGAGGAATTGCAACAGATACGAACCTTGAAGCTGCGCGAAGGGAAGACGATGAACCGCCTGCTGGCAGACGTGGAATATCAGTTGACAGCCGCCTATCTCTCGTATGTGTGTCAATTGAAGTTTGGATTCCTGCCTTCGGCGCGCAGATGGAATGATTCGATCGACCACATTCCTTTGAAACAATGTGATGTGAAATTTGCGATGGCTGCTCTCGACTCTTTGCGTGCAAATCCTAACGCCGCTTTTCGTAGGGCGCAACCCTCTTCTCCGCTTTATCATAAGATGCAGGAAGAACTGGTTCGTGTGAATGGCTGGGGAGTGACAGATACTACGGATTATTATCGCGACCGCCTATTGGTAAACATGGAGCGGGCACGTTGGCAATATGCATTGGATAAAGGACAGAAATATGTGATAGCCAATGTGGCGGCATTTATGTTGCAGGCTGTCAACGAAGAAACAGACTCTATTCTGGAGATGCGTATTTGTGTAGGGACTGTGAAGAATAAAACTCCTCTATTGTCAAGCAGGATTTATTATATGGAACTGAATCCTTACTGGAATGTGCCTCAAAGCATAATTCGGAAAGAGATCATTCCTACTTACCGCAGAGATACGACGTATTTTACCCGTAACCGCATGAAGGTATACGATAAGAATGGACTCCAGGTAGATCCCCACAGTATTAAATGGGCGAAGTATGCAGGAAGTGGCGTACCTTATACGGTGAAGCAGGACAACAAAACAGGGAATTCCTTGGGACGTATCATCTTCCGTTTTCCCAATCCTCATTCCGTATATCTGCATGACACTCCGTCACGGTGGGCTTTTACACGGAATAATCGTGCGGTGAGCCACGGTTGCGTCCGTCTTCAAAAAGCACTCGACTTCGCGTTCTTCCTGTTGAAAGAGCCGGATGAATTGTTGGAAGACCGTATTCGTATTGCAATGGATATCAAGCCGGTGAGTGAAGAGGGAAAGAAGCTGCCCATCAGTGCGGCTTATCGTGAATTGAAACATTATAGTTTGGAACAATATATACCTTTATTTATAGATTATCAGACGGTTTATCTGTCTGCCGATAATAATTTGAGGTATTGTGAGGACATTTATAAATATGATCCGTCCTTACTAGAGGCGATGAATAACCTGAATTTGAAACCATAAATAAACATACAGATACGAGAGATTATGATTCCTTATAACGAACGCGAAGTTCTGAAACTCCTTCAGGAGGAGAGTACACAGCGGAAAGGATTTGAAATGATTGTGGGGCAGTATAGCGAGCAATTGTATTGGCAAATCCGCCGGATGGTACTGTCGCATGAGGATGCGAACGATCTCCTGCAAAACACTTTCATCAAGGCATGGACGAATATCGATTATTTCCGTGCCGAGGCGAAGCTGTCGACCTGGCTCTATCGCATCGCGCTGAATGAGTGTCTTACCTTTCTGAATAAGCAGCGTGCCATGACTACCGTGGATATTGACGATCCCGAAGCAGTAGTTGTGCAAAAGCTGGAAAGTGACGCCTACTTTTCGGGCGACAAGATACAGGTGTGCTTGCAAAAAGCCCTGCAGACTTTGCCCGAAAAGCAGCGTATGGTGTTCAACCTGAAATACTATCAGGAAATGAAGTACGAAGAGATGTCGGAAATCTTCGGCACGTCGGTCGGTGCACTGAAAGCATCTTATCATCATGCGGTGAAGAAAATTGAGAAGTTTTTAGAAGAAATAGATTAAACCTTTTAAATGAGACACTGTCTAATGAAAAGAGAGGAGAAAAACGTATGAAAGAAGAAGATATTTTATTGAAGAAGCTTGGAAAGGAAAATTCCTTCAAAGTGCCCGATGGTTACTTTGAGAACCTGACTTCGGAGGTAATGAATAAACTTCCTGAAAAAGAGAAAGTTGCTTTTAAGGAAGAACCTGTCAGCACATGGACAAGACTGAAACCATTGCTCTATATGGCAGCTATGTTCGTAGGGGCGGCCTTGATTATCCGGGTAGCGTCAACAGATCATAAACCTGCTGCAGCAGATGATGTAGCGGTGACAGAAGTGGATACTGAAGTAGTCGTATCTGACGAAATGATTGATGTAGCAGTGGATCGTGCCATGCTGGATGATTATTCGTTATATGTTTATTTGAGTGACGCAAGTGTAGAATGATTTATAAAAACTGATTGAATACAGAAAATGAGAAAACTTATCGCATTGGTCGTTTTGTTATGTGGCTTTATGCCTGTTCTTTGGGCTGCTGATGGATGTGATCAGCATTTATCCCGGGAGGAGTTCAGGGCAAAACAAAAAGCTTTCATTATCGAACAGGCTGGATTGAATAAAGAAGAAGCAGCCAAGTTCTTTCCCGTTTATTTTGAACTCCAGGATAAAAAGAAGAAACTGAATGATGAGTCATGGGATTTGATGCGCAAAGGCAAGGATGATAAAACGACGGAAGCTCAATATGCAGAAATCAACGAGAAAGTGGCCAACAACCGTATTGCTGCCGACCAGCTTGATAAAACTTATTTGGGTAAGTTTAAAAAGATTCTTTCAAGCAAGAAGATTTTTCTCGTGCAACGTGCAGAGATGCGTTTTCACCGCGAAATGATAAAAGGTATGAATCGTAGCAAAGACAAGGGAGACGATTCAAAGAAGAAATAAAGAAAACAGAGCGTCCGATTCGTATGAACAGACGCTCTGTTTGAGTAAAATGGAGACTCTATCCGCTGGGAATAGAGCCTCTGTTTTTTTATGCCGGTAAGGAAGTTACAGTCCTTTTTTCTTTGCTTCATTCCAAATGGCATCCATCTCTTCGAGAGTCATATCTTTCAGACTTTTTCCTTCCTTGATGGTGTGCTCTTCCAGATAGTTGAAGCGGCGGATAAACTTCTGGTTGGTAAGTTCCAGTGCATTATCGGGATTGATTTTATAAAGGCGTGCCGCATTGATAAGGCTGAACATCACGTCGCCGAATTCAGCTTCCGCTTTCTCTTTATCCATGTTGGCCACTTCCTCCTGAAATTCACCTATTTCTTCTTTCACTTTATCCCAAACCTGTTCCCGTTCTTCCCAGTCGAAGCCTACATTGCGAGCTTTGTCCTGAATACGGTAAGCCTTGATAAGCGAGGGCAGGGCAGCGGGCACACCGCTTAATACACTCTTATTTCCATCTTTCTCTTTAAGTTTCAACTGTTCCCAGTTCTCGGAAACTTGTCCGGCTGTATCTGCTTTCACCTCTCCGAAGACATGCGGATGGCGGAAAATCAGCTTATCGCACAGCTTGTCGCAAACATCTTTGATGTCAAAATCTCCTGTTTCCGAGCCTATCTTAGCATAGAAAGCGACGTGCAACAATACGTCCCCCAACTCTTTGCAGATTTCTTTCTTGTCATCCCTCATCAGGGCATCGCAAAGTTCGTAAGTCTCTTCTATGGTGTTGGGACGCAGACTTTCATTCGTCTGTTTACGGTCCCAGGGACATTTAACACGCAGTTCGTCGAGAATGTCCAGGAAGCGTCCGAAGGCTTCCATCTGTTCTTGTCTGGTATGTGACATAAATCTATTTATTTAATTCATTTTTTTCCATTCTTGGTAAGATATCAACAACCCTACTACTTCCGAGTAGTTCTGACGGCCACTTTCTATCTTGTTTCCTTTCAGGTAAAGATCGTATATCCAATCCTGTACGGCTCCCACTACCGGGCTATACTTGGCAGCCCAATAGGCTTGATTATTCTTGGCTAATTCAATAATTTCCGGTCGGATGCGTTGAAAGAGTTTTGCATATTCTTCTTCTGAAAGTAATCTTTTTGCATTCCCCAGTACATGCCCCAGTACAGAGAAATATCCGGAGAAACGGATACCCATTGCCTGTGAACGGGTACAAACCTGATAGGCATAGAAATTGGCTTCCGCTTCGCTGGTGATACCTAACAAGTGGGCTAGTTCATGAGCATAAGTGGCAGGATAGTTGGCGGGAAGCAAATCTCCGTTAAGGGTGAATTCGCAGAAGAAAGGCCCCATGCTACCGGTTACTCCTACCATGGAAATGAACGGAGTAAACAACATGGTCTTTACTCTCGGATGATCGTGTGGAGGTCGGTGTACGCCCAGGCTATCACTTAACTGATTATAGATTCGTACGGTTTCTTCCCGTATCAAATCCTGGTTGATACTATTTACAGGGGTGTACGAACGATTTAATTGGGTGATATAGTCGTCAACAAACTCCTGAAAATTTTCGGGAGTGTAGGCTGTATACGGGATTTCGGTTCGTTGGTAAAAGTTCTTTTGAGAATAATTCAGTCCCCAAGCCAGATAGAACCATACATAAATCCACAACAGATATTCGCCGTCGCGCAATAAAATTTTCTTCCAAGGCAACTTTTTACGGAGACGGGCATAAATTGGATAAATAATCACGCCCGCAATACTAAGGAAGATAAATAAGTCTCCTATCGCAAAAGGAAATAAATTGGAAAAAAACGACAAAACGTAAGAGATAAAAGGATAGATTGTTTGCGAATAGATTGTTGCCAGAGCAGGAATCCATTGCGTTAGCCACACTAGGATTAAGATTGCTCCTAAGGCTAAATATCTTACATTTGGCTTCTTTTTCATCATTTGTCTAATATCAGTCAACAAAAATATGCATTAAATAGACGTCGCGCGAAAAAATACCTCTATATTTGCAAAAAATCTGTTAACAATGGCTTTATAACTTGTATAATAGGGAAAGTCATTCAACATAAACCGGATAAGAGATGGCTACATCAGAAGAAATTGAAAAGTATTGCCGGAATTGCGTATCACGTGATTTCGTGAATGGTAAAGGTCTTGTTTGTAAGCGTACCAGAGAACTTCCTGCTTTTGAAGAAGAATGTGAAAGTTTTGAGAAAGATGAAGAGCTGGAAAGATTAGCCCCTCCCAAGCCGGAAGACTTCCCGGTATCTATGACAGAAGAAGAAATGCTTGCCGAAGAGAATCTCTCCAAAGGAGTACTGTACGCAGTCGCTGCCTGTATTGTGGGTGCGGTGGCATGGGGACTGATATCTGTTTCTACGGGTCGTCAGATTGGATTTATGCCCATTGCTATCGGGTTTATGGTTGGCTTTGCCATGCGGAAAGGGAAAGGAATACGTCCCATTTTCGGAATTATCGGTGCGGCATTATCCCTGATTAGTTGTGTCCTGGGTGATTTCTTTTCCATTATCGGATATATTTCCCAAGATTATAAAATGTCTTATTTTGACGTTCTGGTAAGCGTAGACTATGGAGAAATATTCTCTATTATGCTGGAAAATGTGATGTCAATGACTGCTTTATTCTACGGATTCGCTCTTTATGAGGGGTATAAATTCTCTTTCCGTGCACAGAAACACCCCGAGGGTGGTAAGATTTGAATTTAAATTATTAATTTTGCACCCGTTATTTTAGAATATACATTATCATATATACATAAAACAATATGGAATTAGCAAGTAAGTACAATCCCGCTGACGTGGAGGGAAAATGGTACCAGTATTGGCTGGACCATCATTTATTCAGTTCGAAACCCGATGGCCGTGAACCTTACACCATCGTCATTCCGCCCCCGAACGTCACCGGTGTGTTGCACATGGGACACATGCTTAATAATACCATTCAGGATATTTTAGTTCGTCGTGCCCGTATGGAAGGCAAGAATGCCTGCTGGGTACCGGGAACTGACCATGCTTCTATTGCTACTGAAGCTAAAGTAGTAAACAAACTTGCTGCTCAAGGCATCAAGAAAACCGACCTGACTCGTGACGAATTCCTGAAACATGCTTGGGATTGGACAGACGAACACGGAGGTATCATCCTGAAACAACTTCGTAAACTCGGTGCATCCTGCGACTGGAATCGTACTGCTTTCACTATGGACGAGAAACGCAGTGAAAGTGTACTGAAAGTTTTCGTAGACCTGTTCAATAAAGGATTGATCTACCGTGGTGTCCGTATGGTAAACTGGGACCCGAAGGCATTGACCGCTCTTTCTGACGAGGAAGTGATCTACAAAGAAGAGCACGGAAAACTATATTACCTCCGCTATAAAGTAGAAGGTGATCCGGAAGGACGCTATGCCGTAGTGGCAACTACCCGCCCTGAAACAATCATGGGTGACACAGCGATGTGTATCAACCCGAACGACCCGAAAAACGAATGGCTGAAAGGTAAGAAAGTGATCGTTCCGCTGGTAAACCGCGCCATCCCTGTGATTGAAGATGATTATGTAGACATCGAATTTGGTACAGGTTGCCTGAAAGTGACTCCTGCTCATGACGTAAACGACTATATGCTGGGTGAAAAGTACAACCTGCCTAGCATTGATATCTTCAACGATAACGGTACATTGAGCGAAGCTGCCGGTATGTATATCGGCATGGATCGTTTCGATGTTCGTATACAGATAGAGAAAGACCTCGAAGCTGCCGGACTGCTGGACAAGACAGAAGCCTATACAAATAAGGTAGGTTACTCGGAACGTACCAACGTAGTGATCGAACCGAAACTATCTATGCAATGGTTCCTCAAGATGCAGCATTTTGCAGACATGGCATTGCCTCCGGTAATGAACGATGAACTGAAGTTCTATCCTGCAAAATACAAGAATACCTACCGTCACTGGATGGAGAACATCAAAGACTGGTGTATCAGTCGTCAGTTGTGGTGGGGACATCGCATTCCTGCTTACTTCCTCCCGGAGGGCGGTTATGTGGTAGCTGCTACAGCAGAAGAAGCATTGGCAAAAGCGAAAGAGAAAACCGGCAATGCCGCCTTGACAATCGAAGATCTCCGTCAGGACGAAGATTGTCTGGATACCTGGTTCTCTTCCTGGTTGTGGCCTATCTCTTTGTTCGACGGAATCAACAATCCGGGTAACGAAGAAATCAACTATTACTATCCGACCAGCGACCTTGTGACAGGACCGGATATTATCTTCTTCTGGGTAGCCCGTATGATTATGGCAGGCTACGAGTACGAAGGACAGATGCCGTTTAAGAACGTTTACTTCACAGGGATCGTTCGTGATAAACTGGGACGTAAAATGTCCAAGTCACTCGGTAATTCTCCCGACCCGTTGGAGTTGATCGAGAAATACGGAGCCGATGGAGTACGTATGGGTATGATGCTTTCTGCTCCTGCCGGAAACGATATTCTTTTCGATGACGCACTTTGCGAACAGGGACGTAACTTCTGCAACAAGATATGGAATGCTTTCCGTCTGATTAAGGGCTGGACAAATGCCAAAGGTACTATTGAGATCCCTACCGATGCACATCTGGCAGTTCAGTGGTTTGACCAAAGACTGGATGCGGCAGCTGTTGAAGTGGCCGATCTCTTCTCCAAATATCGTTTGAGCGAAGCGTTGATGCTGGTTTACAAACTGTTCTGGGATGAATTCTCTTCTTGGCTGTTGGAAATCGTGAAACCTGCTTATGGACAGCCTGTTAATGGCTTTATTTATAGTATGGTTCTTAGCTCTTTCGAGCGTCTGCTTGAATTGCTGCATCCTTTTATGCCATTTATCACAGAAGAATTGTGGCAACAACTGCGTGAGCGTGAACCGGGTGAAAGTTTGATGGTTACTCAACTGTTTGAACCGGTCGGAGCAAATGAACAATTCCTGGCAGAGTTTGAAGTAGCTAAGGAAATCATCAGTAATGTCCGTAGCATCCGTTTGCAGAAAAACATTGCTCTGAAAGAAGAACTCGAATTGCAGGTTGTAGGCACTCATCCGGTAGAGAAATTGAATCCGGTGATTATCAAGATGTGTAACCTGTCTTCCGTAACAGTGGTAGAAAGCAAATCAGAAGGTGCTTCTTCTTTCATGATAGGAACGACCGAATTTGCCGTGCCATTGGGTAATATGATTGACGTGGAAGCCGAAATCGCCCGTATGGAAGCCGAATTGAAGCATAAAGAAGGATTCTTGCAGGGAGTGATGAAGAAACTTAGCAACGAGAAATTCGTCAATAATGCTCCGGCTGCCGTTCTTGAACTGGAACGTAAGAAGCAAGCCGATGCAGAGAGCATCATTAATTCTTTGAAAGAAAGTATTGCGGCTTTGAAGAAATCATAATCCTTTGATACTTAATTTTATATAATAAAGGGCATCTCAATTCGTTTTGGGATGCCTTTTTTTTGCACTAAAGAAATTAATACTATCTTTGCTTCCGCTATTTATAGAATACCACAAATGAAACAATCGTTACGGATCATTCCATTCCTCCTTGGATTATTCCTTTTTATTGAAGGATTCTTATCACCTGCGTCAGCCCGAACCGAAAATACAAATAAAGAAGTACTGGTTTTAAACTCGATTAATTTCAATCTGCCTTGGGCTAAAAACTTTTATTGGTGTCTTCATGATGCTCTTCAGAAACAAGGAGTTTCTGTGAAGGCGGAATCGCTTTCCGTACCTGCTCTGGTGAATGAGATGGAGGCGAATGCCGTAGTCACCCATTTGCGTCAGAAGTATCCGGAGCCTCCCACTGCTATCGTGATGATTGGAGATCCGGGATGGATTGTTTGCCGCGAATTATTTGATGATGTATGGGAAGATGTCCCGGTAGTTGTGACAAATGCCCGCGATCGTCTGCCTGCTTCTCTGGATATCCTGCTGTCTCATGCTCCACTCACAGAAAGTAACAGTGTTTCTGCGGAAGAATGGAGACGGGAATATAATATCACTTCCTTGAAGCAGCATTATTACGTCAAGGAGACCGTAGATTTAATTTATAAACTGATACCTGACATGGAACGTCTGGCTTTTATTTCAGACGATCGGTATATCAGTGAAGAAACCCGCCGAGATGTGAAAGAAGCCGTAGAGGAAAACTTTCCTGATTTGCGTCTGGAGCTTCTTTCCACCACTCAATTATCCACGGAAATGCTACTCGATACGTTGCGCAGCTATAAATCCAATACGGGGATTATCTATTATTCATGGTTTGAGTCGCATAACGAGAATGATAACAACTATCTCTTCGATCACATTCAGGAGATTATCACTAATTTTACTCCTTCGCCTCTGTTCCTGCTTTCTCACGAAGATTTATCGAACAATACTTTTGCGGGTGGATACTATGTCTCGGCAGAATCTTTCAGCGATTCTCTGCTGGAGATTCTTGATCGGATATTGAAGGGTGAACAGGCCCGGAATATTCCCGGTGGAGTGGGAGGGAAAGGAAGTGCCTATCTTTGTTATCCGGTATTGAAAGCTCATAATATACCGTCATACCGTTACCCGGCCGATGCTGTTTATGTCAATGAGCCCAAGACTTTTTTTCAGCAGTATTCTGTTGAAATTATTGTCTGTTCCATCTTCCTGTTAATTCTGATTGTTGCTATCATATATTATATCAGCATTCTTCGGAAAGCATATAGTCGTCTGCATGAAGCAATGGAAAAAGCGGAACAGGCCAATCAATTGAAATCCGCATTCCTGGCTAATATGAGTCATGAGATACGTACGCCCTTGAATGCTATTGTAGGATTATCCAATATGCTTCCTCATGTCGAAAACCGTGAAGAAATGTCCGAATATGCAGACCTCATTGAAACAAATACGGATTTGTTGCTCCAGTTGATTAATGATATTCTGGATTTGTCGAAGATTGAAGCCGGTACATTCGATTTCTATCCTGCCTTGATTGATGTGAATCAGACGCTTGAAGAAATCGAGCAGAGTATGCAGTTACGTCTGCGACACAATAATGTGACTTTCACATTTGTGGAGAGACTGCCCGAATGTACATTATATACGGATAAGAACCGTTTGATTCAGCTACTTGCCAATTTCATTGTTAATGCCATCAAATTTACAGAAGTGGGTACCATTCGTATGGGGTATCGTCTGCTAGACTCCGAAACGATTTATTTTTATGTGTCGGATACTGGCTGTGGAATGTCTTCTGAACAGTGTATCCATGTCTTTGAACGGTTTGTGAAGTACAATTCCTTTGTGCAAGGTACCGGACTGGGACTTTCTATCTGCCATACGATTGTAGACCGCTTGGGAGGGAAAATAGGAGTGGAGTCGAAAGAAAACAAAGGAGCTACTTTCTGGTTTACCTTACCTTATCGGCAGAATTAATGCTTTATTTCTCTCCAATCTATCAGTAGATAAGTTGCTATGCTCTTATTGCAAACTTCCTTTCCCTTATTGGATAAGTTGTCTTTGACTAAGAAGAAACTATAAACGCAAGTTCTGATTGTATAAACGAAACTTGCAATTATATAATCAGAACTTCCGTTTTTATAAATGAAGCTTGCAATTATAGATTTCTCTTAGCCAAAAAGAAGTTTGGCAGTAGGGGAATGTAAGTTTATCCCTAATACAACGGAAGTTATCTATTAGTACTTTAGTAAATAGAACGTAATAGATAAGAAAATAGATAGCTGGTTTATTTTAAGGAAATAGAATTGGTAGCAATAAAGGCAGATAATCCTTTAAATCTACGCGTAGTTGCTTTAATGCCTGCTGAATGCGGTAATCTACAGTTTTGGGAGATACTCCCAGAATTTCCGCTATTTCTTTATAACTCATATCCCGGAACCGATGCATCACGAAAGCTTCCCGGTAACTTTCCGGCAATGTGGCAATGGCATCCTTGATGCGTTGTGTCAACTCTTCGACTTGATAAAGATCCGTATCTTGTAGCATCTCCTGCATTTCTTCATAAAATCGAGTGTCGGCACGTTGAGTGGCGTCAATATGTGCAAGCTTGTTCAGAGCTTTGCGGTATATCATTTTAAAGAGGTACGAACTAAGCGAGGTTTCGATAAACAAATTTTCTCTGTTCTCCCAAATCCATAAAAGAGAATCCTGCACAATTTCTTCCGCATCTTCCAGATCGACGAAGCGATGGCCGTAGGCACACAGTGCCGGATAATACCTCCGAAACAGTGCATCAAATGCTTTTTGGTCGCCTCGCTGTATAGCAGATAATAGGAAATTGCTTTCTGACAGGTGAACTTCTTTCATGTATTAGTTTGATATTTCACTGCAAATATAGCTTTTTTATAAGAAAACAAAGATTTTCTGAAAAAAAATGAGATTTGGTTTAGGAATTCCACAAGTCTCTCTTGTCTTATAGTAAAAGGCAATAAAATACGAATATGGATAAGACTGATAAAAATACAATAGAAGAATTGCTTCCCCGTTATTGTGAGGGACTGGCAACGGAAGAAGAGCGTCTGCAGGTTGAGATGTGGATGGATGAGTCGGAAGAAAACCGGCGGATGGCCAAACAGATACATGCTCTTTATCTTGCTACAGATACCGTTCACATCATGACGAAAGTCGACACAGAGAAAGCATTGACAAAGGTGAAAAGTAGAATGACAGGTAACAGACAAAGGAAAACGACATGGTGGGAATGGGCGCAACGTGCGGCAGCAGTGCTGTTCATTCCACTTCTCGTTACTCTGATGGTACAACATTGGGGAGGAAGCGAACAGGAATTGGCACAAATGATGGAAGTGAAAACAAATCCCGGAATGATGACTTCTCTGACATTGCCCGATGGCACATTGGTTTTCCTGAATTCCGAATCTACCTTGAGTTATCCCTCACGCTTCGATAGCGACACGAGAAATGTAACATTGCAGGGAGAGGCTTATTTTGAAGTAGCCAAGAACCCGGAAAAGAAGTTCATAGTTTCTACTTCCCACCAATCACAGATCGAAGTACTGGGAACTCATTTTAATGTAGAGGCTTATGAAAAAGAAGACCGGATTGCAGCAACATTGGTTGAAGGAAAGATAGGTTTTATTTATTCATCTGACAATGGCTCGAAAAAAGTGCTGATGGATCCCGGACAGAAGCTGGTCTATGATATAAGAGACAGTAAAGTGCAGCTTTATGCCACCTCCGGTGAGTCGGAAATAGCTTGGAAAGAGGGAAAGATTATATTTAGAAATACTCCTCTCGAAGAGGGATTGCGAATGTTGGAGAAGCGGTATAATGTGGAATTCATTATTAAAAACGACCGTTTGAAAGGAGACTCATTTACTGGCACGTTTACAAATCAACGCCTCGAGCGTATTCTGGAATATTTCCAGCTTTCTTCTCAAATCCGTTGGCGTTATCTTGATTCGCCGGATATAAAAGATGAAAAGAGTAAAATAGAAATATATTGATTGATTAACCTTAAAACAAAAATGCAATGAAAGACAGACCCCCTTAAACAAAAACATACGGGAGGATATTGGCGTATCTTCCCGTATGGAAATCGGTAAATCTTTTTGATGCTTGTTTGGCGACAAGCTTAGATAAACTTTTTATTAACTTTAAGTCATTACAAAATTATGCAAAATTATTTTAGCATCCAATTTTTATGGGTGGTAAAGTCACTTTGGCTAACCTCAAAAAAAATCCCATTATCTATGAGACTATTGGTTTTGTTCTTAGTATGTTCTATTGGGCTGACCTATGCAGCCGATAGTTACGCTCAAAAGGCTTTAATCAGTATTGATGTACGTAATCAGCGGGTGGAGGACATTCTAAAAGAAATTGAAGAGCAGTCTGATTTTGATTTCTTCTTCAATAATAAGCATGTCGATTTGAATCGTCGCGTATCAGTTTCTGCTGATAAAAGCAACATTTTTAGTGTGTTGAAAGAAATCTTTTCCGGTACTAATGTAAAATATTCGGTACTAGACAAGAAGATTATATTATCCATTGAGGCACAGTCTCCTGAACAAGAAAAGAAAATAACCGTATCCGGTACTATATCAGACGCACAGGGGGAGCCGATTATCGGAGCCAGTGTATTAGAAAAAGGAGTACAGGGTAACGGTACGATAACAGATATTGACGGGAACTTCAAAATCTCCGTCTCTTCATCGAAGGCACAGCTCGATATCTCCTATATCGGCTATCAGTCTCAAACGGTTGCCGTGCAACCCGGAAAAAATATGAAAATCATTTTGCAGGAAGATTCCAAACAACTCGATGAAGTGGTAGTGGTGGGTTATGGTACACAGAGCAAGAAGACATTGACCGGTGCCGTTTCTATGGTAAACATGGGAGATGTGGAGATGAATACCGTACCGAATGTATCTCGTGCGTTGGCGGGTAAAGCAGCGGGGTTCCGTGTGAACCAGGTTTCTGCACAACCGGGTGGTGAGGCGAAGTTTCGTATTCGTGGAGAAGCGTCTACCGGTGCTGGTAATGAACCTTTATTTGTAATCGACGGCTTCCCGGTGTCTTCTACTTCCAATTTAAGTTCTGGTAATGGTTTCTATGAATCGGGTAATATTGATAATGTACTGGAATCATTGAATCCGGATGATATTGAATCCATTTCTGTGTTGAAAGATGCTGCTTCCACAGCTATTTATGGTGCGCGTGCCGGACATGGAGTTGTTTTGATTACCACCAAACGTGGTAAAAGTCAAAAGCCCAGAGTGACTTATTCCGGTATGGGGTCGGTGCAGGTAGCTCGTTCCAACTACAAGATGCTTGATACTCGTATGTATATGGATATGTATAATAAACAGATGCATGAAGAGTGGTTAAAGTTGAACGGAATGGGTATCTATGAAGGATATGTTGAAAAGCAGGACACTCCGCCTACTCAATATAAACCCACTTTCAATAATGATGAAATATTGACTGCTAGCGGTACCGATTGGTTGGATGCGGTGATGCGCAATGGATATACGCAACAACACAATCTTTCTGTGAATGGTGGTACGGAGAAAACCCGTTATCTGGCTTCTGTCAACTATATGAACCAGGAAGGAATTGTCAAGAATAATGGTGTCAGTCGTTTTTCTGCCCGTTTGAATCTGGATCAGGAATTGAGTGAATATGTTTCTTTCGGACTGACTGCTACTTACTCGCAGAATAAGTATGACAATGTTCCTCTGGGAGACAATGCCAATGAATATTCCGGTGTATTGACCGGTGCTATCCAATCCAATCCTACAATTCCTATCTATGACTCTGAAGGAAATTATTTCATTGATCCGAAACGTCCCTTCGTTGCGAATCCGGTGTCTTTGTTGGATATTAAGGATAATACGGTAAAAGACCGGATCATAGGATCTGCATTCGTATCCGTGAAACCGTTGAAAGACTTGGAAGTGAAGTTGCAGTTAGGTGTCGACCGTAGTTTCCAGAAACGTTCCAGCTATTTGCCTAAGACAACTTTGCAGGGAAAGACCAAAAACGGAAGAGCGGATATTTCGCAGGAAACAAGTACTGCCTATCTGATGGAGCTGACAGCTCAATACTCCAAGAACTTTGGCGATCATAACGTGAAAGCTATTGGTGGTTATTCTTTCCAAAAATTTAAAAATGATGGATTGAGTGCCGGAAATGAAGATTTTCTTGTAGATGGCTTTGGATATAATAGTTTGGGTTCAGGAAATTACAAGAAACCATCTGTAGGTTCATGGGCTTCTATTAACAGTATTGCTTCTTTGTTTGCCCGTGCCAATTACTCGTATAAAGGCAGATATTTACTGGAAGCTACAGTTCGTGCTGATGCTGCTTCCAATTTCGCCCCGGAAAATCGTTGGGGTTATTTCCCGTCCGTATCAGCCGGTTGGATGATAAGTGAAGAAAATTTCATGAAAGGGGCTTCAAACTGGTTGTCTATGTTGAAGTTAAGAACTTCTTATGGACAGACGGGTAACTCTAATGTCGGTTATCGCATTTACGACTATTATGAAGTGGGAAGAAGTGCCATTATCGGAGGTGCAGAATCAACAGGAGTATATGCTTCGGATTTGGGCAACAGGAGCCTGACTTGGGAAACGACTACGGAATTTAATGTAGGTGTGGATCTAGGTATATTCAACAACCGATTTAAGTTGACAGCCGAATATTTCAAACGTAAGATTACAGACTTGTTGGTGACAAATAAACCATTGCCTTTTTATAATGAAATAAATAAAATAGCGGGTAATATAGGATCAACACAAAGTCAGGGTGTGGAAATCACAGTGAATACGGTGAATATCGTTACTAAAGATTTTGAATGGGATACGACATTAACCTTGTCACATTACAATGACCGTTGGCTGACACGTGACCCGAACTGGAAACCCAAACCTTATGAAAAAGAAAATGATCCGATTCGTGCATGGTGGGAATATGAAGCGCTTGGCATCCTGCAACCGGGAGAAAAAGTTCCGGACGCTCAAAAAGACTTGGTTCCGGGTATGATGAAGTTGAAAGACCGCGATGGAAACGGAGTATTGGGAGATGAGGATAAAGTATATATGGGTAATGGTGATCCAAAAATTATCTACGGTCTGAACAACTCGTTCAGATATAAGAACTTCGACTTGAATATCTATTTCTATGGAGAAGCCGGCAGAAAGAGAGGAGCCAGTTATTATGAGGGCTGGACACGTATGGACAATGGTATCAATGTTTCTACTTATGCCCTGAAAGCTTTTAATAGCAATAACCTGACAGCCACAGATCCGACATTTGTCAGAGGTGGAAGCGGATGGGGGGATTACTATGTGAAATCTATCTATTACGTTCGTTGTGGAAGCATTACATTAGGATATAAAGTGCCTATCAGCCAGAAGATTGCCAAGAATCTCCGTGTATATGTAGACGTGAATAATCCGTTTGTGATTACTAACTGGACAGGTCTGGACCCGGAAACGGACAATGGAACCTATGCATATCCGAATGTAACCTCATATAATTTTGGTGTATCAATATCTTTCTAATAAGTGATGAATATGAAAAAGACAATTTATACTGCAATAGCAACTCTCTTGTTCCTCATTTCGTCTTGTACGCTGGAGCAGGAAGTATATAATAAAATTAATCCGGGAATGTTTCCCCAAAATGCTGAAGATGTAAATGCTTTGGTCAATTCGAGTGCTTATTATGTGTTTTCTCCGTGGGGAATTTTTGAAGTAGCGGCAGGCTATGTGACGACTTCGGAAATGGTAACCGATTATGTGGAAAACACTTGGGGATGGACTACCGTATACAATTCGTATGAAGCTAATGACTGGCATATCGACGGTGACTATCGTCGTGTGTATGACTATTCCCAGTATTTGGCTTCCATGACTTTGACAATGGATCGCATCAAGGACGTGAATATGGATGAAACCTTGAAAGCTCGCTATATGGCGGAATTGAAATGCGGACGTGGTTTCCTGGCTTTTCTGATGTATGATATGTATGGTCCGATACCTATCGCCGATCTGGAGACTTTGCAAAAACCGGAAGCGGAGATTGTTATTCCACGTTTGTCGGAAGAAGCTATGCGTGAATACATTGTTTCCAACTTGAAAGATGCAGCTAATGTGTTGCCCTATAAGTATGAAGATACAAATTACGGACGCTTCACCAAAGGATTGGCCAATACATTATTGCTGAAATTCTACATGATGACCAAGCAATGGGATGAGGCGGAGAAAATAGGACGTGAATTGACAAAACCGGAATACGGTTATAAATTGGTAGACGATTATAACTCTCTGTTCTCTTTATCTGGTGAAAAGAATTCGGAAGTCATATTCTCATGTGTGGCCGAGGCCGGTGTGATGGAACAGAAATGGTTCGCTCACGTACTGACTTCTGACTATCCGCTTCCTGCCGGAATGTCGGTGACTGCCTGGGGAGGATTTAAAATATCCTGGCCTGCATACGAATCTTATGATCCTAAAGACAAGAGACGTGAAAGAATTATTGGTGAATATACAGGTACGGAGGGCGTACACCATAGCCGGGCGCTTGACCGTGACGGTGGTACGACAGGTATACTCTTCTACGGTGCAATTCCGGTGAAATATAAAATTGAGGGGGTAGTAGGTGAGAAGTGCGAAATAGATATGCCCATCTATCGTTATGCGGATGTATTGACTTTACTTTCGGAAGCTATCGTTCGCAATGGAAACAGTATCACTCAAGAGGCGATTGGCCTGTTGAATCAGGTGCGGGTTACTCATGGTGGACTAAAAGCTTATCAATTGAGTGATTTTTCATCTGTAGAAGATTTTCTGGATAAATTGTTGGAAGAACGTGGACATGAATTTTATTTTGAAGGAGTGCGTCGTCAGGATTTGATCCGCCACGGAAAATTTATTGAAGCAGCACTTGCCAAAGCAAGATTTGCCGGACAGCCGACAGGTAAAATAGAAACGAAAGTGGATGGACAATATAAATATGAGAAATTCCCGTTGCCTACTCATCTGATTACTGAAGGACAAGGCATTATAATTCAAAATCCCGGTTACTAAAAAATAGATAGCATTATGAAACATTTATTATATAGTCTATTAGGAATCTTGTTGCTTGCCGGATGTAAGGAAGACAAGTACAATGTAATCATTCCGATGTCGGATATTTACTTGAGCGCGCCTCAAGATGGAGCGATCATTGATTTGAATGATTTATCGATTGAGAAATATAGTTTCTCTTGGGAGAAACCTCTGGAAAATGGAGCAAAGCTGCTTATTTGTACTGACAGGAAATTCAAAGAACCGGTAATAATTGATGCAGGAAAATCGACTTCTGTTGCGATATCTGCACTGACTGCCGATCAGAGTTTTTCTCAATTGGGAATTAAAGCGGGGCAGGAAGCGGTATTGTATTGGACGGTCAAAGAAACTGGTAATATAACCGCAGCAGCTTCGGAAGCACGCACCATTCGGGTGAAACGTATGACTAGCAAATTAGTGCAGCCGGAAGATTTGACTAAGATTTCTTTGGCTGAAAATGCCCCGGAAACTGCTGTGCAGTTTGAATGGGATACCCAGGAATGGCCTGAATCTACCTCGTACTCGCTTTGTTTCTCACTGGATCCTGAAATGAAACAGACGGTTGCCGAACATAGTGTGGGAGTTGTGAATGGTAAATCATCATTGACTCATGAAGAACTTCAGGCACTGCTCGATAAACTTTCTATCAAACGTTGGACTTCCAATTCTGTGTATTGGAATGTGAAGACTGATGATGGGCAATGGGTGTCACGTTCTTCCGGAGTACTGAATATGACAGAAATGATGCGCTTCATCGATGTTCGTGGAGATGAAAAGATTACTTATCGTGTTGTTCGTATATTTTATAGTGACAAAACATCATTGGTTTGGTTGGCAGATAACCTGCGCGCAACTAAATATGCTGATGGTACAGATATTGAAGCGAATAATTTCAAAAAGACACCTGCATCGCTCGGAGAAGGTAGAGTGAAAGCCTATGGAGTGCATTATCATTACGATATTCGTGATAAGATAGCGCCTAAGGGATGGCGTTTGCCGACCATACAGGAATATAAGAATTTGTTTGCAGAAGCCGGAACTGCCGAAGGTCAATGGAATGTATTGAAAGATCCTGAATATTATGAATCAGTAAAAGGACAGGCGCATTTGAACGACTGGAAATTCAATTTGTGTGCTTCCGGTCAATGGAGCGGTGATGCAATCACTAATCATACCGGACCGTACTGTTATCTGTTGGTCACTGATGATATGTCTCATCAATGTATTCTTCATGATGGAGGGGCAACATTGTGGAGTCCTTGGACAACCGGTGCTCCTGCACGTTTTATCTACAATGAAAATTAATCGGGTGAAAATTAAAAGTATATCAATCATGTTAATCAATATAAAGAAAACTATGACCATATTATCTACCTTATTATTAGGTATTATGTGTAGCTTTTGTTCTGATACAATAGATGTATATGCGGGACAATATGGAGAAGAAGACGGAACGAGTGAACCGGAAACTCCGGAGGTAACAGGAAATATTGTACCGATCGAGTCGCTTAGGAATCCCGATAGGGGATTCCACTTGGAATGTAATTTGCTTGCCGACCAAATGAAAAGTCCATATAATGATTATGAGGTTTATGGCAATGATTTGTATACGAAGAAAGTAGAGCAATTTGATGCAAAGGACGACAACCTGACTCTTGTACAGCAATATATCTACTTAACTAACTGGGTGAGTAAAGACCTGGATGCTGAAGCTCTGTCGAATATCCGCAAGATATTCGAGTTGATGAAAGCGCAGGGGTATAAAGCCATTCTTCGTTTTGCATACAATCACGCCGGGCTGAATACTTCCGGTGGCGAATCCAAACAATGGATTCTCCGGCACATCGAGCAACTTACTCCTCTGTTGAATGAATACATTGGACAAATTGCT
Source organism: Bacteroides ovatus (assembly GCF_001314995.1). Taxonomy (NCBI): domain Bacteria; kingdom Pseudomonadati; phylum Bacteroidota; class Bacteroidia; order Bacteroidales; family Bacteroidaceae; genus Bacteroides; species Bacteroides ovatus. The sequence goes on from NZ_CP012938.1 coordinate 5,995,660, forward strand.
ACCATGCAGGTTGGTTTTATCGGTGCTTGGGGAGAGTGGCATACTTCTCCGTTGATGAATGACCAGAGTGCGAAGAATGCAATCGTCAGTGCTTTATTGAGAGCCTTGCCTGCACCTTATTGTGTAGAAATGCGTTATCCGAATCATAAGAAAGCGTTGACACTGGAACAGGAAGGATCTCGTGGACGCATCGGATATGCGAATGATTATTTTACAGCCGGCGAACATCCGCTTGCACCGGGCAATGACTTTGTTCCTAATACGGATGATTACAAGCAGATAACGGAAGAGGTGAAAGTGAACAATTTCTATATGAGTGGTGAGATCCCTTATAATGAGGATACAGAATGGGGATTGGCAGAGTTGATTAGTCCGATAAAATCACTGCGTATTTTGCGCGAACACCGTTACTCGGCATTTGATGTGACGCAAAACTATGATTTAAATATCATGAGTTGGAAACGGGTAAAGGTAAATCCCGCTTTATTAAATGATAATCACATTCTGTTTGATGAGAGTTACTTCAAAGATGAGGAGGGCAATGAAGTTGTCCGTTCATTCTATGATTTTGTACGCGACCATTTGGGCTATCGTCTGAATCTTCAAAGTGAATCGAAAGTAGAAGCAAAAGGTGGAAATTTGGAATACGATCTGACGATTACAAATACCGGTTTTGCTACGGTGATTAATCCGAAAGAGGTATATCTCGTATTGGTTTCCGAAAGCGGCCAGGTAGTGAAAGAATTCAAACTGGATGTGGATCCTAAAACCTGGATTCCGGCTACCGAACAGGAACCGAATCAGGCTGCGAAATACACTATCAAAGGAAGTGTGGCAGCCGGTGTGAGCGGAACCTATAAAGTGGGAATCTGGATGCCCGAAAAAGTAGCCGATTGGAAATACAATTCGGTATATGCCATTAAGTTTGCTAAAACAGAGAATGTGACTCATTGGTATGATGATGCAGACAAATATGCCGTGAACCTGTTCGGAACAGTTACATTCTAAAAATAAATTGATGAATACTTCCGACCGTATAGAACAGATCTCATGTTGCGGTCGGAGTATTTGAAACTCACATCTTATTTGAATGAAGATGAACAAAAATCATAAAACCGTACTTGTTATACTTAACATCATAGTATCATTTCTAATTTCTTCCTGTTCCTCCCCCAAGGAACAGGTTAGAATAGGAAATGGTACTTTTACTATCGAGGGAAAGGATATCCAGTTGATTTGTGGAGAAATGCACTATCCCCGCATTCCGCACGAGTATTGGCGTGACCGCCTGAAGAGAGCGAGTGCGATGGGACTGAATACGGTATCTGCCTACGTCTTCTGGAACTTCCATGAACGTCAGCCGGGAGAGTTTGACTTTAGTGGACAGGCTGATATTGCGGAATTTATCCGTACGGCACAGGAAGAGGGACTGTATGTGATTCTTCGTCCCGGTCCGTATGTCTGTGCAGAATGGGATTTCGGAGGTTACCCGTCGTGGCTGCTGAAAGAAAAGGATATGACTTATCGCAGTAAAGATCCGCGTTTCCTGTCCTATTGTGAACGATATATCAAAGAACTTGGCAAACAACTGTCTCCTTTGACCATCAATAATGGAGGTAATATTATTATGGTGCAGGTGGAGAATGAATATGGATCGTATGCAGCGGATAAAGAGTATCTTGCTGCTATCCGCGATATGATTAAAGAAGCAGGATTCAATGTTCCGCTATTTACCTGCGACGGTGGTGGACAGGTGGAAGCTGGACATGTTGAGGGCGCACTGCCTACATTGAACGGAGTGTTTGGTGAAGATATATTCAAAGTGGTAGATAAGTACCAAAAGGGCGGTCCCTATTTTGTTGCGGAGTTTTATCCGGCCTGGTTTGATGAGTGGGGCAGACGACATTCCTCTGTTGCTTATGAACGTCCCGCCGAACAGCTGGACTGGATGTTGAGCCACGGTGTTTCTGTCAGCATGTATATGTTTCACGGTGGTACAAACTTTGAGTATACCAATGGAGCCAATACCGGAGGCGGTTATCAGCCCCAGCCCACAAGCTATGATTATGACGCTCCTTTGGGTGAATGGGGAAATTGTTATCCCAAATATCATGCATTCAGGGAAGTGATTCAGAAATACCTGCCTGCGGGAACAGTACTGCCGGAAGTTCCGGCAGATAATCCGACTACCACTTTTGCAACAGTCGAATTAAAGGAAAGTGCTCCATTAAGGACTGCATTTCATCAGACTACCCAGTCTGAAAATGTGCTGTCAATGGAAGATTTAGGAGTTGATTTCGGATATATTCATTATCAGACCACACTTCAAAAAGCGGGAAAACAGAAACTTGTCATACAGGATTTGCGTGACTATGCTGTGATCCTCATAGATGGTAAGCAAGTAGCCAGCCTGGATCGTCGTTATAATCAGAACAGTGTGACCTTGAATGTGTCGAAGACACCTGCCACACTGGAGATTCTGGTAGAAAATACCGGACGCGTCAACTATGGCCCCGATATACTGTTTAACCGGAAAGGTATCACCAGCCAAGTTTTGTGGGGAAATGAAAAGTTGGCCGGATGGTCTATCACTCCATTGCCTCTGTATAAAGAAAAAGTTTCGGAAATGGAGTTTGGCGAAACCATCAAAGGCGTTCCTGCTTTCCATAAAGGAACGTTTACAGTAGAGAAGAAAGGTGACTGCTTTGTGGATATGAGTCAATGGGGCAAAGGTGCTGTCTGGGTAAATGGCAAATCTCTGGGACGTTTCTGGAATATCGGCCCTCAACAAACACTCTATCTGCCCGCTCCATGGCTGAAAGAGGGAGAAAATGAAATTGTAGTGTTTGAAATGGAAGATACGGGTAAGCGTGTTTTGCAAGGATTGAATCAACCCATTCTGGATAGTTTGGGTATTGATAAGAATTATCAGAAAGGCCAGCGTCGTGCAGTGGTAGGCACTCCGATTCTGGAAGACGGTGATCTTGCATTAAAAACTACTTTGCAGGAGACTAATGAGTGGCAGTCATTCGATTTACCGGTTGCGACTACTCTTCGCCACTTCTGTATAGAGACTCTGTCTTCCTACACAGAGGATAATCAGGCCTGCATTTCGGAAGTGGAACTGATAGATGATAAGGGACAGCCGATTGACAAAACTAAATGGGAAGTCGTTTATGTAAGCAGCGAACAAGCTGATAAGAACTTGGGAATAGCAGAAAACCTGTTTGATGGAGATATCTCTTCTTTCTGGCATACGAATGCGGCTGTGGAGTCTAACCATCCTCACCGGGTTATTATAGACCTGAAAGAAATTTATAAGGTTTCGGCTTTTCGCGTGAAAGTTCGTAAAGGTTCATTCTTATCAGGAAAGGTGAAAGATATAAATATATATGGTCGTCCACAATTCTTCTTATTTCATTGAATAAAACGTAGTAAATAGATAAAATACGACTCTTAATTATTATATTTGACAAACTGTAAATAAAACTATGTATACACGTCTTTTATTCATTCTATTATTGGGGGCTACATGGATGTGTAGCTGCCAAACCGAACAGTCTCCTGTCAATACATTGGCAGATCGTGTGACGGAAGGTACTTCGAAAGATCGAATTCTTTTTCGGATGATTGCTGATGAAAACAATCCGTTAAAAGATTATTTTGAAATATCTTCTGAAGACGGTAAAGTGCTGATAACCGGAAACTCTGATTTGTCTCTGGCTACGGGGTTGAACTGGTATCTGAAATATGTAGCCGGTATTCATCTTTCCTGGAATAATCTTTCGCAGAAGTTACCGGAAATACTACCGCTTCCACAAGAAAAGATACGTAAGGAGACATCCATGCAGAACAGATATTATCTGAACTATTGCACTTATTCTTATTCCATGGCTTTCTGGGATTGGGAGCGTTGGGAAAAAGAAATAGACTGGATGGCAATGCATGGCATCAATATGCCTTTGAGCATCACCGGAATGGAGGTGGTCTGGTACAATTTGCTGAAACGTTTGGGATACACAACAGAAGAAGTCAATGAATTTATTTCCGGCCCGGCCTTTATGGCTTGGTGGCAAATGAATAATCTGGAGGGTTGGGGTGGACCGAATCCCGATAGCTGGTATCAGCAACAAGAAGCGCTTCAGAAGAAGATCGTAGCCCGTATGCGGGAGTTGGGTATTGAACCAGTATTCCCCGGATATGCTGGAATGGTTCCCCGTAACATTGGTGAAAAGCTAGGTTATCAGATTGCTGATCCCGGTAAATGGTGTGGCTTCCCCCGTCCGGCTTTCCTTTCTACGGAAGATGAACACTTCGATTCTTTTGCCGCTATGTATTATGAGGAATTGGAGAAACTCTATGGAAAAGCCAACTATTACAGCATGGATCCATTTCATGAGGGAGGTAACACGGAAGGAGTAGACTTGGCGAAAACCGGTGCTTCCATTATGGCAGCTATGAAGAAAGCCAATCCGAAGGCTGTTTGGATCATTCAGGCCTGGCAGGCGAGTCCTCGGGAAGAAATGATTGCTTCTCTTAATCAGGGAGATTTGCTCGTTTTAGATTTATATAGTGAGAAACGTCCCCAATGGGGAGATCCGGATTCCATGTGGTATCGGGAAAAGGGCTTTGGCAAACACGACTGGCTTTATTGTATGTTGCTGAATTTTGGAGGTAATGTTGGTTTGCACGGCCGGATGAATCAGTTGGTGAACGGGTATTATGATGCTTGTGCACACACTAATGGGAAAATGTTGCATGGAGTAGGAGCAACCCCGGAGGGCATAGAGAATAATCCGGTGATGTTCGAACTCCTTTACGAACTTCCTTGGCGTGAAGAACGCTTTTCTTCCGATGAATGGTTGCAGACTTACTTGAAAGCTCGTTATGGCAGAGAAGTTTCACCGGAAATAATGGAGGCTTGGCGTGCATTGGAACACACCGTTTACAATGCTCCGAAAGATTATCAGGGTGAAGGAACCATTGAGTCTTTGTTATGTGCCCGTCCGGGTTTCCATCTGGATAGAACTTCCACTTGGGGATATTCCAAACTATTTTATGCTCCCGATTCTACTGCAAAGGCAGCCCGGCTATTTACTTCCGTTGCCGACCAGTATAAAGGAAACAACAATTTTGAGTATGACTTGGTAGACATCGTACGTCAGAGTAATGCCGATAAAGGAAATGTGTTACTTGAAGAAATATCACAGAGCTATGACCGAAAGGACAAAGAGGATTTCCGCAAACAAACACAGCAATTCCTGGACTTGATATTGGCACAGGATCGTTTGTTATCTACCCGGAAAGAATTTTCCGTTTCCTCTTGGTTGAATGCAGCTCGTTCTCTGGGAACTACAGAAGAAGAAAAGCGATTGTACGAATGGAATGCTTCCGCATTAATCACAGTCTGGGGAGATAGCATTGCTGCCAATCAAGGCGGACTACATGATTATTCGCATCGGGAATGGAGTGGACTTTTGAAAGACTTGTATTATCAGCGTTGGAAAGCCTTCTTTGAGCAGAAACAGGCGGAGCTGGATGGGAAGCCTGCAGGACAGGAAATAAACTTCTATGGGATGGAGAAAGCCTGGGCAGAGAAGAGTAAGGCACAGACATTGAAGAACTAAATAAAAGCAAGTGATATATAAGTAATATGCACGTAATATATAGCCGGGTATGAAATATTATCCGGCTATATTTGTCTTAGAACCCTTTCATAAAGAATTTCTAATTTCATTGCTAATAGGAAAATTCTTATATTTGCTGCAACTAATACTTAAACACAATAGTTGCAAATGGAATTTACAGAAGAGCAAATACTGTTGAGAGCTTTGTCACGAGGAGATGAGAAAGCTTTTGAGGTTTTGTTTATGCGTTATTTCCCGAGAGTGAAACGTTTTATATCCGGTTTGCTTCAGGATGATATAACGGCCGAGGACTTTGCACAAGATATTCTCCTCAAACTATGGCAGAAGCGTGAGGAGATGGCAAAAATCGAAAATCTGAATGCCTACCTTTATCGGACTTCCCGGAATGCTGTGTACCAGCATTTACGACATATACTTTTGGTGAATGAATATGGAGAAAAGCAACAGGAGAATCTTTCCCGTCAGCAGAATGAGGGTGCGGGAAACATCGAAGAAAATATGTTTGCCGAAGAATTACTGCTATTGATACAGCATACGGTAGAGCAAATGCCCGCCCAACGAAAAAGAATTTATGAGATGAGCCGTAAAGAAGGCAAAAACAATGATGAGATAGCGCAACTGCTTGTAATAAACAAACGGACTGTAGAAAACCATCTCACACAAGCATTGGCTGATATCCGCAAGATGCTGAAGCACTTTTATCTTTTCTAAATAAAACCACTTCCTATTGACAAAAACTCTTCTTTTATTCTCCTTTCTCAAAAAAAGTAGAAAAAATAGCTTTTAGACTGTGTGTGTATTCTATCTCGTGCATCTTATTAATAAACGGATAAAATCATGAAGAAGAAAAGCATATCAGAACTAATACATTTTTTTGTTCGCCATCCCCTGCAAAACTCCTTGCAGATGAAGTTTTGGCGTTGGCTGGTTTCTCCTGCTGATGCAGAAGATAAAGAAGAAGCTATACAGGAAGAGTGGATGAATATCATCGCTGAACCTGATGAGGCCACCCGGCGTTCATGGTATGAGGTCCGGCGTAAAGCGGGACTTGCAAATCCGATAATAAAACCGCATTGGGAAATCAAACCACTTCTTCGCATTGCTTCTATGATATTAATCCCCTTATTTTCAGTGCTATTATCGTGGTATTATATAAATGATTATACTGATTCTTGCAAATTGGTAGAATATATTGTTCCCATGGGTGAACGGGGAGAATTGACTTTGCCGGATGGGACAAAGGTACAGATCAATTCGGAGAGCAGTATCATTTACCCGAAAAGCTTTCGAGGCGATACACGTACTGTTTATCTTTCCGGAGAGGCGAATTTTGATGTCCATAAGGATAAGAAACATCCGTTTATTGTCAAGACATCTTTGTTATCAGTTCGTGCTTTAGGTACGAAGTTTAATATACAGGCATATTCGGAAGACAGGAAAACGATTACAACTCTTGAAAATGGAAAAGTGCAAATCAATAACCTGCTGGCACCAGACAGCTGTTTTATTCTTACTCCCGGTGAACAACTTGAATACAATCACCTGACTAAGAATTATGAAAAACGAAAAATAGATGTGATGATGGCTTCCGGTTGGACACGTGGTGAATTGAATTTTGTCGATTGCCATCTGGAGGATATTCTGAACACATTGGGACGACATTATAATGTAGAAATAAAGGCAGAACCGCATTTATACACAAATGATTTATATACCATTAAGCTTAGAAAGGGCGAACCTCTTCAAGCAGCAATTCATATTGTAACAATGACCGTTGGAGGTATGGAAAGCAAGGTCACAGACAATAAGGTTGTGATACTGACAGCTGCTTCACCGGCGAATAAGAGTAAGAAAGGAGGTACCCATCCATAAAAAGGTTGGACAAAACTGATCCTTTTGTCCAACCCGAAATAAATACCGTTATCATTTAAAATTTTAGGAAATAGTGAACCTTAAATGTAGTATTCATTTAATATACAAAAGTATGAATTTTAATTCTTATTTTACTATAAAACATACCAGTAATTTGCGTATTTTATTGTTAACCTTATTCTTTATAGTCCCTTTGGGTACTATCTATGGGCAGAATCAGTTGATTACTATTGCCGGAAAAAATATAACTTTGTTGAAAGCTTTTGATGCTATTGAAAGTCAGACTCAATTAAGCATTACTTATAGTCGGACTAAAATAGATGTGAATCGGACATTGAGTGTTGATTTTAAGAAACAAAAACTCTCTATTGTTTTGGATAAGTTGCTCGCGGGAACGGGGTTTACTTACAAGATAGAAAAAGGGTATATCGTTCTGGTTCCCGTACCGGTAAAACAAGAGCAAACGGAAGCAACTTCGAAAAAGATACAAGGAGTGATTGTAGATACGAATGGAGATCCGGTGATTGGTGCCAGTATTCAGGAGAAAGGAGTGGCCGGGAAAGGTACAGTGTCTGATTTGGATGGAAAATTTAACCTGTCAGTTGCGTCAAATGCTGTATTACTGATTTCATATATCGGTTTTCAGTCTCTTGAAGTAAAGGTGGGAAATCGGACAAGCTTGTCTTTGGTATTAAAAGAAGATCATCAGTTGCTGGATGAGGTAGTCGTTATCGGTTATGGAACAATGGAGAAACGTGCTGTGACCAGCTCCATTACTTCCATATCTTCAAAAGATTTAGTGACTGGATTGGGAGGCTCTACCATTGCGACTGCTCTGAAAGGAAAAATCTCCGGTATGAATGTTTCCGAAACTTCCAGTCCGAATGCCTCTGCTAGTTTCCAGCTTCGTGGGGTAGCTTCCATCAATGCTTCTTCTTCCCCTTTGATTGTGATAGACGGAATTCCTGGTGGTGATTTGCGTTCTATCAGTCAGGAAGATATTCAATCCATTGATGTTTTGAAGGATGCCTCTGCAGGTGCTATTTACGGAACAAGGGCAGCTGGTGGTGTCATTCTCGTGACTACCAAGAAAGCGAAAGAAGGTCCTATCACATTATCATATACAGGCGAGCTGTCCACCGAACAAGTTTCCAGAAGACCACAGGTCCTGGATCGCGATGCTTTCGTGAGGTTCGGTGTAGGAACAGATTTGGGAGCGTCTACCGATTGGTACGGTGAACTTTTAAATGAGGGAGCACTTTCCCAGCGCCATGTTGTCACCCTTTCGGGAGGGAGACATACAGCCAGAATATATGCCACTATTATGGCACAGGATCAGAAAGGTATTGCGATAGGCGATAATCGTAAAGACTATTCGGGGCGTATCAATGCAAACTTTAATCTTCTCAATGACTTGCTGGAAATAGGCTTACATACAGAATATCGTGAAGCACATCGGGATCAGCGGAGCAGTAGTTCCTGTTTCGACATGGCATTGAAGATGAATCCAACGGAACATGTTTATGATAGTACTAGTGAAACAGGCTATAATGTATTGGTTGGTGGTAGTGAATATTACAATCCATTAGCGGAAGTTATGCTCAAGCAGACGGATAATGTTGATAAATGGCTCAAGGCGGATGCTACGGTAAAGCTCAATCTGCCTGCCGGATTTTCGGCACAAGCCACTCTCGGCTGGGAAGATCGCCAGTATCAGCAGACGCATTATGTATCCGCATTACACAGAACGTCTTTGAATGGAAGTTATAAAGGAAAGGGATTTCACGGATATAGTAAAACAGTCAATGTTTCTTTTGAACCTACCATTAATTTCATGCGTGTTTTTGCAGATGACCATACAGTCAGTGCGGTGGCCGGATATAGCTATTGGGAAAACAATTCTGAAAATTTTGATATGTCTAACTACGATTTCCCTGTGGATGGAGTAGGAGCTTGGGATATGGGAACAGGTAGCTGGCTTTCTGACGGAAAGGCGGCTATGTCGTCCCACAAATATCCTCGTGAACGTCTTATCTCCTTCTTTGGTCGGGCGAATTATAGCTATAAAGATCGTTATATGGTTACTGGAAGTGTCCGTCATGAGGGATCTTCCAAATTTGGAAAGAATCATCGCTGGGGAACATTCTGGGCTGTATCAGGTGGATGGCGTATATCCAATGAAGCCTTTCTGCGTGATGTCAGTTTTCTTGATGACCTCAAAGTACGTGTCGGTTATGGTGTGACGGGAAATAACAATTTCTCTGCAGGAGCATCCACGGCCATGTACTCCTCCAATTCAATGTGGCCTTATAACGGTACATGGATTACTTCTTATGGACCGGCTCGTAATGTCAATAATGACTTGCATTGGGAAAAGAAAGCAGAGCTTAACATCGGTTTGGATTATGCGTTTCTGAATAACCGGCTTTTTGGAAAGTTCGATATATATAAAAGAAGAGTTTCCGGAATGTTATACAATATCAGTGTACCCAATCCTCCCGCCGTTTACGAGAAAACGACCATGAATTATGGTAATCTTGAGAATACCGGATGGGAGTTTGAGATTGGCGGAGTGCCTGTTAAAACGAAAGACTTTAACTGGACAACTACCATGCGTCTATCCCATTCTTCTTCCAAAATTACCTCTTTGTGGGGGAATAATACTTACCAGGATCGTGTAGGATTCCCGTCACCGGGAACGAACGGATCAGCCGGAAGAATTGAAGCAGGAACAAAGATCGGAAGCTATTATATCTGGAAATATGCCGGTATCACGGATAATGGAAGATGGCTTCTGTATGATAAGAACGACAATGTGATTCTTAGCGATAAGAAGACCTATGATGACAAGCGGTACATCGGTAATGCTATTCCTGCATTGATGGTATCATGGGATCATACCTTCACTTACAAGAACCTCTCTTTAGGTATCAACCTGCGTAGCTGGATCGATTTCGACGTGTTTAATACCATAAATATGTACTATGGACTTTCTGAAGTAGCAGGCCAGAACGTTCTTCGCAATGCGTACATTGACAACCGGCACATCAAAGAAGTAAAGCAGCTTTGCGATTACTGGCTTGAGGACGGCACTTTCTTAAAGATAGACGCCATTAGTCTGGGATATTCTCTTAACATGAAAAAGTGGCAGAAATATATAGATAAGATTGATCTTTACCTGACCGTCCGGAATGTGGCATGTTTCACGAAATATTCAGGACTTAATCCGGAAGTGAATGTCAACGGACTGGACCCTGGTTATGAATGGTTTAATAATATTTATCCTGAAACTCGTAGATATACCGTTGGTATGAAAATCCAATTCTAATATTAAAGTACCTATAAACTAATAAAATGATATGAGACGAAATATTTTAATCATTATCTCCTTCCTCACCCTTCTGGTGTCATCCGGTTGTACAAATCTGGATGAGAAGTGGTATTCCGAAGTCACTCCGGACACTTATTTCACGTCTAAGGAAACTGTTTATTCTTTCTTGGTACGCTCTTTCACACATTGGCGTTGGTTTCACGGATTCGACCGTGCCATTCTTCAAGAATGTACAACAGATGAGATGTGTGTCACACAAAAAGGAATACATTACAATGATGTCAGATATTCCCAACTGCAGCATCACGACTGGACACCTCTTCACCCCAACAACGAAGAAACCTGGCGTGGGGTAGGCATGGGAGTGGCAATGGCTTTAGCTTGTAAGGAAGACTTATCCGGTGTGGATTATGTATCACTGGGCATGACGGAAGAATTGAAAGCAGATCATCAGATGCAACTTCAGACATTGGTTGCCTATTTTTATCTGCGGGGACTTGATTTCTATGGGGGTATGCCTATTTACCGGCGCTCTACTACCGAGGAAGTTCCACGTTCCACTGCACGCGAAACCTTTAATTATGTGGAAGAACTGTTGCTTGCCGCTATTCCCAAATTAGAGAAAAAAAGAGCAGATATGCTGGAAGAAGGCTATTTACGTCAAGGAACTGCCGCCGCCCTTCTTGCTCAGTTATATTTTAATGCGGAAGTCTACATGGGAGAGAACCGTTTTGCTGAATGTGCGCAGGTCTGCCAGGATCTATTAGATGGCAAATACGGTTATTACGAATTGGAGGAAGACTGGTTCGGTCCTTTCACTTTCGACAATAATAAATCTAAGGAAGTAATGTGGTCTGTTCAGTCGCAATATGCAAAAGGCACTTTGTTTCAATGGCAGTTCGAACGCTATAATCATTATAATGCAAAGAACTATTTTGATCTAAGCGGCTATTCTTCTACTAATGGTATGCATCTTCAGCCGTCTCTTAAACCCAATGGCGATCCCTATACGGATAAGCTTGGGCGACCTTTTGCCAAGTTCAATAATAAAGATCTTCGTAAAAAATTGTACTTGTATAAAGGGAATGGGAAATACGAAGGAATGTTCCTTTATGGAAAATTACAGCGTACATCAAGAAGTGGCACAGAGGTGAAGTGTACGGGACTGTACGAATATCCGGGTGAGGTTCTTGAATTTGTCGATCAGGTGGCACAATTCAAGAAAGTGAAAGACGGAGAATATTCTTCAGTGAATGAGCTTCCCTCCAATATAAGTACCGGGGAAGAGAATTCCGGAATACGTTTGTGCAAACTACCGGTTCCCGACAATATCGACAAAACCATTGCTTTTAATCCGGATTATCCGGTTATTCGTTTTGCTGAAATCTATTATATGCTTGCTGAATGTAAATATAGAAGCGGCTATAAAAAAGAAGCAGCCAATCTTTTCAATGAAGTGCGTAAACGCAATTTCGAGAATAAAGCCGATCCTGATCCGGTGACCGAAACGAATATCGACAAGTACCGGATTCTTGATGAGTGGATGGTCGAGTTTCTGGGTGAACAGCGTCGTCGTACCGATCTTCGTCGTTGGGGGTTGTATACAACAGGTTCCTGGTGGGATCATAAACCTACTAACGACGATCATTATGAGCTTTTTCCTATTCCGGAAAAGTCAATTTCTGTCAGTAATGTCTTGAAGCAAAATCCGGGATACGGAGGCGGCAATGAAATGACTAAAGAAGAAGCCGGTATCTATAGTGTGAAACAAATCGATTAATCAACTATTAAAGAATAATATAATGAATAGCAAGATATTTTTTTTAGGAGCCATCATGTTGCTGCCTACATTCGCAAGTTGCCAACAAGAAAAGCCTTTTCCTGATGATGCAGTAGATAAAGTGTATGAATACCTTCCGGAGTGGCAGGCAGGTTATTTGGATATTCATCAGATTAGTACCGGAAGAGGTAATGCAGCCTATCTTATTTTTCCGGATGGGACTACCATGTTATTGGATGCAGGAGATTTAGGAGTACATTCAGGCACACAGGAAATTATGAAAGCAGTGCCTAATGATTCTAAGCGGCCTGCCGAATGGATTGCTCAATATATAAAACATTTCTCATTGCCATTAAAAAATAACGGAGCACTTGATTATGCCTTGCTCACTCACTTTGATACGGACCATATCGGACAGAATGGAAAACTGGCAATCGAAAAAGTAGGACTGGATTACAAACTTACCGGAATCACTCATGTTGGTAATCTTCTCAATATTTCCACTTTGATAGATCGTGGTTATCCTACTTATGATTATCCGACAGCAGCTAAAGTCTCTGGTGCTCATATCTCAAACTATAAATTATATGTTGCCGCTCGTGACAGGGAAGGTAAAAAGAATGAGGGATTTGTAATAGGAAGCAATAGTCAGATCAAACTCTTGAAAGATCCGGGCTCTTATCCTACATTCGAAGTACGTAATATCGTGGGTAATGGTAAAATTTGGACAGGTAGCGGAACAACAGCCAAAGAGCTTGTGCCTTCTACAGCCTCTTCAAGTGAACAGTTGAACGAAAACCGTTGCAGTTGTGGAATTCGTATCACATACGGTAATTTTGATTATTTCTCCGCAGGAGATATTCTGGGCGTAGAAAAAGCACCGGAATGGTTTGATATAGAAACGCCGGTAGCCAGATTGCTCGGTGAGACGGATGTGGTTGTTGCCAATCATCACGCTTATTCTGATGCTATGTGCGATACCTACATTTCCCAAGTGAAACCACAAGTCTATGTAATTCCCGTATGGGATTACTATCACCCTCAACCGGCAACGTTGAGCCGGATGCTGTCTCAAACTCTTTATCCTGGTGAACGGTCGGTTTTTGCTGCCGGTATGGTAGACAGTAACAGGAGCAGACTGGGTGAAGACGGCTTGAAGATAAAGCCTGCCGGACATGTTGTTACGCGTGTTTATCCGGGTGGAGAGAAGTTTCAGATCTTTGTATTAAATGATCGGAATGAAGCTTATGAGATACTATATAAAACAGGTGAGATTAAATCTAATAATTGATGAACATGAAAATTAAAGATTCAATAGTCTGGACAGCTTTTCTGGCTGTGATGGCAATCATAATGTTTCCGTCATGCTCTGACGAACATGAAGCCGTTATATTGGAAATAACAAATAATGAGATTATTCTTCAGGCGGAAGGTGATCCGGTTCAGGTGGAGGTGAAGTCCAATACCGAGTGGCGAATTGATTTTGTAGAATCAACCTGGTTCTCTACGGATATACGTGGAGCCCAGTCATCAAGAACTTATTTCACTGTGACTTATGATGAGAATATCAGTGATTCCGAACGTTTCTGTGATATTCGTGTGTTTACGAAAGATGGTAAGACTGCGGATGTAATCAAGATAAAACAATTATCCCGTTATCCATTTATTGTTCCTGCCAGTGATAAGATGGAGCTGTTTACTAAAGGAGGTGAATATGAAATGGAAATCTCTACCAATGTGCCCGAAACGGATATCGTTATTACGCCAACGGTGAACTGGGTGCAGGAGTATAGGATAAGTGATGGAAAGCTTTATTTTAATACGGAAACAAATTCGCAATCACCCCGTACAGGAAGTATTGTGTTGAGTTATGACGATCAGTACCAGCGTAAGGTCACGGCTACCATTAATCTCTCGCAAGCATATTCTGAATATGCGAATGCGGAACTTGTCAGTTATCCAACCGTACATGGTTATGCTGTCGGTGGAATTACTAACAATGTATATGTTGAAGGAACCATCGTAGCCAATGGCACTTCGAAGAACTTCCCGAGCAATCGCTATGTCATTCAGAATGAGGCAGGAGAGACAGTTGTGTTTGAGTCCGAATCTTTAATTACGTTTGCACAATTTGCCAAAGTGTCATTGTGTCTGAAAGATGGAATGATAAGAGAAGAATCAGAGGGTAGCTTTACTTATAGACTGATTAGCGGTATCACTGCTGCCCACGTAATCAGCTCGGAACTTTCTACCTTCACAATTCCTGAAAGAACGATTGCTGAACTTACGGATAATATGGTATTTAGTCTTGTGACCCTGAAAGATGTCGAGATTGCATCTCCGGTAGGTGCATTCACTAATTTCAAGACTACTGACCCGGGAGCTGCCGATCGTAAGATTAATAAAAACTATTGGGTAGAAAAGTTCCCTGCATATTACAGATACTATCCGACCTGTATAAGAGATAAAAACGGTTCTAATACATATATGCTTACTGCGTTTGAAGCTCCTTATGCTCACGAAACACTTCCTAAAGGTTCGGGAAGCATAACAGGAATGGTGGCGAAAGTGAAACTTACAAATTTCGACATCTCTGAAAGCCGGTTATGTATTCTTCCGCTTAACAGAGAAGATATTAACATCAGTGATATAAACGAGATCACTTCTGTGCTTGTAGAATGGGATTGTAATGTACCCGATTGGAAAGAAATAGGCTCTTCTACTTTTACGGATTACCATCCTACGGGTGGCGAGGCATCGCAGGCGAATGCTCTTCTTAGCAAAGACGGAAATAAATATTTCCAGCAAACCTATGCAGACTACATTCTGGGATTCCAGGATGATTTCAGAGGAGATGTTAACCTTAACACGACCGATGGATACTATGGTCGTATGCGAGGCGGTGCTTTTAATAGTAAACCGTGGTCTACAAGTTCATATTTCTACGTAGACAAAATATCGACAGTAGGTATTTCTACATCCTTGTCTCTTCAGGTTGAAATGAATGCAAGTTGGGGAGGTGGCCCTGTTGCAGTGGTTGAATATGCTTATTCGATGAATGGTGAATGGATTAAAGTAGATAATTCAGAGTTTACCATTCTGGGACAGTTTGATAGAACGGCTGCAGGTGGACAGACGGAGAAGAACATTCCTGGTTATAAAGTCTATGACTTTAAGTTGCCGGATGCCTTATTGAACCGTGATAATATTTGCATCAGATTGCGACCGGTCAGACTCCCGGCAGGGGTATCCAGCTTCATGCCGCTTAGACTTGCTAATATCTCAATCAAATACAACAAATAATCAATAGGGAATATATATAAAATAATCGGAAGCAATAAAGGACATATCCTGATTGCTTCCGATTATCTTTTTATATGTGGATCTTGAACGATCTCTATTCAAAAAGAACGATATCTTATTTCTCCAACAATTCTTCTTTATTTTTCCAACAAATCCTTTAAGAAGTCGTCCAACTCCTTATCCAACCCTTTCAGCAATTCATCATTCACCAGTATGGTATCGTCGTCAATCAACAGCAATTCTGCTACGGTTTCTTTCTCTTCATCTACCAAAACGAAAGAATAAGGTTTTAGAATAGTCACTTTGTCGAAATCTCCGGCATCCTTCATTCTGCAAAGAATGTTGCGAAGAGAAGGTTCCACGTTTTCAAGGAAATCATCCCCTTCATAAGTAGCCCATTCTTCGATCATGATGTTTGCCAGTTCTTCATCATCATCGTTGTAAATATTAAGTTGTCCCGATGCCTGATCCGGTTGGAGATGGATATCGGTTACAACTGTTTGTTCACAGCTACATACATATTTAGCGACTGCCTTTTGGATAGCCGATTCGATAATAGATAATGATTGTTGGCTCAATTTCATGGGTTCCTTCTTTTTATAAGTTCAAAGGTATAAAAAAAATAAGATTTGATACACAATTTCCTTAAAAATCATCATTAAATCGGCTCATTTGCAATTTTAACTTGGGTAATTGAGCATTTCTCTCCTTTAGTTCAGCTAAATACAAAGTAGTAAGATAATAATTCGGCACATCATCAATGGTAGCTTGAGGGCTATCTGTGATGTTCTTTTTATCTATTTTTTTAGCTAGTTGTTGTGCCTTTTCTGCCCATTCTTCTGCTTTAGCCAAACTATCTTTCATTTCGTAGTAAACAGCAATGTTGAGAGCTGCCCGCATTTTTTTCTTTTGGTTCTTGGTACCTTCGAAAGCCTGACGCCAAAGTTCGTATGCGTCGTCCCATGAATTTTCGCGTACATAAATGGCAGCGTCACGCATAGGAACCGAACCACCAGTATAAAGATACCGTGTTCCTTTTTTCCAAATAGGGACAATATTTTTCACCGGAACCGTTCCCGCGAATGCTGCCGCTTCTTCCAGCATCTGCTTGTCGGGAATCATGCGAGTGGCGGCTTCTATGGCTGTACCTCCAAACTCCTCCCAAAAAATGCTATCATTAGGATGGAGCGTAGTCATCGGTCTGCTACGTTCGGGAAGATAAACTTTCACCGTGGGATAAACTTTCACGTCTACCGCTCCTTGAAAGCAGTTGAACTCATCCAGATAACGGACAGTCTTTGTTGCTTTGAGTTGCAGGTTTTCCAGTGCAATAATAAAGTCCACTCCCAGGTTAGAAGTCAGTTGACGCACTTCCTCCTGGCTCAATGTACTTTCGCGGGCCAGTTTATCATTGGCGCGTAAGGCAGAATCACAGATAACCACCTCATCGAAGTAGTTCTGCTGTGCTATTTCTTCTGCCAGTGATTCAGTGGCTGTCTTAGGATCTCCATTGGCATAAGCTGTTGCACGACTTATCAATGGTGTACCTTCTTTAATTTTTTCAGTCTCTGTTATCAGTTTATTATCCGGGGCGTCGCTGGTGTTATTCACAATAGCTACTTTCCGGAGTTGCGGAGGAAAGCTCAAGTCGGCAGGTTGCAGATAATCAATGGGGATCTGTTCCAGACTCTGACAGCTACCCAGAGTCAGCAGGAATAAAACGATGAAAACCAGTGAATAAGATTTTGCCATAGTTTTGTTCTATTTAGTAATTTGAACAAAAGTACAACTTTGGAAGAATAAAAGAAAGTCTCAAACAGTTTTTAACCGTTTGAGACTTTCTTTTATAAGTTGAATATAGAGAGACTATGCCATAAAGCACATTACCCTACAATTTCCAACCTTTAATTTTTAATTATTAATTAATCAAAGGTTCTTTCCGTGGCAGTTTTTATACTTTTTCCCGCTTCCGCATGGACAAGGATCGTTACGACCTACTGTCTTCTCTGCACGAATCGGTTCACGTTTCTGCTGTTCACGAGTATCCTGACTTGCAGCAGCCTGCTGGTTCGGATCACTCAAATTTTCTTTGTTTTCGCGATACTTGCTCATATCCTGGCGTTGTTCAGGAGCAGCCTGACGCACTTCTACACGGCGTGCAGCTGATTCATCCGGAGCTTCCTGTACAGGAATTTGTCCACGCATCAAAATAGATATAGTCTGGTTATTGATCTTGTTCACCATAGCGTCAAACAAAGTCACAGATTCCAGTTTATAAATCAATAGCGGGTCTTTCTGCTCGTAGCTTGCATTCTGTACGGAATGTTTCAGTTCGTCCAGTTCGCGCAAGTTTTCTTTCCATGCTTCGTCGATTACGTGGAGCAAGATTGATTTCTCGAACGACTTCACCACTTCTTTAGATTCCGATTCGTAAGCCGCTTTCAGGTTACAAGAGATATTATACATCCGTTTACCGTCTGTAATAGGAATCAGGATGTTTTCGTACATGTGTCCCTGGTTTTCATATACCTGTTTGATAACCGGGTTAGCGATCTGTGCCAGACGTTCAGTTTTGCGTTTGAAGTTATCCATCGCAATGTTGAAAGTCTTTTCGGCCAACTTTTCTTTTTTCTCGTTACGGAATTCTTCTTCAGTGAACGGAGTTTCCATTGCTAATGTCTGAAGCAGTTCCATTTGGCAGCCTTCATAATCATTGTTTTCGATAGCATTGGCACAACGGTCCCAGATCATGTTCACGATGTCCATACCGATACGTTCACCCATCAAAGCGTGGCGACGTTTGGTGTAAACCACTGTACGTTGCTTGTTCATTACGTCGTCATATTCCAACAGACGTTTACGAATACCGAAGTTGTTTTCTTCCACTTTCTTCTGTGCACGTTCGATGGAGTTGGAAATCATCTTGTGTTCGATCATTTCGCCTTCCTGGAAACCGAGCTTGTCCATTACACTGGCAATACGGTCAGAAGAGAACAGACGCATCAAATCGTCTTCCAGTGATACGAAGAATACAGAAGAACCCGGGTCACCCTGACGTCCTGCACGACCACGCAACTGGCGGTCTACACGACGGGATTCGTGACGTTCCGTACCGATAATTGCCAAACCGCCCGCAGCCTTCACTTCCGGACTTAACTTGATGTCGGTACCACGACCAGCCATATTGGTAGCAATGGTTACTGTTCCGCTTAAACCGGCGGTAGCAACGATGTCCGCTTCTTTCTGGTGCAGTTTGGCGTTCAATACCTTGTGCTCAATCTTACGCATGGTAAGCATCTTGCTCAACATTTCGGAGATTTCTACCGAAGTAGTACCCACCAATACCGGACGTCCTGCTTGAACCAATTTTTCGATTTCCTCGATAACAGCTTTATACTTTTCGCGTTTCGTCTTGTAAACGCGGTCGTTCATATCCTTTCTTGCAATCGGACGGTTGGTCGGGATCACGACTACGTCCAATTTGTAGATATCCCAAAGTTCGCCTGCTTCCGTTTCAGCAGTACCGGTCATACCGGACAGTTTGTGATACATACGGAAGTAGTTTTGCAAAGTAATTGTTGCAAAGGTCTGCGTAGCAGCTTCCACTTTCACACGTTCCTTGGCTTCGATAGCCTGGTGCAATCCGTCAGAGTAGCGGCGACCTTCCATGATACGGCCTGTCTGCTCGTCTACGATCTTCACCTGTCCGTCGATCACTACATATTCATCATCTTTCTCGAACATGGTGTAAGCCTTCAACAGCTGGTTGATGGTGTGTACACGTTCCGATTTGATGGCATAGTTTGTCAGAAGTTCATCTTTCTTTTCAAGCAGTTGTTCGTTGGTCAGATTCAGGTTTTCCAATTCCGAAAGTTGTCCGGCGATGTCCGGAAGCACGAATAATGTCGGGTCTTCAGAGTTACCGGTAATCAGGTCTACACCCTTATCTGTCAGGTCTACGCTATTCAGTTTTTCGTCAATTACGAAGTACAGCGGATCAGTCACTTCATGCATACGCTTGTTGTTCTGTTCCATGTAGATCTCTTCCGTCTTGAGCATACCTGCCTTGATACCCTGTTCACTAAGGAACTTAATCAAAGCCTTGTTTTTCGGCAATGCCTTGTGGCTGCGGTATAAAGCGAGGAATCCTTCTTCCACCTCTTTCTTATCGTTGGATGCGATCAGTTTTTTTGCTTCGGAAAGATATTTGGTAGCCAGTACCTTTTGTGCCTCTACCAGACGTTCCACTAGCGGACGGAGTTGCTCGAACAACTGGTCATCGCCTTTGGGTACAGGACCGGAGATAATCAACGGAGTACGTGCGTCGTCAATTAATACCGAGTCGACCTCATCGACGATGGCATAATTGTGCTGACGTTGTACAAGGTCTTTCGGGCTGATAGCCATGTTGTCACGCAGGTAGTCGAAACCGAATTCATTGTTTGTACCAAAAGTGATATCTGCCAGATATGCCTGACGACGTGCGTCGGAGTTCGGCTGATGACGGTCGATACAATCTACGCTCAAACCGTGGAACATATAAAGAGGACCCATCCATTCGGAGTCACGTTTGGCGAGGTAATCATTCACGGTAACTACGTGTACGCCGTTTCCGGTCAATGCGTTGAGGAATACCGGGAGTGTAGCTACCAATGTTTTACCTTCACCGGTTGCCATTTCCGCAATCTTACCTTTATGCAGAACGACACCACCAAAGAGCTGTACATCGTAGTGAACCATGTTCCACAATGTGTCGTTACCACCGGCTACCCAGTGATTCTGATAGATGGCCTTGTCGCCTTCGATGCGTACGAAATCTTTTGTAGCAGCCAGTTGACGGTCGAAGTCGGTAGCCGTTACGACGATTTCTTCATTTTCTGTAAAACGTTTGGCAGTAGCCTTTACGATAGAAAAAGCAACAGGCAGTACTTCGTCCAGTGCTTTTTCATATTTTTCCAGAATTTCTTTTTCTGTCTTATCGATTTGTGCGAAGACTTCTTCGCGGTCTTCCAGTTCGAGAGTTTCAATGCTTGCCTTCAACTCTTCCACCTTCGCACGTTCAGCAGTAGCCGATTCATGGATATATTTTTTGAGTTCTTCCGTTTTGGCACGGAGGGCGTCGTTGTCTAGTTTTTCAATCTCCGGGTAAGCAGCTTTGATCTTTTCCACCCAGGGCTTGATTTCTTTCATGTCTCGTGTGGATTTGTTTCCGAAAACCGAGCTTAAAAATTCATTAAATCCCATGTTATATTATTTAGTTTATTATTTATTTCAATTTCAACGCGGATTAACGCCGATTTACACAGATTAAAGGAAAGATTAAATTGGATTTTTTTTAATCCGCGTAAATCTGCGTTAATCCGCGTTGGGGAATCTTTATATCAAGAAACCTCCGCAAAGTTACATTAAAATGCTGATTTATTTATGTTTTGCTCCCTGTTTTTGTGAGTAAATTTTTACCGCAGGTCGGTAATAGGAGCAGAAGTACAGGCGTTGGGAGCCCGGATGCGCATAAAATGTGCCAGTGTAGGCGCAATATGGTCGATGGTTACAGGTGTCTGGATAATGGCCGGTTTCACGGAATGTCCCATGAAAATCAGCGGTGAGGGAATATAGGAATGACGTACCACCTTGTTGTCGCCGCCGTTCTCGTTGACGATAGTCCATCCGGGGAGGACGTC
This sequence comes from Bacteroides ovatus, assembly GCF_001314995.1. NCBI lineage: Bacteria > Pseudomonadati > Bacteroidota > Bacteroidia > Bacteroidales > Bacteroidaceae > Bacteroides > Bacteroides ovatus. The sequence continues at coordinate 6,017,275 of NZ_CP012938.1, forward strand.
GATTACGAGGTCACCCGAACGTTTGCGGTGGTAGCCGTTACGTATTTTGTAGATTTCCGGAGTCCATGAACCCAGCAATAGCCGGTTAGCCGAATAGGCTTCGTTCACTCCGCTGAACTGCATCAGGAATTCTGCTGACTTTTGTTGGATCTCTGCCAGATTCAGTTCTTTCTTTTCCAATAACTTATGATTCAGATAAATCTGCTGGTTATGGTGAGCTTCCACATACTTTCCTTCGCCATACGTAGCCATCAGGTACATATTCAATAGAGCCGCACAACGGTTGAGGTAAAACTCTCCGCCGGGCACTTTGTACAATCCCGAATCAGGCGATTCGCTGTCTATATATCCGGTGGAAGTGACGAAAATAAGTACATTTTGTAGTCCTACTTTCTTATCAAGAACTTCGAGCAGGTCGGCAATGCTGCGGTCAAGACGCACGTAGGTGTCTTGTATTTCCATAGCACATTCCTGTACGGATTTGTGCGCATAGTTTCCAGCATAATAAGTGAGTGCCAATAAGTCAGTAATGTCATCCATGCCGATGGAGCTTTTGTTCAATGCTTCTTCGGCAAGCGCATTCACTTCATCATTCACAAAAGGGCTGGCGATGAAGCGGCGGTATTTATTACTGCGGTCATCATCAAATTTATATTTGAAGAGCATATCCCGCCAATCTGGCAGGAAAGTGTACATGCCCCGGGGAAATATGGGTTCCCATGTCATACCGGCAATACGGAAATCGATCGCTTGACGGTCGTTATATTGGCTTGCCCACCACGGAAACTCTCCATAATAGGTGGTTCCACTCCATTTTCCGGTGTTGGGATTGAGCCAGAAAGCAGCGTTTCCGGCATGTCCGGCTGCAAAAAGTGCGGCATCGCAATCAGGTGCAATGGCATATACGAGTCCTTTGCCTTGTGTCGCTATTTTCAGCTCGTCGGCAATGGTTGAAGTCAGTAGTTTGGTGGGGGCGACAGTCTGGTCGGTGTAATACCCCATAAATGCCGTGTCGTCTGTGCTGTTGACGGGGCGAAGGGTAGAGGCATCCATCCAGCGTTGAGAAATAATTCCGTTCATGGAAGGCGTCGTACCGCTATAAATAGCCGCTATGGCAGAAGCGCGGTCTATACCGCAGAAGGTATATTCGGCGTTATGGAACACTCTTCCCTCTTTCCAAAGACGTTTGAAGCCTTTCTCGCCGTAGAGTGACGAAAATGCTTCCAGATAGTCCGTACGTAATTGGTCAATCGTCAACCCTACCACTAATTTAGGGGCGGCAGGCAGTGACTGGGCTTGTAGCCCGGTGAAAGTCAGTACGGTGATGAGGGAAGTTAGTAGTCCTTTCATTATTTCTTTTTAGATGTCACAATCAGATTGCTCGCTGAACGTATCAGCAAAACGAGTGCCAAAGGTACAACAGCAAAGTCAAATCTTTGCGGAATTACAGGAAAAAGCACTATAAAAAGTGTTAAAACTGCCAGATTCAGGGTTAAATACCAACATTTCTTCCCTTTTCGGACACAATATATAATGTATGGCAAGAAAAGAAGTTGTCCCGGATGGAATACCAATAATAGGAAATTGGAGCTGACTGCCGGGTGTTGGGAGAAGAGCGCGAGAAATGCAAGGACACATCCCACAATACCTGCTATCCCAAAAAGGAAGAGGTCGATTCCCCATAATCCGGTTCTCCGGCGGATTCCATAGATGGTGGCGGCGGTTGTCAATATAAATAAGAGTAAGGTGCATTGAAGCGGAGTAGGCATCCAGCCGCTTTCATCCGGTTCGGGAGTGGCATCGACTACCAGCTCGTTGGCCGTTATGAGTGGACGCTGGATAGAATCGCTTTTAATTTGTGCACCGTCGAAAGCATCCATCAGGTAGAAAGGGGCAAACATCATCTGACGTTGTGTGATGGGCTGGTCGGCTTCACTTCCGATACAGAGATCAATGCCGAAACGTGCCCATGGATGTCCTTTGCAATACTGATGTACAATGTCGCGGAAAGTGAGGGAGCCATCCTGTGGTTCTGCGGGATAAATCACTTTTCCTGCAATGCTTTCTTCTATCTTGTCCCGGGGGCGGGTAGCACAATTGTCGTAAAAGAAATTGTAACGGTATACCCGGTTTTCCGGACGATAATTTTCTTGTAATAACCGGATTAGTTCTGTCTTTTCTTCATCGGTCAGATTCAGCGTTTGCTGCCATACGCTGCGTCCGAAAAATGCGTATTCAGCTGCAAAACGTTCATAATCCGTTGCTCCCAGTTGGTAGTCTGTTTCTCCGAGCGAGAAGCGGAAGATGAAGTTGGGAGTGTTGAAACTGAACAGTCCGTAGTTGAATACAATGTCAATCCCTTGTGAAGGATTTTCGTAACGGATGGCAGTGTGTCCGAATAGGGAATATATTTCCTCTCCGGGGGCACAAGTCAACAGGCTCAAACGGATGGAGTCGTTGTTGTTGGCAGATGCTTGTCCGGTGGGCAGAAGCAACAGGAAGAAGGAGAGGATGATGTATGAGAAAAACCGTTTCATTAGCTGGTTCGTTTTATTTCGGTGGCAAATATAGAAAGAATAGTTGGATTCGGGAAAACGGAGCCTCTATTTTATCAGAACAGAGGCTCTAATTGGGGTAAACAGAGGCTCTGTTTAGGTGAAATAGAGCCTCTGTTCGGGCGTCAAATCTTTGCGAAATACCGGACACCCTAGTGGACACCCCTGATGGTTGTGTAATGGGCTGTTACTTATGCGGTTATAACGCCTGGAAAAAAGAGGGCGGACACCCTAACGAGCATATATAAATAATAAATATTAATAATCTATATAAATATAGTTCGCTCAACACACTTTTTCTGTGTTCTGTGAATGGAAAAATAAAGATAATTCTCTCTCGATGCTTCAATTTCTCTTTTTTTGCCTTACCTTTGCGCTCGCTAAAGATGAAAATGCATTGAATTTAATTATCGACATAGGAAATACGATGGCAAAGGTGGCTCTCTTCAATGGCGGAGAGATGGTGGAGGTATTAACCGAATCCAATCAGTCGCTGGATTGTTTGAAAGCACTTTGTTCCAAGTATCCGGTTGAGCAGGGGATTGTGGCTACTGTCATAGATTTAAGCGAACGGATACTAGCCGATTTGGCAGCTTTGCCGTTCCCATTGTTGTGGCTCAATCATCAGACTCCGCTTCCGGTTGTCAATCTGTACGAAACTCCTGAAACATTGGGGTACGATCGTATGGCTGCCGCAGTTGGTGCTAATGAGCAATTCCCTCATCGGGATGTGTTGGTTATTGATGCCGGAACTTGCATCACTTATGAATTTATCGACTCAAAAGGTCAGTATCATGGTGGTAATATTTCTCCCGGTATGCAGATGCGTTTTAAAGCACTTCATCAGTTTACGGGGCGTTTGCCTCTGGTGGACACCAATGGGCGCAAACTCCCGATGGGACGGGACACCGAAACGGCTATACGTGCCGGAGTGATGAAAGGGATGGAATACGAAATTTCAGGTTATATTGAGTCTATGAAGCATAAATATCCTGAACTTTTGGTTTTTTTAACGGGCGGAGATGAATTTTCTTTTGATAGCAGCGTAAAAAGTATCATCTTTGCAGATAGATTTTTAGTGTTGAAAGGATTAAATAGAATTTTAAACTATAATAATGGTAGGATTTAAACACACACTTTGTGCGCTTTTGCTCACGATGGTTACCGGAATGGCAATCGCTCAAAATAATACAAACTCTCCTTATACACGATATGGCTATGGCGACTTGTCCGATCAGAGTTTCGGTAACAGCAAGGCGATGGGGGGAATTGCTTTTGGACTTCGGGATGGAGCACAGATCAATCCACTGAATCCTGCTTCGTATACAGCCATTGACTCATTGACATTCCTCTTTGAAGGAGGTGTCAGTCTGCAAAATATGAATATTAGCGGTAGCGGTGTGAAACTGAACGCTAAAAACTCCAGTTTTGACTATCTGGCTATGCAATTCCGTTTGCATCCGAGGATAGCGATGAGTATCGGATTATTGCCGTTCTCCAATGTGGGATATTCAGTGTCGGATAGCAAAGTTGATAATGGAGTCAGTCAAACCCGGAGTTTTACAGGAGATGGGGGATTGCATCAACTTTATGGTGGTATTGGTGTGAAAGTACTTAAGAATCTTTCTCTGGGTGTGAATGCTTCTTATTTTTGGGGAGATATAACACGGACGCGGACTATCATTTATCCCGCGACATCGGAGTCTTACTCTTATATACAGCAGATGGGGGTATCTATTTCAGACTATAAACTGGATTTTGGTACACAATATACATTGGATTTTAATAAGAAGCATTCAATGACAATCGGGGCTGTTTTTTCTCCGAAACATAAACTGAATAATGATTATACAGTAACGACACAGGTTAGTACGACTAATAGCAATAACTTGGATGCTACGTTGGAACTTCCTAATACTTTTGGCGTCGGATTTACATATAACTATGACAAACGCCTGACAGTCGGAGCGGATTATAGTCTGCAGCAGTGGTCAAAAACCAAGTTTGGCGTAAATACATCGGATGATGCTGTACGTGAGGATTTTAATGAAACATACACGTATTGCAACCGTCATAAAGTATCAGTGGGTGCGGAATACATTCCTAATTTGATGGGACGTTCCTATTTATCCCATATTAAATACCGTCTGGGAGCTTATTATACGACTCCGTATTATAAGATCGGCGGCAAAGAGGCTACCCGTGAATATGGCGTAACTGCCGGTTTCGGTCTGCCTGTGCCTCGTTCCCGTTCCATTCTTAGCATCAGCGGACAATTTGTCCGTATCAGTGGACAGGAATCGGCTTTTGTAAATGAAAACATCTTCCGCGTGAGCATCGGATTGACGTTCAACGAACGTTGGTTCTTCAAACGCAGAGTGGAGTAATGAGATGAATGTAAGAAAGAATAGACGACTATATAATAACAACTAAAATTTAGATACAATGAAAATTAAAACGCTTGTGGCTATGTTGCTCCTTTCGGCAGGAGCAACCACTGTGGTAGCACAGGATGCGTCTAACTGTAACTCGAACAGTAGTATCTCGCATGAAGCTGTGCGTGCTGGTAATTTTAAAGATGCGTATACTCCTTGGAAAGCTGTGTTGGAAAACTGTCCGACGCTTCGTTTCTATACCTTTACTGACGGATATAAGATTCTGAAAGGCTTGATGGGACAAATCAAGGATCGGAATAATGCAGATTATCAGAAATATTTTAATGAACTGATGAATACGCATGACTTGCGTATTAAATACACAGATGAGTTTCTAGCTAAAGGTACAAAAGTGTCTTCTGCTGACGAAGCTCTGGGTATCAAAGCAGTAGATTATATCGCTTTTGCTCCGAAGATTGATGTGAACCAGGCTTATCAATGGTTGAGTCAGTCTGTAAATGCAGTGAAAGGCGAATCGGCAGGTGCGACTATCTTCTATTTCCTGCAAATGTCTTTGGATAAACTGAAAACGGATCCGAATCATAAAGAACAGTTCATTCAGGACTATCTGGCTGCTTCTGAATATGTAGACGCTGCTATTGCTGCTGAAGCCAGCGAAGCAAAGAAGAAACCTTTACTGGGTATCAAGGATAACTTAGTGGCTTTGTTTGTAAACAGTGGAACAGCTGATTGCGAATCACTGCAAAACATCTATGGACCGAAAGTAGAAGCTAACCAGACTGACTTGGCTTACTTGAAGAAAGTTATCGACATCATGAAAATGATGAAATGTACTGAAAGCGAAGCTTATTTGCAAGCATCTTACTATGCTTACAAGATGGAACCGACAGCAGAAGCTGCTACCGGATGTGCTTATCAGGCATTTAAGAAAGGTGATATTGACGGTGCTGTGAAATTCTTTGACGAAGCAGTGAACCTGGAAACAGACAATGTGAAGAAAGCTGAAAAAGCATACGCTGCCGCAGCAGTATTGGCTTCTGCCAAAAAGCTGTCTCAAGCAAGAGCATATTGCCAGAAAGCAATTGGTTTTAACGAAAACTACGGTGCTCCATACATCCTGATTGCTAATCTTTATGCAATGAGTCCCAACTGGAGCGACGAACCTGCTTTGAACAAATGTACTTACTTTGCAGTGATTGACAAACTGCAACGTGCAAAACAAGTGGATCCGAGCGTAGCTGAAGAAGCTAACAAATTGATCGGTAGATATTCTGGTCATACTCCGCAAGCTAAAGACCTATTTATGTTAGGTTACAAGCAAGGCGACCGCATCACTATCGGCGGTTGGATAGGAGAGACTACAACGATTAGATAAATGTATGTTGCGAAAACGAAGAAACCGTTTATTGCATAAAAGCATGAGCATAACAATTACCTCCGGGGTGATTGTTATGCTTCTTTTATTATCTTCCTGTGGCGGAAAGAAGAAAGCTATGGGTGAGGCTATCACGGAACGTGATTCCCTTCCGATGATGACAACATTGGGAGTCACCACCCTTATCTCCGATTCCGGAGTGACACGCTACAGAGTGAATACGGAAGAATGGTCGGTGTACGACCGTAAGAAACCATCCTATTGGGCCTTTGAGAAGGGCGTATATCTGGAACAGTTCGACTCTATCTTTCATATAGAAGCCAGTATCAAAGCGGATACTGCCTACTATTATGACAAAGAAAGGCTTTGGAAGCTGATAGGGAACGTAGATATACAGAACCGGAAAGGAGAGCGTTTTAATACGGAACTGCTGTACTGGAACGAAGCTACCCAAAAGGTATATTCCGACAAGTTTATACGTATTCAACAACCGGACAGAATTATTACAGGGCATGGATTCGACTCGAACCAGCAAATGACCATATATACCATCCATAATATCGAAGGTATTTTCTATGTGGATGAGGAAGCAGGTGGTCCGCCCCAACCGGAAACAAAAGCGCTGCCGGATTCAGTGCGAAAAGATTCTGTGAAATAAACTATGAATATTTATATCTCTCTAATTATCACCATGGTCTTCTCCGCTTTCTTTTCAGGAGTGGAGATTGCCTTTGTGTCGGTAGACAAACTGCGTTTTGAGATGGAACGCAAGGGGGGAATTACGTCCCGCATCCTTTCTATCTTCTTCAAGAACCCGAATGAATTTATCTCTACCATGCTGGTGGGGAATAATATCGCACTAGTCATCTATGGTATTCTGATGGCACAGATTATTGGCGATAATCTGCTGGCGGGATTCATTGATAATCATTTTCTGATGGTGTTGGCGCAGACCGTTATTTCTACCCTTATTATTCTGGTGACCGGAGAGTTTCTGCCGAAAACAATCTTCAAAATCAATCCCAATCTGGTCTTGAATGTTTTTGCCATTCCACTGATTATTTGTTACGTCATTCTATATCCTATTTCTAAACTGGCTTCCGGTTTGTCTTGTTTATTCCTTCGTGTCTTTGGAATGAAGATTAACAAGGATGCATCCGACAGAGCGTTTGGAAAAGTCGACTTGGACTACTTCGTGCAAAGCAGTATTGATAATGCCGAGAATGAGGAGGAACTGGATACGGAAGTGAAAATCTTTCAGAATGCTTTGGATTTCTCGAACATAAAAATCCGCGACTGTATCGTTCCGCGTACCGAAGTGGTGGCTGTTGATCTGACAACTTCGCTGGACGAGTTGAAAAGCCGCTTCATCGAATCAGGAATTTCCAAGATCATTGTGTACGATGGAAATATCGACAATGTGGTGGGTTATATTCATTCGTCGGAAATGTTTCGTGCTCCGAAAAACTGGCATGAGAATGTGAAGCAAGTGCCGATTGTGCCCGAAACCATGTCCGCCAATAAACTGATGAAGCTCTTTATGCAGCAAAAGAAAACGATTGCCGTAGTGGTGGATGAGTTTGGCGGTACGTCCGGTATTGTATCTCTGGAAGATCTGGTAGAAGAAATATTTGGAGATATAGAAGATGAGCACGATAATACTTCCTATATTAGCAAGCAGATTGATGAACGCGAGTATGTGTTGTCCGCCCGCTTGGAGATAGAAAAAGTCAATGAGACGTTCGGACTCGATTTGCCCGAATCGGACGATTATCTGACGGTAGGAGGACTGATTCTGAACCAATATCAGAGTTTTCCGAAGCTGCATGAAGTGGTGCGGGTGGGACGTTATCAATTCAAGATAATTAAGGTCACAGCGACAAAAATAGAACTCGTGCGATTAAAAGTCTTGGAATAATGACGATAATCAAGAAATTTTTAGCCAATAAATAGATGCATATTAGCATTTTTTGTATCTTCGTGCGCTAAAACGACAAAAGAAAGAAATAATAATAAACATAAATCGTATTAATCAAAATGGCAACGTTACAAAACATTAGGTCGAAAGGACCTCTATTGGTGATTGTTATCGGCTTGGCGCTGTTTGCTTTCATTGCGGGTGACGCATGGAAGGTGATGCAGCCGCATCAGGCACATGACGTAGGTGAGGTGAACGGAGACGCTCTTTCCGCTCAAGAGTATCAGAATTTGGTAGAAGAATATACCGAAGTGGTGAAACTCATGCGTGGGGTGACCGCCTTGAATGACGAACAAACCAATCAGGTGCGCGATGAAGTATGGCGTTCCTACGTAAACAATAAACTGATCGAAAAAGAAGCAAAAGCACTGGGACTGACTGTTTCTGCTGCTGAAATCCAGGACATCCTGAAAGCAGGCGTTCATCCTTTGTTGAGACAAACTCCTTTCCAGAATCCGCAAACAGGAAACTTCGACAAGGATATGTTGAACAAGTTCCTCGTGGAATATGCCAAGATGAGCGAATCACAAATGCCGGCACAGTATGCTGAACAATACAATAACATGTATAAATACTGGTCTTTCATTCAGAAAACTCTGATCGAGAGCCGTCTGGCAGAAAAGTATCAGGCATTGGTGTCTAAAGCTCTTCTTTCCAATCCGGTGGAAGCACAGGACGCTTTCGATGCAAGAGTGAACCAGTACAACGTGTTGATGGCTGGTATTCCTTACTCTTCTGTAGTGGACTCTACAATCGTAGTGAAAGAATCGGAACTGAAAGACTTGTATAACAAGAAGAAAGAACAATTCAAACAATATCAGGAAACTCGTGACATCAAGTACATCGATGTACAAGTGACTGCAAGTGCTGAAGACAGAGCTGCTATCCAGAAAGAAGTGGACGAAGCTACTGAACAGTTGGCTACTACTACGGAAGATTATACTTCTTTCATCCGTTCGACTGGCTCGGAAGCTCCTTATGTAGACTTGTTCTATAACAAAACAGCTTTCCCGTCAGATGTAGTTGCCCGTTTGGACTCTGCTTCGGTAGGTACTATTTATGGTCCTTACTATAACGGTGCCGACAATACAATCAACTCTTTTAAAATTGTAGCTAAAGCTGCTGCTGCCGATTCTGTCGAATTCCGTCAGATTCAGGTATACGCAGAAGATGCTGTGAAGACAAAGACATTGGCTGATAGTATCTACAACGCGATCAAAGGTGGCGCTAACTTTGCTGATCTGGCAAAGAAATATGGTCAGACTGGTGATGCAAACTGGCTAACTTCTGCACAGTACGAAGGTGCACAGATAGACGGCGATAACCTGAAATTCATCTCTGCTATCAACAATACAGGTGTGAACGAATTGGTAAACTTGCCGATGGGACAAGCAAACGTAATTCTTCAGGTAACGAACAAGAAATCTGTAAAAGACAAATATAAAGTAGCTGTTATCAAACGTGAAGTAGAGTTCAGCAAAGAAACTTACAACCGCGCTTATAATGATTTCAGCCAGTTTATCGCAGCTAATCCGAGTGTAGAAAAGATGGTAGCTAACGCTGAAGAAGCCGGTTACAGATTGCTCGACAGAATGGATTTGAGCAGCTCTGAACACAATATCGGTGGTGTAAGAGGTACAAAAGAAGCGTTGAGATGGACATTTGATAAAGCAAAACCGGGTGATGTTTCCGGCTTGTACGAATGTGGCGAAAGCGATCACATGATGGTAGTAGGTCTGGTAGGCATTAAGCCGGAAGGATATCGTCCGTTGAAAGCAGTACAGGATCAGTTGAGAGCTGAAATCGTAAAAGATAAGAAAGCTGAAAAGATTATGGCTGACATGAAAGCTGCCAATGCAACTTCATTCAACCAGTACAAAGAGATGACTAATGCAGTTAGCGACTCTTTGAAGATGGTTACTTTTGCAGCTCCTGCATACGTATCAGCATTGCGCAGCAGCGAACCGCTGGTAGGTGCTTATGCTTCTGCAGCTGAAGTAAATCAGTTGAGCGCTCCTATCAAAGGTAATGCCGGAGTATTTGTATTGCAGGTATACGGCAAGGACAAACTGAACGAAACATTCGACGCAAAAGCAGAAGAAGCTACGCTGACTAACATGCACGCACGTTTTGCCAGCCGTCTGATGAATGATTTGTATCTGAAAGCAAACGTAAAAGATACACGCTTCTTGTTCTTCTAAACAAGTAGCAAGTAATAGATATTAGGCACGGATTACACGGATTTACGCGGTTTAAACTTATGAGGGAACCGCGAAACCCGTGTAATCCGTGCCTTTTTTGTGCTCGTTTTTTTTGTTTATGGTCTTTGTTATCTGATTAAATTTCCATATCTTGCCAATCTTTATCAATTGGCTTTGCGAAATACTTCATTAACTAATACGAATCTATATTATGACTAAACAACTAGCCCAGTATTCAGTTCCCGCTGAAAATTCACGTGTTATCCGTGTATTCCTTTCGTCAACGTTCAGAGACATGGAGATGGAACGTTCTGCATTAGTCAAACTCTTTAAGGGTTTGCAAGTGAAGGCTGCCAGCCGTGGTGCCACCATTTCATTGGTTGATTTGCGTTGGGGAATCACAGAAGAAGATGCGAAAAGCGGCAAGGTTGTTGAAATATGCCTGAAAGAGATCGTTAACTCCCGGCCTTTCTTCATAGGTATGGTAGGCGACCGCTATGGATGGTGTCCCAGTTATGAAGATTTATCTCAAACTCTCAATGACAGCTTGGAATATCGTTGGATAGAAGATGACTTGAATCACCATTTGAGTGTGACGGAAATTGAAATGCAGTTTGGTGTACTGCGCAATCCCAATCCGTTACATGCCTATTTTTATATAAAACAGTCGGCAGATGATGAACTGTCTTGCCCTGAAGAGGAGTCTCTTAAATTGAAACGTCTGAAAGAGAGTATTTTGCAACAGGATCGTTATCCTGTGCAAGAGTATGATTCGCCCGATCAGTTGTGTAACCTTGTGGAAGCTGCTTTCACGGAATTGCTTGAACGGGAGTTTCCTGACGTACTGACCGTTGAAGATAATCAAGCATTGCAAGAACAACTGACGCGCAATGAACTCTTATTCAATTATCACCCAATACCTGAAGCAGATCACGCGTTTGCTGATTTTTTGGCGGCGGATGAACAGCGGTGTCTGGTGGTAACGGGCGGTTGCGGTCTTGGCAAGAGTGCTTTGTTGGCTCATTGGAGCGATTTGGTGAACAATGATATGCCGATGATTCCTATCTATCATCGCTTGGATAGTACTACATTGTCTTCTTATCCGGAAACGTTGGCGAGAATGTTAGCTTCCAAATGCCAGAACGCACTCAAGCATCAATCTTTGGGTGAAGAAAATTTGTTCGCGGCGGAAGTCTCAAAAGAACTGGACTCGACCCAAAGCACTGCCAAATCCATCATGGACACCGTGAAAAACTCGGTTTTGATGGGAGATGCTGGCTTGAACACTTTTTCAGGAAACACACTTCGAAACCTCAAGGAGATTGAAGAAGATTTGAATTCTATCCAAAAGTTCAGTCAGTTGTGGAGTGTGTTGGGTGCATCAAGATACCCTATCATTCTGTTGATTGATGACATCAGTTATCTGAATCCGACTGAAGCATCCCTGTTTTCTTTATTTGCATCTATTCCCCCGAACGTGAAAGTCGTGTTGAGCTTTTCTGCGTCATCCACTGCCTACCTGCCCTTTGTTCAGAATGGCTACGCCCATTTCCAGTTGAATGGTTTTTCACAGGCGGATGCCAAGTCGTTCTCAAAGCAGTATTTGTCTACTTACTCCAAGGCTTTGTCCGCACAACAGGAAGATATTCTTGCTTCGTGGGTGCTGGCTAAACAACCGCGCTGTTTAAGTGTATTGCTCAACGAGCTGGTTTCGTTCGGTCAGTACGATGCTCTCAATGAATATATGAGTGGATATTGCCGGCTCAATGAGGTTGGGCAATTCTATGACAGTGTGTTACGGCGTTTGTCGGCTGATTATGGTTTCGAAGAGATTGGAAGAACGCTTCTGATGCTTTCACTTACTTTAGAAGGATTTACCGAAGATGAAGTGAAGAGCATGGCAGACATTAATCAGATACTTTGGTCGCAGTTGAGAGTGGAAATGAGCAGCTGGCTTACCAACAAAGGAGGACGATATTGCATTGGTGACACACAAATGGTAGAGGCAATCGAACGCTATTTCGCTCAAGATGACGAATGTATAGATGATAGTCGCCATGAAATTATTTCCGCTTTGCTGGATGAGGAAGAGATTCTTTCCCATCCGTTGACTTTTGCCGATTATAACTATCGCATGAAACAGTTCTGCTACCATGATTCGTATCGCTATAAAGTGGAGATTACCTATCAATGCTATAAGATGCAAGAATGGGATATATTGAAGGATTGGATTTGTGATGTGGAGATTTTCGAGATTCTGTATCGCACGAATCGTTCTCTGTTGGAAGATAGCTGGAAGGCGATCATGAACGACAATCCTGAAGTTACGCCTGAAGTCTATGCCGAATTGGACTTTGATGAGATCGATTCTTTTTTAATTCCTGTCATTGCTAATGATATGGCTACTTTCTTGAGCAGTTCTTTCCATCTGACGAAGGCGGCAGCTGCTGTGAGTGAGAAGAGTATGGAAGGTGCTGCCATGCCACTCATTGCCAAGTCGGTATTGAAGATGAATGAGGGATGCCGGTATGCCCGTAATGAAGAATACGAAACGGCATGCGACTGTTTCCTGAAAGCATTGGTGATGCAGGAAAACATTGTACCGACTCCGGAACTGGAGATTGCCAACACCTGCCGAAATCTAGCTCTGGCATATTACTACAATGAGCAATACAATGAAGCAGTGACCTATTTGAATAGGGCGCTTGATTATCATGCGGCTTCTGCTGACGAGAAGAGTCAGGCAGAAGTCATTGAACTTTCCGAATATCTGGCTTATTGTGATTACTATAAGGATGAGGAAGAGAGTGCTGCCGAGAAATTCCGGAAAGTAGCTGAAATGCACGAGTCGTTGAATGGCAGACTGTCTGGTGGAGTGGCTAAATGTTTGCGTATGCAGGGTAAATGTCTTTATTATATCAAACGATACGATGAAGCATGGATGCTGATGAATCAGGCGTTGGACATTGCTATACAGATAGACAGCAAAAAACAGATCGTCGCTTGTCATAAACAGTTGTATTATCTATGCAGGGAATTCAAGCGGATGATGAATGAACGTGGCGATGAGCAGGCGTCTACTTTATTCTTCCGTGAGTCTCTTCTGCATGAAATGTATTTCAGCGAAAAACCGCGTCTGGCGGAACTGACTGTCCGCTACGAGGCATTGAGATGTGATATTATGCAGCAGTATTACATGAATAAAGACTATGATAACGTGATTCGTATTGCAACGTCTTTGGATTTTCACGATGATACTGACCTTAATGCTTCCTGTCTGGTATATTATTACAAAGCACAGGCTTATGTGAAGTTGGAGAATTATCCAATGGCGAAAGAGGCTTTCTTCAGAGAGTTTGAACTGCGAAAGAAATATCTGGGATGGGAGGATGAAGATACGATTCTGGCTTGTCAGAACCTAGGGGTTTTGCACAGCTTTTGTAATGAACGGGAAGAGGCGCTGGCTTGTTTCCGTGAGGCGTACGGTCATGAAGTGAAAAAGAATGGCGAGGATTCTGAAATGGCGCAAAAGCTACTTCAATATATCAGCGTGGTTGAATCATAACGGAGGCATACTTCCCTTTTTTGTTAACTTTTACATTCCTGCTATACGGAAATCGACTTTATTTCCTTACATTTGCAGATATAAACTATCAATAGAAAGAAGAATGTCTAAATATCCCCTTTTAGGAATGACTCTTGTAGAGCTTCAATCATTGACAAAAAGACTGGGTATGCCCGGCTTTGCTGCCAAGCAGATTGCATCCTGGCTTTACGAAAAGAAGGTAGCCTCGATTGATGATATGACTAATTTGTCATTGAAACACCGGGAGTTGCTCAAGCAGAACTATGAGGTGGGAGCGGAAGCTCCGGTAGATGAAATGCGCTCTGTAGATGGTACGGTGAAGTATCTTTATAAAGTGGGTGAGAACCATTTTGTAGAGTCGGTTTATATACCGGATGATGACCGGGCAACATTGTGCGTGTCGTCACAAGTAGGTTGCAAGATGAACTGTAAGTTCTGTATGACCGGTAAACAGGGGTATACAGCTAACCTGACCGCCAGCCAGATCATAAACCAGATTCATTCGCTGCCGGAACGGGATAAACTGACTAATGTCGTAATGATGGGAATGGGCGAGCCGCTCGATAACCTGGATGAGGTATTGAAAGCATTGGAACTACTGACCGCTACCTACGGTTACGCATGGAGTCCGAAGCGTATCACGCTTTCTACTGTCGGGCTACGGAAAGGATTGCAGCGTTTTATCGAAGAAAATGACTGCCACCTTGCCATCAGCCTTCACTCTCCGCTGACCGTTCAGCGTGCTGAATTAATGCCGGCGGAAAAGGCGTTTTCAATCACCGAAATGGTGGAACTGTTAAAAAACTATGATTTTAGTAAACAACGTCGACTTTCGTTTGAATATATTGTTTTTAAAGGGCTCAATGATTCGCAGGTCTATGCCAAAGAGTTGCTGAAACTTCTTCGCGGGCTGGATTGCAGGGTGAATCTGATTCGTTTTCATGCCATACCGGGGGTAGACCTCGAGGGGGCGGATATGGATACGATGACCCGTTTTCGTGATAATCTGACGTCACACGGACTTTTCACCACTATCCGTTCATCCAGAGGCGAAGATATTTTTGCCGCTTGCGGTATGCTGTCGACAGCGAAACAGGAGAAAAATAATGAAAGTTAATATATAAAACCGAACATCATGAAAAAGTACTCTTTTATTTTATGCATCGCTTTGGTAGCCTTTGTCGTTGCATCTTGTGGTCTGAAAGGAAATCACACCTCTAGTGGTCGTGCTTACGAGCTTTTGGTTGTAGTAGATCACGGTGTTTGGGATCGTGCTGCCGGAAGGGCGTTGCATGATGCGCTCGATGCTGATATGCCCGGTTTGCCGCAGTCGGAACCTTCTTTCCGGATTATGTATACTTCACCGAAAGATTATGATTCTACGCTGAAGTTGATACGTAACATTATTATTGTAGATATACAGGATATATATACGAAAGCCTCGTTCAAATATGCGAAGGACGTGTATGCCAATCCGCAGATGATATTGACTATCCAGGCTCCGAACGAAGAAGAGTTCGAGAAGTTTGTGGAAGAGAACAAAAAGACGATTGTCGACTTCTTTACCCGTGCGGAAATGAACCGTCAGATTACGTTTCTAGAAGGGAAACACAGTAATTTCATTTCGCAGAAAGTGGACAGTTTGTTCGGATGCGACATCTGGGTGGATGCCGAACTGGCTAATTCAAAGACCGGGGATGATTTCTTCTGGGCTTCTACCAACACAGGTAGTGCTGACCGTAACTTTGTGATGTACTCTTATCCGTACACTGACAAGGATACGTTTACCAAAGAATATTTTGTGCACAAACGTGACTCCGTGATGAAAGCCAATATCCCCGGATTCAAGGAAGGCGTTTATATGTCGACCGATAGTTTGCTGACCGATGTCCGTCCGATCAATGTACAAAACAGCTACACAATGGAAGCACGTGGCCTGTGGCGTATGAAGGGCGACTTTATGGGTGGCCCGTATGTATCTCATACTCGTCTGGACGAGAAAAACCAACGAATTATAACAGCAGAAATATTTGTTTATTCACCTGATAAAATGAAACGCAACCTGGTACGCCAGATGGAAGCATCTCTGTATACACTGAAACTTCCGAATGAAGTTCAGCAGAATCAGATTCCATTGGGAGAAGCATCTAAGGAAGCGGAACAAACTAATAAATAAAAACATGGAAGATAACAAGATAAGGATAGGTATCACCCAAGGAGATATTAACGGGGTGGGCTATGAGGTGATTCTTAAGACATTTTCCGACCCTACGATGTTGGAACTATGTACTCCGATCATTTATGGCTCACCGAAAGTAGCGGCTTATCATCGCAAAGCGCTGGATATACAGACCAATTTCAGCATTGTCAACTCTGCTACCGAAGCGGGGTACAACCGTTTGAGCGTGGTGAACTGTACGGATGATGAGGTGAAAGTGGAATTTTCCAAACCCGACCCCGAAGCCGGTAAAGCTGCGCTGGGGGCTTTGGAACGTGCCATCGAAGAATATCGCGAAGGGCTGATAGACGTTATCGTAACAGCTCCGATCAACAAACATACGATTCAGTCGGAAGAGTTCTCCTTCCCCGGACATACGGAATATATCGAAGAACGTCTGGGCAATGGTGATAAGTCATTGATGATTTTGATGAAGAATGACTTCCGGGTGGCTTTGGTGACGACACATATCCCTGTCAGAGAGATCGCGACTACGATTACCAAAGAACTGATTCAGGAGAAACTGATGATATTCCATCGTTGCCTGAAACAGGATTTCGGTATCGGCGCTCCGCGTATTGCGGTGCTCTCTCTCAATCCTCATGCCGGAGACGGTGGTTTGTTGGGAATGGAAGAGCAGGAAGTGATTATCCCTGCCATGAAAGAAATGGAAGAGAAAGGAATCCTTTGCTACGGCCCTTATGCGGCCGACGGCTTTATGGGTTCAGGCAATTATACTCATTTTGACGGTATCCTGGCGATGTATCACGATCAGGGGCTGGCTCCGTTCAAGGCCTTGGCTATGGAAGACGGGGTGAACTATACGGCAGGCCTGCCGGTAGTACGTACTTCTCCGGCTCATGGAACGGCATACGATATTGCAGGCAAGGGATTGGCTTGTGAAGATTCTTTCCGTCAGGCAATCTATGTTGCCATCGATGTGTTCCGTAATCGTCAGCGGGAAAAAGTGGCTCGTGCCAATCCGTTGCGTAAACAGTATTACGAGAAACGTGACGATAGTGATAAACTGAAGCTGGATACAGTAGACGAAGATTAAAAACGAGTGATGACGAGAGCAGAGATACAACAAGTGAAACAACGTTTCGGTATTATAGGTAATACCGAAGCATTGTCGCGCGCCATAGATGTTGCCATTCAGGTAGCTCCTACCGATTTGTCTGTGCTGATTACCGGAGAAAGTGGAGTCGGAAAAGAAAGTTTTCCGCAGATTATTCATCAATATAGCCGGAGGAAGCATGGACAGTATATTGCTGTCAACTGTGGTGCTATTCCGGAGGGCACGATTGATTCCGAACTGTTCGGGCATGAGAAGGGTGCGTTTACCGGTGCGATTGGCGAACGGAAAGGGTATTTTGGCGAAGCCGACGGTGGTACTATTTTCCTTGATGAAGTAGGGGAGTTGCCGATGCCTACCCAGGCGCGTTTGCTCCGTGTGTTGGAGAGTGGCGAGTTTATAAAAGTAGGTTCGTCCAAAGTGCAAAAGACGGATGTTCGTATTGTGGCAGCTACCAATGTCAATCTGACACAAGCGATTGCAGAAGGACGTTTCCGTGAAGATTTATATTACCGGTTGAATACGGTGCCTATCCAAATACCGCCTTTGCGTGAACGTGGTGACGATGTACTTTTGTTGTTCCGTAAGTTTTCCGCAGACTTTGCAGAGAAATACCGGATGCCTGCTATCCAGTTGACGGAGGATGCGAAGAAAGAGTTATTGGCTTACCCGTGGCCCGGCAACGTTCGTCAGTTGAAGAACATCACCGAGCAAATATCTATCATTGAAACCAACAGGGAGATCTCTGCTGCTATCTTGCAGAATTATCTTCCTGCACAAAATACGCAACGTCTTCCCGCGCTGATGGGAACGCGTGAGAGTAAAGGCTTTGAGAGCGAACGGGAGATTCTTTATTCTGTTCTGTTCGATATGCGCCAGGAAGTGGCGGAGCTGAAGAAGATGGTGCACAACCTGATGGCGGAACGTGCCGGACAGGTGGGGCAGGTAGGGCAAATGGGAACGGTGGTTACTACTCCGGTAGTGACGGCACATCAACCTTCGGTACCTGCTATCATTCACACCATGCAGCCTACGGTTTGCAAGGATGACGATGACATACAAGACACGGAAGAATATGTAGAAGAATCTCCTTTGTCACTGGACGAAGTGGAGAAAGAAATGATACGCAAGGCACTTGAGAGGCATCATGGAAAGCGGAAGAGTGCGGCCAAGGACTTGAATATTTCCGAGCGTACACTTTATAGAAAAATAAAAGAATATGAATTGGATTAAGAAAATAATACGCCCTTTGCTACTGTTCGGCTTGCCGTTGGTAGTCATTGCGTGCACTGTTTCCTATAAGTTTAACGGATCGTCTATCAATTATGATAAGGTAAAGACCATTTCGATAGCCGACTTCCCGATCAAGTCGGAGTATGTATATGCTCCGTTGGCAACCAAATTCAATGAGGACCTGAAAGATATCTTCATCCGGCAGACCCGTCTGCAACTGCTCAAGCCGAGTCAAAATGCCGACTTGCAGATTGACGGAGAAATCACAGGGTACAATCAGTACAACCAGGCAGTATCTGCCGACGGTTATTCTTCGGAGACGAAGTTGACTATCACCGTCAATGTGCGTTTTGTCAACAACACCAATCATGCCGAAGACTTTGAACAACAGTTTTCTGCGTTCCGTACCTACGACTCTACCCAGTTGTTGACTGCCGTACAGGACGGATTGATTGCTGAAATGTCTAAAGAGATCACCGACCAAATTTTTAATGCAACTGTAGCAAACTGGTAATATAAATGACTTCTGTTAACTTTCAACAATGGATTCAGCATCCCGAGACGCTGAATAGGGATACTTTGTACGAACTGCGCAATCTTCTTGCGAGGTATCCGTATTTTCAGTCACTTCGTCTGTTGTATCTGAAGAATCTGTATATTCTCCATGATATTAGTTTCGGTGGAGAACTGCGGAAAGCAGTTCTTTACATTGCAGACAGACGGCAGTTGTTCCGGTTGATTGAAGGTGACCGCTATGATGTGCAGGCGCGGAAAAAGGGAGTACCTCTCACGGAGGTGCTGAAAGACGAACCGTCCGTAGACCGCACATTAGCATTGATCGACGCTTTCTTGTCCACAGTACCCGAAGAGGTGACTGCCCGGACCAGTTTCGACTATTCGATGGATTACACCTCTTTCCTTTTGGAGGAGACTCCGGCCACGGAACAGCCGGCTGAAGAAACGCCCAAACTCAAAGGCTTCGAACTGATTGACGATTTTATAGAAAAGAGCGAGAGCGACTCTCCCCTCTGCATGAAACCTTTAAGAGAAGAAATGCCATCTTCGCCAACCTCTTCGGACGAACTTACCGAAGAAGAAACGATAAAGGAAGAAGAGGAAGATGACAGCTGTTTTACGGAAACTTTGGCAAAAATCTATGTTAAACAGCAACGATATTCAAAAGCTCTTGAAATAATTAAAAAATTAAGCTTGAAATATCCAAAAAAAAATGCTTACTTTGCAGACCAAATCAGATTTTTGGAGAAATTGATTATTAACGCTAATTCAAAATAACTAAAAATGTACTTATTATTCGTTATCTTAATGGTTATTGCAGCCTTGTTGATGTGTTTCATCGTGCTGATTCAGAACTCAAAAGGAGGCGGACTTGCTTCTGGTTTCTCTTCATCTAACGCCATCATGGGCGTGCGCAAGACTACAGACTTTCTGGAAAAAGCAACATGGGGCCTGGCCATCTTTATGGTTGTAATGAGCATTGCTACTGCTTATGTAGTTCCTCGCTCTGCTGTTGCTAAAGACGCAGTGTTGGAACAGGCACAGAAAGAACAACAGACTAACCCGTATAACTTACCCGCAGGTACGGCTGCGCCGCAAACTGAAGCTCCTGCTACCAATGCACCTGCTACAGAAACTCCGGCACCGGCTACTGAAACTCCTGCTCCTGCAGCAGAGTAATTCACTCCGTCGTCAAGTAAGACTTTGGGGTAAAACCATTAATGGGAAGGTGCAGACGGATGCTGCATTTCTTTGATATTTAAGTGCGGATTACGCAGATTACACGGATTTTCAATGTTCCGCGTGGTCAGTGTAATCCGCACTTAACTTTTTCTTGTAAAAACAATCTCTTTGTGATAGAAACAAACGAGATTTAACTACCTTTGTTGGCTGTATAAGATTATTAACTACTTTTTTAAATATAACAATGACAGAACATTTGAAACAGAAATTGAATGACTCCGCCGTACTCCGATGGAGTGTTCTAGCATTGGTCGCATTTACTATGCTATGCGGCTATTTCCTCACCGACGTAATGTCTCCTCTAAAACCCATGCTTGAGAAAGAACTACTATGGGACAGTCTTGATTATGGTTTCTTCACAAGTGCTTACGGGTGGTTTAATGTATTCCTATTGATGCTGATCTTCGGTGGTATCATTTTGGATAAGATGGGAGTTCGTTTCACCGGAATGGGGGCTTGCTTATTGATGGTGTTTGGTTGTGGATTGAAATACTATGCGATTTCTACTACTTTTCCGGAAGGTGCCATGCTCTTCGGATTCAAAACACAGGTGACGTTGGCTGCATTGGGATATGCTATCTTTGGTGTAGGTGTGGAGATTGCTGGTATCACTGTTTCCAAGATTATAGTGAAATGGTTCAAGGGCAAGGAAATGGCATTGGCTATGGGACTTGAAATGGCTACGGCACGTATCGGAACAACTCTGGCGATGGTATTGACAGTTCCTTTGGCAGACTTTTTCGGATCTACGGATGAGAGTGGCACATTCCATACAAATATTCCTGCTCCGATTTTGTTTTGTCTGATTATGTTGTGCGTGGGTACGATTGCTTTTTTCCTTTATACTTTCTATGATAAGAAGTTGGATGCTTCTTTGGATGCAGAGGGATTGGAACCGGAAGAACCGTTCCGTATGAAAGATATTGTGTATATTATTACCAATAAAGGATTCTGGTTGATTGCATTACTATGTGTATTGTTCTACTCGGCTGTATTCCCCTTTATCAAGTATGCTGCCGACTTGATGGTGCAGAAATATAACGTAGATCCGAAGTTGGCGGGAACGATTCCCGGATTGTTGCCGATTGGTGCGATTATCCTGACTCCGTTGTTCGGTTCGCTTTATGACCGTATCGGTAAGGGAGCCACATTGATGATAATCGGATCAGTGATGCTTATTTTTGTGCATACGATGTTTGCTCTGCCTATACTGAATATATGGTGGTTTGCTACTATCATCATGATTATATTGGGATTTGCCTTCTCGTTGGTGCCTTCAGCTATGTGGCCGTCTGTTCCGAAGATTATTCCGGAAAAACAGTTGGGTACCGCATACGCATTGATTTTCTGGGTACAGAACTGGGGATTGATGGGTGTTCCTTTGTTGATCGGATGGGTGTTGAATACTTATTGCAAAGGTCCGGTAGTAGACGGTGCACAGACTTATGACTACACGTTGCCGATGACTATTTTTGCTCTCTTTGGTGTACTTGCTCTGATTGTGGCTTTGATGTTGAAGGCAGAGAACAAGAAGAAGGGATACGGTCTGGAAGAGGCGAATATCCAAAAGTAACTGGGAAATTCAATACCTAAAGTAACAAAGGAATTTTGTATCAAGGTGTAAACAAAAGGGTATCAGTATGAATACTCTGAAATAAAAAATAAGAAGTATGGCTGCCAAAGAGAAAATCAACCTGTTAGAGGTCATTCCCTGTCGCAGTGAACATATTACAGCAGAAAGGGAAGGGGAGACAATTGTGCTCTCCTTTCCCCGTTTTAAATATCCGTGGATGCAACGCTTCCTTGTGCCGAAAGGAATGTCGAAAGAACTTCATGTGAAATTGGAAGAACACGGTACGGCTGTATGGGAACTGATAGATGGAAAACGCAATGTTCGTGAGATTATAGAAAAACTCGCAGACCATTTTCAAAATGAAGAGGGCTACGAGTCGCGTGTATCGGCTTATCTTTCTCAAATGCAGAAAGATGGATTTATAAAACTGGTGATACCAGTCGCATAAATAGGAATTTATATTTCACCACAGAGGACACGGAGGACACAGAGTTCTTCTCTCTCTTTCCGCAAGTAAAACAGAGCGATAAATACGATTCTCAATACGTGAGACTCTGTGTTACTCTATAGTGAATAAAAAAGATTAAACCTCTGTGTCCTCCGTGTCCTCTGTGGTGAATTTATTATTATTTATTTGATAAATACAGCCCAAAGTATGACGGCAATTGCTATCAGGACTCCCATGATAATAAGCGTTCCCCAAACAAAATAATTGCTGTCTTTCTCTTTCTTTTTCTCCGAGTCGTGGATGATACGTTCCATTTCTTCGGGAGTGGTATTGGGTAGTGGATAAGGTTCGTTTGCACGGTTTAAATGCTTCAACTTGTCGTTAGCACGTTCACGACGTAGGCGGGAAGCTTCCCGTCCCTCTTTTATTCGGCGTATCATGTCGAATGCATGTCCTTCACCAACCATATTCTTTGTTTTTTAGAAGTTCACTTTCTCGTTTTTCTATTTCCCTTCTTCTCTGTCCACTTTGAGCAATCCTCCCGTATTCGGATCAAAATAAACTTTGATGGTAGAATTCTTGTTGAACAAAACCGGAGCCAGATATTCTATCACACCAAATTGAGTAATAGGAAGTTCACCTTCGTAAAGTTTCTTTTTGCCGTCGGTCAATGTAACCATAGCTTGTCCGGGTACGTTGTAGGCGATTCCATCCAAATCTTTCTTCTTCTTACCATCTTCCTGTGGTATCTTGACCGATTTCAGGTCTTTCAGACTGATATAAAACGGAGTTCCTGCCAAATCATTGTTGGCAACTACACCTAACTTCTTCGAGAAGCGGAAAGCAACTTCATTGTTGAATTCCTTGTCAGGGGTAAGGCGGACAGTGAATGTTCTCTCTTCCTTGTTGCAGGTGCCGGAGAACATTTGCGTCATGGCTTCTTCCTGTGCATTCAGATTGTCGAGCATAATCTTAAGCTGTGCTCCGTCTGAAGGCATATTGTCAGCCTGTCCGCGCAATAAGGCATTTTTGCTTTCGCGGATGTTATAGATTTCTTTAGCCACCAGTTCGGCCATCTTGGCGGTAGAGCTAGCCATCAGAATCTCTTCGGTCAGGAATTCACGAGGATTTGCTTTCTTTTGGAGGACTGTGGGAGCGGGAGCGGCTTTTTTGCCTACACTGCTGTTGCTGTAAGGAACATTGATCGTTTTCACAATGCCATCCTCTGTCAGTTCCATGAGCGGTGCTACTGTCTTATCCTTCAATTTTACGAAATACGTCGTTTCGCTGTTGGGCACACCTACGGATTTCACTTTTACGCTAGTCAGTTCCCAGTACTCTTCAGGGTCGGCGGAGACGTTGGTCAGTCGCAGGTAACGATCAGCATATTTGCTGAATTCTCCCGGAGTATAGTTGACTTTGTTGGCTTTTATTTCAAGTTCTATTTGGGTTTTGGGAAGACTGTAAACCACTCCATAGTCTTTTCCTCGGGTAACCCCTGTCAGTACTTCGGTTTGTGCATAGGCGGACGTTGTCATAAGTAGTCCTGCTGCTATAATCAACTTTTTCATATTCGGTTCTTTTTAACTGGTTTTGAAAACAAAGTTAATGAAGTTATTGAAAAAACTGTAAGTTCTTAACTTTTATTCGCTTACAAGTCGCCATGCTGTCGGCAGACAGGTGATAATATCGCTTGCGATCATTCCGATCATTCCTTGCTTCTTTTGAGCGACATCGCCCGCCAATCCGTGAATGTAAGTGCCGATTTTAGCGGCTTCTTCGGTGGGATAACCTTGGGCAAGCAGCGCCAGGATTACTCCGGTCAGTACGTCACCGCTACCTCCGGTTGCCATTCCCGGATTTCCGGTTGGGTTGAAGAAACATTTACCTTCGGGGGTGATGATGGCGGAGTAGGCTCCTTTTAAAATAATGTGGACATGGGCGGCACGGGCCAGTTCGCAAGCCTTCATCAGACGTTCGTAAGAGTCCTGGCATTTGCCGGTCAGACGTTCCAGTTCTTTTGGATGCGGGGTGAGGATGGAACCCTTCGGCAGATGGGTAAGGGCATGACGGTGGTTGGCGAGGATATTAAGAGCGTCGGCATCTACTACAACAGGAGTCAGGCAGTGTTCCAGTTGTTCCAATAAGGCAGCTTCCGTTTCCTCGTTTCGTCCCAGTCCCGGGCCGATGCCGACTGCTTGATAGTCGTCCGTGTCGGTAGGTACGGCAAAACAGGTTTCGTTGATGTCGGTTTCTACGATTGCTTCGGGTATGGAGGTCTGCAAGATGTCGTTGTTGCACATTGGCGCATGAACAGTCAGCAGCCCTACTCCCGAACGAAGGCAGGCGCGGGCAGCGAGAACAGAGGCTCCTGCCATTCCTTTTGAACCGGCAATCAATAGTGCATGGCCGAAGTTCCCCTTGTGGGCAAACTGTTTGCGTGGCTTGATGAGTGAACGGATTTCTTCTATTTCCAACATTTCGTAGTTAGTCTCCATCTCTTCAATACCGTCTTCGCTTAATTGGATATCCAGCACTTCCCATTCTCCGACAAATTCAGTGTTCTCTGCGAAAAGAAAGGCGAGCTTCGGCAGTTGCAGACTGAAAGTTACGTCGGCGCGGATAATATTAGCTTTTACGTTGAATGTATTTTCTTCTCCCATCAGTCCGGAAGGAATGTCGATGGCTACTACCATAGCAGGGGAGGAATTGATGTATTTCACTACGGCAGCGAATCCGCCGCTTAACGGTTTGTTCAGGCCTGAACCGAATAATCCGTCGATTACCAGATGGTCGGGCGTCAGGGCGGGAGGTACGAATTGGGTACTGATTTCGTGGAATTTTACTTCTTCCATCATTTCTACCAGTTCTTTATTGGTCTGGCAGTCGGGTGAAAGTTCTCCTTTCGTGTTGAAGAGAAATACCTCGATTTTATATCCTTTTTCAGCCATCATGCGGGCTACGGCGAGAGCGTCTCCACCATTATTCCCCGGTCCGGCAAAGATAGTGACCGGCGTTTCCGTATTCCATCTGTCTGTGATGGCTTTTGTTAATACGGTTGCTGCACGTTCCATCAGATCGATTGATGTAATAGGTTCGTTCTCAATGGTATAAGCGTCCAATTTCTTGATACTGCTGCTTGGAAATATTTTCATTGCGATGTTCTTTTAGTTTTCGGATTACAAATGTACATGATTCTTCTGACTTTTCCCGTTTGTTGTGGGAAGAAAACCATAATTGCAACTTTTAATTCATCATTAGTTCTATCTTTTGGTCAAAGAAATATCTGCTTTTAAACTATTAAGTGTTAGAATAACTCCGCTAAAAAATAATTCAATGCTGCACCATTATGAACTTACTTTTATTTCTCCCTGAAAAAGATTTCTTCATTTCATTTCTCATATTCTCATTGTTTTTCGATAAACGAAAGATAATCAAATAGATATCTTATGAGAAACACTTTTTCAAAACGGTATTTCTCATAAGTTCTCCCATGTTTTGGCTCAAAAGCCACCTTATTCTCATCGTATTTCAGGGTATTTCTCATAGTCAAAAGCCATTCTTTCTTCCTTTTTTCTTTCAGCCTGCCTTATTTTTATCAGGAAATGAAGCTACTATTTAGATAAAATAGTGGCTTTTTGCTTGGAGATGCTCGTTGTTCTCGATTGTCCCATATATTGTGGGAAAGTATTCTCGTATATTGAAGGAAAACTTTCCCACAAAATAAGGGAATACTTTCCCAAGCCTTAGGGAATCTTTTCCCACAATATGTGGGACTAAGACACTGTGTATGGAAGCAAGCAAAAGGAATATATAGTTCTATTTATTCAATGTCAGCTTCCGGCACGCTACACTATGAGAAATGAAGCAAAATCCGGGTTATTTTGCGAAGAAACTATGAGAAATGCCTGTTTTAAAATCATTTCTCATAGTCTATCTTATTAGTTTACTGCCACTTGTGCCTTATTTATGAGAATATGAGAAATGAAAATGAAAAATCTTTTTCTGTAGAGGGGCGGATGGAAATTGTGTTTAGTTTATCTCCATACCTTCTTAAACAAATTTTTAATGCGGTTCCCTTGATTAAGCCTTTGATTATTTGCCGTTTCCGATAAAAATGTTATCTTTGGAGATAGATAATGTGCATCACATTATTTTCCAGTGCTCACAATGAATTAGAATCTAAATAACGGATTGTTTAATCTTCTAAAGTTTGCATGATGGAAAAGACAAAAATTGGCTTGAATGCCGGGAAAGTATGGCGCATCTTAAATGAAAAAGGTGAACTTTCAATGTTCGATTTGTGCCGTGAATTAAGTTTGACGTTTGAAGACGTAGCTCTTGCTATTGGTTGGCTGGCCCGAGAAGACAAAATCTTTTTGAGGAAAAGAGAAGGAATGCTTTTTGCCAGTATCGAAAATGTCGAATTTACTTTTGGCTAAGGTGGTAGCTAACCTATATTTAAGATGGATCTCCACTTTGTTATTTACACAGCTAAAAAAATAATGAAGTGGATCAGTAGGATTTTTTATGCCCATTTTTATTATTCCCCCTATTATTCTGTTTGATAAGAGAAGCATCTAATCTACTTTTTCTGTACCTTTGCACCCCATAAACTACTAAACACATAAATTCATGAGTGCATTGAAAGGGCATCCGAAAGGCCTTTATCTGATTTTCGCGACAAGCACGGCAGAACGTTTCAGTTATTACGGTATGCGTGCGATCTTTATTCTTTTCCTGACGCAGGCATTATTGTTTGACAAAGAAGCGGCAGCATCCATCTACGGCAGCTATACCGGACTAGTTTATTTAACCCCGTTGATTGGCGGATACATTGCCGATAAATATTGGGGAATTCGTCGTTCCGTGTTTTGGGGAGCGGTGATGATGGCAGTCGGACAATTCCTGATGTTTATGAGTGCTTCCACTTTAGATAATACGAACCTTGCCCACTGGATGATGTATGGCGGACTAGGCTTCCTGATCTTGGGCAATGGTTGCTTCAAACCCACTGTCTCTTCTCTGGTAGGTCAGCTCTACGAACCCGGAGACAGGCGGCTGGATGCTGCATACACCATTTTTTATATGGGAGTGAATGTAGGTTCTTTTGCTGCTCCTTTGATTTGTGGTTATCTGGGTGATACCGGTGATCCGCATGACTTTAAATGGGGATTTCTTGCAGCCGGAATCATGACACTGTTCACCGTTGTTCTTTTCGAGACTCAAAAGAATAAATATCTTTTTTCTCCTTCCGGAGAACCGATTGGTATTATTCCCGATGCTAAACGTGAAAAGAAAGAAGACAAGGCCGACCATATCTCACACCCGAAGATGGACAAACGTACCAAAGTACGTAATACCCTTGTAATCACAATTCTTACCATTGCTTTAATAGCCTTCTTTAACTATGCATTTGAAGGCGATTGGGTGAGTATCGGCATTTTTACCGCCTGCATTGTTTTCCCTGTTCTGATCCTGTTAGACGGTTCATTGACCAAAATAGAACGCAGCCGTATTTTCGTTATCTATATAGTAGCCTTCTTTGTCATCTTCTTCTGGGCAGCCTACGAACAGGCGGGAGCTTCTTTAACTCTTTTTGCGTCCGAACAGACGAATCGTGACATTTTCGGTTGGGAAATGCCGGCTTCGTGGTTTCAATCCTTCAATCCTCTGTTTGTTGTTGTCCTGGCATATATAATGCCGGGTGTGTGGAGCTTCCTCAACAAACGAAAGATGGAACCCGCTTCTCCTACCAAACAAGCGATTGGTTTGTTACTCCTTTCTTTAGGTTATCTTTTCATCTGTTTCGGAGTGAAAGATGCTGTTCCCGGAGTGAAAGTGAGCATGATTTGGCTGACAGGACTTTACTTTATTCATACCATGGGTGAAATTGCTTTGTCGCCTATCGGACTTTCAATGGTAAATAAATTGAGTCCGCTGCGTTTCGCCTCCTTGATGATGGGAATCTGGTATCTGTCTACTGCCACAGCCAATAAATTTGCGGGAATGTTGAGCGGGCTCTATCCGGAAGCCGGAAAAGTGAAGTCAATCTTTGGTTATCAGATTGCTACCATGTATGATTTCTTTATGGTATTCGTCGTAATGTCCGGTGTTGCTTCGTTGATTCTGTTCCTTCTCTCGAAGAAATTACAGAAGATGATGCACGGGGTAGAATAAAAAATCGTATTTTTGCAAGGTTATTTTTAAATTACCGGTTATGGATACCATTCAGATAAAAGACAAATTGTTTACCGTTTCTATTAAGGAACAAGAAATTCAGAAAGAAGTGATTCGCGTAGCGAACGAAATTAACCGCGATTTAGCAGGTAAGAATCCGCTTTTCCTTAGTGTGTTGAACGGTTCGTTCATGTTTACCGCTGATTTACTGAAGCATATCACCATCCCTTGTGAAATCTCATTTGTGAAGTTGGCGTCTTATCAGGGCATCACTTCCACCGGAGTGATTAAAGAGGTAATCGGCCTGAATGAAGACATTGCCGGACGTACCATTGTAATCGTAGAAGATATTGTAGACACAGGACTGACGATGCAGCGACTGCTCGAAACATTAGGTACACGCAATCCCGAAGCTATCCATATCGCTTCTCTGTTGGTGAAACCTGAAAAGCTCAAGGTAAACCTCAACATTGAATATGTAGCGATGGAAATTCCGAACGACTTTATCGTAGGTTACGGACTGGATTATGATGGTTTCGGACGTAATTATCCCGATATTTATACAGTAATAGATTAATATTAAATAGGTACCAGTTTAAATGGTAAATAGTAAATCGTTAAATAGTAAATAACAAAATGTTGAACATCGTAATTTTCGGTGCTCCGGGTTCAGGAAAAGGAACACAGAGCGAACGTATCGTAGAAAAGTATGGAATCAATCACATCTCGACAGGAGATGTATTGCGTGCTGAAATCAAGAATGGCACAGAACTGGGTAAAACAGCTAAAGGTTACATCGACCAAGGTCAATTGATTCCTGATGAATTAATGATTGATATTCTGGCAAGCGTATTCGACAGCTTCAAAGATAGCAAAGGGGTAATTTTCGACGGTTTCCCAAGAACAATTGCACAGGCAGAAGCTTTAAAGAAAATGTTGGCAGAAAGAGGACAGGACGTTTCTGTAATGGTTGACTTGGATGTTCCGGAAGAAGAACTGATGGTACGTCTCATTAAACGTGGCAAGGATTCCGGTCGTGCTGATGATAACGAAGAAACAATCAAGAAACGTCTGCATGTATATCATTCACAGACTGCTCCACTGATCGACTGGTACAAGAACGAAAAGAAATACCAACATATCAACGGCTTGGGTACTATGGAAGGTATCTTCGCTGAAATCTGCGAAGCAGTAGATAAATTGTAATAATACAATATTATAAATAAATAAGTCAGTAGCCGGAGTGTTCTAATTAACTGCTCTAACTACTGACTACTTTAACTCTTTAAAAAAATATGGCTGAATCGAATTTTGTTGATTACGTAAAGATATACTGTCGCTCGGGTAAGGGCGGAAGAGGCTCTACGCACATGAGGCGCGAGAAATATTGTCCTAACGGAGGTCCTGACGGGGGCGATGGTGGAAGAGGAGGTCATATCATCTTGCGCGGTAACCGTAATTACTGGACATTGCTGCACTTGAAGTATGACCGTCATGCAATGGCCGGTCATGGTGAATCGGGGAGCAAAGGACGTAGCTTCGGAAAAGACGGTGCGGATAAAATAATAGAAGTGCCCTGCGGAACGGTAGTTTATAATGCCGAGACAGGGGAGTATCTTTGTGACGTAACAGAAGACGGACAGGAAGTGATCTTGCTCAAAGGCGGTCGCGGCGGTCAGGGTAACTGGCATTTCAAGACGGCCACCCGTCAGGCTCCGCGTTTTGCGCAGCCGGGAGAGCCGATGCAGGAAATGACCGTTATCATGGAGCTGAAACTGCTTGCCGATGTCGGTCTGGTAGGTTTCCCGAATGCGGGAAAGTCAACTTTGCTTTCTTCCATTTCGGCTGCTAAACCGAAAATTGCCGATTACCCGTTTACTACGCTCGAACCCAACTTGGGCATCGTTTCCTATCACGGTGGAAAATCCTTTGTGATGGCGGACATACCGGGTATTATCGAAGGTGCCAGCCAGGGAAAAGGTTTGGGACTGCGTTTCTTGCGTCATATCGAGCGTAATTCATTACTGCTGTTTATGGTTCCGGCAGACAGCGACGACATTCGTAAGGAATACGAAGTCTTGCTGAACGAACTGCGTACTTTCAATCCTGAAATGTTGGACAAGCAACGTGTGTTGGCTGTCACCAAGAGCGATATGCTCGATCAGGAATTGATGGACGAAATAGAACCTACATTGCCGGAAGGCATTCCCCACGTATTCATATCTTCTGTTTCCGGTTTGGGTATCTCGGTGTTGAAAGACATTCTTTGGGAAGAACTGAATAAGGAAAGCAATAAGATAGAGGACATCGTTCACCGTCCGAAGGACGTAACCCGTCTGCAACAGGAGCTCAAAGACATGGGCGAAGATGAAGACATCGTTTATGAATATGATGACAATGTTGATGATGATGACGATGATATCGACTATGAATACGAGGAAGAAGATTGGGAAGAAAAATGATTTCACTTACAAAAAATAATGAGTTGAAGGGATATAAGTCACTGGATGTATATCCTGAGGTAGCTCATTTCGTAACAACGCGTCACGAAGGTATAAGCACCGGAGCTTACGGCTCTTTCAACTGTTCGCCTTATACCAACGACTCATGCATGAACGTCAATCGCAATCAGAGCTGGTTGTTTCAGTGCATGAATCATCAGATAAAGGAGTTGTTTATTCCTGAACAGAGCCATGGTTGTGCCAGTCTGATTATCAATGAATCATTTTTTAAAGAGTCATTAGAAATGAGACGGCTACTTTTGCGAGGAATGGATGCCTTGATAACTAATGTGCCGGGGTATTGCGTTTGCGTCACGACGGCGGATTGTGTTCCTGTATTGCTGTACGACAAAAAACAACACGTTGTGGCTGCCGTTCATGCCGGATGGAAAGGAACTGTGAAGCATATTGTCAGTCATGTGATGGATCACTTGAATCAGAAATTCGGGACGCAAGGCGAAGATGTGGTAGCTTGCATCGGGCCGAGCATTTCGCTCGAATCATTTGAAGTAGGTGATGAGGTGTATGATGCTTTTAAAGAAAGCGGTTTCGATATGTCTCTTATTTCTATGAAGAAGAAGGAGACGGGCAAATATCATATTGATTTGTGGGAAGCCAACCGGATTGAATTACTGAATGCCGGAGTGCCTGCAGAACAGATAGAAGTAGCTGGCATCTGTACCTATATTCATCATGATGAATTCTTCTCCGCACGTAGACTGGGAATAGATTCCGGTCGTATCTTGTCGGGAATAATGATTAGAAAGTAATAATTGGTGTCCGTAATTGCAGGACGCTGATGATTGGTTTATGATAAGTTATGTTTGAAATAAAAGTATCTAAAGAAATAAAAGACGCATGCCCGGTTTTCGCCGGAGCCGCCGTGTATGCTGCAGTGAAGAATACTGCTTACAGCGAAGGTCTTTGGCGTGAAATCAATGCTTTCACCGAACAACTGACTTCCACTACACAGATGGAAGACATCAAACATCAACCTGTTATCTTTGCTACCCGTGAGGCTTATAAACGTTGTGGCAAAGACCCCGGACGTTATCGTCCGTCAGCCGAAGCTTTGCGTCGCCGCCTGATGCGCGGAATCCCTTTATATCAGATTGATACACTGGTAGACCTGATTAACCTCGTGTCTCTTCGTACGGGACATTCTATTGGTGGTTTCGATGCGGATAAAATACAAGGTACACACCTTGAACTCGGTATCGGCAAAGCTGGAGAACCGTTTGAAGGTATCGGTCGCGGTGTGTTGAATATTGAAGGATTACCCGTATATCGCGATTCATTCGGAGGAATCGGAACACCGACAAGCGATCACGAACGTACGAAGATGGATCTCGGAACTACTCATATCCTGGCGATAGTCAACGGTTATAATGGGAAAGATGGTTTGCAAGAAGCTGTTGAAATGATACAAACCTTATTAAGAAACTATACAGAATCGGATGGAGGCGAAATCGTATTCTTCGAATAATTAGAATGAGTGCTCTAAGAAAAAAGACATGAAAAACATACTTATCTTACTGACAGTTTTATTATTGCCACTGACTGCCGCCGGGCAGGATAAATCCTCCTTCTCTGCCCGCGAAATGGCTGATGTACGGGTAGCTACTCCCGGATTATTTGCTAAAAGCAATCATATCTATCTGCATTTGGATTCTCTGAAAGATCACGAATATGCTTTCCCATT
Source organism: Bacteroides ovatus (assembly GCF_001314995.1). NCBI lineage: Bacteria > Pseudomonadati > Bacteroidota > Bacteroidia > Bacteroidales > Bacteroidaceae > Bacteroides > Bacteroides ovatus. The sequence goes on from NZ_CP012938.1 coordinate 6,050,054, forward strand.
ACCCGGAGGAAAAGTAATCTCTGCCTATGGAACTCGCGGAGGACATTCAGGAACAGACATTAAGACCTGTGCAAAAGATACGATTCGTGCTGCTTTTGATGGAGTGGTGCGTATGTCGAAACCCTATTATGCCTATGGAAATATCGTTGTAATCCGCCACGCTAACGGATTGGAAACACTTTATAGCCACAATTTCAAGAATCTGGTTAAAACTGGTGATGTCGTAAAAGCCGGACAACCTATCGGGCTGACAGGACGTACCGGTCGTGCCACTACCGAACATGTACACTTCGAAACCCGTATTAACGGGCAACATTTTAATCCGAATCTCATTTTTGACTTAAAAGAGAGAACATTGCGGAAAGAATGTATCAAGTGTACCAAGAACGGGAGTAAAATCGTTGTGAAGACTCAAATTCCTGACAATCGGATTGCTCAAAATAAAAAGTAAAGGGCTATCAGTAGTTGATGAATAGCCGGGAGATTATGACAAATTATGGCACAAATTTTATACAGACCGGCTTGTCTACTTTAATATCCTGCTGTACATCTGTTAATAGTCCTGTATCTGCATCTCTTTCATAAACTTGTATCACATTGCTATCTCTGCAAGCAACCAACAAGTATTTGCCATTAGGCGTGATGATGAAATTGCGTGGATGAATCCCTGTCAGTTGGTAGCCTGCTTTCGCCAACATTCCGTTATCCGGGTGAATACTGAATATGGCAATACCATCTGCTTTCAAACGATTGCTGGCATACAGGAATTTACCATCCGGGCTGATATGAATATCAGCACTTCCTTGTGCGTTTACCGTATCGGCAGCGATTGTCTGGATCTCTTTTAAATCTCCGTCTTTATATTCAAAAGCGATTACTGTGCCCGATAACTCATTAATCAGATAGGCGTAATGGCCATTTGGCGAGAAAGTCAGATGACGGGGACCCGAACCGGCTTTCACTTTAGAGGCAGCAGGCGATCCTTCTTTCAGAAATGCTTCCTTATTTTCTGCATTTGCAGCTGGGTTAATGATAAACTTATGTATTTGATCTGTACCCAAGTCATCGGCAAACAAGTATTTACCATCCGGAGTGATACGGACACAATGCAGATGCGGTTTCTCTTGTCGTTCCTTGTCTACTCCCGTACCTTTGAATTGTATAATATCGGAAGCGGGTAGGAGCGAGCCATCTTTTGCGATAGGGAAAACGGAAATGCTGCCGCCACTGTAGTTGGCGGTTATCACATTATTTCCACTGGCGATGATATAGCAGGGATCTTCACCTCCCGTTTGCTGTGAATTTAATAGTTGCAAAGTACCTTTTTCTTTATTGAAGGCAAATGCATTGGCGGCAGCTTGCGTACTATTGAATTCACTGACTGCATAGACGAATTTTCCGTCGGCAGATGGAACAAGATAAGAAGGATTTTCAATTTCCGTTTCACTTAAGGGAGTGGCAGTCCCGTTTTCTTCATTGAAGCGGTAGCTATATATCCCTTTACTGGTTCCTGATGTGTAAGTACCCACCAACATGGTTAGTTCGTTTTCCGTTGTATCGGTTGTTTCCATAGGAGTCTTTTTTTTAGAAGTACAGCCACTGATACTGATTCCGAATATGCAAACAGCGGCAAATGCTTTGAATATATATGTTTTAGATAGATATGTCTTAATCATAAGTAGCTTATTATTGGTTGATTTTTCATGATGCTTTTTCATCTTAAATATAAAATAGCTCCGTAAAGATAGTGCTTTGATATAATATTTGCTAACGTCTTCTCGTAAATTAGAAAACATTTCCTATCTTTGCACTCTTGGAAAGCGTTCTAAACAATCGCTATTCTGTACGAATAAAAATTTGGGGTTGACTGGATTTGACAGCGGGCAGAAATGGTAGGTAAGCATGCAGTGGGTCGGTAATTTCCACTTAAATATCAGTTATCAAAATTTTATCTGGCGAAACTAATTACGCTCTTGCTGCTTAATCGAATCACAGTAGATTAGCTTAATCCAGGCACTAGGTGCCAGGACGAGACATCACTCGGAAGCTGTTGCTCCGAAGCATTCCGGTTCAGTGGTGCAGTTACATCGGGGATAGTCAAAGGCGGCCTCGCACTTTTGATGAAACTTTAGAGGATAAGGCAGGAATTGATGGCTTTGGTTCTGTTCCTGCACGAAAATTTAGGCAAAGATAAGCATGTAGAAAGCTTATGATTTCCTCGTTTGGACCGGGGTTCGATCCCCCGCAGCTCCACTTTAAATGCTGATTTCTAGTGTTTTATGAGATTTGCACCCCGCTTTACATCCTAATAATGTAAAGCGGGGTGTTTTTGTTTTATTTAATATTTCTATTTTCTGTGATATTCATCTGTTCGTCAATGCTCGGGTCGAATCGGTCGTTGTATAGGTGGCAGACGGCTTAAATGTCAAGACTGTCACAACGGGACTGATCGGATTACTTTTCGTCTTTCTTGTTATCGAGTAGCTGTGATAATTCTTCCTCCACTTCCTCGATACTTGGCAAGGCGGATTTCAGATTTTCGGGAATGGCTTTGCTTAGCTGGTAGTCGCTTACTCCTATGGGCTGTGCATAGCCCGTTAGGGCATATTGTGCCACTACTTCATCTTTACCTTTGCAGAGCAACAATCCTATTGTCTTGTTGTCGTTTTCACCTCTCAACTGGTCGTCTACGATGTTGATGTAGAAATTCAATTGCCCTGCATATTCTGGCTTGAATGGAGTAGCCTTTAATTCTACGACTATATAGGAGTGAAGTTTTATGGAGTATAGGATAAGGTCTGCATAAAAATCGCTGTCCCCGACTTGGAAATGTTTCTGTTTGGCTACAAAGGCGAAGCCGTTCCCCATTTCCAATAGATACCTTGTGACGTGTTCTACAAGCTGTTTTTCAATATCCCTTTCATCTGCCAGTTCTTTTGTACCTGCTACATCGAATATATACGGGTCTTTCAGCAAATAGTTGGCTAAGTCACTTTGAGGGGTGGGCAAGGTCTTTGTGAAATTGTTGACTTTCTGTGTTTCTATCTGCCGTTTGAACAGATTAGTCTCAATCTGTATCTTTAATACGTTGCTGCTCCATCCGTTTTCAACGGACTGTTTCATGTACCAATATTTGTTTCCTAAGGGTAATGAGCTATCCAATAGTATCACATGACTGGTCCAGTTTATTTTTGAAATGGGGGAACAAACAAAATCCTTTTCAATATCATCAATGGATGTTTGCAGCATTGCGGAGATTGTCTTGTCTATCTTTTGAATTTGCGCAAGAGGCTCTTGCGTAAATTCTTTTGATTGAAATATATTTGTCTGAAATTGCGCAAGAGGTTCTTGCGTAATTGGTAAACAGTTCAGTTCATCAGTCAAGGATAGCATATTGGGGATTGTTGGCGTTCTCAACACCTTGTCACAAGAAAGCATTCTTTGTAATATCTCTAGTGGGTATGTTCGGGCAAACTGACACATATAGGTAAGGCTTCTCGCTGAATATCCTTTCTTTTCGGGATAGTGCATCTTGATAGCCTTTGAAATCTGACTTATGGCTTTTGGATAGCCTCTTTTTATTATGGAGTCATAAATGAAGCACTCCCACTTCGCGAACCATTTATTTTTATATCCGTATCAGGCAATAATCTTTTAATACGCTCTATTTCCTCTTTAGTAATCTTTCCATATAAACTCAACGATCCGATTTTTATTTTTGATATTTCGTCCGGTATATCAATTGTATCGATAAATTGGATATCCAACCTTTTTATTTCTTTGAGCTCCAACAGTACAGCCGGAAATTCTTTTACTCTGATATTGATGCCGCTTCCCCAGCCATCCTTTTGAGCATCAGCACTTAATTTACTTTTTAATCCTTCCTTGTTAACATCTTTCTTCCTGACCATCCAACCAATTTGCGGTCGCAGAGCAAAAGTCTTGCTGTTTTGTTCTAACCCGATGAAACCTGCCCAAAATTCTAATGGAGTTTCTTTGACAGCGTCGCCATATACTTCCTGATACTTTACATCTACCTTCACTATCTCATCAGGGAGACAATTTTTGCCTTCAAGCTGTTTCAGATAATTTCTTTTCCCTTCCTTATCATAAGGGAAAAACTTCACGATCCATCCATCAATAATGTTTGGGGCTCCGTATCGTTTCTGTGAATGATATTTAAACATGTTGCGCCAAAAGTTCTTATTAACTTCTCCTTTGGATGCTTTGACAAATTCTTCCAAAAGAGGTTCCAATTCTGAAATCCACCAATCGAGTTTGTATTCTTTCAAGCCTCTGGCTTTGTGCAGTAGTTTTTCCCAGTCCTCTGGTGTTCCTTCGAGAGTTATTTCAGGTATTCCACAGACAATGCGTATGATTATAAACTCAAAATAAGGTTTTACAGCCTCCATGATTGTTATTTCGGAAGCAACTTTCTCTAAAGAGGTAGTCGTTGAAAAATTGCAGGTGAGCAGTTCGGTCAGATGATTACCGGTGTATTGGGATATTTGTTCTGTAAATTGCGGGAAGATTTCCTCCCATGAAAGAGTAGGGTCCTCCAATTTTTTGTCTTCTCTTATAATTAAGGATAGTTTGCCGGAGAAATCAACAAGCTCATTTCTCATAGATTCCTGATTGGCATTGATATGGCGTGCAAATCCCTGGCTGATTAATAGCCAAATCATGTCCGGGGACAATACAAATGGCCTGTGATCCGCATAAGCCTGATACATACCGTTGAAAAAAGAATTAGGGCCAAAAGAAACGAGACTGTCGGGAGATTCGCTCTTTGCAATGATATGATAAGGAACCTTGATATTCTTCTCTTTTATCTCATAAGGCTCTATGTTCATATCTGATAATATAAGACTTTCGTAAATTTCATTCGGGGAGTCTAGATGAAGTAATTCTTCAGGCTTTGAAAGCTTTTCGACCTTAAAAGTGATTCCATTTTGAGCGAATGTGGAAACACTGCAAAATATGAATAAGCAAAATAATGTGTTTTTCATAATCTTAAAGAGTTGTATGGTGGCACAAACTTATTAACTACCTCTATATTTTGAATAGACGATATGCAAATATAATATTATAAGAACTGTCTTTGACAAGATATTGAATGTTTTTTTGACTTATATCTATAAAAATCATAAGCATATTATTTCTTGAACCGATAAGCAGGATTTATTCAGGAATTTATAGTAAGTTTGCTCTGCTAATCCTAAACAATGACGCAGAGAAAGATTATACATATCGACATGGATGCCTTCTATGCCTCTGTAGAACAGCGTGATAATCCAGAACTTCGTGGCAAGCCTTTAGCGGTAGGTCATGCAGAAGAGAGGGGAGTCGTGGCTGCTGCTAGCTATGAAGCCCGGCGTTACGGTGTCCGTTCCGCTATGGCTTCGCAAAAGGCGAAACGTCTTTGTCCCCAACTCATTTTTGTACCTGGCAGGATGGATGTTTATAAATCCGTTTCCCGTCAGATACATGAGATTTTCCACGAATATACGGATATCATCGAACCTCTGTCTCTGGATGAAGCTTTCTTGGATGTCACTGAAAACAAGAAAGATATTTCCCTGGCTGTGGATATAGCAAAGGAAATAAAGCAGAAGATACGGGAACAACTCAACCTTGTTGCGTCTGCCGGAGTTTCTTATAATAAGTTTCTGGCTAAAATAGCTTCGGACTATCGCAAACCGGATGGCTTATGCACCATTCATCCGGAACAAGCCCTTGATTTTATAGCCCGTCTTCCTATCGAATCTTTTTGGGGAGTGGGTCCGGTGACTGCAAAGAAGATGCATTTACTTGGCATCCACAATGGACTTCAACTACGGAAATGCTCTCTTGAAATGCTGACAGCCCATTTCGGGAAAGCCGGCGCACTGTATTATGAGTGCTCACGAGGAATTGACGAACGCCCTGTCGAAGCAATTCGTATCCGTAAATCCATTGGCTGCGAACGTACATTGGAACGTGATATTTCAGCCCGTTCATCGGTCATTATCGAACTATACCATGTGGCGGTAGAGCTGATTGAACGTCTTCAGCGAAAAGACTTCAAAGGCAACACGCTTACCCTGAAAATCAAGTTTCATGATTTTAGCCAGATAACCCGAAGCCTTACTCAATCGCAGGAACTCACCACCTTAGACCGGGTACTCCCACTTGCAAAAGAATTGCTTAAAAGTGTCGAATTTGAGCAACATCCAATCCGGCTCATCGGTCTTTCCGTCTCCAATCCAAAAGAGGAAGCCGATGAACAACACGGTGTTTGGGAACAGTTGAGCTTTGAATTTAGCGATTGGGATTGAAGGCGAAGAGGAAGAAATAGAGGAATGAAGAGGAAAGAATAGGGGATGAAAAAGAAGAGAATCAAAGAATGAAAAAAGAAAGAGGATTGAATATCCAAACAGATACTTTGTCTGAAGTAAAACAGATACTCTATTTGAAATAAAATAGAGCCTTTATTTGCCCTAAACAGAGCCTCTGTTTGGAATAAATAGAACCTTTATTTTCTCCAAAGGGAGCCTCTATTTTCTAAAACTGCATCTTTGTTTTTCCGAAATGAAAACCCGGTTTCCGTGTGACTTAAATTGTTTTTATAGTGACTTAAATTGTTTCTACAATGACTTAAATTGCTTTTATAATGACTTAAAAGCCTAAAATATAGCAATTAAGAGTACTATTTTTGAAGTATGTACTTTTTTGTCATCAGGTTCGTATGATTTACTCACCTCATTTTTTATCAGATACGTTATCTTTGCAATACTTAAATGAATGAAAATACCATGAATCGAATGAAACATTTATTTTGTGTTCTTTTACTAGCAGCTTTAGGAAGTTTTTCTTTCAAGGCAAGCGCTTACACCGAACGCAATATGCTGCAAAAAGCGGCAGACGAAACTACGTTGAAAAACGTGTTGGTAATGAAACAAGCATGGGTGCCTTATCCTGCTTATACAGATCGTGCCGCCTGGGATTCTTTGATGGGTCCCAATAAGCAACGCCTCATCGAAGCCGGTGAAAAACTCCTCGACTATAAATGGCAACTGATACCTGCCACTGCTTATCTGGAATATGAACGTAGCGGTAACCGTAAAATAATGGAAGTTCCTTATGACGCCAACCGCCAGGCACTTAACGCCTTGATGCTCGCCGAACTGGCCGAAGGGAAAGGACGTTTTATCGACCAATTACTGAACGGAGCATATATGAGCTGTGAAATGAATTCATGGGTTCTATCCGCACACTTGCCCCGCCAGAGTAGCAAACGTTCACTTCCCGACTTCCGCGAACAGATTATCGACCTCGGTTCAGGCGGATACGGAGCTTTAATGGCTTGGGTACACTATTTCTTCCGCAAACCATTCGACAAAATCAATCCTGTGGTATCCTTGCAAATGCGTAAAGCAATCAAAGAACGTATTCTCGATCCGTATATGAACGACGACGAAATGTGGTGGATGGCTTTTAACTGGAAACCGGGAGAAATCATCAACAACTGGAATCCTTGGTGTAACTCCAATGCCCTGCAATGTTTCTTACTGATGGAGAACAATAAGAATAAGTTAGCGAAAGCTGTTTATCGCTCCATGCAGTCAGTCGATAAGTTTATCAACTTCGTGAAATCCGATGGTGCCTGTGAGGAGGGAACCTCTTACTGGGGACATGCCGCCGGAAAGCTCTATGACTATTTGCAGATACTCTCTGATGGCACAGGCGGTAAACTGTCTCTGTTCAATGAACCGATGATTCGCCGGATGGGAGAATATATGTCCCGCTCATACGTGGGCAATGGCTGGGTGGTGAATTTTGCTGATGCATCGGCACAAGGCGGGGGCGATCCTTTGTTAATCTATCGCTTCGGTAAAGCTGTAAACAGCGATGAAATGATGCATTTTGCCGCATACCTGTTGAAAGGAAGAAAACCGTATGCTACCATGGGCAACGACGCTTTTCGTTCGCTTCAATCTCTACTTTGCTGTAATGAGCTGGCAAAAGCAACTCCGAAACATGATATGCCGGATGTAACCTGGTATCCCGAGACGGAATTCTGCTATATGAAGAACAAAAACGGTATGTTTGTTGCCGCTAAAGGCGGATTTAATAACGAAAGCCATAACCACAACGATGTAGGAACCTTTTCTTTATATGTAAATACAATTCCTGTGATTATTGATGCCGGTGTAGGTACATATACCAAACAGACGTTCGGCAAGGACCGCTATACCATCTGGACCATGCAGAGCAACTATCATAACTTGCCGATGATTAACGGAGTACCGCAGAAATTCGGGCAGGAGTATAAAGCTACCAATACCGTTTGCAATGAGAAGAAACGGATGTTCTCTACGGATATAGCTACTGCTTATCCGGCAGAAGCGAAAGTGAAAAGCTGGGTTCGCTCTTATGCTCTTGATGATAAAAAACTTATTATTGGTGATATTTATACGTTGGATGAGGCTATTGTTCCTAATCAAATGAACTTTTTAACTTGGGGCAATGTGACTTTCCCGTCAGCCGGAAAAATCCGCATCGAAGTAAAGGGACAAAAGGTGGAAATGAACTATCCATCACAGTTTAAGGCCGAACTGGAAACAATCAAACTGGATGATCCGCGCCTGTCTAACGTATGGGGCAAAGAGATTTACCGCATCACACTAAAGACTGAAGAAAAGAAAGTGACTGGTAAATATGGATTTGTTATTCAACAAGTGAAGTAGGATGAAATAGATTTTTAAAGCTAGAAAAAATAAAGTATAAACAATTAAATCACAGTAAGATGAAAAAAGTATTATTTGCCGGGCTTTTGGTCCTTGCAGGAGTAAGCGTAAGTGCGCAGAACCTGATAAAAAACGAAAAATTCGCCACTGAAGTAAAGACTAAAGTGACTAATGCCAATAAAGCTACCGCAGGAGAGTGGTTTATCATGAATAATGAAGCTGACGGTGTAACTACTATTGCCTGGGAAGAAACAGGAGATGCCAAATATCCGAATGCAATGAAATTGGATAACTCCGGTGCTGAAAAGACTCTCTCTTGGTATAAAGCTTTCCTGGGACAACGTATTACCGATGGTTTGGACAAAGGTATCTATGTTCTTACTTTCTATGCAAAAGCTAAAGAAGCAGGAACTCCGGTCAGTGTATACATCAAACAGACCAATGAGGAAAAGAATGATAATGGTAAGTACAATACTACTTTCTTCATGCGTAGAGACTATGACGCAGATGCTCAACCAAATGCTTCGGGCGCACAATACAATTTTAAAATTAAAGATGCCGGTAAATGGACTAAAGTAGTGGTTTACTATGATATGGGACAAGTGGTTAATGCAATTAGTAGCAAGAAAGCAAATGCTAACTTGGAAGTATCTGATACAGACGATGATGCTGCCATTCTGAAAGATTGTTATGTGGCTATTCTTTCCCAGAACAAAGGCGGCGTTGTAGAAATCAGCGACGTAACATTGAAAAAGAAATAAAGAGCAAAGGATTTAATATAGTAGGTTAACAAAAAAATAGGGCAGTGAAGTAGTGATACTTCGTTGCCCTATTTCTTTTGTTATATGAATATAATGGAGAGTTCCGAATAAATAAATGTATGAAACTGTCAATCTCCCTTCGGGACTGATTTCATGCGATTTATTGAATACCGAGTTTCTTCTTCAGTTCCTTAGGCAGAGAATCTTTGTGTACCATCACACAGATTGTTTTAGCACGTACATAGCTTTCAGACATATTCAGATTACCTCCGGATTTGTTGCTTTCCGCTCCCCAGGAATTCTTGGTGATATAATATTTAGTACCATTCTGATCTTTCACAATACCGGTGATGTGCATCAGGTGGTCGTCAGTTGTCACAAACTTCTCGTAACCATCCTGACGGATTTCCGGTGTTACGTTGATTTCCGGATAAGGATGCTCAAACTTGAACACTTCGTCCATTCGTTGATATTTTGGCATTTTCTCAAAACGGGCACGGTCGGTAGTCGAGTAATCTTTCACATCCTCCACTTGCGGATTAATGGCGATTCCGTTCTTGAAAGAGAAACCCTGTTCGCTTACGTCACCGTCCCAACATACGGTATATCCTTTGTTCAGTGCATAGTCGATAGCCCCGATCAGTTCGTCCAACGGAAGATTATACATTGGCTGGTTTTCCCAGTTGTCGGGAACTTCAGGTGAGAATGTCTCATAATAAGGCTTGTGAGTGAAGCTGGTCAGTTCAACATAATCATCCATATTCAATCCCAGACTTTCTGTGAAAGATTGAGGAGTATATTCTTTTCCTTTATAAGTAAATTTTTCAGGAAGCTTGCCCAGATAAATATCGAACAGATTATTAATAAGCGCATCAAATTGCGGAGTACGCTTTTTAGATTCAATATTTGCGTCTACCAATGCTTTGAGATAGCGTGACAATGCTCCGTGATTGTGGTCTTTGTTATCGCCCAGCAATCCGGTGTACACTTCTTCCGGAACGATTCCCGCTTTCTTATATGCGTTTTTGAAAGTGTGTGCCAAACTTCCTTCACCGATACTTCCTTTACCACGACGGAGATAATTGTCCTCCATCTGATTCATGTACTTTTGGCGGACGATAAACATTTCCGAGAGATCATATTCTCCTTTTCCCATTCGGAGCAGTTCCGACTCCATGAAAGAAGCGGTGGCAAAGCACCAACAGGTTCCTGTGGAACCCTGATCTTTAACAGGCGTTGCTTGGTGGGACACAACGGTTGTGAACTCATAACCAGGTGTTTGTGCAAAAGAGGTTACGACCAATAAGAGGAGCGCAACCGACATAAATAGCTTTTTCATAATGTGTTTTATTATCTTTCTTCTGCAAATGTATAAAAAAAGCGAAGATACTCGAAAGTTCCTCGCTCTATTTATTATAATTAGTGTGTTTATTTACATGGCAACCTGCTGTGACAGCAGTTTTTGAAGTTTACCGTTCAAGGTCTGACACATAGCACCATTTCCCATTGCTTGATAGCGTTTAATACGGTACTGTAACATCATAATTTTTTCATTTGCATTCTTTTTCATAATTTGTTTCCTCTTTTTTTGCCCTCCACGTTTTGAAGAGCGGTTTTACATCTTGTTTTCTCTAATAACACTGCAAAGATACGAATTGTTTTTGAATTATATGCTGTAAAACATAAAAATCTTCTTTTTCTTTTGAATTTTCTTTTTATAAGGGTTCGAACACGGTCCATGTTACAAACCTGTTACAAAATGCCCGTAATTCTCCGTCGATGACAATATTATTCTTATCTATCACATTTTTATGTACTTATCTAGGCTTTCAGAAAATATTCTTGTATTTTTGTCAGTCAGCAACCTTATTATTAGAATAAACCAAACACTCGTATGAAAACATTCACCCATCTTTTGTGCGTCCTGATTTTATCAATTGCGCTGTTTGCTTGTAACAATGCTCACTTTCTCAAAGAAGAAGCCTACCGGAATCAAGTGATTCAAGACTTTGAACTGAAAAAACAGGCACTCCCTCATGGAGATTTATTTGCGATCTTTGCCGATTCTGTTTTGTCGGTCTACGAGCGTGAAGCATTGATGTTTCTCTATGCTTATATGCCAATCGGAGATGTGACGGACTATTCGGGAGATTATTATCTGGAAAATGTACGGCTGTCGAAGCAGACGCGTGGCGAGATGCCTTGGGGAAAAGAGATTCCCGATGAAGTGTTCCGTCATTTTGTTCTGCCGATCCGGGTGAATAACGAGAATCTGGACGATTCCCGTCGTGTGTTTTATGGCGAGCTGAAAGACAGGGTGAAGGGGCTGCCGATGAAAGAGGCTATATTAGAGGTGAATCACTGGTGTCATGAGAAAGTAGTCTATCGTCCGAGTGATGCGCGTACCAGCTCACCATTAGCGTCAGTCAAGACGGCTTATGGGCGTTGTGGTGAAGAGTCTACATTTGCGGTGGCTGCTCTCCGGTCGGTTGGTATTCCGGCACGTCAGGTGTATACGCCTCGTTGGGCGCATACGGATGATAATCATGCTTGGGTGGAAGCATGGGCGGACGGACATTGGTATTTTTTCGGTGCCTGTGAGCCGGAGCCGGTTTTGAATCTGGGATGGTTCAATGCTCCTGCCAGTCGGGGAATGTTGATGCATACGAAGGTCTTCGGGCGTTATAACGGTCCGGAGGAAATGATGCTAGAAACGCTGAATTATACGGAAATCAATGTAACGGAGAATTATGCTCCGACTGCAAAAGCATCGGTGACGGTGAGAGATAAGAATGGACAACCTGTTGCCGGAGCAAGAGTGGATTTTAAAGTATATAACTATGCGGAGTTTTATACAGTTGCTACTAAATACACTGATACCAATGGTCAAGTATCATTAACAGCCGGTAAGGGAGATATGCTGGTATGGGCTTCCGATAAGGGAACATTCGGCTTTTCCAAGCTATCTTTCGACAAGCAACCGGAATTGACATTGACACTTGATAAAAAGGAAGGAGATATTTTTGAAGAAGATATTGATATCGTTCCTCCCGTTGAGAATCCTATTTTGCCGGAAGTAACGCCGGAGCAACGGGCAGAGAATGATCGGAGAATGATGCAGGAGGATTCGATTCGTAATGCTTATGTCGCTACTTTCCCAACTGCGGAACAAGCTGATTCCATTGTATCCTGTTTGAAAGGAAAATTAAGTTCGTTTGCCGGGAAGGCACTGGCTTCTTTCTTGTTGGATTCAAGAGGGAATCATGATGTATTGGTTCGTTTTCTGAATGAGGCAGATCGGCAGGGAAAATTGATGAAAGGTGCGGCTTTATTGTCCATACTTACTAAAAAAGATCTTCGTGATGTGCGTTATGAAGTGTTGATCGATCATTTGTTGAATACGAAAGATGTTGATACCTATTTGTATGACTGTGTTATACCGCCCTTTCACTGCATGGATGCTTCGACTGAATATGTTTATGACATTCTTGCTCCCCGTGCTTCAACGGAGGCATTGACACCTTATAAATCTTTCTTTCAGTCTAAGTTCTCTGAAGCGGAAATGGATACTTTCCGGACTCGCCCGCAAGCTTTAGTTGAATGGGTGAACCGTAATATTACGATTGATGAAGAAAATAACTTCCAGCGTATCCCTATTTCTCCGGAAGGGGTTTGGCGTGCGAAGGTGGCGGATTCATATTCACGGGATCTGTTTTTCGTAGCATTGGCGCGTAGTATGAATATCGGTGCTGATATAAGGAGTACAGACGGGCGTGTAAGATATGTAAGTTGGCCTGAAAACAGGTGGGGAAGCGAATTCATGGAGGTTGATTTCGATAAACAAGAAGCAGTGGAGGCATCCAGGGGGATTTATCATTTTTATGAAGGTGATAAGGCAATTGCTCGTGATGATAAGAGAGTTAAGTATTATAGCAAGTTTACCATTTCCAGGTTGCGGGAGGGCAGACCGGAATTGATTAGTTATGAAGAACAAGATCCCAGATTGAGAAATATGGGGGTATTGGATGCCGGATATTACTTGTTGGTTACCGGTACGAGACTTGCCGATGGAGGTGTGTTGGCGAGAATTTCTTCTTTTGTATTGCCTGCACAGAAAGATGAATTCAAACCTGTAGCGACAAAAGTACCCTATCATTTGCGTGAATCCGGAGAAAAGGTTGCTGTTATCGGTAATTTCAATTCCGAATCGCTTTTTACGCCGGTGGAACGAATAGGAGAGAAAGTGATGCCTTTGGCACGACAAAGTATTTTGCAAACCTGTGGACGTGGTTATTTTGTAGTGGCTGTTCTCGGAGCAGGGCAGGAGCCTACCAATCATGCGTTAAAAGACATAGCCGCTCTGGGCAATGACTTCGAACAGTGGGGACGCAAAATGGTCTTTCTTTTTCCTTCGGAAGAACAATACAAGAAATTTAATGCTGCCGAATTCAAGGGACTTCCGTCTACTATTACTTACGGTATTGATACTGATGATAGCATTCGGAAAGGAATTGTGCAGGCTATGAATTTGAATAACTCCATTCTGCCAGTCTTTATTATTGCCGACACATTCAATAGGGTAGTCTTTGTCTCTCAAGGATATACGATCGGTTTAGGTGAGCAATTGATGAAAGTAGTACATGGATTATAAGAAAAAATCAGTATGAATAATCGTTAATTATTGCTCTTGATGTGCTTTTTTCGAAAAAGAATGATTACGTTTGCAGCAAATTATGACTAAGTATATTTTTTGCATATTAGCATGCGCATTTCTAGTGTTGGGACTTAGCAATGTTTCCGATAAAGAATTGCAGGGATTTCAGAAAGAAACTGAAATCTCATCTAATCGTATGCAATATACGGCAGAGTCATCTTGTCGCATCTCTTCTGCCGACCTCAATAAGTCAAGTAAAGTATCGCATTCGCAGTTTGTTGACGAGACATCTAATTGTAAAGTCAGTGACTGTATTTTTGATAATATCTCTTTTCCGAGAAGCATTGTTCCTTTCAAGAACTTGAAGTTCAATACAAATACTGTGATTATACAGATATTGAGCTCTCTGAATGTTCTGCTTCCGGAAAACCGTTTGGGTCATACCGATCTTGATGTCAATTACACTAAATATTCGTGTAAGTACTACGTCTACACATTGGCGCATATTCTCATTTAGACAATATTCTTTTCTTTTGGTTGGGTGAGGTGTGTCTTATTCTGATACCTCTCTGCCACTCTTTCCTTTATTTTTATTATTATCTATTTTATTCATGTCAACATGGAAAACAAAGAATGTATTTCCTATGACTTGGAACAAAAGACGGGTATTGATGTGTCTTATTGCTACCAGTGTGGCAAATGTACGGCCGGATGTGTGTTATCAGAGGAGATGGATTATGCTCCCAGCTATATTCTCCGGTTGTTACAGACAAAAAATGCTCAAAATGACCGTCGCGTGTTAAGTTCCAACGCCATTTGGATTTGCTTGAATTGCGAAAACTGTATTGCCCGGTGTCCCAAAGAAATAAACATTCCTGAAGTGATGGACTACCTGCGTGAGAAATCCCGGAAAGAAGGATGCATAAGTAAAGAGTCACGCCCTGTTGTAGCTTTCCATTCCGCTTTTCTCGAATCAGTGAAAAGAACAGGAAGACTCTACGAAGTGGGATTGGTTGCAGGTTTTAAAGCCCGCACTTTACGTCTGACACAGGATTTGAATGTGGCTCCTGTTATGTTCGTCAAAGGGAAGCTCAACCTCCTTCCGGAACGGGTAAAAGATGAGAATAAGATCAAAAAGATATTTGCACAAACCATTGAAAAGACTCAAAAGTAGCTATGAGAATCGGTTTCTATCCGGGATGTTCGCTAAACGGAACTTCTCGTGAATATAATGAATCAGTCAAAGCACTGGCACAGGCGATGGGACTCGAACTAATCGAGTTGAAAGACTGGAACTGTTGCGGTGCAACGGCTGCTCACTCCATGAGCAAACAATTGTCTCTTGCCTTACCTACCCGCGTGTTGGCTTTGGCAGAACAACAGGGATTTCAAGAAATCGTTGTCCCCTGCGCTTCCTGTTACAATCGTTTGAGTGTTGCTCAATACGAATTAATGCACAATGAAGCATTGAAGGATGAAATACTGACTACAGTTGGAATGCGCTACCTCGGTAATGTGAAAATATTGAATGTCATCCAGATGATAGAGAAATATATGCTGGATGCATTAAAAGAGAAGATAGTACGTCCTTTTGCTCATCAAGTGGCTTGTTACTATGGCTGCTTGCTGGTGCGTCCCCATAAAATATTAAACTTCGACCGTTTGGAAGATCCGCAAAGCATGGACAAAATCATGTCTCTGATTGGTGCCACTCCTATTGACTGGGCTTTCAAAACGGAGTGTTGCGGTGCGGGCTTGTCCGTTTCTCGCACAGACCTTGTAGGACGTCTCTCGGGAAATATACTGAAAGATGCTGATGACCGGGGAGCGGAAGCCGTGATTGTGGCTTGTCCGATGTGTCATTCTAATTTGGATATGCGTCGCCCTGCTATCAACCACTATCTGGCAAAACCTGTTACCATACCGGTTCTTTATATCACACAGGCTATCGGACTGGCTGTCGGACTGGCTCCCAAGGAATTGGGACTGGGACGTCATTTTGTAGCTGTAAATTTGAAGGAGGCGGAAGTATGTCTAAAATAGGAGTTTTTATCTGCCATTGTGGTGAAAATATCAGTGCAACTGTCGACTGCGAAAAAGTGGCCGAGGCGGCAAAAGAAATGGAAGGCGTTGCCTATGCCATCGATTATAAATATATGTGTTCCG
The DNA here is from genome assembly GCF_001314995.1 of Bacteroides ovatus. Classification (NCBI taxonomy): domain Bacteria; kingdom Pseudomonadati; phylum Bacteroidota; class Bacteroidia; order Bacteroidales; family Bacteroidaceae; genus Bacteroides; species Bacteroides ovatus. Next base: position 6,066,364 of record NZ_CP012938.1, read on the forward strand.
ATCCGGGACAGACATTGATTAAGAACGCCATTAAAGAATATGGATTGGATGGCGTTGTCGTTGCTGCCTGTTCTCCGCGAATGCATGAACCTACCTTTCGGAGAGCATGTGCGGAAGCCGGATTGAATCCTTATCTATGCGAGATAGCTAATATTCGTGAGCATTGCTCTTGGGTACATGAGAAAGGGGAGGCAACTACCCGTAAGGCTGTCGATATTGTCAAAAGTCTGGTTGAAAAGGTAAAGCGGAATCATCCTTTGGTTCCCATTCAGGTTCCTATCACTAAAAAAGCACTGGTGATTGGGGGAGGAATTGCCGGAATTCAGGCAAGTCTGGACATCGCCAATTGCGGACATCAGGTCATTCTGGTAGAGAAAGAACCGTCCATCGGCGGACACATGTCACAGCTTTCGGAAACTTTTCCTACATTAGACTGTTCGCAGTGTATTCTTACTCCCCGAATGGTGGAAGTAGCGCAGCATCCGAATATCACTCTTTATACGTATGCCGAACTGGAGCATGTGGAAGGCTTTATCGGTAATTTTAAAGCCAGTATACGCCTGAAAGCGAAGAGCATTGATGAGAAATTATGTACCGGTTGCGGACTTTGTACGACTAAATGTCCCAACAAAAAGATACCGAGCGAATTTAATGCCGGTTTGGGAATGCGTACAGCTATTTATGTTCCTTTTCCGCAAGCAGTGCCCAATAAACCGGTGATTGATAAAGAACATTGTACCCATTATCGCAATGGTAAATGTGGAGTCTGTGAAAAGCTATGTCCTACGGGGGCTATCCGTTTCGGACAAGAGGACCGTATTATCACCGAAGAAGTCGGAGCGATTGTAGTAACTACAGGATTCAATGTGTTGAATACAGACTTTTTCCCCGAATATGGATATGGAAAATACAAAGATGTCATTACCGGATTGCAGTTTGAGCGTCTGGCATCGGCTTCCGGTCCTACATTCGGAGAGATTCGCCGTCCGTCTGACGGACAGATTCCTCAAAAGATTGTATTTGTAGCCTGTGCCGGTTCCCGCGATCCGGCCAAAGGAATTCCTTATTGCTCTAAGATATGCTGTATGTACACAGCCAAACATGCGATGCTTTATCAGCATAAGGTACATGGTGGCGAATCGTACGTGTTCTACATGGATATTCGTGCCGGAGGAAAGAACTATGAAGAATTTGTGCGCCGTGCCATTGAAGAGGATGGAGTGAATTACGTCCGTGGTCGCGTCGCCCGTATATATGAGAAGAACGGTAAATTGATTGTTAAAGGAGTAGACACCCTGTTGGGAGCATCACCTGTCGAGATAGAAGCTGACATGGTAGTGCTTGCCACAGCGGGAGTTGCCAACAAGGGAGCGGAAGAACTGGCGCAGAAGATGCACATTTCTTATGACCCTTATCAGTTCTTTGCCGAATCTCACCCCAAACTGAAACCGGTGGAAACGAATACAGCCGGAATCTATCTGGCAGGAGCCTGTCAGGCGCCGAAAGATATTCCCGAAACAGTGGGAATGGCTTCGGGAGCCGCTGTGAAAGTAGCAGGATTGTTTTCACAGGCAAATCTGGTTCGCGAGCCGTTGATAGCCGTTGTCAATCGTACTGCTCCTCCGTTATTCAGTACTTGCGTAGGATGTTTCATGTGTCAGACAGCTTGTCCTTATCAGGCTATCGAACGTGAAGAAATAAAAGACAGGAATGGAAATGTAATAAAGACCGTAGCTAAAGTAAATCCCGGACTTTGTCAGGGTTGTGGTACTTGTGTTGCTTTCTGCCGTTCCAAATCTATTGATATACAAGGATATTCCAATGAACAGGTCTATGCCGAAGTGATGGCATTGCTGAACCATTAAAAAGAGAGTAAGCTATGAACGAAAATAAGATCGAGAATAATCAGGAATTTGAACCGCGCATTGTAGCTTTTGTCTGTAATTGGTGCACGTATGCCGGGGCAGACCTGACAGGTACGAGCAGGTTGAAGTATGCGACTAATGTAGAAATTGTCCGCTTCCCCTGTACAGGAAGAATTGACTTTATGTTACTGTTGAAAGCCTTTGCCGGAGGTGCTGATGGAATTATCGTTTCTGGTTGTCATCCGAATGACTGTCATTATACATCCGGAAACTTCCACGCACGTCGTCGTTGGATTGTATTCCGCGGACTGCTCGACTTCCTGGGTATTGATGTACGTCGTATCCGTTATTCATGGGTGTCGGCGGCAGAGGGAGCCAAGTGGGCTGATCTGGTGAATGAGACAGTTGCCGGAATCCGTGAACTGGGACCTTATCTGGAGTATCAGAAAGCTTCGGACTATTTGGAAAAGGAGGCTATCTATGAGTAAACTGATAGAAAAAGCAGTTGCTTTGTTACAAGAAGGAGAAGTGAATCTTGTGATAGGCTATGAAGAAGGAAATCATGGAACACGTCCTCTCTTTTGCCGGCAGGCAGAAAATGCCGACAGACTGATACTGGACGACCGTTGCACGAATAATATCGCAGTTTATCTGACAAAACGGGAATTAACAGGAACAGGCAAAGTGGCTATAACAGCTACGGTTCCGGCATTACGGACGATTGTTCAATTGGCATTCGAAAACCAGTTGAAAGAAGATAATCTTCTGGTATTGACCGTTGACGGACATGGAGAAGTTATCCAGTTTAAAGGATTCGATGAAATAAAAACATATCTGGCAGACTTTCCCTTGACTATTAGTGAGGAGAATCTCCAACTGATTGATCGTCTGAAAAAGATGAGTCGTGAAGAGCGGTGGAAATATTGGATGGAGGAAATGTCGAAATGTATCAAATGTTATGCTTGCCGGGCTGCCTGTCCGTTGTGTTATTGCAGTCGGTGTATTGTGGAGGTCAATTGTCCGCAGTGGGTACAACCCTGGTCTGCTCCGCTGACAAATATGGAGTGGCAGATTAACCGCGTGATGCACATGGCAGGACGTTGTATCGGTTGTGGCGCTTGTAAACAAGCTTGTCCGGTGGGTATTCCTCTTCATTTGATGACACAAAGTATGATGGAAGACATTCAGGGCGAGTTCGGGGTTGCTCCCGGAGCTATCAATCCTGCGGGAAATGTACTTTCTACCTTCAAGGCAGAAGATAAAGAGAACTTTATACATTAAAAGAAAGTAATGGAAAATCTACATATCAGTAAAAGCAGTCTGCAAGAATGGTTTCACCAGATGGTGAAAAAGGAAATGCATATTTTTGCTCCTGTGCGTTCAGGAGATAAAGTAGACTTCAAAAGAGTGACTTCTTACGATGAGGTAGCGACGGACTATGTGCAGACTACCCAGTCGGCTAAACGCTTTGTGTTCCCGAAAACAGAAGTGCTGTTCTCTTATCAGAAAGACGGGAAAGAAGCTACTTTGCAGGAAGCGGATATTAATGTAATTCCTGAAACGATTCTCTGGAAAATCCGTCCTTGTGATGCAGCAGGGTTTGCACCCCTTTCCGGTATTTTTAATTGGGATTATAAAGATAAACTATACAATGCCCGGCGGGAGAAAATGACATTAATCAGCTTCAGTTGTGCACAATGCGATGAATCATGTTTCTGTACTTCCGTTCACGGGGGGCCCGGTAATACTGTCGGCAGTGATATTCAGATTACGGAGTTGCCGGATCAGAGTGCATTGGTGGAAGTCTTGACAGCAAAAGGCAAAGCATTGGTTAAATTCTTTGTGAAAGAATATACACCTGCCGAAGAAATAGATAAGGAACAATATCTGGCATCCGTTCCCACCCGTTTCAATGTTGATAATGTACGTGAGAAGTTGGCGGGAGCATTCGACAGTCCTGTTTGGAAACAACAGTCCGAACGCTGTTTGGGATGTGGCGCATGCGCTTATGTTTGTCCAACTTGTGCCTGTTTTGATATTCAGGAAGATGCCAAAGGTTCGTCCGGTCATCGTGTCCGTTGTTGGGATTCTTGCGGCTTTTCGCTATTTACCCTCCATACATCCGGACATAATCCGCGTCCGACGCAGAGCGCCCGTTGGCGTCAGCGCATTTTGCATAAGTTCTCCTATATGCCTGAACGGATACAGGAAACCGGTTGTACCGGATGCGGACGTTGTTCGCGTGCCTGCCCGGTAGATATGAATATACTTGAACACTTAATATCGATATCAAGCCATGAATGAGCAGTCGAATATATATCTTCCGCACCTGATGGTGATTGAGAAGATAACCCATGAAGCTCCGGGAGTGAAGACTTTCCGGTTAAGATTTAAAGACGAGAAGGAAGGAGAAGCCTTTCACTTCAAAGCCGGACAGTTCGGTGAATACTCTGCGTTTGGTGAAGGAGAGTCAACTTTCTGTATTGCTTCGTCGCCTACTCGTAAAGGATATATCGAGTGTACATTCCGTCAGGCAGGACGGGTGACTACCGGACTTGCCAAACTGGAAGAAGGAGCTACCGTCGGTTTTCGAGGACCTTTCGGAAACACATTTCCGTTGGACGAGTGGAAAGGAAAGAATCTGTTGTTCGTTGCAGGTGGTATAGCACTTCCGCCGATGCGTTGCGTCATCTGGAATGCATTGGACAGGCGGGAAGATTTTAAAGATATAACGATTGTTTACGGAGCCAAGTCTGTTAACGACCTGGTATATAAAGAAGAGCTGAAAGAATGGGAAAACCGTCCGGATGTCAATCTGATAACTACGGTTGATCCCGGGGGGGAGACTCCCGACTGGACAGGAAAAGTCGGTTTTGTACCTTCGGTGCTTGAGGCTGCTGCACCTGCCAGTGCAGATACTGTGGCAATAGTTTGCGGACCTCCGGTGATGATAAAGTTCACTTTTCCTGTATTGGAGAAGTTAGGCTTTGCCGATGAGAATATTTATACCACCCTGGAGAACCGGATGAAATGTGGTGTTGGAAAATGTGGACGGTGTAATGTCGGGAAGTTGTATGTCTGCAAAGACGGTCCCGTATTTACCAAAGCCCAGTTGAATGATATACCTCCTGAATACTAATGATAGGGTATTCAAGGATTAAAATATTGTGTTTTCCGTTGTGAAACGGGAGTTACGTCGTATAAAAGCAAGGATATATACCGAAGTGATTTCAGGCAAATAATATCCGCCGATTGTTTTTATATGGTGATGAGGAATGCCCAATGGGATTAACTTTCATATGTGTCTAAATTTTATAATGGTTTCACCATTGGGCGCCTCTTCTTTATTTTGAATATGATTGTACAACCTAATTTTTATATTACTATGATTCATTTATTACTGTCTACTCTTGCGATGATGGGGCTTACTTTCCTCATCGGTTTTTTTGTCGCTGCGGTCATTAAGTTGATTGCCTATGCGGCTGATTCATTTGACTTTTATAGTTCCCACCGTTTGGAGCTACTCCGGTTACGACGCTGGCGGCAGCATCGGCAGAAGGTGGAAAGATTAGTCCGGCAGATACCTATTGCAGATGAAGATGCTTTAGGTGATTCTCGTGAAGACTACAGTAAGGGGATTGACAGGAACTTCACCGGTTACGCTGGCTATTATCATGGCGTGAGTCCGGGAGCTTCGGAAAATAATTTAATGAATTACTATTATTCACAGGATACTCGTGAATTCTTTCTGCGGGAAGAAGAGCAGGCACATGTCAATAAGAAGAACTCAAAGAAACTTACTAACAACAAACAATAAAAGGAAACTAATTTATGGAAAATATAGATTTTGCTACCTTATTTCAAGGTATTGGTACAATGATGGCAAGCGGATGGGTACTTGCTTCTGCAAGAGTTTTTCTGGCACTGCTCGGTCTGTTGCTGATCTATTTAGGTTGGAAAGGTATTCTCGAACCTATGGTGATGATCCCTATGGGACTGGGAATGGTAGCTATCAACTGCGGAACACTGATGATGCCCGACGGCACACTGGGTAACCTCTTTCTTGATCCGATGCTTTCAGATACGGATCAATTAATGAATACCATGCAGATAGATTTCCTGCAACCTGTTTACACTCTGACGTTTAGTAATGGACTCATAGCCTGCTTTGTCTTTATGGGTATCGGGGCGCTTTTGGATGTTGGATTCCTGCTTCAGAAACCATTTGCAAGTATATTTCTTGCTCTGTGTGCAGAACTGGGCACTTTCCTGACAGTCCCTATTGCTTCCGCTCTCGGCCTGACTCTCAAAGAAAGTGCATCAGTGGCTATGGTAGGTGGAGCAGACGGACCGATGGTATTGTTTACTTCACTGGCATTGGCAAAGCATTTGTTTGTGCCTATTACGGTGGTTGCCTATCTTTATTTAGGATTGACTTATGGAGGCTATCCTTACCTTGTGAAGCTGCTGGTTCCCAAACGTTTCCGTGCTATTAAGATGGTGACAAAGAAAGCTCCGAAGAATTACGATGCCAAAGTGAAACTGGCTTTCTCTGCTGTTCTTTGTGCTATTCTCTGTTTCTTATTCCCGGTAGCTTCTCCTTTGTTCTTCTCTTTGTTTCTGGGGGTTGCTGTTCGTGAGTCGGGTATGAAACATATTTATGATTTTGTGAGTGGTCCGCTGCTTTATGGATCGACTTTTATGTTGGGCGTGTTGCTGGGTGTACTTTGTGATGCACATCTGCTGCTCGATCCGAAGATATTGAAACTATTAGTATTAGGCATTGTAGCATTATTACTTTCCGGTATCGGAGGAATAATCGGAGGATATATCATGTATATTATTAAACGGGGTAATTACAATCCGGTCATCGGTATTGCGGCTGTTAGCTGTGTGCCGACTACCGCAAAGGTTGCACAAAAGATTGTAAGCAAAGATAATCCGGACTCATTCGTCTTGGGAGATGCCTTGGGAGCTAATATCTCGGGAGTAATTACTTCGGCTATTATTACAGGTATTTATATTACGGTGATTCCTTATTTATAAATAAAGGTATAGCGGTTTTTCTTGATACTGCTGGTGGTAATGCAAAATAGAAATGGTGAACAAAAGGCTTAAAAACTGTATGTTCGCCATTTCTTAGTATATAGTAGAGAGGCGATAACTTACATTCCTTTATATAAAGCCTCCACTGTTTCTTTGACTCTTCGCACGGAAGTCACATTTCGTTCGTACTCGTTGATATGTACTGTTCCTCCCATTGAGACAACTTCATTTCTGAATTTCATTTCACTTTGAATACTTTCGCGTGCCGAGAAATGAAACTCATTGATTCCGGTTCCTGCCGCAATCCATGCAATATTATTTTCATTTACTCCACAGCCGGCAAGTAGCGTAATTCTTCCCGCAGCCAGTCCTTGCAATTCTTTTAAAAGACCGATACCTTGTTCAGCCGTAGGTTGCTGCCCGGAAGTCAGAATACGGTTGCATCCCAGCTCTATGATCTCCTCCAGTGCCTTTTGAGGATTACGACATACGTCAAATGCCCGGTGGAAGGTGACTGACAGCCCTTTAGAGGCTTCCATTAGAATCTGCATTGATGTCAAGTCTACTTCGCCGTCTGCTGTCAGGCAACCGAATACGACTCCGTCTGCCCCCAATCTCCGTGCGATTTCGATGTCTTTCAGCATTGTTCTGATTTCTATATCCGAATAAAGAAAATCTCCTCCACGTGGCCGGATAATAACATGCAGGCGGGTATGAGTCAGTACTTCTCTTGCAATGGCTATTTCACCATAGGAAGGGGTTGTCCCGCCTTCCGGTATTCCGGCACATAATTCCACGCGGTTGGCACCACCTTCCTGTGCAGCCAGGCAGCTTTCCACTGAATTCGTACAAATCTCAATTTGAAACTTTTCCATAGTCGTATACTAAAAAAGGGCGAATTTCTTCGCCCTTATATGAATCTTCTTTTGAATGGTTTCTTTATTTAGCGAAACTAACCGCACGTGTTTCACGAATGACGGTAATCTTCACTTGTCCCGGATAAGTCATTTCATCCTGGATCTTCTTAGCGATTTCGCCTGACAGGCTTTCTGTCTGCTTGTCGTCAATCTTATCCGCACCAACGATAACGCGGAGTTCGCGCCCTGCCTGGATAGCATAAGTCTTTGTTACACCCGGATAAGCCATAGCCAGTTGTTCGAGATCGTTCAGACGCTTGATGTAAGCCTCTACGATTTCGCGGCGTGCACCCGGACGTGCACCGGAGATGGCGTCACATACCTGTACGATAGGAGCCAGCAAGCTGGTCATTTCCGTTTCGTCGTGGTGAGCACCGATAGCGTTGCAAATATCCGGTTTTTCTTTGTACTTCTCGGCAAGTTTCATACCCAGCAATGCGTGCGGCAATTCCGGTTCTTCATCAGGCACTTTACCGATATCATGCAGCAAACCTGCACGTTTCGCTTTCTTCGGGTTCAATCCCAGTTCAGATGCCATCACAGCACAAAGATTGGCTGTTTCACGTGCATGCTGCAACAAGTTCTGACCATAAGAAGAACGATATTTCATCTTACCGATGATACGGATCAATTCAGGATGCAGACCGTGGATACCCAAGTCGATGGTTGTACGTTTACCGGTTTCGATAATTTCTTCTTCCACCTGTTTGCGAACTTTAGCCACCACTTCCTCGATACGAGCCGGATGGATACGTCCGTCGGTCACAAGCTGATGCAGTGCCAAACGGGCAATTTCACGGCGAACCGGGTCGAAGGCAGAAAGAACGATAGCTTCCGGAGTGTCGTCAACAACGATTTCAACGCCGGTAGCAGCTTCCAAAGCACGGATGTTACGTCCTTCACGTCCGATAATACGTCCTTTGATTTCATCTGATTCAATATGGAATACCGTAACAGAGTTTTCGATGGCAGTTTCCGTAGCTACCCGTTGGATAGACTGGATAACGATACGTTTCGCTTCTTTGCTGGCAGTTAACTTAGCATCATCCATAATGTCATTAATGAATGATTGTGCCTGCGTTTTAGCTTCTTCTTTCAGTGATTCTACCAGGCGTTCTTTGGCCTCTTCGGCAGACAATCCGGAGATTGCTTCCAGTTTATCGATTTCCTGCTGTTGCAGTTTATCGAGTTCATCTTTTTTCTTATCAACAATGACAAGTTGCGCTTCCAGGTTCTCTTTTACCGCTTCGGCTTCCATCTTTTTGCGTTGGATTTCTTCCTGACGCTGGCTAAGAACCATTTCGCGTTGTTTCAGTTTGTTTTCCGCTTGCTGAATCTTCTGATTCCGCAATGCTACCTCTTTTTCAAGATCTGCTTTTTTATTCAGGAATTTCTCCTTCACTTCCAGCAGCTTGTTTTTCTTAATTACTTCCGCTTCTGTCTCTGCTTCTTTCAGGACATTATCGTATTTGGATTTCAGTACATACCGGAATAGTATATATGAAAGGATTCCTCCTACGATGAAGCAAGCAATTGCTGTTGCTATTATTGCTATCATTCTACATTTAATTTAAGTATATAAATAAAAACGCACCGCCAAATATCAAAGCATGTATCTTTGCTTGGATATTGTGCAGTGCGTGGTTGTTTTATCTCTTATCAGTGAATAGCCGGTCGGGATTTATTCCTCCTTAAAATAATCCTCCAGCAATTCTGTCAGTTCTTTTACCTTCTCCACATAGGGGCTGGTATCATTACGTTGCATCAATTGCAGTCTCTCTAACGAGAACTGATAGGCTACCATGGCAATAATTTTCTCCGGTTCCAGGTTCTTATAAACCTCCCGGTACTTATTAAGCCTGACATTTACCTGCTTGGCAGCTTCCCGTACCATTTGTTCTTCCTCACGGTTGATGGTTAACGGATAGTTTGAATCTGCTATCTGCAGGTTTATCTTTATTTTATCGTTCATACATCTTCTTCTTATTCATTCAACAAAGCGATGCATTTATCGACTTCACGCACTAATTTTGACAATCGCAGCTTCGTCTCTTTTACGTCGCTGCCGTTAAGGCTGATTGCCGTAGCTGTTTTTAGGTTTGTATAGCTGACTTCCAATTCATCGTATTGAGCTTGTACCTTCTCGTTTTTTAGCTTTTCATTATCGAGAAGCTTTTTCAATTCGGCATTTTCACGCTTTAGTTCATCGTGCAAATAAATCAAATGCCGGAGTTGCGTTTCAAAGGAATTCAATAACTTTTTTTCTTCTTCTGTCATCACTACACCAAAATTGTACACAAAAATACGATTAACTCTGATATTACAAAAACTTTTTATGAGAAAATGTTCTTTTTAGCCTAAATTAGCCATGAACGGAGGGGAAAGTAGAGTATTGCATAGGAAGTAAGTGATGACTGCTTTTATAATATAAGGTATATATGAAAGGGGTTTCAATCCTTTCATATTCTGTTTTCAGCCTTTCCATATTTTGTTCCTTCTCTCTATTTACAGCTCAAACCGGCTCTTTTAATAGCATTTTGAACAATTTTTGTCCTTTATTGATTTGTCATTTTCCTTCTTTACTGATAAATACCAGTATGTTTGCGTACCGAACTAACGGACTCGTATTATAAACATAAATATTTGTATTATCTAACCATGAAAAAGTATTATTTACTATCTCTTGTGGCAGCTTCTTTGATGGGAGCAACTTGTATTCAATGTACTTCTCCGAAACAAAAAGGTGGTGAGAATGCTCTTCCGCAGAAGAGCGAATTGTTTGCAAATTTACCGGATTGTTGTCCGACACCGGACGGAATGGCTATCGCTCCTAATGGAGATTTGATTCTGGCCTGTCCGAATTTTGCAGATATCACACAGCCTGCTTGTCTGATGCGCATCACCAAAAATGGCGAGATTACGAAATGGATGGATGTTCCGGTATTGGAAGAAACCGGCTGGGCTTCTCCGATGGGGATTGCCTTTAATGAAGAGGGTGATCTGTTTATTTGCGACAATCAAGGTTGGAGTGGAGCAGAGAAAGCACAGAATAAAGGACGTGTTCTTCGTCTGAAGTTTGAAAACGACCAATTAAAAGAAACAATCACTGTGGCATCCGGTATGGAGCATCCTAACGGTCTGCGTATCCGCAACGGGAAACTGTACGTCACCCAGAGTTCATTATCGCAGATAAAAGATCCTTCGGGATTGTTGGTCAGCGGGGTATATTGCTTTGATATGAATGACCGTGATGTGGCAGTGACTAATACATTAGAAGATAAAAACCTTATTACTACCGTTATCACAAAGAACCCAGAAGTACAATACGGACTGGATGGAATTGTTTTCAACGAAGCGGGCGACCTCTTTGTAGGAAACTTCGGTGACGGCGCTGTTCACCGCATAAAGATGGATGTGGAAGGGAATGTATTTACTAATGACGTATGGGCAAAAGATACCACCCAGTTGCGTACCACGGACGGAATGTGTATAGACGATAAAGGTAATATCTGGGTAGCGGATTTCTCGGCGAATGCAGTTGCACGCATTGATAAAGACGGAAAAATTCAGCGTATTGCTCAAAGCCCTGACTGCGACGGAAGTGACGGAGGTCTGGATCAGCCGGGCGAACCTATCGTATGGAACGGACAAGTGATTGTGTCCTGCTTCGATTTGGTGACCGGACCGGATAAGGTAAACAGGAAACATGACAAGCCTTTCACATTGGCTAAGTTGTCTTTGGAATAAATAAACAACCCCGAACTACTATTATAAACCTAAAAACACATTATCAATTATATGAAACAATATCTATCGACCTTTGCCGGCTCTGCCATCTGTGGCGGATTTGCTTTTGGCATTTGGCCGGAACTTTGGAAGACATACGGTCTGATGGGAGGCTGGTTGGCGGCCACACTGATTATCGGCATTATGTGGTATATGAACCATTATCATGGAGCTATTCTGAATCCTCCGGGAAAAATATGGCTGGATCAGGGCTGGTGTATCGGCTCTGCCGGAATTGCCTGGGAATTGTCCGCTTTCAAGGCGATATCACCAACTTCTTTTATGCAGTACCTACCTTAATCTGTTGTCTGATAGGAGGTATGTGATTAAAAACGATTTTTGAATGAAAATTATGGATGGAGAAGATATTTGGAGACAAGTGATTCAGTTTGTTGAGGAAGAACGGTGGGGTGGTGAATTTACTCGTGAGACTGATCTTGCAAGAGATTTGAAACTTCAGGGAGATGATGCTTATGAATTTATCTCTTTGTTTAGTCGGATATTTAATGTAAATGTTGAAAAGTTTGTTTTTGAAGAGTATTTTTATCCTGAAGGGGATTGGATACTTCCTAAATTATTAGATTTAATTTTGGGACGAAAGGAAAAAGTCAAAAAAAGAATAACACTTGGAGATTTGGAAAGAGCTGTGAAAGAAGGAAAACTGGTCTGATTTCTGAAAAATAAGAATAAGTATGAAAACGTCAATGAAGAACAAAAGGTAGTATGAATAGTCGTGAAAACTTATAAGATTATCTGATATGAGATTTTAATTGTGACAGGATGTTGCGGTTAAAATCAGGAGATAAGCCGCAAATTTTGCGGCTTATTCTGCACTTGAATGATTAATCTCCGATAAAAATTCTATTTTTGCATATTCATAAATCAAGAGAAGAATATGTTGAAAATATTAGTAACCTACGCCGTCCAAGGCGAATTTGTAGAGATTAAATGGCCGGATGTAGAACCTTATTACATTCGTACAGGTATTGGAAAAGTAAAATCAGCTTTTCATCTGGCAGAAGCAATCTGCCAGGTACAACCAGACTTAGTACTCAATATCGGAAGTGCCGGAACAGTCAACCATCAAGTAGGAGATATCTTTGTCTGCCGCAAGTTCGTAGACCGTGATATGCAGAAAATGAAAGAGTTCGGATTGGAGTGTGAGATTGATTCATCGGCCTTGCTCGAAGAAAAAGGTTATTGCGAGCACTGGACAGAAGAAGGAATCTGTAACACGGGAGATGGCTTTCTTACAGAATTGACTCACGTTAGCGGAGATGTCGTAGACATGGAAGCCTATGCACAGGCATTCGTTTGCCGTTCAAAAGAAATTCCGTTTATTTCCGTGAAATATGTGACTGACATTATTGGTCATAACTCCGTGAAACATTGGGAAGATAAACTTGCCGATGCACGACAGGGACTATCGCATTACTTTAATGTCTTGAAAGAAAGAATATGATAAGTGACCCCTGCGGCAATCAGTCCCAGGAGAATCTTTACCCATATCAAAGGAATCAGGAAGAAAATGCAGTAAAGCATAGTTCCCCACATCAACACGAGCGAGATTACTTTGGCTCGGAGAGGGATCGCCTTGTTTTCGCGGTAATTGCGGATATAAGGACCGAAGTGCCGATGATTGAGGAGCCAGTTATATAATCGGGGGGACCCTTTGAAATAAAGGGCGGCGGTGAGTAACAGAAAAGGGGTAGTAGGCAGTAGCGGCAGAAAGATGCCGAGAATGCCGAGTGCAAGAGAGATACTACCTAAAACAATATACAGAGTTTTCATGCGGCAAAGATAGTGCAAAAAAAGGGAAAAAATAACACTCTTTGCTGGATGAAAACTCTATTTTGTATTACCTTTGCCGTTGCATCGAGGTGACATTAGATGCGTGTAACTATTAAAATACATACACCCATGTTTACAGTAATCAAACGCATGGAGATCTCGGCTTCTCATAAGCTGGTACTCCCGTATCGCAGTAAATGCGCCAGTTTACACGGTCACAACTGGATTATCACCGTCTATTGCCGTTCCATGCGGCTCAACTCCGAAGGAATGGTGGTAGATTTCACCCGTATCAAAGAAGTGGTCATGGAAAAACTCGACCATCAAAATCTGAATGAAGTACTTCCGTTCAATCCCACAGCAGAGAATATCGCCCGGTGGGTGTGCAAACAGCTTCCTCAATGCTATAAGGTAGAGGTGCAGGAATCGGAAGGAAACATAGTCATCTATGAGAAAGATTCCGCCAGCGCAGAGGGACAAGAGTAGCAAATTAAACAAGTATGACGATGAGAAAGATTAATGAAATCTTTTACAGTTTGCAGGGCGAAGGTTACCACACCGGAACTCCGGCCATCTTCGTGCGTTTCTCCGGCTGCAACCTGAAATGTGACTTTTGCGACACACAACACGAAGAAGGAACAATGATGACTGATGAAGAAATTATCACCAAAGTGAAAAAATATCCTGCCGTTACCGTTGTCCTCACAGGTGGCGAACCTTCCTTATGGATAGACGACCAATTGATCGACCTTTTGCACCAAGCTGGTAAATATGTGACCATCGAAACCAACGGTACACACCCCTTACCGGCATCTATCGACTGGGTGACCTGCTCACCCAAACAAGGGGCAAAACTGGCAATCGACCGGATGAATGAAGTGAAAGTTGTCTATGAAGGACAAGATATAAGTATTTTTGAACTACTTCCTGCCGAACATTTTTTCCTCCAGCCTTGTTCTTGTAATAACACTGCTTTGACAGTGGACTGTGTAATGCGACATCCCAAATGGAGACTCAGCCTGCAAACACACAAATTAATCGACATCCGTTGAGCAAAATAGACGGGTGGTACGGAAGAATCTTAAATTATTACATAATATAGTTATGAAAGTAGGTTTGTTTATTCCTTGTTATATCAATGCCATATATCCCAATGTGGGAGTGGCATCGTATAAACTGTTGAAAAGTTTGGGAGTAGACGTCGATTATCCGTTGGATCAAACCTGTTGCGGACAACCGATGGCAAATGCCGGTTTTGAAGATGAATCGATGAAGTTGGCGCTCCGTTTTGGCGATTTATTCCGGGAGTACGATTACATAGTCGGTCCTTCCGCCAGTTGTGTGGCTTTTGTGAAAGAGAATCATCCGGGCATCTTAGAGAAAGAAGGACATGTTTGTCAGACTGCGGGAAAGATTTGTGATATTTGTGAATTTATTCACGATGTATTGAAACCTTCCAAGATTCCTGCACGCTTTCCTCATAAGGTCAGCATCCATAATAGCTGTCATGGGGTGCGCGAACTGTTTATTTCCGCTCCCTCCGAGATGAATATTCCTTATTACAATAAATTGCGTGATTTGCTCGATCTGGTTGAAGGAATCGAAGTTTTCGAACCCAGCCATATTGACGAGTGTTGCGGCTTTGGCGGAATGTTTGCCGTGGAAGAGCAGGCAGTCTCCGTCTGCATGGGGCGTGATAAGGTGAAAGACCACATGGCCACCGGAGCCGAATATATTGTCGGAGCGGACAGTTCCTGCCTGATGCACATGCAAGGTGTTATCAAACGGGAGCATCTGCCTATTCAGATTATCCATATTGTAGAAATTCTAGCGTCGCAATCATGAGTACAAAACATTCAAAGGCTGCCGAGAAGTTCTTGCAGGACAGCAAGATGGCAGCATGGCATAATGAAACCCTTTGGATGGTCCGTGCCAAAAGGGATAAGATGAGCAAGGAAGTTCCCGAATGGGAAGAGTTGCGCAACAGGGCTTGCGAACTGAAACTATATTCCAACAGCCACCTCGAAGAACTTCTGCTGGAGTTCGAGAAGAACGCTACTGCCAACGGCGCCATTGTGCATTGGGCAAAAGATGCCGATGAATACTGCGCCATTGTCTATGAGATATTGAATGAACATAATGTGCACCATTTCATCAAGAGTAAATCCATGCTCGCCGAAGAGTGCGGATTGAACCCTTTCCTAATGGAGCGGGGCATTGATGTTGTAGAGTCCGATCTGGGCGAACGCATCCTGCAACTGATGCATCTCGAACCAAGTCACATCGTATTGCCTGCCATCCACATCAAGCGGGAGCAGGTAGGCGAACTTTTCGAAAAGGAGATGGGAACCGAGGAAGGAAACTTCGACCCTACCTACCTGACTCATGCGGCACGTAAGAACCTGCGACCTCTCTTCCTGAATGCCGAAGCTGCTATGACAGGGGCCAACTTTGCCGTAGCTTCAACCGGCGACATCGTAGTCTGCACGAATGAGGGAAACGCCGATATGGGTACTTCCTACCCGAAGTTGAACATCGCCGCTTTCGGTATGGAAAAGATTGTTCCGGATTTGGATGCACTGGGGGTATTCACCCGATTGCTTGCCCGTTCGGCTACCGGACAACCGGTGACCACCTACACTTCCCATTACCGCCGTCCCCGCGAAGGCGGTGAATATCATATCATTATCGTAGATAACGGCCGGAGTACATTGCTTTCCAAGCCCGATCATATCAAGACACTGAATTGCATCCGTTGTGGTGCGTGTATGAATACCTGCCCGGTATATCGCCGAAGTGGGGGATACTCTTATACCTATTTTATTCCCGGACCTATCGGTATTAATCTGGGCATGGCTCACGATCCGGAGAAATATTATGATAATCTTTCTGCCTGCTCCCTGTGTATGTCCTGCTCTGATGTTTGTCCGGTGCAAGTTGATTTGGCCGAACAGATTTACAAGTGGCGTCAGGATTTGGACGGACTGGGAAAAGCCAATACAGGAAAGAAGATTATGTCCGGCGGCATGAAATTCCTGATGGAACGTCCGGCATTGTTCAATGCTGCTTTGTGGGCGGCTCCGGTAGTGAACGGTCTGCCCCGTTTTATGAAATACAACGATCTCGACGATTGGGGAAAAGGGCGTGAACTGCCGGAATTTGCCAAAGAGTCGTTCAATGAAATGTGGAAGAAGAACAAAGTACAGGGAAAGGAGGAATCCAAATGAGCAGCAGAGAAGAGATATTAGCCAGTATTCGCAAGAATACGCAAACTCGTTATGATAAACCGGATATTGCGGATATGGAGCGATTGTCGTATCCTGACAAGATAGAACAATTTTGTGCAATCAGTCGTGCAGTGGGTGGCACAGCAGTGGTATTGGGCGAAGGAGAAGATGTGAATGCGGTAATACGCCGGACTTATCCGGATGCTATGCGCATTGCTTCCGTCTTACCGGATATTTCCTGCGCGACATTTAATCCCGACAATCTGGATGATCCGAAAGAGTTGGATGGCACCGATGTAGCCGTAGTGAAAGGAGAAATAGGAGTTGCCGAGAACGGAGCCATTTGGATACCGCAGACGGTGAAATATAAAGCTATTTATTTTATCTCGGAAAAGCTGGTTATCCTGCTCGACCGGAATAAAATCGTGAATACCATGTATGATGCTTATCGGGAGCTGGATGGACAGGAATATCAATTCGGAACATTCATCTCCGGTCCTTCGAAGACTGCCGACATTGAACAGGCATTGGTGATGGGAGCACATGGGGCACGGGACGTATTAGTGATATTAATCTAGTGTTTCAAAACAGAGGCTCTATTGGTAGGAAGTAGAGCCTCTGTTCGGTATAAACAGAACTTCTGTTTATTGTAAATAGAGCCTCTGTTCCGGTTCGTTCATAGAAGAGTAGTCAAATGTTTAAATTTAAATGATATGTATGCCAATAAAGTAAAGAAAATAGCCGCCGTTCATGACCTTTCGGGAATGGGACGCGTATCTCTCACTGTCGTTATTCCTATTCTTTCATCTATGGGCTTTCAGGTTTGTCCGCTTCCTACAGCTGTATTATCCAACCATACGCAATATCCCGGTTTCTCCTTCCTCGACCTGACGGATGAAATGCCAAAGATTATTGCCCAGTGGAAGAAACTGGAGGTACAGTTTGACGCTATCTACACCGGATATCTGGGCTCTCCGAAACAGATTCAGATTGTTTCTGATTTTATCAAAGACTTTCGTCAGCCGGATAGCCTGATAGTTGCCGATCCGGTGTTGGGAGATAACGGCCGGCTGTACACTAACTTT
Organism: Bacteroides ovatus; assembly: GCF_001314995.1. Classification (NCBI taxonomy): domain Bacteria; kingdom Pseudomonadati; phylum Bacteroidota; class Bacteroidia; order Bacteroidales; family Bacteroidaceae; genus Bacteroides; species Bacteroides ovatus. The sequence goes on from NZ_CP012938.1 coordinate 6,084,081, forward strand.
GATATGGAGATGGTGAAAGAAATGCGCCATCTGATAACCAAAGCAGATGTGATTACTCCCAATCTGACGGAGTTATTTTATTTATTGGATGAACCCTATAAAGCAGACAACACGGATGAAGAGCTGAAAGAATATCTTCGCCTTTTGTCCGATAAAGGTCCGCAAGTGGTTATCATAACCAGTGTCCCCGTGCATGATGAACCCCATAAAACGTCTGTCTATGCTTATAACCGTCAGGGAAACCGCTACTGGAAAGTGACCTGTCCTTATCTGCCTGCACATTATCCCGGTACGGGAGATACTTTTACAAGTGTCATAACCGGCTCTTTGATGCAGGGAGACAGCTTGCCGATGGCATTAGACCGTGCCACTCAATTTATCCTGCAAGGAATCCGTGCCACTTTCGGGTATGAATATGACAATCGGGAGGGTATTCTGTTGGAGAAAGTACTTCACAATCTGGATATGCCGATACAGATGGCCAGTTATGAATTGATTTAATCTTTTACATCCACAAATTTTTGAGTTCCAGATATTTCCTTTACTTTTACCGCCGCTAAAGTAATCTGAAATAATTATATCTAATGACTCAAACACTGAAAACATCCGAACGTCTTGGAGTAGTGGATGCTCTGCGCGGATTTGCCCTTTTGGCAATTGTATTATTACATAATCTGGAGCATTATAATCTGTTTTTTATACCGGAGAATATGCCTGCATGGTTGCAAACGATTGATAAATATGCGTGGGATACCATGTTTTTCTTATTCGCCGGAAAGGCTTACGCTACTTTCTCATTGTTGTTTGGCTTTAGTTTTTACATTCAGTTTCACAATGCGGAGAAGCGTGGCATAGACTTCCGCGGACGATTTGCCTGGCGGTTGTGTTTGCTTTTCCTGTTTGCGCAGTTGCACGCTTTATTTTATAACGGGGATATTCTTTTACTCTATGCCGTAGTAGGCTTTGCATTGATACCGGTTTGCAAGCTAAAAGATAAAACGGTTTTCTGGATTGCCCTGATTCTGCTTCTTCAGCCTTATGAGTGGGGACGTGCCGTTTATGCAATGATAAATCCTGATTATGTGGCAGTGACCGGTCATTGCGTGCCTTATGCCATACGTGCGCAGGAGGCGACGCTCAACGGCAACTTCCTTGAAGTATTGCGGTCTAACATTATCGACGGACAATTATACAGTAACATCTGGCAAGTAGAAAATGGTCGTTTGTTTCAGACGGCTGCTTTATTCATGTTCGGAATGTTGCTCGGACGCCGGAAATATTTAATAAAGAATGAAGAATCCGTGTGTTTCTGGAAGAAGATGCTGATAGGCGCTATCCTTGCGTTCATTCCTCTCTATTGCCTGAAAACCTTTGTACCGGATTTACTCACTAATCCTTCCATACAAGTTCCTTATAACATAGCAGTTCCGTCTTATGCCAATTTTGCCTTTATGATTATTCTGGTTTCTATCTTCACCCTGCTTTGGTTTAAGAAAGAGAAAGGGTATAGCTGGCAAAGTTTGCTGATTCCTTACGGTCGTATGAGTCTGACGAACTACATATCCCAGTCAATTATGGGAGTTACCATCTATTATGGATTCGGATTAGCGATGTACAAATATGCCGGAGCAACGGCAAGTCTGCTTATTGCATTGCTCATCTTTACCGTTCAGTTGATATTCAGTCGTTGGTGGCTTGCCCGCCATAAACAGGGACCACTCGAATTCTTATGGCGTAAAGGAACTTGGATTTAGAGACTTTGTCCTATTCGAATTTGACGGTTATTTCCACTGATTTATTGCCATAAATCCAGTCCGGACCTTCCTGAATCAGGCGGATGGCTTCCTTGTCGGAAGATTCGCAGAGGCTCTCTTTTACTTTGATGTAGAAGGGACGCCCTTCCTTGTTAACCAGGAAAGTTAATACCACTTTCCCTTTCACTTGTGCGCACTTCTCATCCGTCGGACGAACCAGATTCTCCTTCAGGTACTTCTGATATTTGCGTTTACCAATCACGGGTTGCGGAGTAATATCTTTGTCTGCCTGCTCCTTAGCCGTCACGACAGTTGTCGACTTCTTATTTTTATTTGTTCCGTATCCCACTACCACCACTTCGTTAAGCGTTTGTTTGTTTTCGTTCATGGCAATGAGCATTGTCTGGCTGGTATCTACCGGAATTTCTACCGGATCGTATCCGATGAACTGCGCTGTCAACTGTTTTTTACCTTCCTTTTTAACCAGCGAAAACTCTCCGTTCATATTCGTAATGGTTCCGATATTTGTCCCTTTATATGCCACACTGGCCCCGATGATCGGTTCTCCTTTTTCATCGGTCACTTTTCCCTGAATAATGTTACTGTTGGGGGGAGTCACCACTTTAGCCATTCTCATTTTCTTGTCGGAAACAGACTCGGAAGTATCCATTGTTGCTGCTACCTCTTGTAATTCAGCAGTCTGCTCCAAGGCTTCCTCCATCATCGGTTCTATTACTGCGGATGCGCTCATCTCTTTCTTGTCCGCTCGCGGGGTTACAGGAGCTGCCGGAGTCGCCGGATTTGTAGGAGTTGCCGGCGTTGTAGTTTCAGGCAACTTTGCAGGAACAGACTCTTCAGCGATAAACACTTCATCTGTCATGCTCTTTTTCAGGAACAGGAAATAACTGCTGATACCGAATCCGATCACCAGACACGCAGCGATGCTCCAGGTGATGGCATAAGTGTTCTTTTTCTTTGCCGAATGAGCAGAAACCTGCATCCGCAGTTTCTCGATCCGTTGTTCGTGATTTCCCTCCACCTGGTTGTATCCATCCATAGCATCGGCCAGGAAAGGGTCTTGCATCGACTCTTTTTCCAGCCGGTGTGCCTCTTTTCCTTTGCGGAGTCCTCGTATGTAGTCCAATAGTTTCATAGGGCTTGTTTCTTAATACAAATTTTTAAGTTTCGCTTTCCGTTTTGGATATAGCTTTTCACATTGTTCAGAGTAAATCCGGTCTGTTCCACAATGTCGGCATACGACATTTCCTCTAAAAAGAAACGCGTAATGCTGGTCCGTTGTTCTTCGGGCAACTTTTCGAGACAGTGATGTAATGCCTTTAGTTGTTCCTCTGAACTTTCCTCCTCACTTAATAGATGCAGAAATTCGTCGGATTCCATAACATTAACGGTATAATCTAACGTAATTTCTTTATTTTCCTTTCGTAAAAGTTGCAGGCAATGATTCTTTGCCACCCGGTAGAGCCATGGCTTGAACACTTTTATCTCATAATTTCCCAACTTAGGTAGTAAATCTTCAAACAGTTGCATGACTGCTTCCTGTGCCCGGTCTTCATCATGCAGGTATTTCAGGCAAAGTCCATACAGTAACGGGATATATCGGTTATATAATTCACCGAAATATTCCGTATCACCGGACTTCGTGTAATGTATTAGTAATTCCTCGTCCGATAGTTTTGATATTTTTCTTTTGAAAAACAACATCTATTCCTCTTCTTCGTCAATAATGACTTGATATTTTTCTTTCATTGCTTCAAAATCACCTGTAATCTGGTCTAATATTTCATGCGTATCCGTACTCTTTACCAATGCGGGCATACCGTAATAGATAGATGCTTTATATGGCAACAATATCATTTTTCCTTTGGGCAGAGAACGTCCCATACCGGTCATGAATACGGGAATATATTTCACTTCGGGTCGCAGAGACAGGATGCGGGCTATGCCGGATTTAATTTTTCCCATCTGTTCCGGCTTTCCTCTGGTTCCTTCCGGAAAAAGAATCAGTGAATATCCGGCGTCGATGGCTTCAAGCATCTTACGGATCGGATCATGCTCCGAATCTTTTTCTCCTTTTCTTCTGATTAGCAGTGTGTTGATGAAAAAGTTGCTGATGGAAGCCTGAAAGCGGGTTTTCCCGAAATAATCTTCTGCTGCTACGGGTTTGACTTTCCATAAAAGTCCTCCGGGCAGGGAAGATAACAAGCTTAGGGTGTCCAGATGGCTGTTATGGTTGGCAAGGATGATGAATTGCTTTTCCTTTTTGAGGAACTGGCAATCTGTGAACTGAACTCCTACAACCAATTTCAGAAACCATTGGAATACACCTTTATATATAATCTGCATGGCAGCAGCTTGCATGAATCTTTTTTCCATTCCCTCCGTTTAATATGCAATGTAATAAACTAAATGAAAAAATACAGGAGCCGTGTAGGCCAGAGAATCTATCCGGTCGAATACTCCTCCATGACCGGGAATACTGTTCCCCATGTCCTTAATTCCTTTATCTCTCTTGATGGCGGAGATGACTACGTCTCCCGAGAATCCGGCAATCGCAACGAGAGCACTTACCAGGATAACGTTGGGAGCGGAGAGGGGAGTCAGGAAACCGAGGAAGTAACCAATGACGGTAGTACTGATTACACCGCCCAGAAATCCTTCCCACGTTTTGTTCGGACTTACTTTCGGGAGTATCTTATGTCGTCCGAGAAGTTTGCCCCAGATAAATTGCATAACATCGTTGATTTCCGTAAGGAATACAAGGAATAATAGCAGACCTCGTCCTCCTGCATTGAATCCCGGAAGTTCAGGAAGCGACAGGAGATAAGCGAGGTGGCTGATACCGAATACTGAAAGCATCAGAATCCACTGCAACAGAGCCATCGACTTGGTAATTCCGTGGGTGTCTCCCTTTAAAACAAGTCGTAAGGGCAATACGAGAAACATAACTACCGGAATGAAGATGATGAATGCTCCATACCAGGCAAGGTAAGCAAGGTAATATTGAATGGGAATGGCCAATATCCCCCAAAACAATGCTCCGCGATCTGCCTCTCTGAATCCCAACACCGAGTACAGTTCTCTGAAAGCGATGAAAGAGAGAAAGGCAAGGAAGAAGTAAGAAATGTTATAGCTGATAAATACAGCGCCGATAAACATGCCCGCCATGATCCACCATGAACGTGTGCGGGCGGAGAGTTCGCTGATATTTGTTTTTGGAGAGATCTTCTTTACGAGAAAAAGAATAAGGCTTGCCGTAACAAGCAGTCCGATGATGAGCGAAATGACGATAATCAGTTCATCGCTTAGCGTAGGAAATATGATATCCAGTAGTTCTTTCATTTTATTTCATTGTTTGTTGTGTGTGACATGAGGTACAGACGGTGTATCAGTGTTGCGACAAGGCCGACGTTGATTATTATCAGAGCTATGAGACATACCATCCGGTCGTATCCTGCGTGAATGGTGCAGGTGGCTACTACAAAGGCAAGCGTGAGCAATGCCATGCGGTCTTGCTTGGCCATCGGACCGTTAAAGAAATGCTGGTGCGTTTTGTAGGCTCCTATCCAGCGGAAATAAGCTGTCATTACGGCAAGAAGGGCCGCTAGCCATCCCAGTTCAATACCGAATCCGCCTGCTATATATCCGACGGGAATGATAAACAAAGCATCAGCAAAGCGGTCGGGCATATCATTGTAGAGATCTCCGTTGGCACTTTTCTTCCCTCCTTCAATAGCTACCATCCCATCGAACAGGTTGCAGAGTAACCGCGACTGCATGCAAACGATGAACAGAATGTAGGCTACATACTTGTTGAAACCGGGATCAATGACTGTGCCGATCAACAGAAAGCACCCCACCATAGCGAAGAATACGCTCATCATGGAAATTTGATTGGGAGTGACACCCCAACGAGTTAGTTTGCGGGCAATAATAGTAGCCCAGGCCGTGTTTCGTGAGGCTATTTCCCGCCTTCCGTCGACTTCGTTTTTCATATTTATAATATGTTTATGATTGGCAAATATACACATCATCTTAAGAGTTGCAAAGGAATGAGTGAGAATTTTGAAATGGCTCTTTTTTCTGCCGGATAAAAAAAGTTCAGGCAATTTATGGAATCTGTGTGAAATGTGCATCTCTATAATAAAAGCGAACTAATAGTAACATTTTAAAATAAGAAGTTATGAAAACAAATCAATTCAGAGCGATGATGCTCGTGCTGCTAATGGCGGTTATTTCTTTAGGTAGGATGAATGCGCAAGTTATTACTGTGTCGGGTACGGTGACGGATGCAAAGGATGGAAATCCGCTTGTAGGTTGTTCGGTACAGATCAAGGGTACTTCGAAGGGTGCAATAACGAATATGAAGGGCCAGTACACCATTCAGGGCAAGAAGGGGGAGACGTTGTTGTTCCAGTATATCGGGTATAAGCAAGAGAGAAGGGTGGTGAAATCGGCTACGCTGGATGTGAAGATGAAAGCTGATGATGTGGTATTGGAAGAATGTGTAGTGGTAGGATACGGGCATGAGCTAAAGGCTACTAAATCGGTGTCTGCTGCTTATATGGCGGTATGTCCGACACCGGGAATCATGTATGATGCTGTAAATGCGGAAGAATACGGGCAGATTCAGGAGAATGGATTTAAGAGTGTGTCGGATGCTCCGCTTTCTACTTTCTCTATTGATGTAGATGCTGCTTCTTATAGTAATATGCGTCGTTTTATCAATAAAGGGGAATTGCCTCCTGTAGATGCTATCCGTACGGAAGAATTAGTGAACTACTTTTCCTATGATTATCCGAAACCGACAGGAAGTGATCCTGTGAAAATCACGATGGAAGCCGGAGCATGTCCCTGGAATGCGAATCACCGTCTTGTGCGTATCGGCTTGAAAGCTAAAGAAATTCCGACGGATAATTTGCCTGCATCTAACCTGGTGTTTCTGATTGACGTCTCCGGCTCTATGTGGGGAGCCAACCGGTTGGATTTGGTGAAATCATCTCTCAAATTGTTAGTAAACAACTTACGGGATAAAGATAAAGTAGCTATCGTGACTTATGCAGGCAGTGCCGGTGTGAAACTGGAGGCCACTCCGGGTAGTGACAAACAGAAGATTCGTGAAGCGATAGATGAATTAACGGCAGGTGGTTCTACGGCAGGTGGTACGGGTATCCTGTTGGCGTATAAAATAGCCAAGAAGAATTTTATCTCTAATGGCAACAACCGTATCATACTTTGCTCTGACGGTGATTTTAATGTGGGCGTTTCTTCCGCCGAAGGATTGGAACAATTGATTGAAAAAGAACGTAAGAGTGGAGTGTTCCTTACCGTATTAGGTTATGGCATGGGTAATTATAAAGATAAAAAGATTCAGGTGTTGGCAGAAAAGGGAAACGGTAATCATGCTTATATAGATAACTTGCAGGAAGCCAACCGTGTTTTAGTAGGCGAATTCGGTGCTACATTGCATACGGTGGCGAAAGACGTCAAACTGCAAGTGGAATTTAATCCTTCCCAAGTGCAGGCGTATCGTTTGATTGGTTACGAAAGCCGTCTGTTGAAAGACGAAGACTTTAATAATGATGCTAAAGATGCCGGAGATATGGGTGCGGGACATACGGTAACTGCTTTTTACGAAGTGATTCCTACAGGTGCAAAGAATGAATATGTGGGTAAAATAGACGATCTGAAATATCAGAAGAAAGAGAAAGTGACGGTGAAACCGACAGGCTCTAATGATCTCCTGACTGTGAAACTGCGTTATAAAGCTCCGGATAAAGATGTCAGCAAGAAAATGGAACTTCCTTTCGTTGATAATAAAGGCAATAATGTTTCTTCCGATTTCCGCTTTGCTTCTGCAGTGGCTATGTTCGGACAGTTGCTTCGGGACTCTGACTTCAAAGGAAATGCCAGTTACGATAAAGTGATTAATCTGGCCAAACAGGGACTGAATAATGATGATAAAGGATATAGAAGAGAATTCATCCGTTTGGTTGAGGCTGCCAAAGGATTGGAAAGAACGAATAAGAATTAGGAAATCGGACAGGAGTCATTGTGAGTGTACGCTATATGACTATGCGTAAGATTCACAGATATGAATGAGCGTAGAATTCCAGATGGATAATCGTAGAAAATGATAGTGACGGTATATGTTCGGGATAGTGACGCTATCGCTGTTGTATACCGTCACTATCTTTGTCGGATAGCGTCACTATCATTTATTTCGTCCGAATTTCGTCCGACCTGAAACGAAAAATAGCCGTAAACTTATTGTTTACAGCTATTTAACTCTGCACGGGAGGAGAGGCTCGAACTCCCGACACCCGGTTTTGGAGACCGGTGCTCTACCAACTGAGCTACTCCCGTGTTTGCGGCTGCAAAGGTAGTAGAAACTTCTGAATCTCCAAACATTCGGGTAAATAAGTTTTGAATTATTTTAATTTTTCCCACTCATCGGGCTTAAAACCGACCAGAACGAAGCTGTCTGTCACTACCAATGGGCGTTTCACCAATTTACCGTTGGTTGCCAATAGTGCTATCTGTTCTTCCTCACTCATTGCAGGTAGCTTCTCGCTTAGTTTCAGCTCTTTATATACTAATCCGCTCGTGTTGAATAATTTCTTCACCGGCAGACCGCTGCGCGGAATCCATGCCTTTAATTCTTCCACCGTAGGATTTTCTTCTACGATTAAGCGGTTGGTAAACTCAATGTTATTTTCTGTTAACCATTTCTTGGCTTTTTGGCATGTGCTGCATGCCGGGTACTGCAAAAATAATGTTGCCATATTCATTTATAATTTAATACTTGATATTTAATACTTAATACTTGAACTTCACTTCAATATCTGTAAATCCTGAAACATAATCCGGTAAGCGGCTGCTTTCTTATCCAATGCTAATGGATACGCCCTTGATGATGAGGGCATCCGGTATAGTCGCAAGGCACGACCTTCGAAAACAAATTCGGAGTAATCACCTACTTTGGGTTCTTCTATGTCGAATTGCTGTCGGAGAGTGTCCGTTGCTTTTTGGCCCGTAGTGACGATTGCTTTGCATTCGGGAAGCTGCCGCAGTAATGCTGCAACATCGGTGGCTTCCACTACTTCAAGAAACTTGTCCGATGCATTATCCTGCAATCGGCGAATGGATGAAGCCGTATCGAATAGGGCAATCCCCTTTTCGTTCAAAAAGTCTATGATTTGCTCGCGGCAGAACGATTTTAGTGTCGAATTTAGAAAGTGATTCTTATCATTAAAGAATAAAATTCCATATATACGCCACATGTCGTTATTTAGGTTCGGGTAGTAAAACTCCATAGACCAACGTTTTTTCTGTGGCGGAAAACTTCCCAGCATCAGAAGCTTTGATTTCGCTGGGAGAAATGGTTCTAACGGATGTGTTTCGATTTCCATAATTCCTTTCATTTTAATTTCGTACAAAAATAGTGATAATGTTTATTTCCTTCAAAATCAATGAGAAAAAATGCTAGATTTAAAATAATTAGTTATTTTTGCGGCGTGATGAACAAACAATATTTTATTATATCATTGAGAAAAGAAGTTTTTGTGAGTTGCTTCTTAATGGGCCTATTTTTCCTGGAGGGAGGAAATTGTTATGCTTCGGAGCAACAAGTGTTAAGAGGGACGATAGAAGTTCCTTCTGATAATAATACCGTGAGAGGGCGTGTTATTGATATCTATGGTGAACCACTGATCGGTGCTACAATACGCGAGAAGGGGGGAACTAATGGTACTGTGACCGATATTGATGGAAAATTCTTTTTGTCTGTACCGGATAGTGCTGTCTTACAAGTTTCTTTTGTAGGTTACAAGACTGTAGAAGTCAATGTGACAGGTCGGAATGTGCTTGAAATACGTCTTCAGGAAGATGCGGTGATGCTTGAACATGTCATCGTAACAGCCTTGGGACTTGAAAAGGATGAAGCTACATTGGCTTATTCTGTGCAAAAAATCAAGGGAGAAGAACTGAACCGTGTCAAAGAAGTAAATATGATTGCTGCCCTGGCAGGAAAAGCTGCCGGTGTGCAAATCAACAAAAACTCTTCCGGTATGGGCGGTTCTGCAAAAGTCAGTCTCCGGGGAATCCGTTCTGTATCCGGTGATAATCAACCGCTTTATGTAATAGATGGAGTGCCGATGTCGAACACCTCTTCCGAACAGGCTTATTCGGCTATTGGTGGTACGGCGAATGCGGGGAATCGTGACGGAGGAGACGGAATCTCTAACCTGAATCCGGAAGATGTGGAAAGCATCAGTATCCTGAAAGGTGCTCCTGCTGCGGCTTTATATGGTAGCATGGCTGCTAACGGAGTGATTCTTATTACGACTAAAAAAGGAAACTCTGCCGGGCAAAGGAATATAAATTTCTCTACGGGACTCACTTTCGAGAAAGCATTCAGTATGCCTAAAATGCAGAATCGTTATGGTGTCAGTGATGTGGTAGACAGTTGGGGCGAGAAAGAGAATCTGATGGCTTATGATAATCTGAATGACTTCTTCCGTACCGGATTGACATCGATGACTTCCGTATCTATCAGTTATGGAAATGAAAACCTGCAAACTTATTTCTCTTATGCCAATACTACCGGAAAGGGGATAATCGACAAGAATAAACTGAAAAAGCATAATATAAACTTGCGTGAGACGGCTACTATGTTCGACAAACGTCTGAAACTGGACGGTAGTGTGAATGTCATGAAACAAACCGTCGAGAATAAGCCGGTATCGGGAGGTTTCTATATGAATCCATTGGTAGGGCTCTACCGTTTCCCTCGTGGAGAGGATTTGTCTTATTATAAAGATCATTTTGAAACCTATGACGAAGAACGGAAACTGGGTGTGCAGAACTGGCATACGTTTACCGAAGACTTCGAACAGAATCCGTATTGGATAACGAACCGCATACAAAGTAAAGAAACACGTACGCGCGTTATCCTTTCTCTTTCAGCAAACTTTAAGGTAAATGACTGGCTGACGATTCAAGCCCGTGGAAACATGGATTACTGGGCGGACAAGTTACGCCAGAAATTCTATGCGTCTACCGCCACCGCCCTGTGTGGAGCGAACGGACGATATATTGAGATGGATTATCAGGAAACGCAGATGTATGGTGATGTCATGGCGATGGTGAAGAAAACCTGGGGCGATTTTACGTTGGATGCGGCGATTGGTGGTAGTATAAATGATAAAGTCGTTAATTCTACCCGATATGATTCGAAAAATGCATCTCTGAAGTTTGCTAATGTGTTTAATATAGCCAATATCGTTATGAACAGCTCTGCCAGTATTGACCAGCGAATAGATCAACGCCGTCAGTTGCAATCTATATTCGGTACGGCACAGATCGGTTATAAGGAAAAACTATTTCTTGATTTGACGGCCCGTAATGACTGGGCGTCAACCTTGTCATATACCAAACATGAAAAATCCGGATTCGCTTATCCTTCTGTAGGGCTTTCCATGCTGCTTGATAAATGGGTGAAGTTACCCGAGTGGGTTTCTTTCGCTAAATTGCGTGGCGCTTATAGTAAAGTAGGGAATGATATTCCTCCATTTATCACTAATTCCTTTTCGCATATCAATGCCGGTGGCGAGATACAGGCGAATGATGCCGCACCTTTTAAGGATATGGAGCCGGAAATGACTCATGCCATCGAATTTGGAACTGAATGGCGATTCTTTCAACACCGTTTAGGGGTTAATCTGACTTATTATCGTACCAATACTTATAATCAATTCTTCAAACTTCCCGCACTTGCAGGCGATAAGTATGCTTACCGATATGTAAATGCCGGGAATATCCAGAACCGAGGATGGGAATTGACACTGAATGGAACTCCCGTATTAACTCCTGATTTCAACTGGAAAACTTCTGTAAACTTCTCTACCAATAAGAATAAGATAGTGAAGTTGCACGAAGATCTGAAAGAAATGATTTACGGGCCTACCAGTTTTTCTTCCAGCTATGCCATGAAGCTTATTAAAGGCGGTTCTATCGGTGATATTTATGGTAAGGCTTTTGTGCGTGATGATGCAGGCAATATCGTCTACGAAACAGAGGGTGATAATAAAGGACTTCCATTGGTGGAGGGCGATGGGAATACGGTGAAAGTAGGCAATGCCAACCCTGTCTTTATGATGGGATGGGACCATACATTCTCTTACAAAGGCTTCACCATTTATTTTCTGCTTGATTGGCGTTACGGAGGCGAAGTTCTTTCGCAGACGCAGGCGGAAATGGATCTTTATGGAGTATCTGAAATAACGGCCGATGCGCGTGACAGGGGATATGTAATGCTCGACGGTCAGCGTATAGACAATGTGAAAGGATTCTATAAAATAGTAGGCGGGCGTGCCGGGGTGACGGAATATTATATGTATGATGCTACGAATTTACGGTTGCGTGAAGTATCATTGAGCTATAATTTCTCCAAGAAGTGGATACAGAAAACGAAGGTACTGAAAGATGTTCAGCTTTCGTTTGTAGCTCGCAATCTATGTTTCTTGTATAAGAAAGCTCCTTTTGATCCGGATCTGGTACTTTCTACCGGAAATGATAATCAAGGAATTGAAGTGTTCGGAATGCCTACGACCCGTAGTCTGGGCTTTACTCTGAAATGTGAATTTTAAAGGCAAGAGAGAGAAATGAAGAGAAAATTTGTATATCTATATTTGTTGGGGTTATTGCTGTTTTCTGTAGCTTGTACCGGTAACTTCCGTGATTACAATACCGATTTGTCCGGTATCACGGATGATGACTTGATTATTGATGACAATGGCTATGGAATCCGTTTGGGAATTATTCAGCAAGGTATTTATTTTAATTACGACTACGGAAAAGGAAAGAACTGGCCTTTCCAGCTGATACAGAATCTGAACGCGGACATGTTCAGTGGGTATATGCATGACGGCAAACCTCTGAACGGGGGCTCGCATAATTCCGATTATAATATGCAGGACGGCTGGAATAGCGCCATGTGGACACACATGTATTCTTATATTTTCCCACAGATATATCAGTCGGAGAATGCTACCCGAAATACACATCCTGCTCTGTTCGGGATAACGAAAATATTAAAGGTGGAAGCGATGCATCGTGTGACGGATTATTATGGTCCTATCATTTATAAGAATTTTGCTAATGCCGAAAAACATTACCGTCCGGATAAACAAGAGGATGTCTATTATGAGTTTTTCAATGAACTCGATTCTGCTGTAGTTGCTCTCACCAACTATATAGATGAGAAACCGGAATCCAATGGATTTGCACGTTTTGATATTTTGTTGGATGGGAAATACGCTTCCTGGGTGAAGTTTGCCAATTCGTTGCGTTTGCGGTTGGCAATGCGTATTGCCTCTGTTGCTCCCGATAAGGCTTGTGCTGAAATACAGAAAATAAAAGAAAACGATTATGGCTTCTTTGAAGCGGAAACAGGCGGAGTGTTTGTTTCTACCAAATCCGGGTATACCAATCCATTGGGAGAACTTAACCGTGTCTGGAATGAAACTTACATGAGTGCTAACATGGAATCAATTTTGACCGGATATAACGATCCTCGTTTGGAAATTTATTTTGAACCCTGTACGGATGAGGCTCTTAAAGGACAGTATCGTGGAATTCGCCAGGGAACCTGTTTTGCTCATAGTCATTATTCCGGATTGTCAAAGCTGTTTGTCAAGCAGGATACCGATACACCTCTGATGACTGCTTCGGAAGTCTGGTTTCTGCGTGCCGAAGCCGCTTTGCGCGGGTGGATGGATGAAGATGAAGAAGCTTGTTACCGGAACGGTGTAACTACCTCTTTTCATCAATGGGGAATTTATGGGGTGGAGGATTACTTGAAAAGTGAGCTGACAGCTTCCGACTTTATAGATACTTATGATGAAGAAAATAATATAGAGGCCCGTTGTAAAGTCACTCCCAAATGGAATCCGCAGGATGATAAGGAGACCAAACTGGAGAAGATTATCACGCAGAAGTGGATTGCCATGTTCCCGGAAGGTTGCGAAGCCTGGACCGAACAAAGACGAACGGGATATCCCCGTTTATTTCCCGTTCGATTCAATCATAGTAGGAGCGGATGCATCGACATGGAGATCATGGTGCGCCGTCTTAATTTCCCAGGTACATTGCAGACAGAAGACCCGGAGCAATATTCTGCTCTTGTCGAGGCTTTAGGCGGAGATGACCATGGAGGTACAAGACTCTGGTGGGATACGGGAAATAATAACCTGGAATAAAAAAAGACAGAAGTAATGTGTTTATATGTGTAGCTTTAACTATTTTTGCATCTTCATTTAAACACATTTACTTATGAAACAAATTATCTCTGCTCTTTTCCTCTGTATGTTGCTCTCTGGCATACCGGGATTGCAGGCGCAAAACATTCAGCTACATTATGATTTCGGACGTTCTTTGTACGATAAAGATTTGCAAGGTCGCCCGCTGTTCACCTCCACTGTGGAGAAGTTTCATCCTGATACTTGGGGAAGCACTTATTTCTTTGTTGATATGGATTACACCTCCGAGGGTGTCGCTTCCGCTTATTGGGAAATAGCACGTGAACTGAAATTCTGGAAAGGTCCTTTCTCTGCACATCTTGAATATAACGGCGGATTATCAAAAGGCATGTCTTATAAAAATGCTTATCTGGCAGGAGCTACCTACACTTTTAATAATGCTTCCTTTTCCAAAGGCTTCACGCTGACTGCTATGTATAAGTATATTCAGAAACACCAATCGCCCAACAACTTCCAACTGACAGGTACGTGGTACGTAAATTTCTGTCGCAATCTGCTCACTTTCTCCGGCTTTGCCGACTGGTGGCGTGAAGAAACCAACTACGGAAAGACTATCTTCCTCTCCGAACCACAATTCTGGGTGAACCTGAACAAAATCAAAGGAGTAAATAAAAATTTCAATCTTAGTGTTGGCTCCGAAGTCGAATTGAGTAACAACTTTGGCGGTCGTGATGGCTTTTATGTTATCCCGACACTCGCCCTCAAATGGACACTGAACTAAGAAAATCCAAATTCCGGAAGAACCTCTGTCTATCCCTTTGCGGAAGTTAAAAATATATAGAACAACCTGTTAAATGAAAACTGATTTAATCTACGGCGTAGAAGACCGTCCCCCCTTTAAAGACGCCCTGTTTGCGGCTTTACAACATCTCCTGGCTATTTTCGTAGCAATTATTACACCTCCGCTAATCATCGCGAGTGCCTTGAAACTGGATGTGGAAAAGACAAGCTTTCTGGTTTCCATGTCTCTTTTTGCTTCGGGAGTATCAACTTTCATACAATGCCGTCGTTTTGGTGCGATAGGAGCAAAGTTACTCTGCATTCAGGGTACCAGTTTTTCTTTTATCGGCCCTATCATCGCCACCGGATTAGTGGGTGGTTTGCCTTTGATATTCGGTTCCTGTATGGCTGCCGCACCTATCGAGATGATTGTGAGCCGCACATTCAAGTATCTGCGCAATATTATTACTCCGTTGGTATCCGGTATTGTTGTACTGCTGATCGGATTAAGCCTGATAAAGGTCGGTATTGTATCTTGCGGAGGCGGATATGCGGCTATGGATAACGGTACATTTGCCACTTGGGAAAATCTGTCCATTGCAGGATTGGTGCTTCTTAGCGTCTTGTTTTTTAATCGTTGCCGGAATAAATACCTGCGTATGAGTTCCATTGTGCTCGGACTTTGTCTTGGTTATGCTTTGGCATTTGCTTTGGGAAAAGTGGATATGAGTTCGTTGAATGTGGAAATGCTGATGAGCTTTAATATTCCCCAACCTTTCAAATACGGTGTTGATTTCAATGTATCTTCTTTCATAGCCATTGGCTTGGTTTATCTAATCACAGCAATCGAAGCAACAGGCGATGTGACTGCCAACTCTATGATTTCCGGACTTCCCATTGAAGGAGATTCCTATTTGAAACGGGTTTCCGGTGGAGTAATGGCGGATGGATTCAACTCCTTTCTCGCCGGTGTATTCAACTCTTTTCCAAACTCCATCTTTGCACAAAACAACGGTATTATTCAACTGACTGGAGTAGCCAGCCGTTATGTCGGCTATTATATTGCAGCAATGCTCGTCCTTTTAGGTTTATTCCCCATCGTCGGTGCCGTATTCTCTTTAATGCCTGATCCTGTATTAGGCGGTGCCACTTTATTGATGTTCGGTACGGTAGCCGCTGCAGGAATCCGTATTGTCTCCTCACAAGAAATTGGACGTAAAGAAACTCTGGTATTAGCGGTCAGCCTTTCTTTAGGCTTGGGCGTAGAATTAATGCCGGATGTATTACAACAAACTCCGGAAGCAATTCGAAGTATCTTCTCTTCAGGAATCACCACCGGAGGCTTAACTGCAATTATTGCAAATATAGTAATACGGGTAAAAGAATGAAAAATAAGTATTAAATATCAAGTATTAGGTATTACCACCGAAGTAGCTGATTTACGCTCGATATTTGTCGATTAATACTTAATACCTAATATTTATTTCTTATTCCTTAATACTTAAATTACTCATTTTATCTGTTGTGCGGAAGGGGAAATCTGGATACTCGTAAAGACTGAAACGAGGTTCGGTTTCTCCTTTCGTATAATTCCAGATAGAAGCATAGTCTTCCGGATCTTCTCCCATCTTGGCTAACTGGCGCAGGTAAGCAGCTAGCGATTTATTCTCTACAATATAAATCTGCCCCATCTGATCGATAATCGGGCTATGATGACGAGTGCCATCATGTTCGAAGCGTAGAATTCGTTTTCCTTCTTCTGTTAGTCCCACCAACTGGAAAGTCATGCTTTTACCGATAGCCGGTAAATTCAAAACACTGCGATCAGTGGCAAGGAAAGGTAAATGATGCTTTCTCATGAAGCGTCTTAATTGCTTGGCAACATCCTCTTTAGGCTCCTCTTCCATTCCCACTTTCGTCTCTAATATCTTATATAACTCATCCGCCTGTTCCGGTGTCATACGGCCATAAATCTTTTCCTCCTGTTGTTCCTGCATTGAACGACTGTTGGGTGCAAATACCGCATAATTCTCATTGAATCCCTTAACCGAGAAAGTGTAATAACATACTACCCCCAACGAATTGAGCACCTGACGGAGCCGGGTTGTATGCCCTCGACGTGAAGCAGCCACCGTATATACCAACTGATTCGTAATAATCCATCCCGCAGAAAGAATCTTCCGAATCGCTTCTTTAGCTTCAGGAGTAACCTCCAGCGGTGTCTGGAAATGAGTCTGAATAATAAACTGTTTCACACCGATAGCCGATGCTTTCTCCTTGAATTCCCGCAGAACATCAACCAGCCCGTCATTGATACGCATCGGCAAATAGGCCAACAGACGTGACCCCAACCGTACCCGTTGCAATTCCGCATATTTCTCTCCATCCTTGCGTTCAAGATTCGCCCTTTGTTTGCGTGCCGCCATCCGATACACCGCATCCAGAATATTCTGAAGCGTTTTATTCTGACTCATCAGCGCATCGCCTCCTGTAATAAGAATATCCCGCAACTGCGTATCCTCTTCAAAATAAGCCATTAACCGACGCAACTTACGATCCCATGATTCCTTCGGGCGTAATGACTCAAATTCGAAATTCAACCGCTCGCTCTGAAAATCATACATACGCTGACAGGAAGCACAAAGTCCTCCGCAAGCCCGTCCCATAGTGTCAGGAATGAGAATAGCCACCTCCGGATACCGCCGATGAATGTTATGCCCGTCCGGCAAAAGCCATCCCGCAGCATTAGGCTTCCCGGCTTCTACAATATCCTCTTTCTCCCACGCGCGAATATTTCCATACGTCTCCACCAAACGTGGAGAATACAGAATATAACTCCGAATAGCCTCGTCATTATACCCATATCCCGTTACATTAAGCAACGATAAATAATAAGGAGTTGCAAAGAACGGCATACCCTTCTTCCGGGCACGATAAAGCAAATACATAGTCTCTGACGAAAGTGAATTTCCCAGGAATCGATTCAACTCGCCCGGACTTTTCACAGCCATTGCCAAATGAAAGCGGAAATCGTTCCACCACTCACTTACCAACCTGTATTTTTCTTCATAACTCATTCCCTCCTCAAAGTGAAAACGCACCGAAGGCTTCGACTTCCTGTTTTCAATCTTCTGAATCAGCAAGTGCAACATCCGCTCCTTATTCTCATCCCGCACTTCACGTACCTCTTCATCTAATCCCGTTTCCCACCGGTCATTCCGACTTTTGATACGTTGCGGCGATGGTAAGGGCACAACCTCTCCCTTCAACCGTTTAAACATCTGGAAAATTTCAATAAACAAATCCGTCGGCATCTCCATATTTTCCAACGTTCCCGTCAGAAACTCATAAAGCAACCGAATCGTCTGTACTGACATATCCTGTCCAGTAGACAGTTCATGGACATTCTGCCCATCATAATCGAGTAAGAGTCGAATTTGCTCCCTCGCCTCCTCCGCAGCCTCATTTTCTATCCCGCAAATTTCCAAAAACCGCAGCATCCCAGCCTTGAACTCTTCCGCAGAAGAGCTCTTATCAGCTATCTCCACCACTTCCGGAATTTCTTGATTATAGATTTGTTTCAACTGTGAAAAAGTAAGCGCAAGCATTTTCTTTTGTTTCATAAGCAATCTCTCTATTTTTTAATTATTATAATATACTACCACGTCGCATGGTCCCCCTGGCCTCGTCTGCATGGCGTCAAGTAGCCGGGCAGGCGCAGCCTTGATTTTTTCTTTTTGGTACTTTTCTTTTGTATCAAGACAAAAGAAAAAAGTACATAAAGATAACAAAAAAAGCGGAGGTACAAAACCCCCGCTTTTTCTATCCTATTAATCTTTACGATTTTCTAACATTTAAAGCGACTTATTTTTTCGTTTCCGTGTCGTCATTCTTCCGTTTCGGCTCCTTCTTGGCAAGAAGAACAATATTATACACATAATCCGTCATCCACTGTTCAGAGTATCCCAAACGCTCTTTGTACTGGCGGACAGTCGCAGCCGTTTTATGCACATCATCAGCCTTCCACACTGTCTTGGTACAAACATCGTGTACCGTTTTCTGTGTCATACCATACAAAGCCTTCTTAAAGATCGACGGCATACGAAACTTCCACTGCATCAGATTTCCCATCAGCATCATCAGATCATTGGAAAATCCCTGATACATGAACAAATAAGATTGAATATCATTTTGAGTGCGGCAGTTACGTTTCACGGAAGAGTCGATTTCCTTAAAGAAGTTCTCGTTCAACCCATAATCCTGCATCAGCATTTTGCGTGCAGCAGACTTTTCGGCCAATCCCAGTTTACCGTTTTGAGTAGGAACTTTAAACAAACGTTTGAAGTTAGCTACATCCGGCAAGAAGCGGATATTAGTGATACCGAGGTTTGTGGCGATAACTGACTGGAAATATACCCGGGTCAGTGATATGAAATCTTCTACATTGCCGACTTTCGTTTCATCGGATTTTTTCTTGAATAAACCAAATAAGCCCATTGTTATCTCTACAATTTTATTATTTACAATTTACTATTTTGAGCGTGTGGAAGGTATATAACATAACTACCATCTGTCAATTTGCGTGCAAAGGTACAAAAACAGTTGGTTTTCACCAACATTCCAAGTCCTTTTCGATGTCCGGCATTGTCTCTTTCTTAAAAACAGGACTTTGGATGCCAGCTTTCTTTTGCGCGCGGTAATCATTTAGCAGGCGGATAGCATATTTTCCGAGGAAAAGGATAGCGATCAGATTACAGATAGCCATTAACCCCATCGTGACATCTGCCAGGCTCCATACCATATCCAATGTGGCAAGTGAACCGAAGAGTACCATACCACCCACCAATATCCTGTAACCATGAAGTACCCATTTCCGGTGAGTGATAAAACGGATATTAGCCTCACCATAATAATAATTCCCCAGAATACTGCTGAAAGCAAAAAAGAAAAGAGCTACGGCAACGAAGATACTGCCCGAAGAACCTATTTTGTTTGTCAACGCCTGTTGAGTCAGCTGCACTCCATTAGCCGAACCATCCAGAGGAACCCCACTAAAGAGGATGATAAAAGCCGTACAGGTACATATCAGTAATGTATCTGTAAATACCGCCAAAGTCTGTATCAACCCTTGTTTTACGGGATGGCTGACATGAGCCGTGGCAGCCGCATTCGGGGCCGAACCCATACCGGCCTCATTGCTGAAAAGTCCTCTCTTGATGCCTTGCATTAATGCCATACCAACTCCTCCCGCCAATGCCTGCTCCCAACCGAAAGCATGGCTGACAATCAGTGCGATAACACCCGGTAAATGAGTGATATTGAGTGCAACAATAACCAGTGCCAGCCCTACATATCCCAAAGCCATAATAGGCACGATAATACTGCTGACGCGGGCAATGCGTTGAATACCTCCAAAGATGATAAGCAATGTCAGCAAAGTCAGCACACCTCCCAATATAATATGATTGAACCCAAAAGCATGCTCTGCCGCAGCACAGATCGTATTACTCTGTACGGAATTGAAAGCAAACCCGAAAGTGATGCTTATTAATACGGCAAAAAGCATTCCCATCCACGGTTGTTTCAACCCTTTCTTCATATAATAAGCAGGCCCTCCGATGAACGAATCCTTTCCGCGTATTTTGTATAATTGTCCCAAAGTAGACTCTATGAAAGCACTCGAAGCCCCTAACAGTGCGATGACCCACATCCAGAAAATAGCTCCGGGACCTCCGATGGCAATGGCAGTAGCCACTCCCGCAAGATTCCCCGTACCCACACGGCTGGCGATAGAAATAGCGAATGCCTGAAAAGAAGATACATGTTTCTCTCCCTGTTTTCCTTTGCCGGCGGATTCGCTTAACAGCACGATCATTTCCCGGATCATGCGAAATTGTACAAAGCGTGTCCGTATGCTGAACCAGACAGCACATCCTAATAACATAATAATTAGAATATACGTCCAAAGTATGTCATTAATCTCGTTGATAAAAGTCATAGTTAAGTATTAAGTATAAAGCATTGTTTGTGGTTATTCGTCTTTTATTCGGAAGTAAAATTTATGATTTTCGAATACAGGTTCCACAATATCATAACGAACAAATTTGGCGAGCAGATGTTCAGCGGCACGTCGTGAAAGTCCGGTTTGTCGACAGTAACGGTTGAGTGAGAGTAAAGTTCCGTGCTCCAGTTGATCGAGCAGGAGCTGTTCACGTTCGGTGTAGCGGATGAGTTCTCCACGGGGGCTATCGCTCTGTTGCCATACACGGAGATGTATGGGAGTTGCCAGAATATTTTCGTCCTTGATGCGGAGATAGGCTAGGGGCTTTCCGGTTTCGTCCTTGACGTAAACCGGTTTATGTGGAGTCTCTTCGATGGTTGCCACTAACACTTGCCGTCCTTCCACTATGTATGTTTGCAGAGAATATTCCACTTCCGGCACGCAATAAAGTTGTGCGGCGGCTTCAATCATATATTTTTCTTCTTCGGAGCGTACTCCTGCGATTTTACCATTGTCTTTAACGCCAATAAGTAATCGTCCTCCGTTCGTGTTGGCAAAAGCCGAAAGTGTTTTGGCTATTTTGCGTGCGTCGGAAATTTCGAATTTAAAGTCCTGTTGCTGGTGCTCTCCTTCAGCAATCAGTGCATGTATATAATCGGTATCTGTAAGCAGTTTCATGGCTACAAAGGTAGGTAAAAAAGGTAAAAAGCCCCTTTTTTAGATATTTTTCGAAGATTATTTCAAAAAAAATATTGATTTTATGCTTTTATTTCGGGAAACAGTGTATTTTTGCGGCACATTATTAACGAAAAAAATAAAAGGATTATGAAAGAATTGGTAGAAAAGGTAGCAGCTCTTTATGCTGACTTCTCAAAAGATGCTAACGCACAGATCGAAAACGGTAACAAAGCAGCAGGAACTCGCGCTCGTAAAGCTTCTTTGGAAATCGAAAAAGCAATGAAAGAATTCCGTAAAGCATCTTTGGAAGCTTCTAAAAAATAATTTAGAAGACTACTAGGATATTGAAAAAGAGGGCATATCGTGAAGCGATATGCCCTCTTTTTGTTTTAATGCGGAATGACTTTTTATTGTTTTAGTACGGATAGTGGCAATTATTTATAGCATAAAAAGCGGTTCGTTTGGGTGAATCGCTTTTTTAGAAAAGAGATGTCTCCCAAGATGTAAGTCCGGGCTTTTTATATTTTTGTGGTTCTTTTAAATGATTTATTTGCAATTTGTAGGGGGCAAACTTTTTTCTTCTATACGCATCTCAAATTAAATCGTATATTTGCGAAAAGAATCAAGATCGGGAATGATGAACGAAAACGTCTTAGCTAAACTGAAGATACTTGCAGAATCTGCCAAGTACGATGTTTCCTGTTCTTCCAGTGGTACGGTGCGTTCCAATAAGCCGGGAACGCTGGGAAACACTGTGGGAGGATGGGGGATATGCCACAGTTTTGCCGAGGACGGTCGATGTATCTCGCTATTGAAAATCATGCTTACCAATTATTGCATTTACGATTGTGCCTATTGCGTCAACCGTCGTAGCAACGATCTTCCCCGCGCTACCTTTTCCGTTTCGGAATTGGTGGAGCTGACGATGGAATTCTACCGTCGTAACTATATCGAAGGGCTGTTTCTTAGCTCTGGAGTGGTCCGTAATCCGGACTATACAATGGAGAGACTTGTGCGTGTAGCCAAAGATTTGCGGCAAGTGTACCGTTTTAACGGTTATATCCATCTCAAGAGTATTCCCGGAGCCAGTCGCGAATTAGTGAATGAAGCCGGATTGTATGCCGATCGTCTTAGCGTCAACGTCGAAATTCCCAAAGAAGAAAATTTGAAACTGCTTGCACCGGAAAAAGACCATAAAAGCGTATTTGCTCCGATGAAATACATTCAACAAGGCGTGTTGGAGAGTAAAGAAGAACGGCAGAAGTTTCGCCACGCACCGCGTTTCGCACCTGCGGGACAAAGTACCCAGGTGATTGTGGGAGCTACCTCCGAATCGGATAAAGATATTCTTTTTCTTTCGTCGGCACTTTATGGGCGCCCCACCATGAAACGTGTCTATTACTCGGGCTACGTTTCCGTGAATACGTATGATAAGCGCCTTCCGGCATTGAAACAGCCGCCTCTGGTACGTGAAAACCGGCTCTATCAGGCTGACTGGTTATTGCGTTTTTATCAATTCAAGGTAGATGAAATTGTGGATGATTCCTATCCGGATCTCGATCTCGAAATAGACCCGAAACTTTCGTGGGCTTTGCGCCATCCCGAACAGTTTCCTGTCGACATCAATAAGGCAGACTACGAAATGTTGCTCCGTGTGCCGGGAGTAGGGGTGAAGTCGGCGAAACTGATTGTTGCTTCCCGTCGTTTTTCGCGGCTGGGATTTTACGAACTGAAGAAGATAGGAGTGGTGATGAAGAAAGCGCAATATTTCATCACTTGCAAAGAACTGCCTCTCCAGATGCAGACAGTGAACGAACTTTCTCCGCAACGGGTGCGCAGCTTATTGTTGCCGAAACCGAAAAAGAAAGTGGATGAACGCCAGTTGTTGCTTGATTTTGGCGAATAAGAATAATTTACGATTAGACAATTTACTATTCAAAAGTGATACCAAGCGTAAATCGTCTAATAGTAAATTCAATTGTAAATTGTCTAATAGTAACTTAAATAGTAAATCGTAAATTGTCTAATAGTAAATATGTTTAGTGTTTATATTTACGATAAAACCTTTGATGGTCTGCTGACGGCTGTGTTCGACGCCTATTTCCGCAAGACTTTCCCCGATGCCTTGCTGTCGGAAGGAGATGCTTTGCCTTTATTTTGTGATGAGCTGCATACGGTAGTGACCGATGAAGAAAAGGCCGGGCGTGTGTGGCGGGGATTACAGAAGAAAGTTTCCTCTTCCGCTTTGGGTTGCCTCACACAAAGTTGGCTGTCGGAGCTTCCGGAAGTAGGGATGCTTATTTTTCGTTATATCCGTAAAGCGATCGACGCGCCCCGGTCCATTGAAACCAATTTTGGTGATCCGGATGTTTTGCAATTGGCGCAAATATGGAAGAAGGTGGATGGCGAACGTGTACACCTGATGCAGTTTGTCCGTTTCCAGAAAGCTGCCGACGGTACATTCTTTGCCGCTTTCGAACCGCAGTATAATGCGCTCCCGTTGACGGTTCACCATTTCAAAGACCGTTTTGCCGATCAGAAGTGGATTATTTACGACATGAAACGCCGTTACGGATTTTATTATGACTTGCAGGAGGTGACGACTATCTCGTTTGATGATGACAGTCGTGAATCCCATTTGATTACGGGGATGCTGGACGAAAGTCTGATGGACAAGGATGAGAAGCTTTTCCAACAACTTTGGAAGACATATTTCAAGGCCATTTGTATCAAAGAACGCATGAATCCGAGGAAGCACAGGCAGGATATGCCTGTACGTTATTGGAAGTATCTGACGGAAAAGCAAAAGTAGATTTCCATTTTGGGAGAGGAGCGAAAGTCTGACTATTCAATTCGCTGCACCGTTACATCCGGAAATTCCTGTATCAGCGAAAGCAGATGCCCTTCATCATTATTCCGTTTCGACTTGATAACCATCGTAACCTGATAATATTCTGCTTCACCCGTGTGTTGCGTTTCCATCTCGTAAGAGACTATCAGGTAGTCTTTAGAGTTGAATCTGTCCGCTATCTGTTTCAGTATGTCTTTGTTGGGAGTTGAGAAAGAAACCATCGAGCTTTTCATTCCGATGCTTTTAAATAGATAGCTAAGTAGTTCCAGTCCGACGAGGGTCAACACCGTGGCGGCAATACCGATGGTGTACATTCCTGCACCTACCGCCAGACCGATACCTGCTGTTGCCCAGATTCCTGCGGCGGTAGTCAGTCCGCGTACAATCTGTTTTTGAAAGATGATGGTTCCTGCACCGATAAATCCGATACCGCTGACAACCTGTGCCGCCACCCGACTGGGATCGAGTGTGACACTACTTTCTTTTATAATTTCCTGAAATCCGTATTGGGAAACAATCATAATCAAAGCACTACCTAGCGACACGAGAAAATGAGTGCGGTATCCGGCTTCTTTGGCACGGTATTCACGATCCAGTCCGATGATGGTTCCCAATATTCCGGCGACCAATAAACGGATTACAAAATCCATATTCAACATCATGTGTTCAATCTCCTTTCTATTTTTTTATTGTTTGTGGAAAAATGCTTAGGACTATAAATATACAATTATTTCCCCTTTTTGTATCAATCATTTAGTAATATTTGAACGTATCCAATTCATTTTATCGTATATTCGCAGATTCAAATAAATGTTTAATCCCGCGACCGAGCAAATAATGAAGAAAAGAATTTTTTATATAATCAGCTTTCTGGTGATCTTCTGTATTGAGGTGTTGATAGCTTTGTATGTGCGCGACCGTTTCATACGTCCCTATGTCGGAGATATGCTGGTTGTAGTGCTGGTATATAGCTTTGTACGTATCTTTCTACCGACGGGGATTCCGCGGATGCCGTTTTATGTCTTTCTTTTTGCCTGTTTTGTAGAAGTCTTGCAATACTTCCAGCTGGTGGAAACATTGGGTGTCACGAACCGCGTAGCCCGAATTGTGCTGGGTTCTACGTTCGATTGGGGAGATATTGCCTGCTATGCTGTGGGATGCGTTTTCATTGTCTTATTCGAGCATTTCGTCCGGCGTAGATCGTAGAGGATTTATTTCTCTTCCGCTTTGGTTTCGGATGGGTCCAGGCTGTGGCCGCAATATTTGCAAAACTCTGCATTATCTTCGTGTCCGGAGCGATGGCAGTTGGGACATTCTTTGTCTCTCCTGCGTTTATACTCTTTCATCATGGAGGCAGATACGATACCTGTGGGTACGGCAATAATCGTGTAACCGATCAGCATGACACAGGCGGAAAGGAATTTTCCGAGGCCGGTGGCGGGAGTAATATCTCCATAACCTACGGTAGTCATGGTGACGATAGCCCAATAGATGCTGTTCGGGATATTGTTGAACTGGGAGTTGGGTTGCGTTCCTTCAATCATATACATTAGCGTTCCGATGGAAGTCACCAGAATGACGACAAACAAGAAGAACACTGCAATCTTCTTACTACTTTCACGCAAGGCAGTGAGCAGCCGTTCCCCCTCATTCAGAAAGTTGAAAAGCTTGAAGACGCGGAACACACGTATCAGGCGGAAGGCACGAATGATGAGTAGATAGCGGGCGCCCGGGAAGAGCAGACCGATGTAAAGAGGCAACGTGGCCAGTAAGTCTACGATACCGAAAAAGCTGAATATGTATTTCCGGGGACGGGGTGAACAGTAGATCCTCGTCAGGTATTCGAAAGTAAAGAAGCCGGTGAAAAGGAATTCCATAATGACGAACGGAGTCGTCAGATAGGTGGGAAGTCCTTTCAGGCTTTCGATGATGACGAGCAATACGCTGACCAGAATACAGGCGATAAGAATTACGTCGAACAATTTCCCGGCAGGGGTGTCCGATTCGAAGATGATGACGTATAACTTTCGTTTCAGTTTCTCGTCATGCAAAAAACGATGGATTCTTTCTTTCAGTTTCATATCAATAGTGTTTGGTCGGAATTAAAGAAAAAGCCTTTTTAGTCGATGACCCACTGTTTATTGTAGGCAACGGTCTTTTGCGGGGTGTAATACATTCCCTCTTGTGTAGGAATATAGAGAATGTATGTCTTTCCGGTCTTGTTCTTCAATGAAGTGTCGCGCAGCCAGGGGTTGGCATCACGAAGTTGGGCATAGGTGATTCCCTGTGATTTTGCGTACTCGTTCAGATCGTCGATAGAAGTGTTGACGGTTACCTCTTTATAAGGAATAGGCGGATACAGATGTTCCCGTTTCAAGAGAAATCCGTAACGTTGCGGGTTGTTGAATATCTCTTTGGCTGCCAGCAGACGGAACATGTAGCGGGAAGTTTCCTCTACCAGCCATAAGTCCATGGCATGACTTGCCAACTGCTTTTCAAGTTGGGAGGAGATGCGTCCCTGTCCGGCGTTATAGGCGGCGGAGACAGCCATCCAGTCGCCATATTTGGCATACGCCTGTTTGAAGTATTTGCAGGCGGCAACGGTTGCTTTTTCAATATGATAGCGTTCGTCTACGTTATCGTTCACTTCCAGCCCGAATTCGCGTCCGGTGGCAGGCATAAATTGCCACAGGCCCGCTGCTCCTGCCGGAGAACGTGCGATGTTATTCAGATTGCTCTCGATGACCATCAGGTATTTGAAGTCATCAGGAATACCGTTTGCTTTCAGTATCGGTTCGATGATGGGGAAGTAACGGTTGGCACGCTTGATTAATAACATGGTGGTGGAGTGCATATAGGTGAAGGCCATCATCTCGCGGTCCATCCGTTCGCGGCGGTCATAGCGCCGGAGGTCGATCGTTTCCCCGTCGAAGGTGACCTGTGCGGGAACAGTAGGCGGAGTGACACAATAAGGCACTTCCGATTTGGCGGAATGTTGTTCGTTCACTTGGCTGCTGCCTGTCAATATTGGGATGGAAGCACCGATACAAAATACTAATATAAGTGTAAGAATATAGTTGATTTTCATTTGTCTTTTCATTTTATAACCTTTTTGGATGCTTCAATGTTTACGTCTATCTTGCAAAGATAACCTCATTTTGCTTTTTTCAAAGAACTTTTCTTGCATTTTATACGTTTTTCTAATAGAGTTAAAATAAACAACGAATCAAGATGAATATAGCAATGACCGGAGCTACCGGATATATAGGTAAACATCTTTCTAATTATCTTACAGAAAAGGGCGGACATCGGATCATTCCTCTAGGAAGGTCGATGTTTCGCGAAGGTATGTCCGGTTATTTGATTCAGACACTGACCCATTGTGATGTTGTCATCAATCTGGCAGGTGCACCTATCAATAAACGTTGGACACCGGAATATAAACAGGAGCTTTTCAACAGTCGTATTGTTGTAACCAATCGTATTATCCGCGCTTTGAACGCAGTCAAAACGAAACCGAAACTGATGATTTCGGCTTCTGCTGTAGGTTATTATCCTTCGGAAGCGGAGGTGGACGAATATACCCGTACCCGTGGAGAAGGTTTTCTGTCCGATCTTTGCTATGCGTGGGAAAAAGAGGCGAAACACTGTCCCGAACCTACAAGGCTCGTTATTACACGCTTCGGCGTAGTGCTTTCTCCGGACGGGGGAGCGATGCAGCAGATGCTTCGCCCTTTGCAAGCCACCAAGATAGCCACCGCCATCGGTCCCGGTACACAGGTTTTTCCGTGGATATCGATACGGGATCTTTGCCGTGCAATGGAGTTCTTTATCACTCACGAAGAGACACATGGGGTATATAACCTGGTTGCTCCGCAGCAGATCTCGCAATATGCTTTCACCCGTGCGATGGGAAAGGCTTATCGGGCATGGACAACGATGGTAGCTCCGCAACGAATTTTCCGTATCTTATATGGTGAAGCGGCATCTTTCCTGACTGCTGGCCAGAGAGTTCGCTCAACGCGTCTGACGGAGGCGGGATTTCATTTCTCCATTCCCAATGTCGGACGTCTTTTCAGAGGTACGGACCATAGTACGGTTACCTCTCTCGATTTGCACCGGTATATGGGACTTTGGTATGAAATAGCCCGCTACGAGAATCGTTTTGAATACGGACTTGTAGACGTCACGGCTACTTACACGCTCCGTCCCGACGGCATGATTCGTGTGGAGAACCGGGGATGCAAACGTAATTCTCCTTACGACATCTGCAAGACTGCCAACGGACACGCCAAAATACCCGATCCCACACAGCCGGGCAAACTGAAAGTGTCTTTCTTCCTTAGTTTCTATTCTGATTATTATGTCTTGGAACTGGATGAAGAGAATTACAATTATGCCCTGGTAGGCAGCAGTACTGATAAATATCTCTGGATACTAAGCCGTACACCCCAACTGCCGGAAGAAATCAAGAAGAAACTCGTCACCGCTGCCGAACGTCGTGGATACGATACGAGCCAGTTGAAGTGGATCGAGCAACTCTGATCGCAGGCATATACATATATCAGTTTATGCAATCCGCACCTAATAAATAATATAAGATTGTTTAGCGAAAGTATTTAACGGACGATAAACCAACTTTAAAACAACAGAAATTATGGATTACGAAATTATTCATCAGCCCGAACAAAAATTGTTCAAGACAGAAGTAGACGGTCGCACCGCCTTTGTACAATATCGCCTGATAGGTGATTCTCTTGATATTATCCACACAATTGTGCCACAACCCATTGAAGGGCGGGGGATTGCCGCTGCTTTGGTAAAAGCTGCTTACGCCTATGCATTAGCTAACGGGATGAAGCCGAAAGCAACATGCTCTTATGCAGTGAAGTGGTTGGAAAGACACCCGGAAATAAATGGTTAAATACTCGCTTTTGATTCGTCGGAAAAGGAAATAATATTATCTTTGTAATTGGAAATCAATGAAGAAAAATAGTGTTATGATAAAAGAAGGTGAAAAGGTAAAAGTGGATCCTAGGTTAACGGGACTCGATGAATGGATAGAGGGTACAGTAATTGATATTGAACATAATCCGTTCAAAGGCTTAGTTATAGCGATTCGTGATAAATTTAACCGTATTTTCTTTGGTGAGCAGAAATATTTTATTCCTGTAAATGAGGATAATGTATGTATGCAATAGCCTTTGATATGGTCATTACAGACCTACGTGCCAATTATGGAGAGCCTTATAACAATGCCTATTTTGAAATAAATAAAGTGTTGCGTCAGTATGAGTTTTATAATACGCAGGGTAGTGTATATTTAACAGAGAAAACTGATATGGCAAATCTTTTTCGTGCAATTGACGCATTGAAACGTATTCCTTGGTTTCAGGCGTCAGTTCGTGATCTTCGTGCGTTTCGTGTAGAAGACTGGTCGAACTTTACGGATTTTATAAAAGAAAATAAATAGATAAGCTTTCAGGTATGAATATGTATTCATGCCTGAAAGCTCCTTTTATTTCTCAATTACTGTTTCCACCTCTTCAACTGTGGAAAGTACTCCTTCATCGTTTTCCGTGCTTCCTCCACTGTGTATTTCACTTCCGAGTCTTTATTGAACTCATCCAGATAATTCAGATTAAGCTCGATCATCTCGTCCATGGTACACTCTTTCGTGAAATGTCCGTCCGCATAGCAATAGTGGCAATAATCTTCGTTCTTGCTACCGTCCGCTTCTTTTCCAAAAGTTGAGTCGTCTATCGGCATACCGCAACTTTGACAAAATTTTTGTTCCATCTTTTTTTGTTAGATTATAAGTTTATGTTACAAGACAAATGTAAGTAGAAATATTGGAAAAGAAGTAATCCGGTCTTGCTATTTATTCATTTATTTCTTTCCTGGTTTACTTTTGGTGTTAATTGGTTTTCACGGGCAGCCGTTTCCACATCCAACGGGGAATCATTTTCCAGAAAAAGACCAGTATCCGGTAGCGCCAGTCGATCACTACTATCCGTTGTTTCCGCTCCAGTGACCAGGCGATGTGACGTCCCACTTTTGCTGCATCCATCAATAGCGGATAATGTTTCCCGTCGTTGAGCAAGTCGGTGGCAACAAATCCGGGACGGATATCAGTAAAACGGATATTCAGTTTTTGTAAATATGAAAGTTGTTCGAGAGCATCTATGTAAGTGTTCTGGAAGCGTTTGGTGGCAGAGTAGGCAGGAGCCACTCCAAGTCCTTTCGTTCCCGCGATGGAGCTGATGACTGCCAAGTGGCCGCCTCCGCTTTTCCTGAAATAGATGAAAGCGGTATCCACCATGCGGATAAATCCCTCTACATTGGTGTATGCTGTGTTCAGCTCCACCTCCATGTTCAGATTCGTATTCTGGAAACCGATGCCCGAGCTAAGAAGAAACAAATCCATGCCGCCCACCTTGTCGATGAGCATATTCAATTTCTCGCCTGCATCTTCCTGGGTTACGTCCAACGCTTGAATTTGAATCTGATCCGGTGCTGCCCGTTGCAGGTTTTCGAGAGCGGATTGCCGTCTGCCGGCTACTCCGATTTGCCATCCATCCAGTAACAGACATTTTGCAACTTCTTGCCCGATGCCGGAGGTAGCGCCAATGATAATGGCTTTTTTCATTACTGATTTTTTTAGTAAGTTATAGGTTCAATAAATGTCGTATGGCCTGCCAGGGTGCATAAAGCAACATCCTCGGTCCGGAGAAACGCATCACCTGTCGCATTCGTTCGCGCATGACGGGCTTGTAACAATGTACGGTGCATTTCTTGCATGCACTCTTCTTCTCTCCAAACGGACAATGGTCGAGACGGGCGTGGGCATAGCGGAGCAACTCTTCACAGTCGGCACAAAGAACTGTATTTTTTTCTTTTTTCCGGCAATAGAGGCGGATCATCAACTCTACCGTTTTCTTTTCGTGCGCAATGCGTGATGCTTTCATCTCTTTCTTTTTTACACTTTGGAGTGACAAAGATAGCGAAGATTATGCAGAAATGCAGGCGTATTCTGTTAAAATACACCTTCTTCTTTTTTCTATTTTGAAAAGTACCCTTTCATTTTGGTAGGGTATTTAGAGATTGCTTTTTCAAAATGAAAAAAATATTGCATTGATTATAAGCGAATTATCAGAGTCCCTTTCATTTTGGCATACTCTTGGCTATGTGGGGAACATACAAAATAATTCATGAGTTATGGAAGAGTACATTTCAGATAACAGTCTGTATATTCGGAGTAAGAATAATAGCATGATTAACCGGAAGATGATAGGGCGCGTGCTGGGTATGTTGCTATTTATCGAATTGGGGATGTTCTTACTTTGTGCCGGAGTGTCGGCTGGTTACGGGGAAAGTGATTATAAATACTTTCTTTACACCTGTATCATCAATGCTGTGGTAGGCGGATTGTTACTGCTCTACGGACGGGGAGCGGAGAATAAGATGAGCCGGAGAGACGGATATTGTGTGGTCACTCTTTCATGGGTGTTTTTTACCTTTTTCGGCATGCTTCCTTTTTATTTTAGCGGAAGTATTGATACGATAACCAATGCCTTTTTCGAAACCATGTCCGGGTTTACCACTACAGGAGCTACCATTCTCGATGATATTGAATCCCTTTCCCATGGTATGCTTTTCTGGCGAAGCCTGACGCAGTGGATCGGTGGTTTGGGGATTGTGTTTTTCACGATTGCCATTCTTCCTATCTTTACCACCGGAGGAGTGCAACTCTTCTCTGCTGAATCTACGGGAGTAACGCACGACCGTACCCATCCGAAAATCAATGTCATGGCCAAGTGGTTGTGGACAATTTATCTGGTATTGACAGTTTCAGAAACTGTCTTATTGATGTTTGGGGGCATGAGCTTGTTTGATGCCATTTGCCAGTCGTTTGCCACTACTGCTACGGGCGGATATTCTACCAAGCAGAACAGTATATCTTACTGGAATTCTCCGTATATAGAATATGTGGTGGCTATCTTTATGATTGTTTCCAGTATCAACTTCTCTTTGTTTCTGATGTGTTTGAAAGGAAAAGTCGGTCGTTTATTCAAAGATGAAGAGCTGCACTGGTTCCTGGCGTCGGTGGGTATCTTGACTTTCCTTATCACATTGGCGCTCGTCTTTCAAAATCATTATGACTGGGAACTGGCTTTCCGGAAAGCATTATTCCAGGTGTCTACGGTGCATACTTCCTGCGGTTTTGCTACGGATGATTATAATATGTGGCCTCCTTTCACGTGGTTACTGTTGTTTATTGCGATGCTTTCGGGAGGGTGTACGGGTTCTACCAGTGGAGGTATCAAGAATATGCGGTTGCTGATTGTGGCGCGTGCCATCCGGAATGAGTTCAAACATCTGCTCCACCCGAATGCCGTGCTTCCCGTACGTATCAATAAGCAGACGGTGTCTTCTTCTATCGTAACTACCGTATTGATTTTCTTTGCTTTTTATCTGGTTCTAATCCTGATTGGGTGGACGGCTCTTTTGTTTTTGGGAGTTGGCTTTTCCGAGTCCGTCAGTACGGTTATTTCGAGTATAGGCAATGTCGGTCCGGGATTAGGTACTTGCGGACCTGCATATTCGTGGAATTCTTTACCTGATCTGGCAAAGTGGATACTTTCTTTTCTGATGCTGGTGGGACGTCTGGAATTGTTTAGTGTACTCCTGTTGTTTTATCCGGGATTCTGGAAGAATAGATAAATTGTAAATCATGAACGGGCTTCTGAAACATCGTTGGAAGAGTTTGTGGTTGACGGAAACAATCTGTATCTTTGCGGCATGAGAAAGTTATTGTGTCCGCAATGCAAGATTGCAGCTATGTATGTGAAGAATGAACAGGGTGACAGGCTGCTGGTTTATGTGCTCGAAGATGGTGAAGTCGTTCCCAAATATCCGGAAGATTCAATGGAGGGGTTCGATTTGACAGAAGTCTTCTGCCTGGGATGCTCGTGGCATGGTTCACCTAAACGGTTGGTGAAACGATAGACCGGGGGCATTCATGCTCTCATTCTGATTTTTTTGATTTATGTCAACTAAAAGAGGAACGCAAATCGAGAACTAATTCATTGAATTTTCCGTATCTTTGCGTCCGATTTTAGAACATAGACGTATGGCAACTTCTAAAGAAATGACGGCAGGGCCGGCATTACCTCTCATTTTAAAGTTTACATTGCCGCTTTTACTCGGCAATCTCTTACAACAAACGTATTCGCTTGTTGATGCTGCAATTGTAGGAAAGTTTTTGGGAATTAACGCGTTAGCTTCTGTTGGAGCCAGCACATCGGTTGTTTTCCTGATTCTCGGATTCTGCAATGGATGTTGCGGAGGTTTCGGGATACCCGTTGCGCAGAAGTTTGGTGCACGTGATTACAGTACGATGCGCAGTTACATTTCCGTCAGTTTGAAACTGGCAGCGGGGATGTCTGTGGTCATTGCTCTTGTTACCAGTATCTTTTGTGCGGACATACTCCGGATTATGCGCACGCCGGAGAATATTTTCGAAGGGGCGTATGCTTATTTGCTTGTTACGTTTATTGGTGTTCCTTTCACTTTCTTCTATAATCTTCTTTCAAGCATCATCCGTGCGTTGGGAGACAGCAAGACGCCTTTCTGGTTTTTGCTGTTCGCTGCTGTTCTGAATATCATTCTCGACTTGTTCTGTATTCTGGTACTCGGCTGGGGAGTGGCGGGAGCTGCCATTGCTACTGTCTTTTCGCAGGGGCTGTCGGCTGTTCTCTGCTATATTTATATGTACCGGAAGTTTGAAATATTGCAGGGTACTCCGAAAGAACGCCGGTTCCAGTCGAAACTGGCAAAGACATTGCTTTACATCGGTGTGCCTATGGGATTACAATTCTCTATCACGGCTATCGGCAGTATTATGCTTCAGAGTGCGAATAATGCGTTGGGAACGGCGTGTGTGGCTGCTTTTACATCTGCCATGCGAATCAAGATGTTCTTTATCTGTACGTTCGAGAGTCTGGGAATTGCGATGGCTACGTATAGCGGACAGAATTATGGGGCAGGGAAACCGGAGCGTGTCTGGTTGGGAATCAAAGCGAGTGCTTTGATGATGATCGTTTATGCGGCATTTACGTTCGTTCTTCTGATGGTGGGAGCCAAATATTTTGCATTGATCTTTGTAGATCCGTCAGAAACGGAAATTCTGTTGGATACCGAGTTATTCCTGCATATCTCCTGTATGTTCTTCCCGATGCTTGGATTGTTATGCATCCTGCGCTACACGATTCAGGGAGTGGGATATACCAATCTTGCCATGTTTTCGGGAGTGGCGGAGATGATTGCGCGTATCCTTGTCAGCATTTACGCTGTGCCTGCATTCGGCTTTATTGCTGTCTGCTACGGTGATCCGATGGCTTGGATAGCGGCAGATTTGTTCCTCGTACCGGCATTTATCTATGTTTATCGCAGGTTGAAGAAGCAGGTGTTCACAAGCAGTCCGGCTACGCAAACTGTGGCATGATGCCATGTCGGTTTGCGTAACCAAACCTGTTTTGATGTTCTCTGGGATATTTCAATCTTGTACGGGATAGAGCGGTTTTCCGCTTTCATCTACTTCCGTCCATTCTTTCACGCTGACATTGGCAAACGATATGGAGTTTTCGTTAATGACTGCCCGGAAAAGGTATGAGTTTCCGGCTGATAAGAGGTTGTTGGGTGGAGTCAGTGGGGTGGTGTAGGTACGTGAGAAACTTTCTCCGTTTACCATCAATTCCAGTGTCAGAGTCATGGGAGAAGAACTCTTTACGGGTAGCATGATATATTGTACGGTAAAGTCGTTGATTCCCATATCGGCTGCCTTATCGTAGCTGACTTCCGAAGAGATGATGCCTGTTGATAAATCCATGATTGCACCCGGCTTCGGTGGGGTAATGGTAGCCGAAAGTATCTTGTTCAAAGTGATATTTTCTCCTCCGGTGATGGCTACAACTACTTGTGTGGCTGCATGCTGATAGGTGATGGGGATATTGATCTGTGAACTGGCGATGTCCTGATGAACTGCGTGCCACCAGAGATAATCCACTCCGTTTGATAAAGGTTCGGATATTCCATTGGTGAAAGTGGGTGCCGGACTGGTGGAATTGCATGATACGGCATAGAAGCTATAGATATTATTGCTCAAATACATTTTATATCCCAGATTTCCTGTCAGTACACCGGGAGAGGAGGTGACATAGTTGCCTTGGGCAACGGGAGCACCTGTGATATTGTTTGATGTATTGGCTGAATAGGCGCACAACCAGCTTTGCAGACCTTTCCCCATCGGGGACATGGCTCGTGTGATGTTTCGTCCTTCTACGGAAGCACTGAAAGTGACCAATGCACTCTCTTTTGCCGGATTGCCATTGTCGTCGTTACCGGATGAATTTCCGTTGTTCCCTTCTTCGTCGGGATAGGCTATGTCGATATAAATATTGTTTTTGGAGCAGGCTCCCAATAGCAGTACTGTTAAAGCAGATACGGCTAAATACTTTGTCATACGAAATTTGATATTCATAGTCAGGTTCTTTTTGAAAGTTAGTAATTACCCCTATATACATTTCAAAAAGAATTTGGTTCATGGCTTAATCGTGTTTTTTATCGAAGTCGGCCTCTTTCTGTATGCGTAGAATCTTTCCGCTGATGGGATGACGGAACTCTATATATTCGGCGTGGAGGTATAGTCTGTCCGCTTTCTTTCCATAAAGTTCATCCCCAAGAATGGGGCAACCCAATCCCTCCGGATGGGCGGCGTGTACCCGTAATTGGTGTGTCCGTCCGGTCAACGGATAGAAAGCAATCCGGGTGTGTTTTTCTGATTCACAGATGATTCGGTATTCTGTAATCGCTTCTTTCCCGTGTTCTCTACTGACGATTTGCCGGGGACGATCAAGGGGATTCAAACAGAGAGGGAGTTCGATTCTTCCTGTTCTTCCGGGCGGCAGTGCTGTCTTCTCTACTGTTACCCCATCCAACACGGCTACATAGCGTTTCTTGATACTTCTGCTTGCAAATTGTGCCTGCAAATGTTGATGTACCTCTTTCGTTTTAGCTACGAGCAGTAATCCGGAAGTCGCCATATCAAGGCGATGTACAATCATAGGTCCGGTAGCATCGGGATACTTCTTTTTCAGGCGATGATAGACTGAATCTCTGTCCTCCTCCTTTCCCGGAACGGACAACATTCCTGCCGGCTTATTGACTACCACTAACCATTCATCTTCATATACGATTTCCAGTTCTTCATCCTCATGGATGGAGTTCAGCAACGGATTCTCGTCTACTTCCAATCCTTGCAACATGTGATGCAAAATAGGTTCACATTTTCCCTTGCAGGAAGGATAATAATATCCATGATGCCGGATTTCGTTTTTAGGAGAGTCGCCCCACCAGAATTCAGCCATAGCCAATGGCTTTAATTGATGAAGATATGCATATTGCAACAACTTAGGCAAAGCACATTCACCCGCACCGGCAGGAGGAACTTTCTGAACTGTCTGCTCGAAGATTGTGTATAGGTCTTTCACTTCTCCTCTGGCATTCAGCATCCGGAACTGCTCGAACAACTTTCTTTGCAAGGCTGCCGAACGTTCTTTCCGTTCGGTTTTCAGTTGTTCTATTTCAGTCTCGAAGTGTCTCGTTTCCGTTTCGAGTTCTTCCAATCGTTTCTTCCATTCTTTTTCCAGTCGTTTGTATTCCGCTTTCTGGTATTGGCTTTCCCGGATCAGGGAGGCTTGTTCCTCTTCGGAAAGGGTAGAGGGGGATTGGCGGCGAATCTCTCTCGCCTCCTTTGCTGCTTTGAGTTCTGCTTTAGCCTGATTCAAAATAGCTTTAGCCTGTTCTGTTTCCGTCTTCCACTTTTCTTTTAAATCGAGATAAGAACGATTGTTTTCTAATTCACGAATACGGATATTGATGGAAGATATTTGTTCTTCTTCAATTTTGAAGAATCCTTCCGGTTGCAATAAGTCGTAGACAGGAGGGACAAAATAAGGATGCAGATTCTTTCCTGCCAGATTGCCGGAGAAAGCAGCGAGATAGCCAATTTCATAGACTGCTTCTTTTTTTGTAGTCTCTTGTTTATTTTCTTTTTGTACAATCAGTACCCCGAACATTTTTCCGAAAGCTAATTCTTCTTGCCATTCCTTCCGGCTCGCGATATGTTTTTTCACTTCTTCCGCTGCCAACACGCACAATGGATGAGGCGTATAGTGGAAAGGATAAGTGAATTTATCCGGTAACGCAAGGTGAGAAATGGGTTGCTTGAAAAAATGTATCATCGGTTTATATATATGAATGAATGTGATTACCTTTGCAAAAGTAAAGTAAATCCGTGAATTATTGAATGAAGTAACATGAATAGAATGGGAGAGAAACCTAAATTAGCCTTTCTTGGCAACAGTCACATGGCATTTTGGGCATTGGATGTCTACTTTCCTTCATGGGAATGTCTGAACTATGGTGCTCCCGGTGAAGGGCTGGCTTATGTGGAGTCTTTTACCGTAGACACTTCCGATTGCCAAGTCGTCATTCAATTCGGAACCAATGATATTTATCAGTTGAATGATGAAAATATGGACGATTATGTGGAACGTTATGTAAAAGCGGTCCTTGCCATCCCTTCACTGAAAACATATCTTTTCTGTATTTTTCCACGTAATGATTACGATGATTACAGTACGGCTGTGAATCAATTCATTCGTGTCCTTAACCGGAAGATATACGAGAAATTGCAGGGGACGGACATTGTCTATCTCGATATATTCGACCGTTTGTTGCTGGATGGCAGGCTGAATCCGGAGTTGACTCTCGACGATTTACATTTGAATGGCAGGGGTTACAGTATTTTGTCAGAAGCACTGAAACGGGCTTCCGGTTTGTAAAACATACCTAAATACTTCATTCCTTGCTTTTATTTATAAATTTGGTGGCATATCAGTTTATTTTTCCTATTTTTGTCTCCAATTTAATAGTAAATAACCCCCATAAAAACGATAAGACTTATGGAAAAAGTAATTATCAATTCGTATGAAGAATTCGAAAAACTAGTAGGCCAACAGATAGGTGTTTCCGATTATGTGGAACTCTCGCAGGAACGTATTAATCTTTTTGCTGATGCAACGCTGGATCATCAATGGATTCATGTAGATACGGAACGTGCGAAAGTAGATAGCCCTTATCATAGCACGATTGCTCATGGCTACCTGACATTGTCTATGCTTCCTTATCTGTGGAATCAGATTATCCAGGTAAATAACCTGAAGATGATGATTAACTACGGTATGGATAAGATGAAATTCGGTCAGGCTGTATTGTCAGGACAGAGTGTGCGTCTGGTGACTACTTTGCACTCATTGACCAATCTGCGTGGTGTGGCAAAAGCAGAAATTAAGTTTGCTATCGAAATAAAAGACCAACCAAAGAAGGCGCTGGAAGGAATTGCTGTATTCCTTTATTATTTCAATTAATGGCAAGCTGTTAGAGGAACAGATTTTATCCCCGGAAATGATCGAAATACGTCTCAAAAGTTAGATACAAAAACTTTTGGGGTGTGCTTCAGATGGATCGTTTCCGGGGATAATTTTATCCTTTTACTCCCATAAATCTGAACGGCTGTGCCGGTTGAAATTCTTTCGTTGCATTTCCATGATAAGTTTCGCCGTTGGCGATAGATAATTTGAGTACCGGAGCTCCTTCCGATAAGTCTGTTTCCCGCAGGTTTACCCAGAATGTATTAGGTGTCAGACTTGATTCGAAGAAGTAGAGCAGATTCTTACTATCCGATACCGTTCTCCATTGTGTGGTGGAAATTTCCGGAAATTCGGGAGTGGATATGCCATAAGGAACAGAAGTATTACGGATAACGCTGAATACACTTGCCACGGCTATTCTCACATCATCTGTTGGGGGCAGGGCATTGATATAAAAACTGGCTCTTGCAAAACGGTCGGACGGTCGGTTGGTTCCGGGCAGGAAGCTCAATCCTCCTATTGATTTCCAGTATTCGTTTAGTGCCAGTTGCTTGTTGTAGGTAGGGGAGTTGGTCATCACTTTGTACTCCTTGCTGTGGTAGACAGTCAGCTTTCCACCCGTATATTCGAATATCGCACAATCGCCCGTTGCGTCGGAAATAGATAAATGCAAGGTTGCCAAGCGGGAACCATCCGGCATCAGGTCTGATACTACTTGGAAAGTGTTTTCATCAATGGAAGCGACAGCCTCGTCTACGGTGGCGAAGTTATCCAGCATATATTGCACCCATGCAGTAATGGCAAGTCCCGGTTTACTTTGATCTCTGACCGGATACTCCGTTTCGGGCAACCATAACAGATTGGCAACCAACCCTTTTTCATTCATCCCGTCTGTACTGGCAATCTCGAAAGCTGAAGTCACCACGCTGCCATACTTGGACGTCCATTTCAGGGAGTTGGCTCCCGTTTCTCCATTTCTTTCCATACCTTTGGGAAATACCCAAAGATTGCTGTGCATTTCTGTTTTCCAGTCCATAGACCGGCCGGTTGCCACCATTCCATTTTTTCCCGAATAAACGACTCTTGTACACATAATTTTAATTTCTAGTTAAAGGTTTATTATAAGCTGCTTTCACGAGGTATTCAACCGATGCGGATTCCTCTCGCAAAAGCATATTCTCAAAACAATAACGTTCCATTTATGTTTTAGATACATATCAGATATTAATAAAGTATCAAAAAACAGGTATTATGTCATTAAGTAATCTTCTCATCATATTTTCGTCATCGTTTATGGCGCTGTTTCCGGTGATAAATCCTTTGGGGAATGGTTTTGTCGTCAATGGATTCTTTACAGACCTCGATCCTCAACAGCGGAAAGCAGCCATTCAGAAGCTGACGCTCAATTTTATAATGATCGGTGTAGGGACATTGGTGATAGGGCATTTGTTTCTGTTGATTTTCGGTCTGGCTATTCCTGTTATTCAGTTGGGAGGTGGAATACTGATTTGTAAGACGGCAATGGAGCTGTTGGGCGATTCGGGTTCGTCTGATAAAGAAGAAGCCAGCAAGAATGTAGACGGTTTCAGATGGAAAAACATCGAGCAGAAGATATTTTATCCCATCACGTTTCCTATCAGTATCGGGCCGGGCAGTATATCGGTTATCTTTACTTTGATGGCGTCTGCCAGTGTTAAAGGCAAATTGTTGCAAACTGGGATTAATTATTTGGTCATTGCGCTTGTTATTATTTGTATGGCGGCCATCTTTTATGTATTCCTTTCGCAAGGGCAGAGGTTTATTCAGAGGTTGGGACCGGTGGGAAATCAAATTATTAATAAGCTCGTTGCTTTTTTCACTTTCTGCATCGGCATTCAGATTTCGGTGACAGGTATATCCCAGATATTCCATCTGAACATACTCTAATTGAACGGTGGGATAAAAGCGATAGAAATAATCAGTTTTTCTTTGCTTTCATGGCTTTCAGGGTGTTTTTTCGTACGGAACGGATAGCGGGAACCAGTAAGTCGGGCTCCATGATTTCCAGTATTGTGCGTAGTTCCTGTTGCAGTTCCGGGATGGAGCGTGTCAGTTGATAAGCCAGTTTCATGCAGAGCGATTGCACGCCCGGTGGTTCCTCGCGGGATATCATGTGTTCCATGCAGAAATCAAGGAAATCCACTCGTGGCGGATCGGCGGCAGGTTGCTGGCATATCAGGTTCAGGATCATTCTCCGTTTTCCCGAGTGTGGGCAGGTCATGGCAGCGTCAATCAATTCTTCTTGTTTCCGGCTCAACCATTCTACATCTGCCTTTGAGAAATGAGTACATACCCACAATGCCTGATAGGAGACGATAGTGTCTTCGTCGAATATCAGTTGGTAGATTTCTTCTCTAAGCCGTTCATCATCCTGTATAAAGTGGAGTACCTCTCTGATATCTTCAATGTGTACTCGTTCGGATAATCTTGCACGTAGGTTCATGTAGCTTTCGTTTTTGGGGAATTAATCTCTATTAGCGGAATCAGCTTCCGGCAGTTGCAAATGAAGAATGGGGAAAGGTTTACCCATGCTGTCCGTTTCATCTCTGCCGATGACTTGGAATCCCAAATGGAGATAGAACTGGAGTGCTTTTTCATTCTGCTCGTTTACGTCCACCTTATCCATATGTTTTTTGTCTCTTGCATATTCTATTAATCGTTTGCCATATCCTTTTCCCTGCTCGTCGGGGTGTACAAATAACATTTCGATCAGTTCGTCGCTCAATCCCATGAAGGCGGCAATCTTTCCGTTGGCATTTCGGATGACAAAAAGTTCAACAGCGGGTAGATAATGCTTCCGCACCAGTGGTTTATAGAACTGGATATGTTCTTCTGTCAGGAAATCATGAGTGTGGCGAACGGACATTTCCCATACATGGAGGATTTCATCATAGTCTTCCGGAGTAGGTTGGGAGATGCCGGGCAGGTAGTAGCACTGGTGGTCGTAGATGTTTCCGTTGTAAGTCAGTTCTGCCTGATGAAGTGTACCTTCGTAGATGAAACCGTTCTTTTTCAGTACTTTCTGCGAACGTTTGTTGTGTGGATAACAGGTAGCTGTGATGAGGCTAAGCCGCAATTCTTCAAAGCCATAGTTGAGGACACCCTGCACTGCTTCGGTCATGTATCCTTTGCCCCAATGAGATTCGTCGAGCCAGTAACCCAACATTCTCACTTGTGGATTTTCGCGTTTAGGATCGGGGATAATTCCTACGGAACCGATTAGCTGTTTTGTATCTTTTAGTATCACTGCCCATATTCCCTCTTGGTTGATAAATGTGGAATGAAGTATCCGGCGGGATTCATCCAACGTACGATGGGGCGGCCATCCGGCATTGTTTCCCAGATTCGGGTTCTGGCAACAAGCGAAGAACGTTTCTGCATCTCTTTTTTCGAAAGGGCGGAGAAACAAACGTTCTGTATGGAGCGTCACGGGGGGAATACTATCTATTTCAGTTTCCTGTCTTGCTTTGTTTTTCGATTCGTTTGCTGTTTTCCGATATACGCACTCAATCCGGTTTCCGTCAGGATCGAGGACTACACTTTCAAAGTATCCGTCTCCCGAAGTACGCGGTTCGCCGGCGATGGTATATCCTTCCGAACGCATTTGTTCGGTGAAGCGTAATACTTCTTCCTGGCTGGGGAAGGTGAAAGCAAAGTGTGTCAGTCCAGCCCTGTTTTCTTCAATGGGAGTGTTCTGTACATCTATACGGCTCATCAGTTCCAAGTCTGTTCCCTCTCCAAAAGAGATAAAATAGGACTCGAATCCTTTCTTGGGATTGATATATTTTTCGTTGCTTTTTCCTCCGAAGAAGCGGACATAGAACTCTTTTAATTCTTCCAGACGAAAGGTCCAGATAGCGATATGATGTAGTTTCATGTAAATGAATTTTCTAATTTCTATTACTTTGTTTCAATCTTCATTCGTACCGAACGTACTTTGTCTCTATCTTAATGCTGCATTACATATTCGTAAACGATACGGGAAATATCAGCGATAATCTTACTGTTCGCCTGATTATTTTCTTCGGAATCCTTCACGAAGACAGCTATACTATAAGTACGTCCACCGGGCAAAAGAACGAAACCGATGTCATTACAACCGATTTGTTGTCCTTTCGCATTAAGATCTCCCGTTCCGGTTTTATGACCTACGGTTATTTTTTTGTCGAGCAACGGAGCAACCAGACGGTCTTGCCCGGTTTGACATTCTACCATTGTTTGAAATATGAAGTCTTTGTACACTTTGGGAAACAATGGCTTCTTACGGAATATTTCCACTAATTCGGCTGCGGCTAACGGAGTAGTCCAGTTTTCATAACATAGGTTCAAGTCTTCGTGCATGGCAGTTTCCGTACCGACAATGGCACATTCCCGAATTCCTAGTGAATGGATATACTTGTTTACGGCATCCGGACCTCCCTGATAATCAAAAAGAATATCGCAGGCATTGTTGTCACTCTGTTGAAGTGTATATTTTAGCAGGTCGGCAATACTCATTTCAATTCCACCCTGCGGATATTTATCCCGTAGCGGACTGTAAGTATCCGGCTTTAAATCCGATTTTTTTATGGCTAACCGGGTTTCCAGCGATTGCCCCTGTTTTCCCATATAATCTGCCAATGCTAATGCCTGATGAAACTTGAATACGCTCATCAGTGG
Organism: Bacteroides ovatus; assembly: GCF_001314995.1. Lineage (NCBI taxonomy): Bacteria > Pseudomonadati > Bacteroidota > Bacteroidia > Bacteroidales > Bacteroidaceae > Bacteroides > Bacteroides ovatus. Next base: position 6,127,616 of record NZ_CP012938.1, read on the forward strand.
ATAGTGAATATCATTATTGACAGTTATCGTATCTTTCCCATCAATGATGACGGCTATTCCTATTTCGGCCTTCTTTCCCTTGATGGCTTCTTTCAACTGTGTCTCCAGTTGAGTTTGTTGGGCAAACAGGAGGGTGGGGACTAAACAAAGAAATACTATGAATGAACGCATAATCAATTTCTCTTTTAACGGGTTACTAATTTTCTAGTGAAATCATATTCTCTATTGAAGTCACAAAGGTATAAATAGTAATTGCCTTTGCAAATTCTTACTTGAAATTTATAGTTGTATAATGTGTTATAGGGCCATGTTGGTTTCTGATGGACGTTTAAGTCCATTGGTTGCAATGATTCATAAATATGGGAAAGCGTATGAACAGGAAGGATATATACAGGACTAAATTAGTAATATGATTACACTGGGTAATTTTGAGAATTTTGTCCCTTATAAGATGTTGATGCGTGGGGAAGAATATTATGATACGGATACCGTTTCTGAACTGGAAGAAATTTCACCTAGTGAATGCACTGCAACCGTAGAGGGTACGGATGATTATAATGTGGAAATATTTTCTGCATCTCTGTTGTTTGGAGATAGCAAAGTTCGTACCTTTGTAAGGTTATCAAATAAGCTTGGTTATGAAAAAGTCTATAAAACGTTTACCCAAACGTACGCAGGAAGAATTGACAGTCTTGCTGGATTTAGTGCGTAAGAACATCAGGAATTGTCAGATGGTTATCCTGTTCGGAAGTTATGCAAGGGGAAACTATGTTTTATGGGATAGTAATATAGAATTCGGTGTGCATACTTCCTATCAGAGTGATTATGATATTCTTGTGGTCATAACCGGACCGGCTAAGCAAGTGGAAGAGAAATTACACCGTATTACGAATAAATATCATGACTTGTTTGCAGACCGTCGTCATGCTTTTCCGCAATTTATAGTAGAGCATATTAATACAGTAAACCGTAATTTGGAAATCAGCCAGTATTTCTTTACGGATATAGTAAAGGAGGGTATCATGCTTTACGATAGTGGTAAATGTGAATTGGCTAAACCACGTAAGTTGAGCTTTAGGGAGATTCGGGATATTGCGCAAAAAGAATTTGATGAATTATATCCATATGCTTGCGGGCTTTTAGAAGGGGTGAAAGAATATTATTTGCCTAAGAAACAAACTAAGATTTCAGCTTTTCTTCTTCATCAGACGTGTGAGAAACTTTATAATTGTATCCTGATGGTCTTTACAAACTATCGCCCAAAGAGTCATAAAATCAAAGAACTTGGTGGGATGGTGAAGCGTTTTTCTATGGAATTAACCACAGTCTTTCCTCAAAATACGGATGCAGAGAAAGAATGTTTTGATTTATTATGCCGTTCTTACATTGAAGCTCGCTATAACAAAGATTTCAGTATCTCACAAGAACAACTGGAATATCTTATTTCCCGCATAGATATTCTGAAAGATATTACCGAACGCTTATGTAAGGAGAAGATTGTGGAATATGATACGATGATGAAATAATTGATTGTATCTTATAGGGTTATTCCTAAAATATAAGATAACTCGGCTGATGCGAGTTATAAACTTTGTGCCATTTGTCGTATTATTTAAAGGTAGTTCAACTAAGACTACACTTTTCCTACCGAACTTTTTGTATAAAATTACATTTTTCCTACCAAATATTTAATATTATGATACAATGGTGGAATAATTGTTCCCAGTGAAATAAGTAGATGTCGCAGTTATAACTTGAACCTAGGCAGCAGTCCCTATGAAATGAAAAACAAAATATATCTGTCATCTGTCACAGATTATAATCTAACTTGCAGAGTATAAGAACTTAATAGCGTGACAGCACAAGGTGACAGCAGTGTGATAGCAATAATGCTGTCACCCCCAAAAACAAAGAAAAAATCAAAGATACTGTTTGGAATTTGATAGTATCAGCTATAGAAAGATAAGTCGTTCAATTTATTATCCCCGTACTTATGAGTTGTACCCTGCCTTTAAACTAACGGTTTCAAGGCGTGAAACTGTTGGTTCTGCGGTTTGAAACTTTAGTTTCATACGCTTGAAACTCTAGTTCCAATTACTTGAAACTATTGGTTTCTTACTGATGAAACTAGAGTTTCTCCTATCTGGAACTTTAGTTTCAAGCAGAGAAAACTAACTTGAACCGTAATTGAGTGATAACGATCCCGTTTCTTTCAGCTAGATAGTCACTTGATATATCAATAATTTTCTATATTAAAATCTTGTTTTTCTTGTCGGTCCCGGATAATATGAGTAATTTAGCAGTCTCAACGATCAAAAGGCGCTGACAAAACAATTTATTATCAAATTAATGAAAATTACTCAATTTCGTAAGAACGAAGATACGATAGCGCTTAGCGTAATGGATCTTGATATACTGGTAAATAAGATAAAGACAGAAATAAAATCCCGTCCTGTTTCTACATTCAGAGAGCATTTGCGATATACCCTTCCCGATGAACGGTGTATGTTTGCCAATAAACTTCCTCAAATAATTCCTGCTGCCGAATTCCGAAAAGTAAACGGTCAGAAACAGATGAAAAACTACAACGGTATTGTAGAACTGACCATCGGTCCTTTATCCAATAAGTCGGAAATCGCTTTAGTGAAACAAAAAGCCTGTGAGCAACCACAAACCCGTTGTGTTTTTATGGGTTCAAGTGGCAAAACGGTGAAAATATGGACTACCTTTACCCGACCGGACAACTCGCTTCCCAACACCCGGGAAGAAGCGGAATTATTCCATGCCCATGCTTATCGATTGGCTGTGAAATGTTATCAGCCCCAGATTCCATTCGATATACTTCCCAAAGAGCCGACTTTAGAACAATATTCACGCTTATCCCACGATCCGGACATCATATATCGTCCGGATTCAGTCCAGTTTTATCTCTCTCAACCATCATCAATGCCCGAAGAAACCACTTTCCGTGAAGCGGTTCAGGCGGAGAAATCTCCATTGACTCGTGCCGTACCGGGATATGATGCGGAAAATGCATTTCTGATGCTTTTCGAAGCCGCTTTTCGGAAAGCTTATGCCGATCTTAGGGAAGCGGGACTCGAATTGAGCGAAGACACATGGCATCCTTTAGTCGTCCAACTGGCTAAAAACTGTTTTGCTTCGGGACTTCCGCAAGAAGAAGTCGTGAAACGTACCGTTTTCCACTTCTATATGTATAAACAGGAGGAGCTTATCCGGCAAATGATTGGTAATATATATACAGAGTGCAAAGGCTTTGGTAAGAATATCAGCCTGACTAAAGAGCAGCAACTCGCCTTGCAAACAGAAGAATTCATGAAACGCCGCTATGAATTCCGCCATAACACTCAAATTGGTGAGGTAGAATATCGTGAAAGGCTTTCTTTCCGTTTCCGCTTCAATCCTCTCGACAAACGTGCGCTGAATAGCATTGCTTTAGATGCGCAAATGGAAGGCATCCCGTTGTGGGACAGGGATATTAGTCGTTATATTTACTCCAACCGTGTGCCTGTATTCAACCCGTTGGAAGATTTTCTCTACCGGCTTCCTGCGTGGGACGGCAAAGACCGTATCCGTGCATTGGCAGCCACCGTCCCTTGTAAGAATCCGTATTGGATGGATTTGTTCCACCGTTGGTTCCTCAATATGGTTTCTCATTGGAAAGGAAGCAATAAAAAGTATGCAAACAGTGTTTCGCCCTTACTTGTCGGACCGCAAGGGACACGTAAATCCACCTTTTGCCGGAGCATAATGCCCCCTACCGGGCGTTCCTACTATACCGACGGTATTGATTTCTCCCGAAAGAAAGATGCCGAACTTTACCTCAATCGTTTTGCGCTTATCAATATCGATGAATTTGACCAGGTGAGTTCGACACAACAAGGCTTCCTGAAACATATTCTGCAAAAGCCTGTACTGAATGTGAAGAAACCTCATGGCAGTGCCGTGCTTGAAATGCGTCGGTACGCCTCATTCATAGCCACGAGCAACCAAAAAGACTTGTTGACCGACCCTTCCGGCAGTCGTCGTTTTATTTGTATCGAAGTGACCGGAGTGATTGACACCAACCGTCCGATAGACTATGAGCAGCTTTACGCACAAGCTATGTATGAACTGGAACATGGCGAACGTTACTGGTTCGATCAGGAGGAAGAAAAGATCATGGTAGAAAACAACCGTGAATTTGAACAAGTCCCGCCGGAAGAGCAACTTTTCTTCCGTTATTTTCGTGCCGCGCAGCCTGAAGAAGGGGAGTGGCTGTCTCCAGCAGAGATTATGGAAGATATTCAAAAAGGCAGTTCAATCCCGATGTCTGTCAAGAGGGTTAATTCTTTCGGAAGAATACTGAAAAAGCAAGAAATCCCTTCTAAACATACGCGTAGCGGTACGCTTTATCATGTTGTAAGACTAATAATCAGGTGACGGCAAAAATGCCATCACCCTGCTGTCACCTCTTGCTGTCACGGACTTATCGGTTCATTACTAAACTATTAACCCCTAATCTGTGACAGATGACAGCAACTTACCAAATATATTCTTCTGTGTAGCGTTGGTAAGTTGGTTCTTCTTTTATTCCTTTATTACGGAACAGTTGTTTTATATAGGCTTGGTCTTTAGGCATAAGCCCCCGTTCTCCACGATAGAACCGATAATATCCTGTTTTCCCGTAGTGTCCCACTAATTGTATTCTGATACTGACTGCATCCTCATAAGGAATTCTGTTAAGCAACTGTTTAAGTCCCCATGCCATATGGACTTTTACAGCAGTTTTAAAACATTCGTATTGATTCCCATCTGCAGGATAACGTGCCGGATTAACAATGGAGATATAAAGGTTATCAATTGTATCAAGTTGTGTAGCTATGTGGCGCAGGCATTTTGAGGCTTGTGGACATTGATCGTTGAAGCAACGGGCAAAATTGTAAGGGACAGACAGACTGTCGGGTTCTTCTTTCATCTTGTTGGACTTATTTTATTTGTGAAATACTGTTGTAGATATAGCAAACAGAATTCTTCACAAAAGTATGACTTTATTTTGGGAATGGGAAGCGTTGGGTAGTGTTTATTTGTATGTAATGGGGATTTCTTATCAACATTTGATAATTAGGGATACTCAATATATATCCCTAATTATTTGTAACAAGGTTTCTCTTTCTTGTTTAAGGTTCTTTATCTCTATTTTTAGCCAATCAATTTCTTTGTTCTTTGAGGAAATCAATTCATCTACAACTTCCTTAGGAAAATAATTGTTATAAACGAAGTTGAGTGTTTTATAAAGGTCATCTATTTCTCTTTTTTTAAGCTCTCAAATTGTTCTTTCTGTTTCTCTAACAGTTTCTCAAAGAGTTCAATCGTTTGTTCTATGGGAAAATTATTGAATGTTTGGTTATTACCAATTGCATTTTTTACACCACAATTCTCGTAAAAATTATTTGTGTTATATAAAACTGTTTCTTCGTTATACTCTTTCAATCCGTCGGTAGTAACTCCTAATGCAGAGGCTATTTTTTCTAATCGTTCATCGTCAATTTTCTCGGTTTGTTCCATTTTTGAAACAGCCTGCTTGGTTATTCCTAATAATTGGCCTAGCTCCGTTTGAGTCATACCGCGAAGTCTGCGTACACGTTCTATCTTTTTCCCAAGGTGAAGGTGATTTGATTTTATATTTTCTATTGTTTCCATTCTTCTATATATTAGATTGCTGAATCTAGCAGTGATTATTTCATATATTTTTTCAGGATCTCAATTTTATCTTGCTCACTTTTCAATAAACGCTCATATAACTCAACTATCTTTTCAAGTGGATTTATTTGTTGAACGATGGCGTATGTAGTAGCACCTTCAGAGATATTTGCATCCTTATAATTATGATGATTAATATTGAAAATCGTCTTTTCAACATCAAAGTCTTTAATGACTTCTTCGGATATCCCCAACACTTCAGCAATTCTTTTTAGAAAACCTTCTTCTATTTCCTCTTGTTTCTCAATCTTTGAAATGACCTGCTGATTTACACCAAGATCGGCAGCCAGCGCTTCCTGTTTCATGCCTAAATATACACGAATCCTTTGTAAATTGCGCCCGACATGTCTTCGGTTTTCTTTCTCTTTTATTTCAACATCCATATTATTGTTCTTTAAATGAATACGTCTAGGCAAAGATAACAAGAAACAGTTTAATTCAAATGAAAGTGTGCTTTATTTTTTAGTGTATGGCTTATTGACACTATCATTTGAGGATTCATACAATATGTTAATCGTGGGTAGTCAATGCACCTTTGGCAGCCTTACAATTTTTCGATTAACTAACTATTTCTTGTATCATTAATTATTATTTAAGCCAAAAGCTAGGGTACCTAACTTTTGCTTATAGCATTTCTCGATATTTACGGCTTCATAACTACTAATGCTAATAGATAGTGTTTCAAGGATAGACCAAGAGAAATTATTAGGATAGCTATTGTCTTGATCGTATAATTTTTGTAAGGTTACATTGTTTCCGTGTCCTCCTGTTTTGGCATATTCTTTCCATCTACCCCAAATGCCTTCTTTCCCATATGTTGAACCTATATAATTTTTTCCAGTTTTTCTGTCTGTTATTATATAAATACAGTTTACGGCAGAAAGCATTTTTTTCCATTCAGGATATTCTTTTTCTAATATTATATTTTTTAGCTGTGCGAGGGTTAGAGCTATTTTTTCATATCCGGGGAAAATATGGTCAAATCCTGGAGTAATTTCAATAATCTCTTTATCATTTTTATCATTAAGCCATTGATGCCAAGATATGGTTGAAGGCCCCCAGTCTATAATGATACGTTCTTTTAGTTCATCAAAGCCTTCTACTTCAGTTATTTTATAGCAATATTTGTTAGTGTTGCGTTCGTTGTCAGGACCTTCAATTTTGTAAATACCGATAAAACGGGCAATAGTGCCGTTTTCTCCAATAAAGGAAACAATATAATCGACATTTTTAAATACATCCCTATGCTGCTCACTTTGATATGCTATAAATTTGTCTTTATCATTTCTATACCAGTCATACGGGTTACCTTCTACTTCTACTCCATTTATGAATTGTTTCTGGCGTGCGTCTTTATGTCTTACTAACTTGATTCTTTTATTTATATCTAACCCTCTAAGTTTTAATAGTTCTCCAATTTTGATGATTGCCATAGTAATTTGTTTTTAAGATTAGTAGTTTTAGGATAAGCTTTCCGATTTGGATAGCTTGAGTACAAATATATGAAGAAAAAGTTATAAAGGGAAAAAGAAATTGACTTTTCCCCTTTACGTGGATTATTTTAATCCTTTAATCATTCTATCTATACATTTTTTCTTTTGTTCCATATTGGGATGAACGTAAAGATCAAGTGTTGTACTTATATTAGAATGGCCTAAAATAACACTTACAGTTTTGTAGTCGCAGTTGCTTTCTATGCAACGTGTAGCAAAACTATGTCTAAGACCATGAAATTTTAGTTCTGGAATATTTAGATCTTTCATTAGTTTCTTGTAATAATTGCGATATGTTCTAGGCTCTGTAGGCTTTTCTTCATTTGTTAGAATGTAATAGTTACCGTTCACTATCTTTTTTAATGGCTTTAGAATTCTGATTAATTCTTTTGTAATTGGGATCTCACGAATGGAATTTTTAGTTTTTGGAGTATTGATAATAAGTTCTGTATGTCTTTTCTCTCCATCAATGATATAGATGCGTTCAATTGTCCTTTTAATAGAAATTATTCCTAATTCTATGTTTATATCATCCCACGTTAAAGCGCATACTTCTCCTATTCGTAGTCCGGTACTAAGGCAAATATAAATTCCTAAATTCTTGAATGTGAAATGTTCTTGGATAAAACTCATGATCCTTTTTTGATGTGAGATACTAAGAACTTCTAAATGTTGTTTCTCATCTTCCGTTGGAAATCTGATTTCCCATTCTTTATAATCTAAGTATCCATGTTTTACTCCGAATTTTAATATCATTTTCAATACAATTAAAATATCCTTAATGGATTTTTTACTTAATCCATTATTAATCTTCTGAAGAGCAAATTCCTGTACCTTATTTTCTTCTAACTCATACATTTCTCCAAATGTCGGATAAATGTGATTTTCAAGAATTAGTACATACGCAGCAAATGTCGATTGTTTTACATATTGCTTTTTGTCTTCTTTCCAAAGTACGGAAATTTCTTTGATAGTTTTTTTTTGAATCATACTTATATATTTTTAGTTAAACAAAACAGGGTAAAGCTACGGGAATTGAGGATATAATTGCTATAATGTTCCCCATTTGAGATTCCCGGAGTTTACAAAGGAGTGGGAAATGGCATCACTTCAAGATATAGCAGCAGTGAATCCCAAGTCGAATCCACTTCAAAACTCTTTTGTTTATATAGATTTGGAAGCTGTTGAAAAAGGTGAATTGAGAAAAATTCAAGAAGTAATGCGAGAGGAAGCACCAAGTAGAGCACAGCGCGTCATTTACAAAAATGACATTCTGTTTCAATGTGTTCGTCCGTATCAGAAAAACAACTACATTCATAAGATTCAAAGTAAAAGTAACCAGCAGTGGGTCGCCTCAACTGGATATGCGCAAATTAGGACTACAGAAATACCGAATTATATTTATCATCTATTAAATACAGATGGGTTCAATCGAAAAGTAATGGTTCGTTGCACGGGGTCAAGTTACCCGGCTATTAATAGCGAGGATTTAGCAACAATTAGATTCTATCTTACTACTGATACCAAAGAACAACTTAAAATATCACGATTGTTAGATTTGCTTGATGAACGCATTGCTACCCAAAACAAAATCATTGAGAAACTGCAATCCTTAATTAAGGGAATTGCACAGCATTGCATTAAAGAATCAACAAGTGGAAACACATATGTAAAACTTGGTGATATTTGTCAAATTACAACAGGAAAACTAGATGCAAATGCACAGGTAGATAATGGGATTTATCCATTTTTTACTTGTGCAGAACAACCATTCAAAATTGATAGCTTTGCTTTTGATACAGAAGCTTTACTAATCTCTGGTAATGGCGCTAATTTAGGATATATCAATTATTATCACGGAAAGTTTAATGCTTATCAAAGAACTTATGTGTTAGATATATTCTCCGAAAATATCCAGTACATTAAATGGGCGTTGAAAGTATTGCTGCCCAAAAGAATTGCAATAGAAAAGAGTTCAAGCAACACTCCTTATATAGTACTATCGACTCTCAGTGATTTAAGGTTACCAATTCCCAACAAGAGCATTCAATGCCATATAGCAAAATTAATGCAATCTTTAGAAAGAAAATTATCAAGCCAAATTGCATTGAATGGTTCTTATAATAGGTTGAAGCAATACTTACTCCGCCAGATGTTTATATAAACATTTGACGGAGCAGATACTGCTTTTGTGATGTATAAGCTTTAATAATCTTATTCGCTGTTTTTAATTGGGACTTCAATAATGATATTGCATAGCCTATTTCTCTTTGTTTATCAAGAGAAGGTATTTTGAATACAAGCTGCGAGAAAGCCTCCATATTTAAATTGCGTCTAACGATACTTGCGCCTTGCTCTGATACCATCATATAGCTGTATAAGGCACGATGAGTTTTTAACATTGCAGCCACAAACTGATTGTCGTAACCATCTGCTATTGAAAATACTTTGTAAGAAGGAGAAACTATCCCAATTTCAAATCTATCATTGTAATTGATATTCCCCATCCATAAATTTTGAGGACTTAAAACAACATCATGAAGCCGAATGATTTTATAACCCACATTGTTTTCACTTGCGATGTCTTTTGAAAAATACTCTCGTTGAGAGAATATACCCTTAACTGTGGAACTCAGTACCTCATGTTGATTATTCGTTTGTGAGCGTTCCGACCGTTCCAACAAAATATCTCCGAGACAAACAGATTTTCCTCCAGTATCATATTGCAGCGTATTGTTTAGTCCCTTAATTAAGGATTGTTTGTGTTATAGGTCTGCGATTAGTAAACAGGTATTTGCTCAAGAGCCTAATGGATGGTGTAGATTAGACACTTTATTCTCAAAAGGCAAGGCTGGTGGTACTCCGACTTCCACAAATAAAGAATACTATAATGGAGAAATACCATTCTTGAGTATTAACGATATAACAAAACAAGGTAAGTATGTCCGATATACAGAAAATCATTTGAGCCAAAGTGGATTAGAAAACTCTTCGGCATGGGTAGTTCCAAAGTATAGTTTAATAATGTCAATGTACGCATCAGTTGGCTTGGTAACTATAAATGAAATACCTACTACAACAAGCCAGGCAATGTTTGCAATGCAACTAAAAGACAAAGGTTTATTGGATTATCTGTACTACTACTTGTCATACTTTAAGTATCGCTACATCCACAAGTATCTTGAAACTGGAACACAAAGCAATATCAACGCTGATATTATTCGCGGAATAATGATTCCAATTTATGGACATAGTCGCAATATGGAAATTGCGTCAACACTGCAAGGCATTGATGTAAAAATCGACAATGAGTTATCAGTACTTAAACTATTCAATAAGCAAAAGAACTATCTTTTGTCCCAGATGTTTATATGAACATCTGGGTAAGGAGATATTGCTTCTGCATGGTTAACAAGGTTAGTCTTCGTAGCTCATTAATGATGCGCTCATCGTATGAGTGTAGTATTTTTGCGACCCAAAGAATGTTATTGCCATTTGAGGAATACGGTAACACATAGCTTTCTACATCCCCTTTACCAATATTCATTTGGGCAGCACCTTGACCACAAGCTATCATACTATTCTCAAATCTTTGAGAAGATAGAATTTGATATAGGAACTCTCGATTTACATTTTTTGAAAGTTGCAACAAACCAACTCGTTGGTTGAGTAAATAGTCTCCATTCTTACAAAGAGAAACACGCCCAACATTACCCGTAAGAGATATTAAAATATCTCCTTCTTTTAATACTTGGTGGTCTTGTATATCGTTCGGCAAGTTGATTATGCAATTGCAATCTTCATCGTTTATATATCGCTCGCCAGGCACATTTGTTATTGTGAGGATTTTCCATTTGCCCAGTGCATTATACTTGCCACTCTGGAATGCGTAACCATTTTTCAATGTCGCAATATTCGACAAGCATATAGTAGTTTCTAACAAATCTTTTCGTGCAAACAAATGTTTACTAATCGCAGACTTTAGCTTTTTCAAATCCTCAATGATTTTGTTTTGGGTGGCGATACGTTGGTCTATTAATGAAATAAAACGAATTAATTTTTTTTGCTCTTCCATACAAGGATATGATATGTTGAATCTCTCAATAATATCATAACTAAGATTTTGTTGCTTAGTTCCTTGGGCATATTTTATACCAATGATATTGCCATGCTTCTTATACCACGAGTAAAGAAATTCATTTTGGATGTCCATTTTAGATGTAAAAGCCATACATGCTTGGCTGATGGTCGATTCTCTTGTTGTAATTGAACAAGTACCCCTAACACCATTTGCTTCAAGTCCATATATCGCTATTACAAATGTTCCAACAGGAAGAAGTTTTAAGCTGTTATTTTTTGCAGCTTCCTCTGAAATTTTCTCTTTAGTATCAGATATATAATGCTCTTTGAGTTCACCGCTGGTAATCCAATTTATAGAGCCATCAAACTGATTTTTATTCATTCTACTTGGTGTATTTCCAGAATAGAGTTCGAATTGTTCTCCAATAGAAGACATTTCCCACTCCCCACTAAACTCCGGAAATCTCAAATGGGGAACATTGCATTTATCTTTATTGTTATTATTTGCCATAATCATTTTATTTTTCTAGAAAATAACATTGAGGATTTGTAACGAACAAAAATTATTGGATTAAGCCTAGCTCTTTCAAATAAACATCTATCTGTTTATCTAGTTCTGCTCGTTTTGCTTCTAATTCTTTAATTTCAGTCATGACCGCATGGATATCTATTTCTTCTTCCTCTTCAAAAGTATCTACATAGCGAGGTATATTCAAATTATAATCATTCTCTTTAACTTCCTGCAAAGTGGCACAATGGCTATATTTTTCTATTTCTTTTCTTTCACGATATGTATCGATAATTTTTTGAATATGTTCAGGACGTAACTTATTCTGTGTCTTTACTTTTTCAAATTCTTTACTTGCATCTATAAAGAGGATATTATCATCTTCTTTGCGGCATTTTTTTATTACTAAGATACAAGTTGGAATACTGGTTCCATAGAAAATATTGGCAGGCAATCCGATAATGGCATCGATATAATTTTTCTTTTCAATTAAGAATTGGCGGATTTTTCCTTCTGCAGCTCCACGAAATAATACTCCGTGTGGTGCTACACAAGCCATTGTTCCTCCATCATTGAGATGGTAAATCATGTGAAGGATAAAAGCATAATCTGCTTTAGATCTCGGAGCTAATACTCCAGCCTTACTAAAACGGTCGTCGTTATTGAATTTATCTGCTGCAGTCCAGTCTGCAGAAAAAGGAGGATTGGCAACTACGGCGTCAAATTGTCTGTCTCCAAAAGCGTCAGCTTCTAATGTATCTCCATTTTGGATGTCAAAGTCATTGTATTTTACACCATGAAGAAGCATATTCATTCTACAAAGATTGAACGTTGTAGGATTCTTTTCTTGACCAAAAATAGAATCGGCTTTACCACTTTTAGCTGTACGAAGAAGTAGGGAACCGCTACCGCATGTCGGGTCGAACACATCTTTTAATCGTACTTTGCCTGTTATTACAATTTCAGCTAAAATCTGACTAACTTCTTGTGGAGTATAAAACTCTCCCGCTTTTTTTCCTGCTCCGGCAGCGAATTGACTTATCATGTACTCGTAAGCATCCCCTAGAATATCTATATCTCCGGCTTCTTGTAATCCAAAGTCGATACCATTTAGTGCAATTAATACATCACTAATTAACTTATTCTTGTCGTCAGCAGTCTTTCCCAGTTTGGGAGAAGCTAAATCCAGATCAGAAAATAAACCACCAAAATCATCCTCACTATCCTGTCCTATTGTAGAATCTTCTATTTTTTTGAGTGAACGTTCTAAAGACGGCAAGATATTTTCTTTCTTACTGATTAGCTCTATGATGGTGGAGTAAAGATATTCCGGTTCTATAAAATAACCTAGATTTTGAATACATTCTTCTTTTACATCCTGTTTTAATTCCTCATCTTTGCCATTCCATACCTCTTTGAAAGTAATATGATCTTCTTCTAATATCTCGTTGGCATAAAGTTCTATTTTCTCGGATAGATATTTGTAGAAAATAAAGCCTAAAGTGAAATACATAAAATCACTAGCAGACATGTTTCCTCTTAAAGTATTGGCGACAGTCCATAATTGACTGCGCAATTTTTGTTGTAGTTCTTCGCTCATATATTTAATGTAATTTTATTCCCAGTTGAATAATTCTATTATCGAATGTAGTTTGTCCATTATCCTTTTGAGTAGTGTACGGCGTTCTTTTAGTCCGATTCTTTTCTTTTTGACGGCCTCCTGAAGGATTTCGGTTTTTTCTTTCTGTAAAAAATCGTATTCATTTAGAAACTTAATGAGGGCTTCTTCATCAATTCCTTCTTCTTCTGCCAACTCTTGAATAGCTTTATAACGTTGTTGACTGACATAATTCGTCAGTCTACTTTCTAAGTCAATTGAACCATCAGATTTGGATTTGCTAAATCCATCTTTGTCATTATCCACGTTTTGACGAATAAATCCATCTATAAGTTTGGCTTTATTACGCATAACAGCATCTTTTATCATAGTATCTAAAATCTGCTGACGTCTTTCTTGATAATCATTGCTCGAAGGATCTAAGTCATTGATTAGTGTCAGGATATATGCTACATTTATCACGTCACTATGAAGGAGTTCCAGACAGAAATCAATATCGTCTAGAGTTCTTTCATCTTTGCCATAAGGAGGCACATCTGTATCTCCTGTATTTTTCTTGTCATCAGGATTGGGGTTAATTACCCCAGTGGTAATATCCAAATATTTACTTCGAAAATCCATGAACTCTTGTTCTGATAAGATGAATTCTTTGTCGTCAGGTTCGAAGTCTTCATAGATTTGCATTTCTGCCCGCTTTTTTATAATTTCACGGAAAGCTAATACAAAGTCTCTTTTTTCATATTCACTTTGTAATTTGTCAATACTTTGTACATCAGGATATTTCTCTTTAAATTTCAAAGATAACTCATTAAACTTTTCTTTTACAACAAGAAAAGGTTCACGTAGAATTGTGTCTGCAGGATTATTGTTACTAAATAATTTTATGGCAGCATCTACATTGTTTTTTAAATCACGGAAACATACAATTTTTCCGAAACGTTTCTTTTCATTTAATATACGGTTGGTTCGGCTAAAGGCTTGTAGCAATCCATGATATTCTAAGTTCTTATCAACATAAAGTGTATTTAGCTTTTTAGCGTCAAAGCCAGTAAGAAACATACCTACGACAAGAAGCAGATCTAAAGGTTCCATATCCTTCTTTTTTTTCTTCATGCGTAGATTTATGTCATCATAATAGGCACTAAAGTTATCTGTTGTGAAAGATGTACCAAATGTGTTGTTATAGTCATTCATAATGACTTGTAGCTCATCTGCCGTAACTTTATCATTAGCATAGCCTTGGTTCATTCCTGTTTGTTCGTCATCTTGGCTGCTATTTGCTGCGTATGTAAATACAGCCCCAATCTTAATTTTAGGATTTAACTCTTTAAATATTTTGTAATATTGTAATAGCATGGGGACAGATTGGATTGCGAACAGTGCATTGAATTCGCCATCAACTGTTGACTTGTTGAAATTTGTAAGAATGAATCTAGCTATCTCTTTCATGCGAGCTTCATTCATATAATCAATCCCAGATTCATCTTTACCTTTATAATATTCAACTAAGAAACCTAGCACATTTTCATCAGCAATAGCATCCTTGATAAGATAACGGTGAAGGCAGTCACTAAACACTTCTTTTGTGGTATGTTCTTGTTTGGCATTCTCTACAAATATAGGAGTACCTGTGAATCCGAAAATTTGAAGGTTACTGAAGAATTTGACAATATTTTTATGGCAATCACCAAAATGACTACGATGACATTCATCAAAAATCATCACAACTTTCTGATGGCGTACTTCTTGAAGATACTTGTTATAGTAATCTTTTGTAATAGCACAATTCAACTTTTGAATAGTAGTAATTATGATTTTAGAATTACCACTTAATCGTTTGATTAGTTCATAGGTATTATCAGTCCCATCAACAGCACCTGGTTCAAATGCTTCGTATTCTGATTGGGTCTGTGTGTCTAAATCATGACGGTCTACAACAAACATAACTTTGTCTATACCATCAAGCTCTGAAACTAACTGGGCGGCTTTGAATGATGTTAATGTCTTTCCTGCCCCAGTAGTATGCCATATATAACCGTTTTTATTGGAGTTCTGTACTCGTTCTAATATACGTTCTACTGCGTAGAATTGATAGGGACGGAGTACCATTAAGCATTTATCGCCTTCATGCAATACAATGTACTTGCTTATCATTTTTCCCAAATTACATTGGTCAAAAAAGAAATAAGCAAATTTACTTAAATCGTTAAAAGGTATATTTTCGGGGTCTGTCCAATTAAAAGTAAATTTGTAGCCTCCATTAGGGTTGTTGGCGAAATAGCGTGTGTTTACACCATTGGATATGACGAATAATTGTATATAATCAAATAATCCATGAAATGAGGTTTTATGATAGCGTTGAATTTGGTTATATGCTTCTTTTAATTCAACTCCTCGTTTCTTTAATTCTATCTGAACTAATGGTAATCCATTTATTAAAATGGTTACATCATAGCGACATTTTTTTCTCCCTTCTACTGTTATTTGATTGGATACCTGGAATTCATTTTGGCACCATTTATTTTTATTCAAGAATTCTACCCAAATACGTTTTCCATCTTCTGTTTCTAGTGGATATAGGTCACGCAACTTTTTAGCTTTCTCAAAACGTGTTCCTCCTTCTAAATAAATACAGATTTTGTCAAACTCCTTATCAGTAAAATGTTTTCTCTTGTGTAGGGAGAGTTCTCTTTTATTGTGTTTCTCAAGTTGCTTTTTAAAATTGGCGTACAGATTTTCTTCTTCCTTGATGGAAATATATTCATAGTTCGTTTCCATTAAGGTCTTTATTAATCCGTTTTCTAATACTTGTTCACTTTGAGTAACCATCTGTTGTCGTATTTTTAATCCATAATCTAATAGATTAAGGATAAGAGAGCTTAAAATTGAATCTTTTCAATGAGGAAAAAGAAAAGATGATTTTAATATCTTACTTTTCTATCAAATTATGTTGTAAAGTATTGATCTTATTGTTATCAGTTCGTGTGTTATTGTAAAACTGATATTCTATAGGTTTTTATTCTACACTTGTAGTTGATACACTGAAATTCTCTACTAATGTACTACCTTTCGTTATGTATTCTTTTTCTAAGCGGTTAACCTCTTTGTTGTCTATATAGGCAATAACAGAAATTTTTAGTTTTTTGCCTGCTTGTTCTGATGTACTTATTACTGATCCTGCACAAGTCATCATGGAACCTTCTTTACCTGTCTGGCAGCTAATCTTATTTTCTGTCACTTTATTTACCAAGTATGAGTCACCTAAATATTCGCCATTTTCATTGTATAGTTTTGCAACTCCACCGGTGTTGGCTGCTCCGAATGCGATATTCAGATCAAAATCGTCTGTATTTCCCGACTGCTCTACAACAATTTTGTGTACTCCTGTTGTGTTTTTATTATCGTCATCGTTTCCACAGCTAACTAGGATGACTCCTAAAAATAGGGCAATTACGCCTAATAATGATAATATTCGCTTCTTCATGTTTTTTTGTTTATTATTACTTAATTAGTTCTTCTTCTTGTGCTTCAAAGGACAAAGATACGTATTTATTTTTGTAAACAGAGGCTTGTAAGGATATTTTTTTATTCTGATTTTTGAATTTAAGAAATGGGGGGATTCGGTTTGTCCGGATCAGTCAGCCAAAGAACATTTTCTTCTTTGTAAGTATACGCACTGGGAACATTCCGGAATATTACCTTATAGTTGCCATTATGATTTTGGCAGCTTTCTATTTTGGGAGTCTTGATTTGACCTTTTATAATAATCAGATTTTCGGAAGTATCTATCATAGGCTTGTGTGTAAATATAATAAGTCGTGCTGCTGTTTTTATTTATTATTTTGGATATAAAAGTAAGAATATTTTCCAGAATATCAAAACCGAAGTAGAAAAAACAGTGAATGACTTTATTCAGCTTTGTATTGTTATAAATATAGAGTGAGATTTGGTTTGGGAGTATTGAACGTGATAAAAGAGATTTGTTTTGCCAATGAAATCATTATCTTTGCAAGGTATATATTAATGAACGAGGAGGATATTATGCTTGCATACACATATATTGAACACGGAAAGTTTGAATTGCAGGAGAAAGCGGTACCGGAAATAAAGGATTCACGGGATGCAATCGTACGTGTAACACTTGGTAGCATTTGCACCAGTGATCTTCATATTAAACATGGCAGTGTGCCGCGTGCTGTGCCCGGAATAACTGTCGGGCATGAAATGGTAGGTGTGGTAGAACAAGTAGGGGCTGATGTCACTTCGGTGAAGCCTGGTGACAGGGTGACTGTGAATGTCGAAACTTTCTGCGGTGAGTGTTTTTTCTGTAAGCATGGATATGTGAATAACTGTACTGATCCTAATGGCGGTTGGGCTTTAGGTTGTCGAATTGATGGCGGTCAGGCGGAATATGTCAGAGTTCCTTATGCGGATCAGGGTTTGAACCGTATTCCGGATACAGTGAGTGATGAACAAGCTTTGTTTGTCGGTGATGTGCTTGCAACAGGTTTTTGGGCAGCACGCATCTCGGAAATTACCAAGGAAGATACTGTCCTTATCATCGGTGCCGGACCTATCGGGATTTGTACTTTGTTGTGTGTGATGCTGAAGAAGCCAAAACGCATTATTATCTGTGAGAAATCTCCTGAAAGAATTCGGTTTGTTCGCGAGCATTATCCTGATGTGTTGGTGACTGAACCGGAAAACTGCAAGGAATTTGTTTTCAAGAACAGTGACCATGGTGGTGCAGATGTTGTTTTGGAAGTGGCAGGGAGTGACAATTCCTTCCATTTGGCTTGGAATTGTGCCCGTCCTAATGCTATTGTCACGATTGTAGCCCTCTATGATAAACCACAGCTTCTTCCTTTACCTGATATGTATGGCAAGAATTTGATTTTCAAAACAGGGGGAGTGGATGGCTGCGACTGTGCCGAAATCCTTACGCTGATTGAGGAAGGTAAAATTGATACTACTCCTCTTATTACACATCGGTTTCCATTGAATGAGATTGAGGAGGCTTACCGTATTTTCGAGAACAAGTTGGATGGGGTTATTAAAGTAGCTATATCAGGAAATAAATAAAAATAGAATTTGTGTATGAAGAATATATTGATAGTAAGTAATAATGATATGTGCCGCAGTCGTATGGCACAGGAAATTTTGAACTCCTTCGGTAGAGGGATGAAGATTAGTACTGCCGGTATTTTGGCTGGAAATTCTGTCCCTGACGTTGTTTGCCAAGTGATGGAACAAAATGGATATGACTTTTCGCGTAGAAAGCCCTGTGATGTTGCGACGTATGCCCAACAGACATGGGATTATGTTATTACCCTTTGTCCGGAAGCAGAGGAAGTGCAAAAGGAAATGCAGGGTGTAGTGAGAAAATACGTTTCTTTCAACTTTACAGATCCCTTTCAGGGAGGAATTCATGTAGAAGATGAGCAGGAAGAACGGGTTAGGGCACTATATGACATCATGCATAAAGAACTGTATGAGTTCTTTCGAAGTGAATTGATGGAAAAATTATTGCCTCGCTGTTCCTGTGGCGCAAATACGTATTGTAGGTGTGAGTAGGAATATAAGTAAAATCATATATGTACATCATCCGGTGATGGTGGCAGATCTGTGTCATTTTGAACGCGAAGTTGCCAGAAAGCAATAGCGGATGCGGCGGCTACATTGAGAGAATCGACACCGTTTGCCATAGGAATGCGGACTACATAGTCCGCTTCATTAATTGTTTCGTTTTGAAGACCGTCTCCCTCTGTTCCCATTACGATGGCTAACTTGGGTTCGGTTGCTAAGATAGGATTATCGATAGAGATTGATTTCTCCGTGAGTGCCATAGCGACTGTACGAAAACCCTGTTTGCGCAACTCATTGGGAGAGCCGTCCAACCAAGTCCATGGTATCAGGAAGACAGAACCCATCGAAACCCTGACTGCACGCCGGTTCAACGGATCACAAGAATTACGCGTTAATAATATAGCATCTATTCCCAAGGCGGCTGCGGAACGGAAGATGGCTCCGATATTAGTAGCGTCTACCACGCCCTCAATGACTACGATCCGCCGGGCTTTCCGGCACACCTCCTCCACACTTGGTAGTGTCCGACGACGCATGGCACAGAGGACACCGCGCGTCAGTGTATATCCGGTCAATGTGGCAAGTAACTTTCTTTCACCGGTATAGACAGGTATATCACCACAACGTTCAATGATGCCAGCGGCATCACCAGTGATATGCTTCTGTTCACACAAGAGGGCTAAAGGCTCATAACCAGCATTCAGAGCTACATGGATGACTTTGGGGCTTTCCGCAATAAGCAATCCCTTATCAGGCTCGATACGATTGCGTAATTGAGCTTCGGTGAGGGTACTGAATATTTCTACTCCGGAGTCTGTTAAGGATGATATTTCTATAATGGGCATAGTGATTTCTTTAAACGATCTATTTTATTGCAGCAATGATAGTATGCACTTCTTACTTGCCGATGCAAAAATGTTGAAAGATATTTTGAAGTACCATGTCATTCGTAACCTCACCCGCTATGTCCGAAATGAAGAAGATACACTCTCGTATGTCTTGCGAAAGAAAATCCCCAGAAATCTGCGAATCAAGTCCGTTTTGTACTCTATGAATAGCTTCCAAAGCTTTATTTAAAGCTTCGTAATGCCTTACATTTGTTACAATAATATCATTCTGTGTCACTGTAGGCAAGTGTGCTGCATCAATAAGCATTTTTTGTAACTCACTTGTATTCTCCCGTTGTTTGGCCGAGATGAAAATAGATTCCGTAGATTCTTTGGGGAAGTCTTTTAATAAAGATAATAAATCCTCTTTCTGTTTACCTTCAATCAAATCAGCCTTATTGAATACAACAATCAAATGTTTTCCTTCGCAACGTGGAATTATCTTCTCCGATAACTGTTCAATTTGAGAGGCGGCATTCACAGCATCTACCATCCAAAGAACAATCTCCGCCTGATCCAACTTCTGAAAAGTCCGTTCAATACCCAAACTTTCAATCGTGTCATTGGTTTCCCGGATTCCGGCGGTATCAATGAACCGGAAAGTGATTCCTCCGATATTGACAGTATCTTCGATTACATCACGTGTTGTCCCGTGAATATCACTTACAATGGCTTTATCCTCATTCAATAATACATTCAGTAAAGTCGATTTTCCGGCATTTGTTTCACCGATGATAGCTACGGGAACACCATTCTTAATGGCGTTGCCGACACTAAATGAATGAGCCAACCGCGAAATGACCTGTTCAATTTCATCTGCCAGCTTCCTTAATGCCGAACGATCGGCAAATTCCACATCCTCTTCGCTGAAATCCAACTCCAATTCAATCATGGAAGTGAAATTCAACAACTTGTTGCGTAGATCTGTCAGCTCTTTACTGAATCCACCCCGCATCTGGCTCATTGCCAATCGGTGAGTGGCAGCAGATGAAGAAGCAATCAAGTCCGCCACAGCTTCTGCCTGACTTAAATCCATCTTTCCATTGAGGAAAGCACGTTGCGTATATTCTCCCGGTTGGGCCATGCGGCAACCATTTTTAATAAGCAACTGCATCACCTGTTGAAGAATATAAGTGGAACCATGACACGTGATTTCCGTACTGTCTTCTCCCGTATACGAATGAGGAGTACGGAAAAGGCTGACGAGCACTTCATCAATCATCTCATCTCCGTCATAAATACGTCCGAATGTCAAAGTATATGGTTTTTGTTCGCTTAATAATTTGCCAGCTTTGGCTGGCTTGAAGATGCTGCCGGTAATGGAAATAGCTTCCGGACCGGAAACGCGGATGTTTCCGATAGCACCGCCTTGAGCGGTAGCGATGGCGCAGATAGTATCTTGAATCATTGTTTTTTCTTTTTGGATGAGCAAAGATAATTGTTTCTAAGTAAAAAACAGAAAATTGAGCACAACTTGTGCTTTATTTGTTTATATTTGCTGCCGTGCAGTGGTACACCAAACAAAATAAAACAATAATGCTTATGGAACCAGCGATTAATTTATATTCTTCCAATGAAAAGAGTGAACTCATACGGGAGAACTCACAAGAAATACTTTCTGTCCTTGCAGCTCATCAAATAGCTTTGTGGGAATATGATATCATTACGGGCGAATGCTCTTTTTCTGACGACTATTTCTCTACACTTGGCTTGAAGAATGCCGGAGTCCTTTTTGAAGATATTGATAGTTTCTATCGGTTTGTTCATCCGGACGATACCGAAGCTTATAAGCAGGCTTTTGCAGAGATGCTTTCATCAGACTCTAAGACTTCACAAATCAGAGTTCGTTGTATTGGTGAACAGGGGAAAGTGGTTTGGCTGGAAGATCATTTCTTGTCTTACAAAGAGAGTTGTAAAAGCCATCCGGGTAAAGTGCTGGCCTACACGGTGAATGTCACTTCACAGTGCGAAAAGGAGCAACATATCAAATATCTGGAAGAATATAACCGTAAAATTATTGAAGCACTGCCGGAATTCATTTTTATTTTTGATGATAATTTCTTTATTACCGATGTCCTGATGGCACCGGGAACGATATTGCTTCACCCTGTGGAAGTGCTACGCGGGGCAGATGGACGATCTATTTATTCACCGGAGGTTAGCGACTTGTTCATTTGTAACATTCGCGAGTGCCTGCAGGACGGACAGTTGAAAGAAATAGAATATCCGGTTGAAGTGGATGGGGGAGTACATTATTTTCAGGCACGTATCGCCCCTTTTGAAGGGAACAGAGTGTTGGCATTGATACATGATATTGGAGATCGCATTCAGCGTTCGCAGGAATTGATTGAAGCAAAACGTCGTGCGGAGGATGCTGATAAGATGAAGTCGGTTTTTCTAGCGAATATGAGCCATGAGATTCGTACCCCGTTGAATGCTATTGTTGGCTTTTCGGAGATTATTGCGGTGACGGAGGGTGAAGAAGAGAAAAGGGAGTATCTGGAGATTATCCAGAGAAATAGTAACCTGTTACTGCAGTTGATTAATGATATTTTAGACCTTTCCCGTATTGAATCCGGCAAATCGGAAATGCATTTCCAGCAGGTTGAGATTGCAGGACTAGTGGAAGAAGTGGAAAAAGTGCACCAGCTGAAGATGAAGTCGAATGTAGAATTGAAAGTGATTCGTCCCGAAGGAGAATACTGGACTTCTACCGATCGTAACCGTGTGATGCAAGTATTGTTCAACTTTTTGTCGAACGCGATTAAAAATACGGAAAAGGGAAGCATTACTTTAGGCTTGAAACATGAAGGACCCTGGCTGAAACTGTATGTCAGCGATACGGGTTGCGGTATATCCAAAGAGAAACTCCCTCAAATTTTTACCCGTTTTGAGAAACTGAATGATTTTGTGCAAGGCACCGGATTAGGGCTTTCAATTTGTAAAAGTATTGTAGAACGACTGGGCGGCCGTATCGAAGTAACTTCAGAATTAGGGCAGGGGAGTGTGTTTGCACTCTATTTACCCTATCAGGAAATACCGAAGGAGGTTGTCGAAAGAAGACTTCCGCATAAGAAGAATGTCGATGAGGATAAACGTAAAAAGATATTGGTGGTAGAAGACATTGAGTCGAACTTTGCCCAACTTAATATTCTTCTGAATAAGGAATATATTATTTCATGGGTACGCAACGGACAGGAAGCCATCAATAGTTTCATCCGCGAAAAGCCGGATTTGATTCTGATGGATATCCGTATGCCGATCATGGACGGTATTCAAGCCACTGAAAAGATCCGTACAATTTCTTTGACTGTACCTATTATCGCAGTGACCGCGTATGCTTTCTATACAGAACAGCAACAGGCTATTCAAGCAGGATGCAACGCTGTTATCTCAAAACCCTATTCTTTGGAAAGGTTGAAAGAGACAATAGAATCTTATATCGGATAATTAATTTTCTAAAAGAGAGCTAACATTCTGAATGTTGTAGTGTTATTTATTATATAGTAGTAACATTATAATATATTAGAATATGGAGAAAGTGAAAAAGATAGTCCTTATCGGGGCAAGCGGCTTTGTGGGCTCTGCCCTTCTGAATGAAGCATTGAATCGTGGTTTCGAAGTTACGGCAGTGGTTCGTCATCCGGAAAAGATAAAGATAGAGAATGAAAATCTGAAAGTGGTGAAAGCCGATGTCTCCGCGCTTGATGAAGTGGCTGCCGTTTGTAAAGGTGCAGATGCGGTTATTAGTGCATTCAATCCGGGATGGAATAATCCTGATATATACGATGAAACAATCAAAGTTTATCTGACCATTATTGATGGAGTGAAGAAAGCGGGTGTTAATCGCTTTTTGATGGTGGGCGGTGCCGGTTCTTTGTTTATCGCTCCGGGCTTGCGTCTGATGGATTCCGGTGAAGTACCCGAAAATATATTGCCGGGGGTGAAAGCTCTAG
Source organism: Bacteroides ovatus (assembly GCF_001314995.1). Taxonomy (NCBI): domain Bacteria; kingdom Pseudomonadati; phylum Bacteroidota; class Bacteroidia; order Bacteroidales; family Bacteroidaceae; genus Bacteroides; species Bacteroides ovatus. Next base: position 6,151,504 of record NZ_CP012938.1, read on the forward strand.
GAGAGTTTTATCTGAACTTTTTAAAGAAAGAAAAAGAAATAGACTGGGTATTTTTCTCTCCGGCAGCGGATATGCGTCCGGGAGTACGTACAGGACGTTATCGGTTGGGAAAAGATGATATGATTGTAGATATTGTAGGAAACAGCCATATCTCTGTTGAAGATTATGCCGCCGCCATGATTGATGAGCTGGAATATCCGAAACATCATCAGGAGAGATTTACGATTGGTTATTAATAAAAAACAATGGCTTGAATCCACACATATTATCAGTGAAAGATTCAAGCCATTACACATTCTTTTAATTGCAATTTTATTCTTTCGATTACAATTTAATCCTTTTGAATATAGATTTATATTCTGTCAAGTACTGTCTTAATCAGCGTATCGATTGTATTTTTATATCCGGTGTTGGCCTCTTTGATAAGTCGGTTGGCTATCACCATGCAGACGGTCATTGCCTTGTGTCCCATCAACCGGCTAAGTCCTGCCAAAGCCGAACTTTCCATTTCGAAGTTGGTAATTTTGTAACCTTTATATTCGAACGCTTCAATCTTATCATTCTGTTTCGGGTCTGCTAACGGGATACGCAGTTCACGTCCTTGGGGACCGAAGAAACCTCCGGCAGCGATTGTCACTCCACGTACCATGTCATCTTTGGCGATCCGGTCGATCAATTCTTCACTGGCATCAATGACGTAAGGAGCAGGAGCGCACATATTTCCCGACCAACCCATGTGATTGAGGAAAGCACGTTCGAAAGGCAAATCGCATACGGCATTACGTCCGGCATAGAAATTCAGTAACCCATCGAAACCGATGGACTTTTGTGAACAGACAAAAGTTCCGACAGGCGTATTGGGTTGCAGACCGCCACATGTGCCGATACGCACTAATTCCAGTTGGCGGAACTGATCCTTTTCTTCGCGGGTGACAAAGTCGATATTGGCGAGTGCATCCAATTCATTCATTACGATGTCGATGTTATCGCAACCGATTCCTGTAGAGACTACCGTAATTCGTTTACCTTTGTAAGTACCCGTGATAGTTTTGAATTCGCGGCTTTCCACTTCACATTCTTTGTTTTCGAAATGAGAAGCTACGAGTGCTACACGTCCGGGGTCACCTACCAGGATTACTTTATCTGCCAACCATTCGGGTTTTACGTGAAGATGGAATACTGAACCGTCTTCATTGATTATCAATTCAGAGGATGGAAAGTACTTTTTCATGTCATTGAAAGGTTTTAGTTTTATAATAGGATTGTATCTATAAATAGAAACGCCGGAACCGGATTTAAGTTCAGAAGAAGTCTCTTTCTTTTTCCATAGAAAAGGAGAGAACGTCTTGCGACTGAAATGAAATCGGATTCCGGCGTTTGTGATAGATTATTTGCTCAATGGCTGATTGCCAGCATTGCCTGTTGTAGGCTTGGCGATATTCTCACGCATGGAAGTATCAGCTTCGATATTCTTCATACGGTAATAATCCATGATGCCTAAGTTTCCACTGCGGAAAGCTTCAGCCATTGCTTTAGGAACTTCAGCTTCTGCCTCAATCACTTTTGCACGAGCTTCCTGTGCTTTTGCTTTCATTTCCTGTTCGGAAGCTACTGCCATAGCACGGCGCTCTTCAGCTTTTGCCTGTGCAATATTCTTATCTGCATTAGCCTGATCGATTTGCAGAGCCGCACCGATGTTCTTACCTATGTCGATGTCCGCAATATCAATAGACAGGATCTCGAAAGCAGTTCCTGCGTCCAGACCTTTACGAAGTACAAGTTTAGAGATAGAATCCGGATTCTCCAATACCGATTTATGGTTTTCAGAAGAACCGATAGACGAAACGATACCTTCGCCTACACGGGCAAGGATCGTATCTTCACCTGCACCACCGACCAATTGTTTGATACTGGCACGTACTGTTACTCTGGCTTTAGCTATCAGCTGAATACCATCTTTGGCAACGGCTGTAACAGGAGGGGTGTCAATAACTTTAGGATTTACAGACATTTGCACTGCTTCGAATACATCACGTCCTGCAAGGTCGATAGCAGTTGCCATTTGAAATGACAATTCGATATTCGCCTTCGATGCAGATACTAAGGCATGGACTACTTTTTCCACATGTCCTCCCGCCAGATAATGGGCCTCCAGTTCATCACGGGTTATGTTTTTTAATCCAGCTTTGTGGGCCTCGATCATTCCCGGCACAATGATATATGGCGGAACATTACGTATACGCATCAGAAATAGTTGTATCAACGAGATGTTGACACCTGATACTTTGGCCGACAACCATAAAAAGAACGGCACATAATGGAAAAATAGTATTAGGAAAATAATACCTCCAACAATCAGAAGTATAGGTAAGTACAAGGATGTTTCCATTGATAATTTGTATTAAGTGAATATTATTCTTTGTGTTTCTCAACCATGATTGTACCGTCGGTGATGCGGCTTACGATTATCGAAGTCTTCTCATTGAGGAATCCGTCTATTGACTTTACCTCTACAATTTTTCCGTTAATCTCGGCATAACCGATTTGTGCCAGGCGGGTAGTACTGATTCCTGTATCACCCACTTTGACGCTATCTTCTGCGCTACGGTCTACTTTTGAATCGATATCTTTTTTCAACGCCAGTTTGTCCAGCATCTTCGATCGCATAAACCAAATCAGTGATCCGATGCAGGCAACCGCTGATATGCCAAGAGTGACAAATCCTCCTGCCATACCTAAATTGTCGAACGCATAGTAGTTGGCATACAGGATGCAAACCAATGCAGAAATTCCGGCCAGGCTAATGCCCGGGATGACGAACAGTTCTACCAGAAACAGTATGACTGCGGCAATAATGAGAACGGCGATAATGAGTATATCCATAGTTCAGAGTTATTATTTATTTTGTTTTTTCTGCATTACGTACATTCACTTCGAGAGCATCCAGTTCTTCGGACATTTGCAGTATCCGCTTTTCAAGGTCGAGAATGGCAGGAGCCATTTTTGCTTTTCCCTGTTGGTTGGCACCGGCATATTGTTGACGAAGGCTGTTCAGCTTTTCTTCTTGTTGATAATAGTCTTTTTCCATCTGCTGATAGCGTTGGAAAAGTGTCTTGGCTTTTGCGGATTTAAAGTCGCTCATCAGATAGTAAGTCGTATGGTCGTCAATGACAAACTCAAAATCCATGGCACGGCGTTCTTTGGGTTTATGACTGATAGCAGCTTCCAATCGTTGCAGTGCTTCGGTAACCGCTTGTTTATCCTTCCAGGTTTCTTTTAGCGAATGAATCTGCGCCAGACGAATGATCTGTTGCTGCTCCATTGCTTCATAATTATAAGTCTGTTTGGAAGTGTTAGGAATGAATACATAAATGCATACCTTTCCTTCCGGTTGGAAACGGTCGGAAGCAAACCATCCGAGGTTGTTGTATTCATCAATGACGTACATATAATCGTTGTACGGCGAGTTGAACGGCATACCCACATTCTCCGGAACAAGATAAGTGTCGGTATTCGTGTTGTAGCGAGTGACAAAAATATCATAGCCACCCAGTCCCTCGCCATCGCTGGCGTAATAAACGGTGACTCCATCCGATAGAACAAACGGATAATTCGCATTCCCGGAAGCATTGATACTACCCGGTAACGGACGTCCGTCACTCCATTCATTCAACAACTTGTTCTTTGAAAAGATATCAAGATTACCTTTCTCGCCCTTTTCGCTATAATAAATTTTATTTCCGATTTCTGTTTCATAAACAGTTCCCGGATGATCTCCTTCTGTCTTGAAGAATTCATTGAAAGTAAACAGTTTGCCCGATTCTTCGCTGATCTTGTAAGCGTTCAGGAAAGTTGCTTTGTCCACAACGAAACTGTCGATGATACATACTTCCTCAACCCCCTTCAACATACGAAGGTCAGATTTGCTTTTCTCCAGAAGTTTCTCCGCTTCTTCCGTCGGTTTCTTGCGTTTACTTAAGTCTGCGATGTATTCTTCAAAGCAGTTCACGGCATCTTCGAAGCGGTACGTCTCATTATATGCTTGTCCCAAATAGAGTTGTCCACCGGTGATACGTTTCTTTACCGCTATTTCAAGAGGTTTCACCGCCTCTTCTGCCTCTCCGGTTTTCAGGCAACATACGCCATACCAATAATTATAATTCCCGTTCGACGGTTGTGATTTAGTATACTTCTTAAAAACTGGTTTGGCTTGTTCGTACTCACCTTTGGTAAATAAGGTGCGTGCCTGTTCCAACGTTTGTGCAGAGACTTCGCAAAGGAAGAGGCTGCAAATTAAAAATAGAATATATTTTCCTTTCATCGTTTTGAGCGTTTATGAGTGACGGGTAGATTGAAAACATTGCTGCTTTCGGGCACCGGTCCATTTATCAATTGTTCAAAAGTACAAATTTATTAGAAATAAACCCTTTTTCAGTGATTCTATTATGTTAATTCTTCTTTAAATCATTCTTTTCGCTTACTTTTGCAGCCGATTTTTAAAGATATGACACAATTTACGGAAGAAGAGAAAACCATTCGCCGCATTGAACGGCGGTTTAATAAAGGAGTGGTGCAATATGGATTGATAGAAGAAGGAGACAAAATCCTTATCGGACTATCGGGAGGAAAAGATTCGTTGGCGCTTGTGGAACTGTTGGGGAGACGCGCACGTATCTATAAACCTCGCTTTTCTGTCGTTGCCGTCCATGTAGTGATGAAGAATATTCCTTATCAGAGTGATACGGAATATTTGAAAGCGCACTGTGAGACGTATGGAGTTCTCTTTGTGCAGTATGAGACAGCTTTTGATCCTGCTACCGACACACGTAAATCTCCCTGCTTCCTCTGTTCATGGAACCGTCGGAAAGCCCTGTTCACAGTTGCTAAGGAACACGGATGCAATAAAATCGCTCTCGGTCACCATATGGATGATATTTTGGAAACTTTATTGATGAATATCACTTATCAGGGAGCTTTCAGTACAATGCCGCCCCGGTTGGTGATGAAGAAGTTTGATATGACAATTATTCGTCCGATGTGTCTGGTTCATGAAGCCGATTTGGTAGAATTGGCAGCTTTGCGTCATTATCAGAAGCAAGTGAAGAATTGTCCTTATGAATCGCAGTCCAGCCGGAGTGATATGAAAGGTATTTTGAGGCAACTGGAAGCGATGAACCCGGAGGCGCGTTACAGTCTTTGGGGAAGTATGACCAATGTACAGGAAGATTTATTACCGGATAAAATAGATTAATTTGAATAGATTGTTATGAAAGGATTCTATACCATTTTGTTGCTGATCGTATCTAATGTCTTTATGACATTTGCTTGGTACGGACATTTAAAGATGAAACAGGAGTACAGTTGGTTCGCAGCTCTTCCGCTGATTGGTGTGATTGCGTTCAGCTGGGCGATCGCCTTTTTTGAATATTCCTGTCAGATACCGGCCAATCGTATTGGCTTTATAGGCAATGGAGGCCCGTTTTCATTGATGCAACTAAAAGTCATTCAAGAGGTAATAACACTTGTTATTTTTACAGTGTTCACTACCATCTTCTTTAAAGGTGAGGCTTTACATTGGAATCATCTGGCTGCATTTATTTGTCTGATTGCAGCAGTGTATTTCGTGTTTATGAAATAACGGCATCAATATTGGCATAAAGAACACCAATGCGATCATTGAAAACAGTAGGCCTCCCATAGTGCCGATTGCAAAGGAGAACCAAAATGCTTCTGCCTGTGGACCATCAATCAAGAACGGAACTAATCCCAGTACAGTAGATAATACTGTCAGTAAGACCGCGATAATCTTATGGTTATAAGCCTTTACATAGAGTCTTACGGGAGAAATTCGTTTAGCTCGGTCGGGATGATTATTACGAATGGCGTTGTACTCGTTTATGACATAAATCGCGGCATTAACCACCAATCCACTCAATAAAACCAATGATGCAAAACCTCCTGTTCCAAAATTAATCCGGGAAAAATAGAATGTCAAAAAAGTCCCAATAAATGATATAGGAATCAGCGATATAATCACAAGTGGTTGGCGTAGCGACTCAAACAAGATCGAACAAGTGAAGAAGATAATGACAACAATTAGCAGAATCAGCCAATATTGCGTTCCCCTGTCATTATACCATCCGTAACTTGTATTGGTTGTGCGAAAACCTACCGGCAGAGTAGCATTCACTTCTTCGGTCGTTTTCTTGATGAATGAATCGGACAGTTCAGTCGGTCCCATATAATCAAATGACACATCAAGCGAGTACACTTGATTGTTTTTGGTAATTTGAATGCTGGTAGAACGCCGGCCGATCTCTCCGATATGAGAGTAGCGGATCGGGTTGTCTCCTACATTTATATAGCTGTTCATCAAATGCCATACATCAAATTTATCACGTTGTGTAGAGTGGTAATCAATGGCTATGTACTGGTCTTTATTGCGATAAGTGCCTATTGCCCCTTCGTTGAGCAGTGCAGACAGTGCAGAGTACCCTTGGTTGAGATTCAGATCATAGAGTGTGATTTTTTTCATATCATATTTGATATACATCTCATCAGCCATATTGTCCTGACTGGCCCAATCGCCGGAACCTCCTAACTCGATACCGATATTAGTAACCCTTTTATTCTTTTTGATCTTTTCGACTATCGTTTCAGCATGTTTGTAAAGTTGGTCATAGTTATAACCGCTTAGTCCGATGCGGTGTGATCCTTGTCTCTGTGTGAGTGAGTTAGAGAATCTTTTCTCACTTACCCCTGTTGTGCTCCAGTCTACACCACCTATTGATAGCGCTTTTTTTATCACTTGCGACTCCAAGTGTCGTGGGAATGCCCCATACTTGTACTCATCGGTGAACTCTACTTCAATAGTACCACTTTCTCCTTTCACTTGGGTCACAAATCGTTCGATCTCTTTATATTCTGCCAGAAAGTGATCCATTTGCCACATCTTTTGATTCAATTCTTCCGCATCGCCTTTTTCGGTCAGTTTGGCCGATATATAAAGTTTTACACCAGGGTCACTCTGCGTAAATGTGCGGGAGGATTGAGTGGATGAGAATAGATGTAGGGTTCCACCTGTTATCTTCTCAAGCGGCTGGCGCAATTTGTTTTGATAAAATTCGCTGCCGATTGTCTTATTGTATAGCACTTCGTACCATTTGAGCTCTGGCTTTCCTTTATTGCCATATAAATAATAAGGCTGATCCAATTTTTGTGGCAACAGGTTCAATGGAATGTCAAATGCCAACACCAGAATTGTGATGTAGATCCATTTCCGTTTTTGAGTAAAGGTAATATAGCCATTGTAGAATTTATTCCATTTTATGATTCTACGACAGCGACGATAGTGCTTTTTCTCTTGGCGGCGGTTCAGACCGTTGCGATCAATTATTGCCGGTACAAAAAACAAGGCTACAAACAGGGCAACACAGAGATTGATAATAATAATGGTTGCAAAATCATTCAGCGTTTCCTTTACATAGTCGGGCATAAAAAAGATAACCACTAATGATCCGATTGTGGTGAGCAGTGCCGCCAAGATAGCAATAAAGACACTTCTATTGCGGTAATAACTGTAGTGATCCACCATCACAATGGTGGTATCAATCATTATTCCGAATGATACGGCAACACCGGCTAACGAGATTAAATTCAACTCTATGTCAAACAGATAGAAGAAGATAACTGCTATCAGCACATTGGCAAAGAGTGACACAGCGATAATGGATAGATAACGACCGCTTCGGCTTGATATCCAGATGAATAGAAAAAGAAATAGTAGCGATAGGAATGTTCGCTTTATCAGTTTGTTGACCTCTTCACGCACCTCTTTAGCCTCATCATTAGTCAGAGAGACATAGAATCCATCTGAAAGATTGGCTTGTACCTCTTCCATCCGCTTACGCAGTTCGGCGGAAGCTGTGATGATATTCACATCAGCATCGGCTGATATACTTAGATTGATTGTATTCAGACCGTTGATGCGGTAAAAATTGTCTTCCCGCCGTTTCTTATAATCTAATTTAGCAATATTATCCAAATAGATGATTTTGCCATTGATGGTGGTTAGTGGCGTTTTTCCAATATCAGATCCGAGTGCTTCAGTCTCCAGAAGTAGTGTGATACGTTCTTTATTACCGTTGCGGTCGATCCGGTCAATATCTCCTACAATAGATTGTTGCCCTAAAAAGTTTTGAAGTCCTGATGTGATTATACTGGATTCTAAACCGTAATTATGTAACTCTATCGGGTCATACTCAATATCCAGATAAGTTTGAGGTGCTCCCGAAACAGTGATCTCGCGCACATAATCAATCTGTGTCAGGTAGGGCTTGATATTTCTCTCCACATAATTCTGAATATAAGCCGGATCCATATCCGCATTGATGATATAAGACAAAACTTGTCTGGAGCTCTGTTTCATGCCGCTTCCGACATCTCCTCCCGACAAAGAGGGATAGCCGGCTCCCTCAGGTAACTTTCCGGCTACTTGTTTCAACAGGGAAGATATTTCAAAACGGACGGCAGATATGTTGGCATTCTCTTTCAGTTTGATTACCACATTTCCACTTCCGTAGGAGGAGGTAGAGGACGTTTTCTCGACACCGACCACTGACGAGACCATTCCTTCTATTTTAGAGGTGATCTCCTGTTCAATCACACGAGGTGACGCCCCTGGCCAATTGAACGAGACGTTTAATTCATCCCCCTGTTTGGGAGTGGGTTTATAAGCGATCCTCAGCATCGGTATCAGGGCTGCCCCAATCACCATCAATACTGTCATAATTAGGATGAGGGAAAAGCTGGGGATTCGCTCTAAAAAACCTTTCTTTATCATATCTTTACTCATGAGCAGCAGGATTAGCGTTTACGGTAAATAATATAATAGATCAACGGTATAAAGAACAGACTGATAAGTGTTCCGACTGTCATGCCGATAATAATTGAGAGCGATAACGGATATTGCAGATCCGACCCCATATCCACCCGATTCAGGAAGGGGGCAATGGCTAATATGGTTGTTAGCGAAGTCATAATGATCGGTTTCAGGCGACTGTGTCCACCTGCAAAAACCGCTTTTAGTACCGGCATACCCTGTTTTCGCAATCGATTGATTGTATCTACTTTCAAGATCGAATCATTGATGATAATACCACTCATCACCACCAAACCGATCATTGACATGATATTCAAACTTTCACCAAAGAGCCACAAACCAAGCAACACAAAGAAGACATCAACGACAATCTCCGAAAGGATGATTAGCGGTTGAATGATACTTTCAAACTGTGCTGCCAGAATAAAATAGAGTAGCGAGATTGCTACCAATAGAATGATAATCAATTCTTTGATAGTCTCCCGGCTCGAAAAATACTCGCCGGTAAAGGTCACGAAGAAGTTCTTATCCTCCTTTACAACCTGCTCGATGGTTTTCATCACTTGTTTTACATTGCTGTCCGGCACATCAAGAGCGATAGGATGGTAGTCACCGGCACTGCCGGAATAGAGTTTCTTGAAATCTTCTCCTTTGGTTTCACGGATTACCATTGAGAGCGGTATCTCCACACCATACTTATTGCGCACCTTGCCCGATAAGATGTCGGATGCCTCGGCACGTGAATCGCCCGTTGTGACGGGCATTGAATAACCGCCTTGGTTGATGCGAAATAATGTGTTCTGGCTGATGAAATTTTTCATCTTTCCGTAGATGTCATCATACGTAATATCATATACCGCCATCGCTTCCACATCGGCTATATAGCGGATATTTTGCTCCATGACAGCTGGAGGAACAACCACATCGGGCAGTGCCTTTCGAATCTTTCCTACTAATCCTGTTACCTGTTCCACGGTCGGAGCTTCTCCTCCTTTGCTGTGCAATTGTACCACCAATGGACTTCCCTGTTCGGCAAATATCATATTAAAGATATTACCCGAAACCTGGAATGTAACTAATGCTTTCGGATGTTTTTCGGCTATATAATCTGTCAGTTTCTTCTCTATCTTAGCCAGTGTTTCCGCATCTTTCGCCTTGATATAAACAACGCTTTCGGAAGAAGTGATTTCTTTGGTATGCGACATTAAAAACTGCTGCACGCCAACCATTGAGGTGGTTTGCTCGGTCAGACTGTCAACCTGTGACAACAGACGATGTACTCGTAAGTCGTTTTCTTCGAGCGATATACCGCTATTCCAGTCGACTGTCATAATAGTGTCATCATGAGAGATATGTGGCAGACGGCTTTTTTCAACCATCTGATAGATGAAATAGGTTATCGGAATGAGTGCTATAAAGCAGATAATAGTCAATTTGCCATGTCGGAGTGTCCATTTTAGTGTTTTCTCATACGGCCGATAATAATTGAAGGTAAAGATGCGGTCTATAAAACGATTTTCGGTATATGGCGATAGCTTTTTATACATCAGATAAAAATAGACCGGAAGTACCAGCACCGCTACGAGTAAGGAAGCGAACAGTGCTATTGTCACCGCCATTGCCTGATCGTAGAACAGCGCACCGGCTGTACCACTTAAAAAAATTAGCGGTAAGAAGACTGAACAGGTGGTCAGCACACTACTTAGCATTGGAGTAAAAACCTCACTGACTGCTTCGGCGATGGAGTCGTCAAGCTTCATTCCCGATCGCCACTTTTGCGATATATTATCAATCACAATGATCGAGTTGTCAACAATCATACCCGTACCGAGAACTAATCCGGATAAAGAGATGATGTTGAGTGAGATACCCAACAGGTGGAACGCCAACAGGGTAATGACCAAAGACAGAGGGATGGTCACAACGATCAACATCGGTGAACGCAGGTCTTTCATAAACAGGAAGATGACTAGTGCCGCTAAAATACCACCTACCAACAGGTTACTGCCCAGATTGTCGATTGAGTAGGTCAACAGTTTGGTTTGATCGCGGGTCAGTTCGAACCGGATATTCGGATGTTCTTTTTCCAGATCATCTATCAGTGTAGCGATACTCTGTTGCAGATCCTCCATTTTGGCGTCGTTCTGTTTAATAATCGCCATCGAAATGGCTGGATCCCCTTTACTACGTACCAATCCGCTTCTTTTGGCGGGACGTTGCACAATCTCACATAGTTCTTTGAACTGGTAGATACGTCCGTCGTGTTTGATATATATATTTTCAATATCCTCTTTTGAAATGATGCGGGCATCAAAATGGATGCTGTAACGATACTGACCATCTTTGATGCTCAACGCTCCCAAAGAGACATTGTTGTTATTGATTGCTTGTTCAAGCAGACTGATATCTGCTCCCATAGAAGTCAATTTGGCATAATTCGGAATACAAAGTAATTCGGGCGTCACCACACCGCTGATATCGACCATCGCTGTTTGTGGCAACTGTTCGATACGTTTGGAGATAACGTCACGGGCAAACTGTCCCAGCTCGCTGAACTCAATACCGGCTTCACGAAGTTCTCCCTCTTTGCCCGGAATACCATTTTTGAGTGATAGATTAAGATAGAAAGCCGGAATATCGGTCACGCTGGCTTTGATTACCTTAGGACGCTCCACATCTTTCGGAAGTGAAGTGATTGCCCGGTCCATCTTTTCGTTGACATCAATAAAGACAATATCTATATTGCAGTCGGGCTCAAAATCCATATAAATAGTTCCGATATCGGCGCGAGCTTCTGCAGTTATATTTTTCAGTCCTGCCACCTGCGACAACTGATTCTTGAGAGGCTTTAGCAGAACGTTATCTATCTCACGCACCGACATGCCGGGAGCCGCCACCTGTACGGTGATCTGCGGTATGTTGATAGCCGGCATAAGCGATACCGGTAGATATCCCATCGCCACCAGACTCATCACCATGATAGCAATCACGCTCATTGTCACTGCTATGGGACGTGTGATTAGTTTCTTTATCATACTTTTTAGGGGTTAAAGGTTCGCCAATCAGACATTTTAATTAGGCGTCACCTCTGTTTCATCTGCCAGATTCAGATTGTTGGATACAATCACAACATCATTCTCCGAAATAGTGGTCTGTTTTTTGGCATTACCCGTAATCACATGAGAATCAATATTAGACATAACCACATCCACATACGTCCATACCGCTCTGCCATCTTTATAACGGAAAATCACTTGGAACCCGTCTCGAAGGACCACCGCATCTTTCGGAACAACAAACTGCTGCTTCACTTCACGCTCCAGCAGAATCTTTACATTCATTCCCTCTATTAAATAGTTATTATAGTTACGTACTTTCGCTCGTACTTTAATTTGTCCTTGCTCATTAATCAAGGGGTTGACTTCTGTAATCTCACCCGTAAAATGTTGATCCTCATTGATAAAAGGAGATACCGAGATTCGTAACCCTCGTGCTACTTCTTCCATTTCGGCCTCTAATACACTAAATTCCACATCAAAATAGGAGTCATCAATCAATGTGCATAGTTTGTCTGTCGAACGGCCATATACCTTGGAATCCAAATCTGCCACGCGGCCACTAAACGGTGCGGTTAAATAACAATTAGCCAACTGGCGTTCGGCTGCCTCTAATTGATCCATTGCGCTCTCATATCCCGATGACGCTTTCATATTCTGCAAAATAGCGGTTGGAACGGCTGTCGTATCAGCTGTGTATCCCTGTCCAATCAGTTTATCTACCAGGTCAATATTTGCTTTTGTCATCGCACGGCGGCTTTTCCGCAGCTCTATTTCGGCCTCTTTCGTATTAAGCACTGCCAACGTCATTCCCTTGGCAACTCTATCTCCGTTGCGTATATGAATGGCGGTAATAATCCCCGAACCATTAAATGCTAGGTCACTTTTCACTACTGCGCGCAGCTTACCGTTACATACGATTTGTTTTTGGAAGGACCGTTTGGTTAATACCATCGTATCGACAGTAATCAACTGTGTTTTCTCATCACTCTTACCGATTAAAGCTTCTTCTTTTTTCTTTCCGTCACCGCAAGCTGCCGCTCCCAACAGGCAAATAATCATCAAGAGACTTTTATATAGGAATAATTTCTTCATAACTTTTCTTTTTCAATGATTTTATCTTTCAATGATTTGATCGAATTCCGCACTAATATCTTTTTTATGAATAAAGTCATATAATGACAATTTTCTCAACTCAAAATAGGCACCCCAAAAGGTACTCAGTTGCGATATATATTGTCCGCTAGCATCATCCAACTCTTTTTGTGCCGTGTTCAGATCGGTCACGGTAATACCTCCGTTCAGGAATCTGTCTTTGGTGATATCATACCGCTGTTGCGCAACGATCAAAGCCTTTGCTGATATTTCGCACTGCCTGCCTTGTTGGTTGAACTGCATCACTTTAATTCGAATATCTTGTTGAAATTGTATGGCATCCTGTTCGTTCTGTGTGCGTGCCAATCGAGCTTTTGCTTCAGCCATCTTTACTTTTCCCCGGCTCATACCCCAGTCGTAAATAGGCATTGTCAGCGAAACTCCGACAATTTCTTGATCTTTCAATAAGCGATATGCTTCATTGAAACTATTTCCCGTTTGTGAGAAACCCAGATTTGCCTGTAGCTCCACCTGAATTCCTTTTGCTGCTTTGGCTTGTGCTACATCCTGCTGTGCTTCTATTTCTTTCAGTTGAAGTGAAAGATTTTGCGATGAGTTTTGTAAGGCTTTACCTAATACAAAGTCGTATTCCATGATAACATCCGGGGCTATTGTTGGCGGTAGTAGTTTAAAAGAAGTACTCTCCGAAATGCCCAGATAGGTCTTAAAGTTGAAAAGAGCAATTTCTAAATTTGTTCTGCTATTACTAACTGTTAGTTCTGCATTCATCAGAGCCAATTCCAACTGTAATAGTTCACTTTTTGTCACAGTACCAATCGCAGAGCGTTTGAGCGCTATATCGTACATGCTTCGGGTATCATTCAGGTTTTCTTCATTTTTCTGATGACTGGTCTGTGCCGATAAGACGGAAAAGAATTGTGAGGTAGTCTGAAGGGTTATATTCTCCATCGACTCTAAATATACCTTCTTCTCCTTTTCATAGCGTAAAGGCTCCGTCTTTTTTCTCCATTTTAATTCATTAAACGATCGTAGAGGCTGTGTGTAGTGGATTGTAAGTGGATTTGAATTGTATATCTGCGTGCCATAATTAAACTGGTCCAACCGGTCGAGCGATGTGTTAAGTGATACTTTACCGCCTGTCAGAGGGATATTTTGATCTATTGAAATAGACAAATTATTATTCAATGTATTGTTTGCCACATAGCTGATACGCCCCGTTTCTGGGTCACGCACATCTACTAGTGAGCGGTTATAGTTTCCCAAATTTCCATGCAAATTAAGCGATGGGAGAAACTGTGCCTTATAGGAACGGAAGTCCCAATACTGCGCCATAAAATTAAGTTGTGCCATCTGAACTTGTGGAGAACGGGCATGAGCAATCTCGATCGCTTGTTCGAGGGTTATATTTCTCGTGGTTAGATTTTGTCCGGTGATGGCACTACAGAGTAGCCATCCTATGGACACTAATAGTAGTCTTTTTTGCATTTGTGTTTACGTCTTTGGTTTTGTTGTCTTTTAAACTTGAAATTTTGGCTCCATTACTATATTTATACAAAAAAATAATTTGTTTATTGAATAGTATTGGTGATTTTCTCTGTGTTTTATGTGACTATTTTATGTGGATCGGAGGCTGTTCATTATTTTTGTAGTAATCATTTAGCTTTTTATAAGCAAAGATCCCGAATAACTCTCTGTGGTATGACTATTCGGGATTTTTATTGTTTTATGTAATTAAAATGGATCTTCAAATGTTATAAGGTTAGAAGGTTTTGATGGTTCACCTCGACCGATCTCATTGTTTGCAAAAACACGAAATGCTACTGGAACTGCTCCAACTCTATTGTCAACGTGGGCTTGTATTATATCATCATAGGAAAATTGATTTTCGGCGTTTCCTTGAAATATCCACCTAGCTGATTCTTTTTTTCTAAACTCAATACGATAGAATTGTATTCGTGACCCTCCATCGTTCATGGGTTTTAAAAATCTTAATTTACACCAATTGACATTTATGTCACAAGCACTAGGTCTTCCCGGAGGAGAAGGAACGTCAATTTTTCCAGCAAATGTAATTGTTGCAACTGTTAAGCCTAAACAAGCTAACAAGAAAATTCTTTTTTAAGGTGTTTTCATATTATTTTTATTTTGTTTGGTATAAAAATGCAGGTATTCTTTGCAAAGATAATAACTATTTTCGCAAATAATTATCATTAATTATTTAAAAATACACACTTATGAAAACAAATGCTCAACTTTTATTGCTTTTAATTGGCATATTTTTTTTAGTTGTAATAGCACGGTCAAAAATCAGATCATCCCTATTTCAAATATAGATACAGATTTTCCTGTTACCGAAAAATTGGAATTTAAGCCTTTTAATAAGTTTGACATTTTTGAAAGGGGCTTCTGTATGATTGATGACTCTATACTATGGTCTGTCGAAGAGAATGAGGAGAATTTTGGATTTTGCTATGATTTAAATACTGGAAAGAAATTATCTACAATAGCATCAAGAGGAAGAGCGGCCAATGAATTAACAGAATTAGAAGATTTTCAAATAATAGGTGATTCCGTTCAACTTTATGCATATCCAAATATGATAAAAACTTTCGGCAAGAGAGACATTATAGATAATGTGCCTATGGGTGAACGAAAATTTACTGTGACAATAGTTCCGGATAGTATTTGGGTACGTCGAATGGTTAAGCTTCCCAATGGTTTTGTCCTTGCAACCTTAATGCCAGCTTTTTCTGAAAGCGAAAAAGTGGAAATGAACGAATTTAATCAGAAATCGATTGCTATATTTAATAATAAGGAAGCAAAATTTTATGAAACAATAAATTATGAAAGTTTTGATATTGGAAAAGCAAAAGATATGGAACTGTCTGCAAATGATCTAATAAAATGTGCTTACGCTGATGGTTCTATTGAAGTAAAAGGAAATGATATGGCTGTTTTTTATGCAAGTAATCAGTTTATATTGTATATATTTGATGTCAAGAATGGAAAGGTAGTAGGTGAAAAAAGATACACGAAAATGCAGCGCGAAGAGGTAAGAAGTAAAACATTTGCGTCACTTAATACGATGAATGAAAAACATATAGGAATTGAATCAATGAAACTTAATGATAAATATATTCTATGTGATGTTAAAGGCTATTTTAGCGAAGAGGATAAAGATTCAAAACTAATGAAAGAAGCAATATTTGTATTTGACTGGCAGTTAAACCCAATCAAAAAGTTTGATTTGCCAGATAGAAAAAATGGTTATTATGGACTATCAAATAATGGCCGTTCAGTGTACTTTTGCGAGTTTAACGAAGACGGGCTCACATTGTATAAGGCAGATTTAAATATATAATTTACTGCTTTTTTGTATTATTGGAATAAGAAATGGAGGAAGTGACAAATCAGCCTTGTACTTGCCACTTTCTCTATTTCAAAATAAAACTAGCTATCCTTGATTATTGACATATTCTTTTTTTCACATAATACTAAGCTGATGATTCATAGATGCCTTCTGTGAATAAACTGTGGTAATTTCATTCTTCACTATCCTTCACCCTCTTCACCAAATACACATTTCCTAATCTCGTATGCTGTCGGCTGATACCTGTTGCGGTAAAAATTTGAGCCAGTTGGATAGGTGTACAACTTCGTAGTGCGGCGGGAAATCTCTTTTTTAATTCCTGATGAATAATAGCGGCGGAGAGTGACAGACAATCCGACTCATTCAATGTGGCAGGCGCGTATGTGTTGCGCACAATGTCTTCTATAGGGTTGACATGATAGTATGCCATGTTATGACATTGCAAGGCGTGTTCTTCCTCCTTGTTAAACCAGTGGCGGGCACCTGCAAGCAGTTCCTCTTTCAGTTGGGCATAGATTTGTGAATGTTCAATTCCGGTACAGTCTATATCATGTTCCGCTTCAATGCAGATGAATCTGCGGCTGCCTGTCGGATCACATAGTAAGTCAGTTCGGTTGCTCGTTCCGATGAACGAAGCGATACGAGGTAGCGACCGGAAATTTTTCTGATAGGCTTTGCAGATGTTGAGGCTGGACATTTGCATCAGATTTTTCAGTAATGGCATCTTTTGTGCTCCGAATTTGTCAAATTCGTCCATGTTTAGTAATCCCATCTCGGCAAGGAGACGTTCGGGATTGCCTTGTGCGGTTAGTTTCAGATTATCCGAATAATAACGGGCTAGTTGTGGTGGCATCAGCATACGGCAGAAAGTAGACTTGTGGCGTCCTTGTTCTTCACTGATAAGTATCGGAGCCACGCTGTTTGCTTGTGTTTGAGTTACTCCCAGCCATTGGGCGGCAAGTCCGAGCATCCAGGTATGAAAGCTTTTTATCCATAGAGGAATGTCAGATATCCGCTTCGCTAAGGGCTTTAACCGATCTGTTCCGTCCCAGGCAGGTAGTTCGTTCATATAAAGCCGGAAAGGGTGGTAACTTTCCACTTGGGTAGAATAGATATATCTTTGAAGATCCTTGTCCCAGCAGTTGATACCTTCTTTGTGAGTTTCCAGACAGAAAGTATTCAGTTCTCGCTTGTCTATGCGGCAGAAAGGAATGTCTCGTTGTCCGGATGGTCGGAATTCGGTTTCTTCAGTGAGCAGGTTGTAGCGGAAGTCATATCGCTCTTTTAAAAAGTCAATCACTTGTTGTGTTAGAAGGACGGGTTGTTTATGTACTTCTTGCTTATATGCTTCCTGTTCATCTATTTCTTGCATTTTCGGTACGTTCTTTGACGTATTCGTTGAAACGATGACGTTTGACGATTCTTTCATCAATACTCGTATTTTTTTCGCCAAACGTTTCGAGTGATATTCTAATGTCTTCATATTTTTCTTGTTTTTTAAATGAATAAATGTTGTTTTTTCGACCGGTTGATGCTGCTAAGGTATAACATGAAATATGGGGTTTGCAAGTATTTAACTAAGAAAATGTTTATTTTCTTCTGAAATGAAAAACAAGCTTTCTTATGCTGATATATCGTTACTTTGTCGTATCTTTAGTGCTCAGGGAAAACGCATTATAAATCATGTAAAATAAGTTCCCATAAGAATTCATTATCCCACCCTGCTATTAATCTTTTTCTATTGATTGGTATCTCTCTTTTGTTGTTTCTTAATGTAGCCAATGCAATTTTCGCCAGTACGGAGAAGTTTAATGCTGATATATTTCTTCTTCTGGTATTATCTTCATGGAAATTGACATCTAGCTGCCAATGTAGATTATTCTCAATTTCCCAGTGTTCTCTACTATTTTTAAGTATCTTCTGCGCATCAGGTTCCAAGGAAGATATAAAACATCTTTTTTCCACTGTAGTGCCTTTGTTTGTATTTCTGGTATTCTCTATATATCCGAAAGACTGTATATTTTTCCACTTCTTTCTAATATCTGCTCCCAGAAAACCAGGATCGTTGCAGCAATAGCAGATTCTCGACTCATTCCTGCCATGTCCTTCTTCATGCGTCTCATATTTGTCAAATCGTACTGTTGTACCTTTTGATACAATACTTTCTGTTACTGACAGTACTATTTCCTTTAATTTCGGTTGATTATCTTTCACTATAAAAATGTAGTCACCTTCTCCCTTTATGACTTTCTCTGCAATTGTACGCTGGCATCCTAAAGCGTCAATTGTAATAATACAATCTTTTATACACAACATATCTAATAATTCAGGAATGACAACTATCTCATTTTCCTTTTCTTGTGTACATAACTGTCCAAGGGAGATTCCCAGTTCTGTTGCAAATGCACTGATGACATGCAATTTGTACTTTCCCGTATTCGAATCAGGAAGCACTCCTTGTTTACGATGACGCTTGTCCTGTTCGGATTCATAGGCTCCTCGTATGGTTTTACCATCAATGGCTATATGCCCCGAATAACATTTGAGAATGCTTTGGACCCATTGCCTATAAGATTCTTCAAATTTTAAAGGATCTAATGCCGAGAAAAAGCGATTAAATGTATCATGGGAAGGGATACCATTAAAATTGGAAAGCTTGGCTGCAAAAAAAGATTCTTTACTTTTACCAAAGTCTTCTATTGAATTCCAAGTATCAGCGCCACATATAACAGCAGAAATTGCAATAAGAACAATGGTACTGGCCTGATGTTTTTTACAACGGTCTATCCGGTTATCTATCAATATTAATGAATCAGCAAATTCATGTAGGTTGCTGATCTCAATCTTTCTTTTAGTTTCTTGCTTCATTTTAATTGTGATTTATAATCACGTAAATGTACTCAAATAATATTGTAAATGAAAGATAAATATCTTATTAATAAGATGAAAAGACAATATTGGTGTAAGATAAATGTATAAAAGATTAAGGAAAGAGTATAATGCGTTTTCCCTGGTTTAGTGCTTGTTTAGGAAAAGCCGACTGGAGTTGTCCGGTTGGCTGACAATAGTTGACTGAACAGCCGATTCCAGTCGTCCGAATAGCCGATTAAAGTTGTCCTATGATGAAGTTACACATTTAAATTGATAAGAAGTAATGGCTATTGTGTTTGATTGGTATGAAAATCCTAATGATTCTTCGGAAGAAGAAGCTGCGTTGCATCCGCGTATCTTTATGAATGGAAAGGTAGATACGGATACTCTTTGTTACAAGATTCATGACTACAGTTCGTTGACTGTGGGCGATGTAAAGAATGTGCTTGATAACTTATCGAAGATTCTCGGTGAGTCGTTGCGTGAGGGAAAAGAAGTACATATCGAGGGGATCGGTTATTTTTATCCCACTTTGGAGGCTACGGGGAAAGTGACTCGCAGCACTCCGCATAAGACTAATAAGGTGGCTTTCAAAACTGTTCGATTTCGCCTTGATAGTAATCTGAAAGGATATTTTGTGGGTGTTCGTGCCAGTCAGTCCAAGTATGTCCGCCATTCGGAGAAGGTGTCAGAGGTGGAGATTGATATGCTGTTGAAAGAATATTTTTCCGAACATCAGATGATGACCCGCCGTGATTTTCAGGAAGTGTGTGGTTTGGCACGTACTACAGCTAAAATGCATTTGGTACGTTTGCGTGGAGAAGGAAAACTGGTGAATATCGGTTTGCGCAATCAGCCGATGTATGTGCCTGCTCCCGGTTATTATGGCGTATCCAGAGATGCGGCACATCCTTCACGGTAATGACTGTGAAGGATGTGAAGAAGCATATTTCTTTGAGTAATCACACGAAACGGTTGATAGCTTGAGACTTGTCCTCATGTAAAGGGAATGAAAGAAAAGAAGCGAACCTTATTTCGCTATGTATTTTTTCATTCCTTCCGTGTAGAAAGTCTTGAACTCTCCATTTTCTCCACTATAAATAAAGTAGGCGTCAATCGTTGTATCCGCTTTGCAGAAAGCTTCCGCTTCTTCCAGTCCCATCACCATGAAGGCGGTGGCAAGGGCATCGGCAGTCATACAGTCTTTGGCGATTACCGTAGAGGACAAGATATTGTGTTGTACCGGATAGCCAGTTCTAGGGTCAATCGTATGGGCGTATTTCTTCCCATCCTTATAATAATAATTACGATAGTTTCCGGAAGTTGCCAAGCCTAAATCTGTTATCTCAAGAATTGTCTGTAAGTCTTGGTTTACAGCCAGTGAATCGTCGACGGGCTTATTGATTCCAATGCGCCACAAGCCTTTGGAAGGATTTTTCCCTTTCACTACCACCTCGCCTCCTATATCTACCATATAGTTTTTTATTCCCTTACGGTCGAGCAGTTGTGCAATTACGTCTACCGAATACCCTTTGGCCACGGCACTACAACTTAACATAGTACGAGGATCCTGTTTGATAACTTTGCCGTTATCCATTTTCACTTTTTCATATCCGGTGATTTGTAACAGACTGTCTATCATTAATGAATTAGGAAAAGCACCTTTTTTGAAACCGAATCCCCAAGCATTGGCAAGAGGGGCTACTGTAATGTCGAAAGCACCCTTTGTCTCGCGGGAAATTTCCATCGAGCGATGGAAGCATTTCTGGAAAAAACTATCAGTCACCAGCTCTTCATTGCGGTTGACGCGGCTGATAACAGAACTGTCGTTGAATGGAGATAGAGATTGGTCGAAGCGTTTCAGTTCAGCTTCTATTTCCGGTTTTAAGTCACCGTCATGCTGATAAGTAATTTTATATACTGTCCCAAACACCAAACCTTTGACACTGTAATAGCCAACTTGTTGATTATGTCTGACTAATATCCAGATAGTTGCCAAAATCAGGAAAGCCAGCCAAAGGAAACTTTTTTTTGTTTTCATACGCTCTTCTATTTGATGAGAAAACTCGTTTTATTGAAGAAATAAATGTTCAATTAATATCTTTAGTCCGATAATGACTAGAATGATACCTCCCCATAACTCAGCTTTCAGTTTCCGGGCGATGCCGCAGCCACATTGGATACCAAAGATCAGACCGATGAGTGACATGACAAATGAAACAAATCCGATAATGCTGATAGGAGGGAGGATTTCGGTATAATCCTGAACTCCCAGAAAGGCAAAGGAAATGCCGATTGCCAATGCATCAATACTTGTGGCTATTGCCATGGTCAATACCACTTTCGGATTTGCCGGATTGAACAGTTTACAACATTCTTCTTCTTTGAAAGATTCTAAAATCATTCGTCCGCCTAAGAAGGCAAGGATTGCGAAAGCAATCCAATGGTCTACACTTTCTATAAGATGACTGAATGTCTTTGCACACATCCATCCGATAAATGGCATGATTGCCTGAAAAAAGCCGAAAGCAAAAGCCATGATTAGCATGGGTTTCCAACGGGTACGTTTCAAAATAATACCGCTTGCAATTGAGACAGCGAAACAATCCATCGCCAGACCTATTGCAAGCAGCCAAATCTCTAGTCCTGTCATTGTATTCTAAAGAGGCAATTTATAAATAAGGGAATAAGTGATTCCCATGTTATTTGATTTAAACTTTCCGTAACCGGGCACGTACCATGGGTCTCCATATTCTCCGGTAGATGCTTTGGTTTTGTATTTCATACGTACCGACCACCCCATGTTGAAGTTTTTGTAAATACGTACTTTGACGCCTAAAACGATTTCCAGCCATTGCACCGATCCTTTCATACCCAGATGGCTGAATGGCACACTTCCTCCCCAATAACCGTCTTCCAAACTGGGGTTACCTATTACATCTCCCCAGATAGGATCATCTGCCGGCATTGTGGAAACATCATATTTAAATGAACTGAATGCATAGCGAAGTCCTGCATACAAGTAGCTATTCTTCTCTTTTTTCTTTGCCATGGTGTTGTAGTCCACACCGATTCGGAAGAATGGGGCCATTTTGCTCTTATAGTGTATGCCTGTTTCGCTCCAGGTATCTGTTCCTCCCATACCAAACTCAATAGTAGGGATGAATTTATTCTTGAGGTTAACGGCTACGCTGACTTCAGAACTCATAAAGTCGCCTCCCAGCAGCTTGCTTCCAATGCCATATAAATCCACACCGACATACGTACCATTGTAGAGCGGAATGGTATCTATCTCGGCAACCTCTTTTTTCTTCTGATCTCTTTTGGGCGTTTGCGCCGGACGTTGCTGTTGTGCCAGCAACGGAAGCCCAATGCAAAAGAGCAGAAGCAGACTAATTAGTCGTTTCATCAGGTGTGCGTTCTGGCCGATAATTATAGAATATCTGCAAGTTCTCGATTTCATTTGTATTGGCTTCTTTATTTTTTATATGAAGAGAATCTATCTGGTCCGGCTGCCCGTTGCCATAGGGAGGAGGGTTACCCGGTCTTCCCGGTTTTCCAAATTTAGCGCTGATTATATTTTGTTTCATCATATAACCACATTCCATGGACTGGAAATAAGGAGTATTTTGTTGTACAATGTATAATGTGTCAACATCTTTTTCTCTACGTTTGGGATCGTATCTGAATATGAACACAGTAGTGTCACTTGTGTATCGTAGTGGCAACATCAGGGTATGCACATTCTTTTCATTGTTCAGAATGATAGAGTCAGTGCCCAATGCTGTGATTGTTAATGAATCAAGCGTGTCTTTTAATGCAATAGTAGGATTATCCGGATTAATGGTATATATTGTGCAGTACATCATCGGACGTCCTGCCAATGAGCAATCGTTCTCATCCGAGCAGGCACTGTGTAAGCTGACTGCACCGCCAATGATAGTCAATATGAGAAAGATACGAATTAAATTCTTCATAGTCAGTTTATTGAATGTGAATCAAATTTTCTTTTCTATCTGATAGTTATTCCGTTCCGGTGCATTGCGCGAGATGAGTTCGCCAAGGAATCCGGCTAAGAATAATTGCGTACCTATAATCATTGCCGTAAGTGACAAATAGAAATAGGGAGAGTCGGTCACCAGTCGGTAGGGGAGACCGTTGTACATGGCATATAGTTTGCTGGCACCTACGATGATGACAGAAATCATTCCGATCAGAAACATCAATGATCCCAACAGTCCGAAGAAATGCATCGGCTTGATGCCGAATCTGGAGAGGAACCAAAGAGAGAGTAAATCCAGATACCCGTTTACGAAACGGTTCAGTCCGAATTTTGTTGTGCCGTATTTACGCGCCTGGTGGTGTACCACCTTTTCACCGATTTTCTTGAATCCGGCGTTCTTTGCCAAATAAGGTATATAACGATGCATCTCACCGTACACTTCGATATGTTTTACGACCTCTTTGCGATAGGCTTTCAATCCGCAGTTGAAGTCGTGCAGGTTTTTGATGCCTGATACTTTGCGGGCAGTAGCATTAAACAACTTGGTGGGCAGTGTCTTTGAAATTGGATCATATCTCTTTTGCTTCCAGCCGGATACCAGGTCGTAGCCATCCTTTGTAATCATCCGGTAAAGTTCGGGGATTTCGTCTGGGCTATCTTGCAGGTCCGCATCCATCGTTATGACTACGTTTCCTTCCGCTTCAGCGAATCCACAGTAGAGTGCAGGTGATTTACCGTAGTTACGGCGGAATTTGATACCTTTTACATGTTCCGATTGAGCTTTAAGCTTTTCGATCACTTCCCATGAATGGTCGGTACTTCCATCGTTAACGAAAATCACTTCGAATGAGAATCCGTTGGCTTGCATTACCCGTTCTATCCAAGCATAGAGTTCGGGTAGTGACTCTTCTTCATTGAATAATGGGATTACAACTGATATATCCATTTTTTAATTACTAATTACTTACGAATTACAAATTACGATTGAGACATTCCGTCATTTTCCGGTTTGGCCTTTTTCATTACCATCAATGCGGTGGGAATGGCCAGGATACTTCCCCAAAATACATCCCATGACAATAGTTGCATGGTGATATTGATGGAAGTAAGTGAACGGGCGGTATCTATCGTTTCTTTTATAACTTCTTTGTTTTCTATCAGAGCCGGGGTGTTGGTCATCAGTTCGTCCCACAACTGGATGTAAGAGTTGATGATAAATCCATGATCGATGAATTGGAAATAGGCGTAGTGGGCCACAGCTACCAGCAGAGAAGCAAACATATACATAAATATGGTAAAGAGCATGGCATGTGAAAATTGGATACTTCCTCCGCAAATCTTATCCCGGTACATTTTCGCATAGTGATATCCGATGAAAGGTACGGATAATGTCAGGATTACAAATAAGAGCGAAAGGAAAGGTATGTGGAATCCCAGCGGAAATAATATGAACTTCAATATCCAGTAGATTCCCATATACGTGCCAAAATGCATGGCATATTTTTGTAAATAGCTTCTGTTCTCTGTCATCTTCATTTATAAATTGCGCACAAAGGTACAAATAATATCGGTTGGTAGGGGAAATCTGGTTGTTAAAGTTAATAAAGCAGAGGAAGTTGCTGTCTGAATATTTTTTTGCAATTTTAATTGCCTGAAATGTAGCCTGTTAGTCTTTTGTTAGTAAAAAAGTTGTCTGCAGCTATTGCAGAATACATAAAAATGTCTACCTTTGCAACCGCAAAACGGGTAAGTCCTATACGGCCAGCTCCCTTCGAATCCTCCAGGGCTTGATCGCAGCAAAGGTAGTTGGTTGTAGCGGCGCGATATAGATAGCTTACCCACCCGCCTCTTTAGCTCAGTTGGCCAGAGCACGTGATTTGTAATCTCGGGGTCGTTGGTTCGAATCCGACAAGAGGCTCAAAAAAGGATATATAACAAATCCAAGAAAAAAGCATTCAGGTATTAGTCTGGATGCTTTTTTTATATATTTGCATATTATCGAAATACACAGTTCTGAAATGACCAGTTCGGAACTGTGTATTTCGGAAACTGATAAAGTGTTGATAATATGAAGCTTGATAAGCTTTCTGTTCTTCTTGAAGCTTTGATGAATTTTGGTTTTTCCCTAATTGTTGTAATATTCCATTTTTAAGAAAAGCAAATATTTATAGTTTCTTTTTGATTCATTATTGTTATTCATTCTTGTATATTATGCTCAGGATAGGATCTGAGTAAAAGCATCACATTGGATAAATGGCGTTGCAATATTCCATGAAGTTGCTTGATGATATTTATATTCCCGGAGAGAAAAACGATGAATTGCAGTTGAGAGGCAATTTCTTGGTTCGTTTGTTTGCGTTCTTTACTTTCGATGTTATTTTGCATTAGATAAATGCCTAATGCTTTCTGAATATCGGCTATTCCCTTGTCCCATTCATGTTCGCCAAGTGTTTGAATGAAAGTACAATATTGCTTGAGCTTTTTGCTTAGCTTTTTTAAACTGTTGTATTCGGTGTCAATGGGAGGATTAATGTGCGCAGAGCGTATTATGTTTGACATCTGCAAATAATACGTTTTCATTCCATTTTCAGAATTGAATGTAGTCAGGATATACTGTTTCGTAGCTTCTGAAACCTCTTCCTGTAAGTCTTTTAATTGACTGTTTTCCATAATCATTAGAATTTAAAAGATGAATAATAGATTGATGGGAGAGGAAGAAGTGCTAATAAAAAAGCGGTTTCGCCTGTCCCATTGTCTAACATACCGACGGCAGGTTTAGAGGTGCATTAACACTCTCTATGGGGGTACGAAACCGCCCATATAAGAGTTCACATACGAACATAAAAATGCTCGCTGCGATAGTAGGCAGGTTTCCCCACCGTCTGTTAATATGTTAGACGTTGCAAATGTAGCCTTATTAATTCAATTCGCAAAATATTGGAGATATTTATTGATGCTTAGTGAAGCTAGTTTTCTTACAATGCAAAAAGATTTAGTGAATGGTTAATATGTAAAAATCCCCGGATAATCTAATTGTCCGGGGATGAATTATTCAAGTAAGAGAATATTGAATTATTTAATTCTCTTGTAACCATATACAGCCAAATCTCCCAGTTCCTCTTCAATGCGGAGTAACTGATTGTATTTAGCCATACGGTCTGAGCGGCTTAAAGAACCTGTCTTGATCTGTCCGCTGTTAGTAGCTACTGCGATATCGGCGATAGTAGCATCTTCTGTTTCACCCGAACGGTGAGAAGTAACAGTAGTGTATCCATGACGGTGAGCCATTTCGATAGCGTTCAGTGTTTCTGTCAGCGAACCGATTTGGTTTACTTTAATCAGGATAGAGTTGGCACAGCCTTTTTCGATACCCATTGCAAGGAAATCTACGTTGGTTACGAACAGGTCGTCACCTACCAACTGGCAACGGTTGCCGATGCGTTCGGTCAGCTTTTTCCAGCCTTCCCAGTCGTTTTCGTTCATACCGTCTTCGATAGAGTCGATAGGGAATTTGTTGATTAGTTCTTCCAGGTAGTCAACTTGTTCTGCGGAAGTGCGTTTCTTACCTTTTTCACCTTCAAACTTGGTATAATCGTAAATACCATCGTGGTAGAATTCGGAAGAAGCACAGTCCATACCGATCATAACGTCTTTGCCCGGTTCGTATCCTGCAGCTTTGATAGCGGCCAGAATAGAGTTCAAAGCATCTTCCGTACCCTCGAGGTTAGGTGCGAAACCACCTTCATCACCTACAGCAGTGCTAAGGCCACGGTCTTTCAAAACTTTCTTTAAAGCGTGGAATACTTCAGCACCCATGCGCAGACCTTCTCTGAAAGAAGGAGCACCTACGGGACGGATCATAAATTCCTGGAATGCGATCGGAGCATCGCTATGTGAACCACCGTTGATGATGTTCATCATCGGTACAGGCATTACATACGTATTTGTTCCACCGATATAGCGGTATAGAGGAAGATCCAGATAGTTGGCAGCAGCTTTAGCTACGGCAAGAGATACACCGAGAATAGCGTTAGCACCTAAATTCGATTTAGTCTTAGTGCCGTCCAATGCCAGCATTGTGTAGTCGATACCTCTCTGATTGAGTGAAGACATACCAATCAGTTTCGGAGCGATGATTTTATTTACATTATCAACCGCTTTTTGTACTCCTTTTCCACCATAGCGCTGTTTGTCACCATCGCGAAGTTCCAATGCTTCGTGTTCACCTGTGGAAGCACCTGACGGCACAGATGCACGTCCCATAATGCCGGATTCCAATACTACGTCAACTTCTACTGTGGGGTTACCTCTTGAATCGAGAATTTCTCGAGCTACAATTTTTTCAATTTTCATCGTTTCTATTGTTTTTGAATAAGATTTCTGCAAAAGTACGGACTTGACGGGGAGTGAGAAATCACTATAAATAGGTATTCTTTTTGTGCCTATTCCCTATATGTCGTTAGTCCGACCTTATACTATAACAACGGGACGATGCTTTTTGTTTGAGTGCGGCGGGGTGAATTTGCAGGATTTTAATCTTCGATAATAACCCCTAACAGTGGAAGCAAATCCATTGCTTGCAGGGAAGTGATGACAGCCCCTTTCAGATCGCTGATGTTAAGCGTGATTCCGCTGATACGGGAAGTGCGCAAATCTATTCCGCGAAGCGGAGCGTGTGAAAAATCGGCTTCTACGAGATCGCAACTCTCAAATGCGACGGATGAAAAACGGCAGTCGTTCAGACTTCCGTTGCGGAGCTGGCTGTGTGCAAAACGTACCTGGTTCATTTTACTCATAGCCAGATTGATATAACCTGCGTTGCAGTCATGCAGCAAGACGTGATTCATTGTTGTTTCCGATAAATTGGTACCCAATAGCTTGCAGGAAATGAATTCTACCCGGTAGAGCGAACTTTCAGCGAAAGAAATGTTGGATAAGTCGCAGTTCTCGAACCTGACATCGGTCAGTTGGGAGGAACGGAATTTACATTCGCTGAATGTCTGATGCTGAAAGGTGCAGTTTTTGAAACTTTTATAAGATTTGTCGATGCCTTCTTCTTTTCCTTTGCAGAATAAAAGATGAGAGACGGTTTCTTCTCTGTCGAGCCATTTCTGTAGGGTAATAGTACTGACTTCCTGTTCTTCCATCATGGGAGGAACAACGCGGACGGGTTTGGTTGGGCTTCTTTTAATCATGGCGTAAAGGTAGGATTTATATTCGAATTATTAAATCTGTTTTCCCACATATCCGCCGGCTAACGTTGCGGCTAATCCTATTCCTATACTTAATAATGTATATAGAACAAATGCTCCGTAAAATTCTCCTTTCAGCAGACCTACGCCGTCACTGGAGAAAGTAGAGAACGTTGTGAAACCTCCACATAAACCCGTTGTCAGAAACAAACGGAACTCGAACGGAAGGTGGAATCGCTCTGAAAGGGCATAGAACAGGCCGATGAGAAAACTGCCGAGAAGATTGACCGTGAAAGTGGCCCATGGAAAATGATAAGGGACGATTCGTTCGTGCATTAACAACTGGATGAAATAACGCAGTGCACTACCGGTTCCTCCACCGATAAAGATATAGATAACTTCTTTACTCATTTGATTGAAAGATTGATATTATTTGTAGGCGGCTTCAAAATCTTTTTCGAATTGCTGGAAGCCTCCGGGATAAACAAGATTGATTTGTTCTGAAACGGTTGACGGATCATTTTTGTTTTGCAGAACGGATATGAACTTTTTGAATATCTCGCGGGGAACGCTCTCTATCCAGAAAGTGACAAGCGCATGCGAAAGGATATAAGAGTATTGCTCGTCCGTCATTTGCTGTTTCATAAATTTGCCCTGGCTGCTATTTAAAAATGTAGGAAGGTTTACTTCTCCCAGCATATACATCGTCCGAACTCTCCCTTGTTCGTATTCGGTAAATGTGTGGCGGACTGCTTTTTTGTGAATGGTGCAATGTTCGAAGTACTCCGACAGTCCTTCGTTAAGCCAGCTTGGAGGACGCTTGCCGAGAATCTGCGAAACGAAATGATGACTCAGTTCGTGATAGATAATGGCAAGACTTCTCTCCCGTCCATTCTCCCGTCCTAAGATGACTGCCTTTTGTAGCTTAGGTGAGTATGCACCACTTGCCTTGATAGGCAGAGACACATTGATACTTTCTAAGTAATCGATTGCTTCTCTTCTATTTTCAAATACATATAGTTGGAGGCTCAGCGTATCGGGCAGTCCGAATTGTGAATAGAAATCAACCTCATGTTGAAGAAACTGTTCTATCTTCTTCCGGTCTTTGTCGGGAAGCGGGTCACCGCCATATTCCACTTTTACGGT
This sequence comes from Bacteroides ovatus, assembly GCF_001314995.1. Taxonomy (NCBI): domain Bacteria; kingdom Pseudomonadati; phylum Bacteroidota; class Bacteroidia; order Bacteroidales; family Bacteroidaceae; genus Bacteroides; species Bacteroides ovatus. The sequence continues at coordinate 6,181,139 of NZ_CP012938.1, forward strand.
TTGGGCATGAAGCAAACCGCAGAAAAAGAAGACCGGGAAGAAAAGTAAAAATATGCGCATGATACATCTATTATTTCAGGTTGTGTAGCTTCATATATTTCTTTTTATCACGTTTACTCATGTCCTGCATGATAAGGTCATGGTCGGTCACAGCCTGATAGATGGTTTTCTCTTCCGGTTTCACATCTCCTTCAGTTGTGCGGAATACAGGAATAAAGTGGGAGTAAGGGTATCCGGATGATAATCCTCCTTTGAACTTATTTTCATCCAGAAAAAAGAAAGAGATGGCAGCACCTGTGGGGCCTGCCTTTCCTATGGCTTGTCCAACTTGTACTTCTTCGCCCGGTTCGATAAAATTCTCGTTCATCACCAGATAGGCTGCAAAAGTCTGATCGGGATGATAGATGAGCAGCTGTTGCGGGTTGGTGGTTTTACAGGCTATTCCGCTGCGGGTGGCGTAGATTGTATCACCTTGTTTGATGTGAAAATTCAAGGTCTTGAATGGTTCACGCGGATCGGTTTTCCAGGCTGTCTTTTGATTGTTCTTTACGGGTAAGGCATAAGGAGTCTGAATATTGAAATCTTTAGGAAATTTGCCCCGGCAGAACGTATAAGAAGAGGCACTTTTAAACGGATTGTCTACCTGTGCGTTCTTTTCTATTTTAAATATAGTGTTTTTTCCGTTACTTAAATTGTAGGAACGGTCGTTGGCACGATACAGATAATAGTCGCAATAGTCTTCATTGTAGTAATTGAGTTCGGTAGTTCCCTGAGCATCTTTTTCCCATTTTGACTCGATGATACCGTATGGACGTTCCAGCAGTTTACGTAAAGACTGCGCGGAAGTGTAGCTGGCGGACAATGTGAAAATCAATAGAGCGATCAATTTAAGGTGCTGTGCCATATTCTAAATAGTAAAGTGTTTATTGATATAGTTGGGATAATACGTTGCAAATATAGAAAGATTATGTAATATGCGTCTTTAATCCTTTTAATTTCTTCACCATAGACACTATATTTTTTCTAGCTTCTGGATTTGTTATCTGCTTTATATTTAAATGTTTATCCCGTTTCAACTTCTATATCCTTCTATATTTTCTTTATAAAGAAAAACACCTCTATAGTTTCCTGTCTATCTTTGCCATACGATTATTAACTAACTCATTTATATCATGAAGAACATGAAAATAGGAACTGCAATATGGGTCTGCCTGTTGCTCTCTTTTTTCTTCGGCACATCAGCAAAGGCCGAAAGTATCACTTCTCCTGACGGACAATTAAAACTTAATTTCTCTGTCAACATGCAAGGAGAACCGGTGTATGAACTCTCTTATAAAGGAAAAGAGGTGATTAAACCTTCGAAACTGGGACTGGAATTGAAAAATGATCCCGGACTGATAAATGGATTCACTCTGGCCGATATTAAAACTTCTGCTTTTGATGAAACATGGGAACCGGTGTGGGGAGAGGTGAAATCGATCCGCAACCATTATAATGAAATGGCTGTTACCCTGAATCAAAAGGCGCAAGATCGTAATCTGATTATTTGTTTTCGTCTTTATAATGATGGCTTGGGGTTCCGCTATGAGTTCCCGCAGCAAAAGAATCTGAATTACTTCGTTATAAAAGAAGAACATTCGCAGTTTGCTATGGCCGGCGATCATACGGCATTCTGGATTCCAGGCGATTATGATACGCAGGAATATGACTATACCGAATCCAAGCTTTCAGAGATTCGCGGATTGTTGCAAGGGGCAATTACTCCAAATGCTTCTCAAACTCCTTTTTCACCAACAGGTGTGCAGACATCTTTGCAAATGAAGACAGCCGACGGGTTGTATATCAATCTGCATGAAGCGGCTTTGGTTGATTATTCTTGTATGCATCTGAACCTTGACGATCAGAACCTGATTTTTGAATCATGGCTGACTCCTGATGCAAAAGGGGATAAAGGTTATATGCAAACGCCTTGCCGTTCACCCTGGCGCACGGTGATTGTCAGTGATGATGCTCGTGATATTCTGGCTTCCAAATTGACTTTGAACTTGAATGAACCTTGTGCCTACGAAGATGTTTCCTGGATTAAGCCGGTGAAATACATCGGTGTGTGGTGGGAAATGATTACCGGAAAAAGTTCCTGGTCGTACACGGATGATGTTTATTCTGTGAAACTGGGACAGACGGATTATTCCCAAACAAAACCGAGCGGGCGTCATGCAGCCAATAATGACAAAGTGAAGCGTTACATTGACTTTGCTTCAGAGCATGGATTCGACCAGATCTTAGTGGAAGGCTGGAATGAAGGATGGGAAGACTGGTTCGGAAATTCGAAGGATTATGTCTTTGATTTCGTAACTCCGTATCCTGATTTTGACGTGAAGATGCTCAATGCGTATGCAAAGGAAAAAGGAGTGAAGCTGATGATGCATCACGAGACTTCCGCTTCTGTACGTAACTACGAGCGTCATCTTGATAAAGCCTATCAGTTTATGATAGATAACGGATACAATGCTGTGAAGAGCGGGTATGTAGGTAATATTATTCCGCGTGGAGAACATCATTACGGACAGTGGATGAACAATCATTATTTATATGCGGTGGAAAAAGCGGCCGAATATAAGATCTGTGTAAATGCTCACGAAGCAACCCGTCCGACAGGATTATGTCGCACATATCCGAATCTGATCGGTAATGAATCGGCTCGTGGCACGGAATATGAAGCCTTTGCAGGGAATAAGCCGTTCCATACCACCTTGCTTCCTTTCACCCGTCAGATTGGTGGACCGATGGATTATACACCGGGTATCTTTGATACAAAACTTTCTTTCCTGTCAGGCGACCACAGTTTTGTACGTACAACTTTGGCAAAACAGTTGGCACTTTATGTAACGATGTACAGTCCTTTGCAAATGGCAGCCGACCTTCCGGAGAGTTACGAACGTCACATGGATGCATTTCAATTTATCAAGGATGTAGTCGTTGATTGGGATGACAGCAAGTATCTGGAAGCGGAACCGGGAGATTATATTACCGTAGCACGTAAGGCAAAAGGTACTGATAACTGGTTTGTAGGTGGTATCACCGATGAGAATCCCCGTACTTCTGCTTTTACACTTGATTTTCTCGAACCGGGAAAACAATATGTAGCTACTCTTTATGCTGACGGAAAGGAGGCGGATTTTGAAAAGAATCCTACTTCTTACCAGATAAAAAAAGGACTTGTTACAAACAAGAATAAGATGTCTGTGAAGCTGGCACGTAGCGGAGGATTTGCAGTAAGTTTGATTGAAGCAACTCCCGCTGACTTGAAAACGATCAAGAAATGGAAATAAGATTCCGGTAAAAAGATTGTTTCCGGATTCCCCGCTTTTTAATAAATATTAGTTGTGCTTCGCAAAGAAAACTAAAACTTTGCGGAGCGCTTTTTTTATAGGACGAATTCTTTTTTGTACTTTTGCGCCATCTTTTTTAAAACATCATCAATAAAGAGAACAACATGGGAGGTTTTTTCGGAACAGTCTCGAAAACTAGCTGCGTGACTGATTTATTCTACGGCACAGATTATAACTCACATCTGGGTACCAAGCGAGGAGGACTCGCAACATACAGTGAGGAAAAAGGTTTTATACGCTCCATTCACAATTTGGAAAGTACTTATTTCCGAACCAAGTTTGAAGGAGAACTGGACAAATTCAAAGGAAACGCCGGCATCGGCATCATTAGCGACACAGACGCACAACCTATCATCATCAATTCTCACCTCGGGCGCTTCGCCATTGTCACAGTCGCTAAAATAGTCAATATCCAGGAATTGGAAGAAGAACTTCTCAGTCAAAACATGCACTTCGCCGAACTTAGTTCGAGCAACACCAACCAGACGGAACTTATCGCATTACTTATTATACAAGGCAGAACTTTTGTGGAAGGTATCGAAAATGTGTTTAAGCACATTAAGGGTTCTTGTTCGATGTTGCTTCTGACGGAAGATGGTAGTATCATCGCTGCCCGTGACCGATGGGGACGTACTCCGGTGGTGATTGGAAGGAAAGACGGTGCTTATGCTGCAACGAGCGAATCGTCCAGTTTTCCGAATCTGGATTATGAGATTGAGAGATATTTAGGTCCCGGTGAGATTGTCCGTATGTATGACGATCATGTTGACCAGCTTCGCAAGCCCAATGAGGATATGCAGATTTGCTCGTTTTTGTGGGTGTACTACGGTTTCCCGACTTCTTGTTATGAAGGAAAGAATGTAGAGGAAGTGCGTTTCACCAGCGGATTGAAAATGGGACAGACAGATGAATCGGAAGTGGATTGTGCTTGCGGTATTCCTGATTCGGGAGTGGGTATGGCTTTAGGATATGCTGAAGGAAAGGGGGTTCCTTACCATCGTGCTATTTCAAAATATACACCGACATGGCCTCGTAGCTTCACTCCGAGCAATCAAGAGATGCGTTCGCTTGTTGCTAAGATGAAGTTGATTCCCAACCGTGCCATGCTGCAAAATAAACGTTTGTTGTTCTGTGACGATTCAATCGTGCGGGGAACTCAATTACGTGACAATGTGAAGATTCTGTATGATTACGGAGCAAAGGAGGTGCACATGCGTATCGCTTGTCCGCCATTGATTTATGCTTGTCCGTTTGTTGGTTTTTCGGCTTCTAAAAATGCATTGGAGTTGATTACCCGTCGTATTATCAAGGAACTGGAAGGGGATGAGAATAAGAACCTGGAGAAATATGCTACTACCGGTTCTCCGGAATACGATAAGATGGTTAGTATTATTGCAGAGCGTTTCGGTCTCAGTTCATTGAAGTTTAATACACTGGAAACGCTGATTGAGGCTATCGGATTACCTAAATGCAAGGTTTGTACACATTGCTTTGATGGTAGCAGCCATTTTTAAAGTAGTCAAATAGGATATTTAAGTATCCGGATAAAAGTATACAATAAAAAGAGCCGTGAATTGCTTTGTAATTCACGGCTCTTTTTTTACCTTTACGGCACTATAAACTATCAATTTGTAAATTGTAATTAGTAACTTGTAATTAAAACAATATGACTTTAGTAGACAGATTTTTAAAGTATGTAAGCTTCGATACACAATCTGATGAATCGACAGGGCTTACTCCAAGTACTCCGAAGCAGATGATTTTTGCTGAATACTTGAAAAAAGAGTTGGAATCTTTGGGATTGGAAGATATTACTTTGGATGAGCATGGCTATCTTTTTGCTACACTTCCTGCCAATATAAATAAAGAAGTACCCACTATCGGGTTTATTGCCCACATGGATACAAGTCCTGATATGACGGGTAAAGATGTCACTCCGCGCATTGTGGAAAAGTATGACGGTTCGGATATTGTGCTTTGTGCTGAAGAGAATGTAGTCCTTTCTCCATCACAATTCCCGGAATTGCTGGATCATAAGGGAGAAGACTTGATTGTAACCAACGGAAAAACGTTGCTCGGTGCCGACGACAAAGCCGGTATCGCGGAAATTGTATCAGCGATGGTTTATCTGAAGGAACATCCCGAAATCAAACACGGTAAAATCCGTATCGGCTTCAATCCTGACGAAGAAATCGGTGAAGGTGCTCATAAATTCGATGTAGAGAAATTCGGTTGTGAATGGGGATATACGATGGATGGAGGTGAAGTAGGGGAGTTGGAGTTTGAGAACTTTAATGCTGCTGCCGCAAAAATAACCTTTAAAGGACGTAATGTGCATCCGGGATATGCCAAGGATAAGATGATTAACTCTATCTATCTTGCCAATCAGTTTATTACGATGCTTCCCTCACAGGAAAGACCGGAACATACGACCGGCTATGAAGGATTCTATCATTTGATTGGTATTCAGGGGGATGTGGAGCAAAGCACTGTGTCTTATATCATCCGCGATCATGACCGTGCAAAATTTGAGAACCGTAAAAAAGAGATAGAACGTCTGGTAGCTCAAATGAACGCTGAATATGGAGCTGGTACTGCGACACTCGAACTGCGCGACCAGTATTATAATATGCGTGAGAAAATAGAACCGGTAATGCACATCATCGATACTGCTTTTGCAGCTATGGAAGCCGTGGGTGTGAAACCGAATGTAAAACCGATTCGTGGAGGTACGGATGGTGCGCAGCTTTCTTTTAAGGGATTGCCTTGTCCGAATATCTTTGCCGGTGGTCTGAATTTCCACGGTCGTTACGAATTTGTGCCTATCCAGAATATGGAGAAAGCAATGAAAGTGATCGTAAAAATAGCAGAACTGGTGGCTTCCAAATAAAAAGACGGTAAGCTCCGGTAATACTTAATACCTGATACTTAAAACTTAATACTTTAAAATAATGAAAACCACTCCGTTTACAGAGAAACATATAGCACTTGGTGCTAAAATGCACGAGTTTGCAGGTTATAATATGCCTATTGAATACTCCGGTATCATTGATGAACACATAACTGTTTGTCAAGGTGTCGGTGTATTTGATGTATCGCACATGGGAGAATTTTGGGTGAAAGGACCGCAAGCGTTGGCCTTTCTGCAGAAAATAACATCTAACAATGTGGCGGCACTGGCTCCGGGTAAAATACAATATACTTGTTTTCCGAATGAGGATGGGGGGATTGTAGATGATTTGCTGGTTTATCAGTATGAACCGGAAAAATACATGTTGGTGGTGAATGCTTCCAATATGGAAAAAGACTGGAACTGGTGTGTTTCTCACAATACGGAGGGAGCCGAGTTGGAAAATTCGTCGGATAACATAGCTCAACTTGCTATACAGGGTCCGAAGGCTATTTCGGTTCTGCAAAAGTTGACGGATATTGATCTTGCTACTATTCCTTATTATACATTTAAGGTTGGAACGTTTGCAAGTGAAGAGAATGTGATTATCTCCAATACGGGTTATACCGGTGCGGGAGGTTTTGAGCTTTATTTCTATCCGTCTGCGGCTGATTCTATATGGAAGGCTATTTTTGAAGCTGGTGAAGAGTATGGCATTAAACCTATCGGTTTGGGTGCCCGTGATACGCTCCGGTTGGAAATGGGCTTCTGTCTGTATGGCAATGATCTGGATGATACGACTTCTCCGATAGAAGCCGGATTGGGATGGATCACTAAGTTTGTGGAGGGCAAGGATTTTGTCAACCGTCCGATGCTGGAAAAACAGAAAGCGGAAGGTGTTACCCGTAAACTGGTTGGCTTTGAAATGGTTGATCGCGGAATTCCCCGTCATGGCTATGAACTGGTGAATGATGAAGGCGAGAAAGTGGGAGTGGTGACCTCCGGTACGATGTCGCCTACCCGTAAGATTGGTATCGGTATGGGATATGTGAAACCGGAATATAGTAAGGTGGGTACGGAAATCTGTATCGATATGCGTGGTCGGAAATTGAAAGCTGTGGTAGTGAAACCGCCTTTTAGAAAGTAAAAAATAAGCTTGTTATTGTGTATAGCCCCGGATAAGTTACGACTCTATCCGGGGCTAACTTATTTTATGATGGTTATTGCAAAACATATCCGTAAATATGTTGTTTATCCCATAGAAATAATATAATTTTGTCATCAAATACGATAAAATAATGTCTCAATTACCTACTCTTATAGCTGACCTCGCACTTATATTGATTTGTGCCGGTGTTATGACTTTGTTGTTTAAGAAGTTGAAACAACCTCTGGTCTTGGGATATGTAGTTGCCGGATTTCTGGCAAGTCCGCATATGCCGTATACTCCTTCAGTGATGGATACTGCCAATATTAAGACTTGGGCGGATATTGGTGTTATTTTCTTGCTGTTTGCTCTTGGTTTGGAATTTAGTTTTAAGAAGATTGTCAAGGTGGGTGGTTCTGCCATCATTGCTGCCTGTACCATCATCTTTTGTATGATTTTGTTGGGAATAGGAGTCGGCATGGGTTTCGGCTGGCACAGGATGGACAGTCTGTTCTTGGGCGGTATGATTGCGATGTCGTCTACTACTATTATTTATAAAGCTTTTGATGATTTAGGATTAAGGAAGAAGCAGTTCACCGGACTTGTGTTGAGTATCTTGATTTTGGAAGATATTTTGGCTATTGTATTAATGGTGATGCTTTCCACTATGGCGGTAAGCCAACATTTTGAAGGTACCGAGATGTTGGAGAGTATCGGGAAATTATTGTTTTTCCTTATTCTGTGGTTTGTTGTCGGTATCTATCTGATTCCTGAATTCTTGAAACGCTGCCGGAAATTGATGGGAGAGGAGACTCTGCTTATTGTGTCGTTGGCACTTTGTTTCGGTATGGTAGTGATGGCGGCTCATACAGGATTTTCTGCTGCATTTGGTGCATTTATAATGGGATCTATTCTGGCGGAAACAATCGAGGCGGAATCCATAGACCGGCTGGTGAAACCGGTAAAGGATCTTTTTGGAGCTATCTTTTTCGTATCGGTCGGTATGATGGTGGATCCTGCAATGATTGTAGAATATGCCGTACCTATTATAGTTATTACTTTGGCTGTTATCTTGGGACAGGCCGTTTTTGGTACATTCGGTGTTATTCTCTCCGGAAAGCCTTTAAAGACGGCTATGCAATGCGGCTTTAGTTTAACGCAGATCGGCGAATTTGCGTTTATTATTGCTTCTTTGGGAGTCTCTTTGCATGTAACGAGTGATTTTCTGTATCCGATAGTGGTAGCGGTTTCTGTGATTACTACTTTCCTGACTCCTTATATGATTCGTTTTGCCGAGCCGGCTTCTACTTTTGTGGATGCTCATCTTCCGGAATCATGGAAAAAAATAATGATGCGTTATTCTTCCGGTTCGCAAACAGCTCTGAATCACGAGAATTTGTGGAAGAAGCTAATCTTGTCAATGGTACGTATAACAGTTGTTTATTCAATTGTCAGTATGTCGATTATTGCACTTTCTTTTCGTTTTGTTGTGCCATTCTTTAAAGAGAATCTGCCTCATTTCTGGGCATCGTTGTTGGGAGCGGTATTTATGATTCTGTGTATTGCTCCTTTCTTGCGTGCCATTATGGTGAAGAAAAATCATTCGGTTGAGTTTATGACCTTATGGCATGATAGCCGTGCCAACCGCGCGCCGCTGGTATCGACAATCGTGATTCGTATTATGATAGCGGCACTTTTTGTCATCTTTGTTATTTCCGGATTATTTAAGGCGTCTATCGGATTGATTATTGGAGTGGCTGTACTTATTGTATTGTTGATGGTATGGTCTCGCCGTTTGAAAAAGCAATCGATATTGATTGAACGTCGTTTCTTCCAGAATCTCCGTTCCAGAGATGTACGTGCAGAGTATCTGGGAGAGAAAAAGCCGGAGTATGCCGGTCGTTTGTTGTCGCATGATTTGCATCTTGCCGATATGGAAATTCCGGGTGAATCCAGTTGGGCGGGAAAGACATTGATGGAGCTGAACTTGGGGAAGAAGTTTGGAGTTCATGTTGCTTCTATTCTTCGTGGAAAGAGGAGGATTAATATCCCCGGTGGTTCTGTTCGTCTGTTTCCAATGGATAAGATACAGGTGATAGGGACGGATGAACAATTAAGTGTGTTTAATGAGGCGATGCAAAACGGAGCGAAGATAGACTGGGAGGTTTATGAAAAGAGCGAGATGGCTTTGAAGCAGTTTATCATTGACAGTGATTCTGTTTTTCTGGGTAAAACGATTCGTGAATCGGGTATCCGCGACAAATATCATTGTATGATAGCCGGTGTTGAAAGTGAAGACGGTACACTGATGGTTCCTGATGTAAATGCTCCGCTCGAAGAAGGCGATGTTGTTTGGGTGGTAGGCGAAAAAGAGGATGTGTACCAATTAGTCGATCAAAAAAACGAAAAAGTACAAGCCGGATAAGAATGGAATACTTATTTTTGCAACGATAAAAACTTAAAATAATAATATCATGAAGAGTGATCCGAAAGAATGTCTGTATTGCCAGAACAATGAAACGCTGCATAATCTGATGATTGAGATTGCGCAATTGAGTGTGTCACGTGTGTTTTTGTTTAAGGAACAAACCTACCGCGGACGTTGTCTTGTTTCTTATAAAGACCATGTGAACGATTTGAATGAATTGAGTGATGAAGACCGTAATGCTTTTATGGCAGATGTAGCGCGTGTCACTCGTGCCATGCAAAAAGCTTTCCAGCCGGAAAAGATTAATTATGGTGCTTACTCGGATAAATTGTCTCATTTGCATTTTCATTTAGCACCTAAATATGTGGATGGACCTGATTATGGAGGTATATTCCAAATGAACCCGGGAAAGGTTTATCTGACTGACGCAGAATATCAGGAACTGATTGATGCTGTTAAAGCGAATCTGTAAAAAGAAAGGGCGAACTGCAACTCTATAAGTGGTAAGCTATACAAATCGTAAACAATGAACGGTGAGCAAGCCTGTGGATATAACGCAGTCTGTTCACCGTTCATTGTTTACGATTCATCGTTTTTCTATTTATCCTATTCTTCAAAATCGAAATCAAAGTCAAAATCATCCATAAACTCTGGAGTTGTAAATTCTTCCAGTTCCCGGCGATCTTTCTTGGTCGGGCGTCCGGTTCCACGTGCCCGGTCTACGAATCCGCTGATTTTGCTCATTTCAAGTAATTCATATTGATCGGGAGTCGTTACATTTTCCATCATTTCCGATACCAGTTTGGCTCCTACACGTTTCTCAATCGGTTGTAATACTTTGAATGAGTATGTGATAGGTGGTTTCTTCACTTGAATAACATCACCCGGTTTTATCATACGGGCAGCTTTGACCAGCGAACCGTTGATGGTAATACGTCCTTTTTTGCAGGCTTCTGCTGCAATCGTACGTGTCTTGAAGATGCGGACAGCCCACATCCATTTATCTATTCTTGCTTCAGCCATTTTAGTTAGTTATTTAGTGATAAATAATTAGTCGGTTAGTGGACGTTATCATTGATCGCTAACCGTTCATTGCTATCTTTATTTTTTATAGAACAGGTTCATCATTTCTTGTTGAACTGGTTCATTGTGATGTCGATACCGGCAAGACAGAAACTTTTGATAATTTCCCCTGCCATCTCCAGTCTTTCATCCATTGTCTTCCAGTCTTCATCAGTGAAGTGACCGAGTACGTAATCGATTTGTCCGCCACGTGGAAAATCACTCCCGATTCCAAAACGCAGACGGGCATAGTTTTGAGTGCCCAGAATGGCGGCAATATGCTTCAATCCGTTATGGCCTGCATCACTTCCTTTTCCTTTTAGGCGTAACGTTCCGAAAGGAAGAGCCAGATCATCTACTACGATCAGCACATTTTCCAATGGAATATTTTCTTTCTGCATCCAATAGCGAACGGCCAATCCACTCAGGTTCATAAAAGTCGATGGCTTGAGCAGGATCAACTGACGTCCTTTGATGGAAAAGCTGGTGGTGAATCCATAGCGTCCATCCATAAAAGGAGGAGCATTGTTAATTCTGGCCAATGCTTCTACTGTCATGAATCCGATATTATGTCGGGTTTCATGATACTCGGGACCAATGTTTCCCAGTCCGACAACTAAATATTTTATCATCGTTTTTCCGTAAAACAGTTCATTAATATAGAAAGAGAAACGCAGATTAATACAAATTAATGCAGACTGAACATCTGCTTTAATCTGCATTAATCTGCGTTTGAAGTATATCTCTTTACAGGGATAATCTCAATTACTTGCCAGCGGCTGCTGCTGCACCTCTTGCTGCACGAGTCAACTTAACAGCACATACAACGGCTTCTTTAGCACTAATCAGTTCAAGGCCTTCGAAGCTCAATTCGCCAACTTTAACAGTCTTGCCCAATCCTAGGTGAGAAACGTTAACGATCAGTTTCTCAGGAATTACATTGTACAAAGCTTTCACTTTGATCTTACGCATCTGCAGTGCAAGTTTACCACCGGCTTTCACACCTTCTGCAAGACCTTCCAACTGTACAGGTACTTCCATTACGATAGGTTTAGCTTCGTCAATCTGATAGAAGTCAACGTGCAGGATAGTATCTTTTACCGGATGGAACTGAATATCTTTCAGGATAGCGTTTACTTTTTTGCCATCGATAACCAAGTCTACAACGTAGATGTGCGGAGTATAAACTAAGTTACGAAGTCCTTCGTTAGTCACTGTGAAGTGAACTACTTCATTACCTCCGTAAAGTACACAAGGTACACCACCGTTTTTACGAATTTCTTTCAAAGCTCTAGCTTGTTCAGAAGAGCGTTCTGCAATTGTTCTTGCAGTTCCTTTTACTTCAATTGATTTCATTTCTTTAAAAATTTGTGTTACTCTAAATTAAGTTAGCTTGCTTAATTCACCATCACACGATGTGGATTATCACACGATGTTGCAAAAAAGCGGTGCAAAAGTACGTCTTTTTTTTGAAATATCAAAGAGTTACTTTCTTAAAAGTCAATATCGATCTTAATTTCGCTCTCTAACTTGTTTTCCCGGGCTTCTTCGATTGCTTTCTGTTCACTTTCTTCATCCGCTTCGGTGTTCAGGCGGGCGATGTATTCGTTCGCATCACTGCACTCAATGAAGTTGACTGCTTCTTCGAGTCCTGCCATAAACTTCTGAAAGTCCTCCCTATATAGGAAGATTTTGTGTTTTTCGAAACTAACCTGAGAATCGTCACCTTCTCCCGTTATCACTTTCTTACTCTCTGTAATAGCCAGGAACATTTCATCTTTACGATTCTTCTTTACGTCAAGGTAATAGATGCGTTTACCTGCTTTAATGGACTTGGAGAATACAATCTCCTTATCATTCATGTCTGCGCTCATTTTCTTTTTTAAATCTTCCATATCTTTCGGTCCGTTTATAATCGGCCTCAAAATTGGATATTTTTTTTAAACTGTCAAAAGAAAAAGCGCAGAGAATCAAATACTGCATTAAAAAATGTGATTTATTAGTGGAAACTCATTAAAAATATCTACTTTTGCAGTTCGATAACAACAGTATTAATTTGAATTATGATCAACAGAGTTCTTATTCGTCTTAAGATTATACAGATAGTATATGCCTATTATCAAAATGGCAGCAAAAATCTAGACTCAGCGGAGAAAGAGTTATTCTTTAGTCTTTCAAAGGCGTATGACCTTTATAATTATTTGCTAATGCTGATGATAGCATTGACAGAGTATGCACAAAAACGTATTGATGCGGCAAAAGCTAAATTGGCACCTACGAAAGAGGAGTTGTATCCCAACAGGAAGTTCGTAGATAACAAGTTTATTGCTCAATTGGAAGTCAATAAGCAATTGGTAGAGTTTATAGCCAATCAAAAAAGAACCTGGGCAAACGACCAGGACTTCATCAAGGAACTTTATGAGAAAATTGTAGAAACCGATATCTATAAAGATTATATGGCTTCTGACGACCACTCATACGAGGCCGATCGTGAATTATGGAGAAAACTCTATAAAACATACATCTTTAATAATGATTCTCTCGATCAGGTATTGGAAGATCAGAGTCTGTATTGGAATGATGACAAAGAAATTGTAGATACATTCGTCCTGAAAACGATCAAACGTTTTGATGAAAAGAAGGGTGCCAACCAGGAACTGCTTCCGGAATTTAAGGATGACGAAGATCAAGAGTTTGCACGTCGTCTGTTCCGTCGTACTATTTTGAATTCCGACTATTACCGTCATTTGGTTAGTGAGAATACAAAAAATTGGGATCTGGACCGTATTGCATTTATGGACGTTATCATTATGCAGACTGCATTAGCAGAAATTCTTAGTTTCCCGAACATTCCGGTCAGTGTTTCGTTAAATGAATATGTAGAGATAGCGAAGTTGTATAGCACAGCTAAAAGCGGTAGCTTTATCAACGGTACGCTGGATGGAATAGTTAATCAATTAAAAAAAGAAGGTAAGTTGACTAAAAACTGATACCTTTGTCCATATAGTAGAAACTAAAACAGATTATTTATGAACGTATTGACTGTATTATTGCAAGCTCCTGCCGGTGCTGCCGGAGGTGGAAGTATGATGTGGATCATGCTGATAGCTATGTTTGTTATCATGTATTTCTTTATGATCCGTCCTCAGAATAAGAAGCAAAAAGAAATAGCAAATTTCCGTAAATCTCTTCAGGTAAATCAGAATGTGATTACTGCAGGTGGTATCCACGGAACAATCAAGGAAATTACTGACGATTACATAGTACTTGAGATTGCTTCTAATGTAAAGATTAAAATAGACAAGAATTCTATTTTCGCTGATGCTTCAGCTGCTAGCAATCAATCTAAATAATAGTTGATAAATAAGTGCCTATGTTTGATCGTAGGAAAATAGAATATACATATTTAAAACTATCAAAGAAAATTAAGGATTTTCTGCTCAGTGATAAGAGCAGAGAGTTCTTAATTTTTTTATTTTTCTTCTTGATAGCCGGTGGATTTTGGCTGCTTCAGACTCTGAATAGTGACTATGAAGCCGAGTTCTCCATTCCGGTACGAATAAAAGATGTTCCCAATAATGTAGTGCTGACTTCGGAACCGCCTTCTGAACTTCGTGTCAGAGTGAAAGATAAAGGTACGGTGCTGCTCAATTATATGCTGGGGAAAAGTTTTTTCCCGGTAAATCTAGGTTTTCTTGATTATAAAGGAAAAGATAATCATGTGAAGATTTACGCATCTGATTTTGAGAAAAAGATATTGAGTCAATTGAATGTGTCTTCCAAAATACTTTCAATCAAGCCGGATACATTAGAGTATATCTATTCTGAAGGAAAGTCTAAGTTAGTACCTGTCCGCTTTCAGGGAAAAGTGACAGCCGGACTTCAATATTATGTATCAGATACGATTTGTAATCCGGACTCTGTATTAGTTTATGCTCCGGAAGGAATTCTGGATACTATTACCACCGCATATACTCAAAAGATAAACCTGGAGAATATTTCAGATACAACCCGGCGACGAATTCCGCTGAATTCTGAAAGAGGAGTGAAGTTTGTTCCGGCTTCGGTAGAAATGACCTTTCCGGTAGATATTTATACGGAGAAAACAGTAGAGGTGCCATTGCACGGAGTTAATTTCCCAGCCGATAAGGCATTACGTACCTTCCCTTCCAAAGTTCAGATAACTTTCCAGGTGGGGTTAAAGCGGTTCCGCAGCATAAAAGCAAGCGATTTTATCATCAATATTTCTTACGAAGAGTTGTTGAAGCTCGGTTCTGATAAATATACGGTTAAATTGAAGTCGTTTCCGAGCGGAATCAATCAAATCCGTATTGTTCCTGAGCAAGTAGACTTCTTGATAGAGCAAATTACTTCTAATGTCGATTAAGATTGGTATAACCGGTGGTATCGGTAGCGGGAAAAGTGTGGTTTCCAGATTATTTGGAATAATGGGAATTCCTGTTTATATTTCAGATATAGAAGCAAAGCGTATCACGCAGACAGATCCGGTGATTTGTCAGGAACTTTGTGCGCTGGTCGGTCAGGATGTGTTTCAAAATGGTGTGTTGAATCGTTCTTTGCTGGCATCCTATATGTTCGGTCATCCGAATCGTGTGCAGAAAGTGAATGAAATTATTCATCCACAGGTGAAAGAAGATTTTCGTCGGTGGGCTGCCCGGTTTGGTGGTGAACAATTGGTAGGTATGGAGTCTGCCATACTTGTGGAAGCCGGTTTTAGGAGTGAAGTTGATTTTCTGGTTATGGTGTATGCGCCGCTGGAAGTGAGAGTGGAGCGCGCCATAAAACGGGATTGTTCATCGAGAGAACAGGTGATGAAGCGTATTGAGGCACAAATGAGTGATGAAGTTAAGAGAAGTCATGCTGATTTCGTGATAGTCAATGATGATGAAACACCGTTAATTCCGCAGGTTTTGGAGCTTATTTCTTTGCTATCTAAAAATAATCATTACCTTTGCTCCGCAAAAAATAATTAATAAATAAAAGGATATATACTATGTTGAAGACTATCTTGTCTATCTCAGGTAAACCGGGATTATACAAACTTATTTCGCAAGGAAAAAATATGTTGATTGTTGAATCAGTCAATGCTGAGAAGAAACGTTTCCCCGCTTATGGTAATGAAAAAATTATTTCTTTGGCCGATATAGCAATGTATACGGACGATGCAGAAGTGCCTTTGTATGATGTGCTGGAAGCTATAAAAGAGAAAGAGAAATCAGCGCAGGCTTCTATCGACCCGAAAAAGGCTACTCCTGAACAATTGCGTGAATACTTGGCTGAAGTATTACCAAACTTTGATCGTGAACGCGTATATGTAGCAGATATTAAGAAATTGGTAGCTTGGTATAACATCTTGATTTCTAATGGAATCACAGAATTTAAACCGGAAGGTGAAGTTAAGGAAGAAGCAGCTGCAGAATAATCTGTACCGTTTATTTAATCAAAAATAGAGAACATGATAAGCATTTTAAATGCTTATCATGTTTTTTCGTATAAACACTTGTATGTTCAGAAAAAAATTAGTATTATTTGGGTAATCTTTTACTAAAATAAATATCTTCTACTTATATTGTAAATAATGATGCTTTTTTATGTATCTTTGTCGCTGTTCACTATTCTTGGGAATAGCAGTAGTGAACGGCGAATAACAATAGAGAACAAAAGCGTTATAAAGATATTATTCAAGACTTGAGATCTGGACAATATTGAACTACTTAGGAATAATGTTTAAACGCTCGTGTTCTGCCATGTATGTAAATATGTGGTTGAACATTAGTTGTTTTGCATGATTTAGCTAGTAGATGTCTAAAGCGTCAAGGGGGGATAATTGTAGTAAGTTCCCACGCTTTTTATTTTTAATAGCCTTCTAGGGGAGCAGATGGTTTTTGATGTAGGGTATGGAGACAATAACAAATAAAGAAGTAAACGTCCGTTTGGACAATGAAAAAGGGACATTATGCCTAACAGGTTTGTTGGCAGGTACAATGGTATTCCTTTACGATTCACAGGGAGAATTAAAAGGCAAACATAAATTTGCTTTGCCTTTATTGACTATGGAAATCCCTCAACAGGGTACCTATGTTTTGGTAATGAGCCATCCGAATTGCCAACCGGAAGTCCGGAGATTTACATATTCAGGGATATAAATAATACCGGTATGCTTCTTATCAAGCATACCGGTATTCTATTTAAATGGAAACTCTTAATTTCTGAATACCAATCCGTCTCCACCAGCGTCAACGGTAATTGCTTTGCTGCGGTCGACTTCTTGGGAAAGTAACTTTTTGGATAGATCGTTCAATAGATAACGTTGAATAGCCCTCTTTACCGGACGAGCTCCAAATTCTGGATCATATCCCACTTGAGATAAGAAGTCCAATGCTCCTTCCGTCAGTTTCAGTTCCACTCCGTTTTCGGCAAGCATTTTCTGAACTCCCTTGATTTGTAAGAGTACGATCTGCTTGATTTCCTTTTCATTCAATGGTAAGAACATGATCGTTTCATCAATACGGTTCAGGAATTCCGGGCGAATCGTCTTTTTCAACATATTCATGACTTCCTTCTTCGTTTCTTCAATCACTTCTTCTTTATTGGAACCGTGCAACTTCTCCATCTGACTTTGTATATAAGAACTACCCATATTCGAAGTCATGATGATGATTGTATTTTTGAAGTTGACCACCCTTCCTTTATTGTCAGTCAGTCGTCCGTCATCCAATACCTGTAACAGGATATTGAAAACATCCGGATGAGCTTTTTCTATCTCGTCAAACAGGACAACAGAGTAAGGTTTCCGACGTATAGCTTCTGTCAGCTGACCGCCTTCATCATATCCTACGTATCCCGGAGGCGCTCCGACTAAACGGGAAACACTGTGCTTTTCCTGATACTCGCTCATGTCGATACGAGTCATCATCGTTTCGTCATCGAACAGGAATTCTGCCAATGCCTTCGCCAGTTCGGTCTTACCTACACCGGTGGTTCCGAGGAAAATGAACGAGCCAATCGGACGTTTCGGATCCTGTAATCCGGCACGACTACGGCGCACGGCATCTGCCACGGCTTCAATCGCTTCATCCTGACCGATTACACGTTGATGAAGTTCCTCTTCCAAGTGCAATAGTTTATCCTTTTCACTTTGCAGCATCTTGCTGACAGGAATACCTGTCCAACGGGAAACAACATCGGCAATGTCCTCAGCATCTACCTCTTCCTTAATCATGGCTTTATCGCCTTGCATATCACGTAGCTGCTTTTGAGTATCTTCTATCTCTTTGTCCAAAGCCTGAAGTTTACCGTAACGGATTTCGGCTACTTTACCATAGTCACCTTCACGTTCAGCTTTTTCTGCTTCAAATTTAAGATTCTCTATCTCAACCTTATTCTGCTGGATTTTATCCATCAGTGTTTTTTCACTCTGCCATTTGGCTTTAAAGGACTTTTCCTGTTCTTTAAGTTCGGCAAGCTCCTTACCGATGATTTCCAGTTTCGGTTTATCGTTTTCACGTTTAATAGCTTCCCGTTCGATTTCCAGCTGCTTGATTTTGCGGGAGATTTCATCCAGTTCTTCAGGAACAGAATCTACCTCCATACGCAGTTTGGCTGCAGCTTCATCCATCAGGTCAATGGCTTTATCCGGCAGGAAACGATCGGTAATATAACGGCTACTCAATTCGACGGCTGCAATGATGGCATCATCTTTGATACGCACATGGTGATGGTTCTCGTAACGCTCTTTCAGTCCACGAAGGATAGAAATAGTACTCAAGTTGTCCGGTTCATCCACTTGTACGATTTGGAAACGACGCTCCAAAGCTTTGTCCTTTTCGAAGTACTTTTGATATTCGTCGAGGGTTGTTGCTCCGATAGAACGTAGTTCTCCACGAGCTAAGGCAGGTTTTAGAATGTTTGCAGCATCCATGGCGCCTTCACCCTTTCCGGCTCCTACCAGTGTATGAATCTCATCAATGAACAGAATTATATCACCTTCTGATTTCTTCACTTCATTGACAACTGATTTCAGTCGTTCTTCAAACTCACCTTTATACTTTGCACCGGCAACCAGTGCTCCCATATCCAATGAATAGACCTGTTTGTTTTTCAGGTTTTCAGGTACATCTCCTCGAAGGATACGATGTGCCAAGCCTTCTACGATTGCTGTCTTACCAGTTCCCGGTTCACCGATTAGAATCGGATTATTCTTTGTACGGCGGCTCAATATCTGGAGTACCCGGCGGATTTCTTCATCACGTCCAATTACAGGATCCAGTTTTCCGCTACGGGCAGCTTCGTTCAGGTTGATAGCGTACTTTTCCAATGATTGATAAGTATCTTCACTAGATTGTGACGTTACTTTTTCTCCTTTCCTCAACTCGCTGATGGCATTGCGTAATTCTTTTTCCGTCATACCGGCATCTTTCAAGATAGTGGAGACGGTACTTTTCACAGTCAGCAATGCTAGTATGATATGCTCTAATGAAACAAACTCATCGCCCATTTCTTTAGAATACTGTGTTGCTTTCTGCAATACTTCGTTAGATTCACGACTCAGATACGGTTCTCCGCCGGATACTTTTGGCAGGGAGTCGATCTGTTTGTCGACAACAAGAGCTACCTGCTGTCCGTTCATGCCAAGTTTCTGGAAGATGAAGTTAGTGACATTTTCACCCACCTTCATTACTCCCTGCATGATGTGGACAGGTTCAATGGCTTGTTGTCCCCGGCTTTGTACCAGGTTCACGGCCTCCTGTACCGCTTCTTGAGATTTGATGGTAAAATTGTTAAAGTTCATATCTTTGTTCTCCTTTCTTATTTCACGTTTTTAATAACACCTAAGAGGGCGCAAAAGATTTGCCAAGTATAAAAATATGACAAAATAGCATGAGTATTAAGGAGTTAAAGGACAAAATGACCTTTTTATCTGGGAGTAACTGACGAATTTGCTATAAAATATCATTTGTTACCTGATACGCTTGTTTGTGTAATCTTAGCCTGTGATGAAAGAAAATAAATATTGAAAAGTGGATAAATAAAAGTATTGTAGTATCTTTATCCGCTGTAATAATATAGATGGTATATGAGTGATAAGCCCCAAATAAAACTTGCTGAAACAGTGGTGTTGATTGACGCTGCTTTTTTGAATTTTGTAATAACGGATATAAAAGGATATTTTGAAGAAACTTTGCATCGTTCTTTACAAGAGATAGACCTTTCGATGTTGACCACCTATATAACCTTGGATGCAGGGATTACAGAAGGGAAGAACGAGGTGCAATTTCTTTTTGTGTATGATAAAGAATCCAGTCGATTGCAATATTGCCAACCTTCCGGTTTGCAGGAAGAATTGAATGGAGTTGCGTTTCAGAGCCCTTATGGTGAATATTCTTTTGCCAGCGTTCCATCGGAAGGAATGGTGTCAAGAGAAGATTTGTTTTTGGATTTACTCTCTATCGTTTCCGATTCGGCAGACGTGAAAAGGATGATCGTTATTTCTTTCAATGAGGAGTATGGAAAGAAAGTGACTGATGCTTTGCATGAAGTGAAAGGCAAAGAGGTCATTCAATTCCGTATGAATGAGCCCGAACTTCCGGTGGATTATAAATGGGATATGCTGGCTTTCCCTGTCATGCAGGCGTTGGGGATAAAAGCGGAAGAATTGCAATAACTATTGTGCTTTTATTCTTTCTGTAATTCATTATTCGTCATTGATTTCTTAACTGTTAATCATAATTGCCGTGTCCGATTTTCGTTTAAAAGTATTTCAGAGCGTAGCGAAGAATCTAAGCTTTACGAAGGCTTCGCAAGAATTGTTTGTCAGTCAACCTGCTATCACCAAACATATTCAGGAGTTGGAGACTTACTATCAAGCTCGTTTGTTCGACCGTCAAGGGAACAAAATCTCACTGACTAAGGCCGGAGAATTGCTGTTGAAACATAGCGAGAAAATCTTGGACGATTATAAACAATTAGAATATGAGATGCATCTGTTGCATAATGAATATATCGGCGAACTGAAATTGGGGGCCAGTACTACGATTGCGCAATATGTACTTCCTCCTCTGTTAGCGAACTTTATAGCCAAGTTTCCGCAAATCAATCTTTCTTTGATTAATGGAAATTCCCGGGGAGTGGAAGCTGCCTTGCAAGAGCATCGGATTGATTTGGGACTGGTCGAAGGGATCTTCCGCTTACCTAATCTGAAATATACTCCATTTTTGCAAGACGAACTGGTTGCCGTGGTGCATACACAGAGTAAATTAGCTGTCACGGATGAGATTACTCCGGAAGATTTGCTGAATATTCCTTTGGTTTTGCGGGAGAGGGGCTCCGGTACATTAGATGTGTTTGAACGTGCCTTATTGCAACATAATCTCAAACTTTCTTCTTTAAATGTATTGATGTATCTCGGTAGTACAGAGAGTATCAAGCTTTTTTTGGAACATACGGACTGTATGGGAATTGTTTCTATCCGTTCGGTGCATAAAGAGCTTGTAGCTGGCAATCTCCGTGTAGTCGAAATAAAAGGAATGCCGATGCTGCGCGAATTTAACTTTGTACAGCTGCAAGGGCAGGAGGGAGGATTGTCACAGGTGTTTATGCGTTTCGCCGGACATCATAGTAAAAGCCTGTAAGTTTGTCTTTTTCTCTCGTGCAATCGCTTCTCCAGAATAAGAAAAATGATTTTCATTTCTCATATTCTCATAATTATTTTATAATAATCTTATAACCAGGTAATTACTGAATGAGAAACGTTTTGAGAAAGCCTATTTCTCATAGTTTCTTTAGTGAAATAGGCCTCAAAACAGTTATTTCTCATCTATTTTCGGGGTATTTCTCATACTGTTATCCTCTTCGTTCGACTATTTTTTCTTTATATATACCCTGTGTGCTCCTCTTCCTGTGATTTCTATTCCAGAATCCGGTTGATGTCCCCACTGTCTTAGTTCGTTGGTTGCTGCTGTTTGCAACAATCCTGTTAGTTTGCGATATTCCCAAACGGTCAGGAAGGGATGTTCATCCAGATACTTTAGAGCTAATGCCAGTCGTTGTTCCGATGTGAATTTATTAGAGGATCGTTGCTTTTTCCAGGGTGCTCTTTCCAGTTGGCATCTTTCGCTGATATTTCTCACCATTTCTCGGTCTACCCGGAAATTTACACCTCCTATAAAGATACTTTGTGCGTTGCGATGACTCCCACCTTCTTCCGGATCTTCCCGCTCCTTGTCTCTGCCTAAAGTAAGAGAGGGAGTAAACGTTCCTATTCCGTCTATCTTTACCGAGCGCCCTTCTGCCATCAAATGCGCCATTTCAATGGCGGTCTGAAGTAGTACGCCTTCTATGTCTCCTGCACTGAATCCACTGACGTCGCCAACTCGTTGCGCTAACTCTTTTATGCTTGTATTATCTATCCGCGCAAATTTAGGATAAGTAATTCTTTTGCCTGTTTTCTGAAGATCGGGCATCTCCTCTATGATATATCTTGCCATATCATCTATTGTTTAAAGTATTAATAGATAAGTTCTTTTGTATTAGAGGCAAACTTCCTTTCTTCTAATAGTAAAGTTCCTTTTGATTAATTATAAACTATAAATGCAACTTTTGTTTTTATAATTGAAGCTTGCGTTTATAAAAACAAAGCTTTCATTTTTATAATCAAAGCTTGCATTTATAGTTTACTCTTATACAAAGATAAGTTTTCTATTTGACAAAAAGAAGTTTATCCTTAATAAAGAAGAAGTTTTCTATTAATAGTTTGGGAGGGAATGAAGATGATTAAAGAGAAAGGATATAACGGGATTTTATGCTTAATATATTATTTTCTAAAAAGTGGATGCAATGCTTCTGTTAGTTTTTAGAAAAGTGTATATTTGTAATATTATGAGTCATACTAATATCATGCAAGCTGAAGAAAATGATTTGGTAAACATTTTATCTTTGCAAAAGAAATCTTTTATGGTGGTGGCCGAACGAATGAATAAATTCGATCTTCCCCCTTTGTTGCAAAATCAGGATGAGATTTGTGATGAGTATCAGACAGGCATTATTCTAAAATACGTATCAGATGATGGACAGATTGTAGGTTCTGTCAGGGGATGTATGGATGAAAATAGAGTATGTCATATTGGTAAATTGATAGTGCATCCCGATTTTCAGAATAAAGGTATAGGTAGAGAACTTATGACTGAAATAGAACGGTTATTTCCTCACTGTCATAAGTTTTCTCTTTTTACAGGCGAAGAGACACCCAATACTTTGCATCTATATAGCAAAGTCGGTTATAATATTGTATGTAGAAAAGAAATGGAGGGTATCAGCATGATTATTATGGAAAAAGAAAAACTTACTTATAGAGATTTTACGTTTGACGATTTAGAAACTGTTTGTAAATTACCTCGAAACAAGCAGGAACTGTTTTTTATGTTTCCTAAAGCTGATTTTCCTTTAACAATCAATCAATTAAAGAATACAATAAAAGATAGATTTGATTCGACTGTTGTTTTATTTAATAATGAAGTAGTAGGGTTTGCAAATTTCTATGAGGTAAGAGAATCTCAATATTGTGCTATTGGAAATGTAATAGTAAGTCCTTGTTTTCGTAATCGTGGCGTTGGCACATTTCTGATAAATGCTATGGAAGATATTGGGAAAAAGAAATATAATGTATCGGAGCTTCATTTGTCTTGTTTTGATGCTAATACGAGTGGGCTTCTGTTATATACTAAATTAGGATATAAACCCTATGAAATAGAGAAGTACATTAATAAGGAAAACGAAGTCTCGGCTTTAATAGAATTGAAAAAAGTGCTGTGATTCGAAATAAATCACTTATTTGATTCTGTTATCTCCTGAAAGTATGATAACTTAAAAAAATGCGAGAAGTATCTATGACCAACTATAACTTACAACGATTTTTAGATGCCCAGCGAGGTGATTATGAACAAGCCCTTGCAGAAGTTAGAAACGGGCGGAAATATTCCCATTGGATTTGGTATATATTTCCTCAACTGAAAGGATTGGGCATGAGTTATAATTCACAGTATTATGGTCTTAGCGGCAAAGAAGAGGCTGAAGCATATCTTGCCCATCCAATTTTGGGAGAAAGACTTCGTGAAATAACGTCTGTTTTTCTTCAATTGAAAAATAAAACGGCGCAGGAAGTTTTCGGTTCGTTAGATGCGATGAAAGTATTGTCATGCATGACGCTTTTTAATGAAGTTGCTTCGGATGATTTGTTTCAGCAAGTGATCGACCATTATTTTCAGGGTAAAGTGGATGAGACAACAAAAAGAAAATTGGAATAATAACTAATACTATTTTATATGGGCTGTTTAATGAATCTATTGTGGCTGCTGCTTGGTGGTATCTTTACTGCTGTCGAATATCTCATTTCGAGTTTATTGATGATGCTGACCATTATCGGCATTCCTTTTGGAATGCAAACATTGAAGTTGGCCGGACTTGCTTTATGGCCTTTCGGTAAAGAAGTCAGAAGTGGGAACCGTTCCGGTGGCTGCCTCTATATATTGATGAATATCCTGTGGATATTTCTGGGTGGCATTTGGATCTGTCTGTCACATTTGGTTTTCGGGGCTATATTGTGCATTACCATTATCGGAATCCCTTTTGGATTACAACATTTCAAGTTGGCATCTTTGGCATTATCGCCTTTTGGGAAAGACATTGTAACAGTGTAAGAGTAGTTGGGAGAGAGTATGCTTATAATTAAAAGTTATAATGCATAATTAGAAACTATTGGTGGGTCTTGATTGTTTACCGTACCTTTGCACCCGGAAAACGATTAAAGACAAAAAGATATGATTTCAACAGCTACAAAAACTTTGCAGGCAAATAATAAGATGATTTATGTTGCGCTGCTTTCCACTCTGACTTTCTTCCTGTTTTTAGACTATATTCCGGGATTGGAAGCATGGTCGGCTTGGGTAACTCCTCCCGTTGCTTTGTTCCTCGGACTTATTTTTGCATTAACTTGCGGACAAGCACATCCAAAGTTTAATAAGAAAACATCGAAATATCTGTTGCAATATTCAGTAGTAGGACTGGGATTCGGTATGAACCTTCATTCTGCTTTAGCTTCCGGTAAGGAAGGTATGGAATTTACGGTCATTTCAGTAATCGGAACATTGGTAATTGGCTGGTTCATCGGACGTAAATTGTTTAAAATAGATCGGAATACAGCTTATCTTATCAGTTCGGGAACCGCTATCTGTGGTGGTAGTGCTATCGCAGCAGTGGGACCGGTGTTGAAAGCGAAGGACAGTGAAATGTCTGTGGCATTAGGTACAATCTTTATCTTGAATGCTATTGCACTTTTCATTTTCCCTGCCATTGGTCATGCATTGAATATGGATCAACAACAGTTTGGAACATGGGCAGCTATTGCCATTCATGATACCAGTTCTGTAGTAGGCGCGGGAGCTGCCTATGGTGAAGAAGCATTAAAAGTGGCTACTACTATCAAATTGACCCGTGCTCTTTGGATTATCCCGATGGCTTTTGCTACTTCCTTTATTTTCAAGAGCAAAGGACAAAAGATCAGTATTCCATGGTTTATCCTCTTCTTCGTATTGGCATTGGTGGTAAATACTTATTTACTGGATGGAGTGCCACAATTAGGAGCAGCTATCAACGGTATTGCCCGTAAGACTTTGACGATAACTATGTTCTTCATCGGTGCTTCTCTTTCTATTGATGTTTTGAAAGCCGTTGGAATTAAACCTCTGATTCAAGGAATATTGCTTTGGATAATTATCAGCTTGAGTACATTGGCATACATTTATTTTGTATAAGGGATAAAAGAGAGAATGATATAAAAAAGAAAAAGGTGGGAGAATGATCGTAAACGACTTTCTCCCACCTTTGTTTACTTAGCTTTCAGCCTACGGATAAACAGATCTAAAGCTATTTATTTCTTCTTCAATTCTTCAAAAATCAGTCCTTCCAGTTCTTCTGCCAATTCAGGATTATCCATAATGCATTGTTTAGCGGCATCACGCCCTTGTCCTAACTTAGTATCGTTGTAGCTATACCATGAACCGCTCTTTTTGATGATTCCCAAGTCAGCACCCAAGTCGATGATTTCTCCGGAGTGGGAGATACCTTCACCAAACATGATGTCAAATTCAGCTCTGCGGAAAGGAGGCGCTACTTTGTTCTTCACTACTTTCACTTTGGTCAGTTTACCAAGAATCTCTTCACCATCTTTGATAGGTTGGCTACCACGGATATCCAAACGTACGGAAGCATAGAATTTCAATGCGTTACCACCAGTCGTTGTTTCCGGGTTACCGAACATAACGCCGATCTTCTCACGCAACTGGTTGATGAAAATACAAGTCGTACGTGTCTTGCTCACAGCAGCTGTCAACTTACGGAGTGCCTGAGACATCAAACGTGCCTGAAGACCTACCTTATTGTCACCCATGTCACCTTCGATTTCCGCTTTAGGGGTCAGTGCGGCTACAGAGTCGATAACGATGATGTCGATAGCAGAAGAACGGATCAGTTGTTCTGCAATTTCCAAAGCCTGTTCTCCGTTGTCCGGTTGAGAGATATAAAGATCATCAATGTTCACTCCCAGTTTAGATGCGTAGAAACGGTCGAAAGCGTGTTCGGCATCAATAAAAGCAGCGATACCGCCGGCCTTTTGTGCTTCAGCAATGGCGTGGATAGCCAATGTTGTTTTACCGGAAGACTCCGGGCCATAGATTTCGATGATTCTACCTCTAGGGTAACCTCCAACACCAAGTGCCACGTTCAAGGCAATAGAGCCTGTCGGGATCACTTCTACTTGTTCAACACTATCATCACCCATTTTCATGATAGAACCTTTACCGAAGCTCTTTTCTATCTTTTCCATGGCAGCCTGTAAGGCTTTTAGTTTTTCGCTTGATGCCATTTTATTATCTGTTTCAAAATTAAGTTCATCTTTCTTTGCCATACCTTATTCTTATATAATTAATGGAGTTATTGATTTAAAATCTGTGAGGCATGTTCCTTGGTCTTCACTTCTTTGGGAGTGATAATCCGTTCTACGATTCCTTCTTCATTAATCAGGAAAGTAGTGCGGAAAGTACCCATGTAAGCACGTCCGTACAGTTTCTTTTCTCCCCATACTCCAAACTCTTCCACTAACCTTTTGTCAGTGTCGGCAATCAGGGTAAAAGGAAGATTGTTCTTTTCGATAAATTTCTGGTGCGACTTTTCATTGTCTACGCTGACACCGATTACTTCATAGCCGGCTTTACGTAGTTCGGAATAGTTGTCGCGCAGATTACACGCTTGTGCCGTGCACCCTGATGTACTGTCCTTCGGGTAGAAGTACAACACAATCTTTTTTCCTTTATAAGCACTTAAACGGATTTCTTCGCCTTTTTCATTGATGCCTAAGATTTCCGGTGCTTTATCTCCTACGTTTATCATAACTATCTTTTTAATGAACAAGTCTACTCTTATAATTCCAGATTTTTGTCGAACTCTTCATGCCAGGGAAGACCTTGCTTGTTGAGTTGTTCCATAAACGGATCCGGATTGAACTCTTCTACGTTGTTTACACCCGGACGCTTCCACTCACCTTTGAAGAACATCATGGCTCCGATCATTGCCGGAACTCCGGTGGTGTAGCTCACTCCTTGCATACCTGTTTCCCGGTAAGCTTCCTGATGGCTGCAATTGTTGTATACATAATAAGTACGTTCCTTGCCATCTTTCAAACCGCGGATACGACAACCGATAGAGGTTTCTCCTTCGTAGTTTTCTCCTAAATCCTGCGGGTTAGGCAATACAGCTTTCAAGAATTGCAGCGGCACAATCTTCACTCCGTTGTAATCAACTTCGTCGATTCGTGCCATACCGATGTTTTGGATAACGCGTAAGTGAGTTAAATACTCTTGTCCGAAAGTCATCCAGAAACGTGCACGTTTGATTGTCGGGTAATGTTTCACCAATGACTCCAGTTCTTCGTGATAAAGAAGATAAGAATCACGAGGACCGATGTTCGGATATGTCAGGTCTTTATGAATTTCCAGCGGACCGGTAGTTACCCATTTGCCATTTTCATAATAGCGTCCGTTCTGCGTAATTTCGCGGATGTTGATTTCCGGATTGAAGTTCGTAGCAAATGCTTTATGATGGTTACCCGCATTACAGTCTACAATGTCCAGATATTGAATCTCATCAAAATAATGTTTAGCTGCATAAGCGGTATAGATGCCACTTACTCCCGGGTCGAATCCGCAACCGAGAATAGCTGTCAGACCTGCTTCTTTGAAGCGATCGTGGTAAGCCCACTGCCAACTGTATTCAAAGTGAGCTTCATCCTTCGGCTCGTAGTTAGCGGTGTCCAGATAGTTCACTCCAGCTTTCAGACAAGCTTCCATAATAGTCAGATCCTGATAAGGGAGAGCCACATTAATCACCATTTCCGGTTTGAAATCGTTGAATAAGGCTACCAGCTCATCTACATTGTCTGCATCAACTTTAGCTGTTTTTATATTGGGGTTACCTATTGCCTCGACGATTTTATCGCATTTCTCTTTCGTACGACTGGCAATCATGATATCTGTAAATACATCGGCATTTTGTGCCACTTTGTGCGCAACGACAGTGCCAACACCGCCCGCACCAATAATAAGAACTCTACCCATTTCGTTAATTGCGAATTAAAATATTAAGAATATTGGAATTGTTAGCTTTGCAAATATACGTGATTATTTTCAGATAATCATTCGCAGCTACCCCTTTTTATTTGTAACGCTGCAAGGTTCCATTTTCAAATTCCAGTGTTTTGCCATTGTAGAACCAAGTTTCGAAACGATTGTCTTTTTTCAGCTCGATTTCTATCGGATCGCCAATGGATAAACGACATTCCACTGTACTCATGCCCGTCTCCAGATCTCCCCGGGAGATAATCTGCCAACGATTTTCTGTGATACCCGGATATTTTTTATGTATATCTTCGAATCCGAAAAAGTCTTCGATATAATTTTCATTTCTGACGATAACATCATATTTCAGATCGGTTTCCAATTCATAGATCGCTCCGTCATTGTCTTCTAATGAAAGAATAGCCAGACTGCCGGGAGGAGATAATCTAATATCTTTGATTTGCAGAACTGTATATCGGGGCAGGTGAACGCGTGATTCGGTCTGCTTGTCTTCAAATGATACGATTCTTTTGGCTGGCAGCACCTTTTTAGGATAAACTGTCATTCCCATATATTTATTTTTCAGGCTTTCGATAGTGCCTAGACTCTTATTGGTGAAACTGAATGCATTTGAGAAATATTTCATTCTCTTTTCTCCTTGAAAATCATTCAGGTCCATGCCGGAGTTTGTTCGTGAGAGGGCAACTTCCAGATAATAAGAATGTCCCTGTGTATCTTTGAATACGATTTTTGCCGGATATGCCTGACTGCCGACTCCGATAGCGGTAATCGTTGCTTCCGTATTGACGGGAATGGCTATATCCCGGTAACCGGAATAATTGTTGGCATCGTCTATCCGGACACTTTCTGCTTGTATATAGACTGTTTTTCCTACCAACAGCTCTTTAGCAGTATCCACATCTTTCAGATAAACCAATCCGTTGATGCCGGCACGGGGAGCCTTTTCGGAGATCTCCTCCAGCCGCATATTCTTTATCTCATAATAATATTTTCCTCCCTCACATTCGAAGATGAAGCGAGTGGAGTAGTTAGTCCCGTTGGGGATATTCTGAGCTTTCTCTTCAGTTCCCGTGAAAGTGAGTATTTTATGTTTCAGCAGGCTGTTGTCTACCCCTTTCTCGGTCTCGTAGCTGGAAAGGGTGGGAAGGAACATGCTCCGTGGAGATGGAACGAACATAAATTTCATCCCGGGTGTCCATTTGCCCAGCGGTAGCAACGGAAAGTTACTTTTGATAAACTGTTCTTCTTGGCCTACAGGGATTTCCTGTGCAGAAGGAGTAGTGACGATGTAATCACTTTGGGCTATGATAGGAGACGTACCACAGCAGAATAGAATCAAAGACAGGACAATTATTCTCATATTTGTTTACTTTAAGTGAACTATGTAAATTGTTCGTTTGTTGTACATTTACTGGCAAATGTATATATTTTATGTTGCATTGGATGTTATTTCCCAATCTTTTTGATATCTTTGCCCTCGATTTTAACTTAAACGTTATAACAATATGAAGAAAGTATTTGTTTCAATTTGCATTGCTGGTGCAGCACTTGCAATGTCTTCGTGCCGTTCGGTTGAGAAGGCAATTCCCCTGTCATCTATCAATGGTGAATGGAATATCATAGAAGTCAATGGCTCGAAAATCACTCCGGGCGAAAGTACCCCCCTTCCTTTTATCGCTTTTGATACAGCAACTGGTCGTGTGTCCGGCAATAGCGGCTGTAATCGGATGATGGGTAGCTTCGATGTAAATGCGAAGCCGGGAAGTCTCGAACTTACAGGAATGGCTAGTACTCGGATGATGTGTCCGGATATGACTACTGAAAATAATGTATTGAATGCTTTTGCGCAAGTAAAAGGATATAAGAAGGCAGGTAAGGACAAAGTGTTTCTTTGCAATTCGTCCAACCGTCCGGTTGTCGTTCTACAAAAGAAGGAGGCTGATGTGAAACTTTCGGTTTTGAATGGAGAATGGAAAATAAAAGAAGTGAATGGTGAAGCAATTCCTTCCGGAATGGAAAAACAACCTTTCATTGCTTTTGATGTGAAGAAAAAGACAATTCATGGCAATGCCGGATGTAATTTGATTAATGGCGGTTTTGAAACCAGTACCAGCAATGCCAAATCAATTTCTTTTCCGGGAGTAGCGAGCACAATGATGGCTTGTCCGGACATGGAAACAGAAGGTAAGGTGCTGAAAGCTATCAATGAGGTGAAGTCATTCGATGTGTTGTCCGGTGGCGGCATTGGCTTGTATGATGCAAATGGCGCATTGGTCATCGTGCTGGAAAAGTAATAAATAGATCAATCTATATAATAGGATATGCCTGTGTCGTCATGTGCGACACAGGCATATTTTTTTTCTTTCATCGAACCAGAGTCGTCTGTATTTGTTTAAAGAAACAGTTGCTGACTGGCTTTGAATATGACTATGTCAGCAGTGTTTATTTATTAAAACTGTCTTTTTGGCAGATATTATGTCATGCATTCGTATAATTTCTTTTTGGCACACGGTTTGCTTTTTAGTAAGCGTCCGTTCGCGACGAGGCTCCTTGATAAGAGCCGGAGAAACAACCGGACAAAAAGAAATCAATGAATAAATAATAAATAAAAAAATAACGATCATGGGAAAAATTATTGGTATTGACTTAGGAACTACAAACTCTTGTGTTGCCGTATTCGAAGGTAACGAACCTGTAGTAATTGCAAACAGTGAAGGTAAACGTACGACTCCTTCTGTTGTCGCTTTCGTAGATGGCGGTGAACGTAAGGTGGGTGATCCTGCAAAACGTCAGGCTATTACGAACCCTACACGTACAATCTTCTCTATCAAACGTTTCATGGGTGAAACTTGGGATCAGGTACAGAAGGAGGTGACTCGTGTTCCTTATAAAGTAGTGAAAGGTGACAATAACACTCCGCGTGTTGACATCGACGGACGTCTGTACACTCCGCAGGAAATCTCTGCTATGATTCTTCAGAAAATGAAGAAAACTGCCGAAGACTATCTCGGTCAGGAAGTAACAGAAGCAGTAATCACCGTTCCTGCATATTTTTCCGACTCTCAACGTCAGGCTACTAAGGAAGCCGGACAGATTGCCGGTCTGGAAGTAAAACGTATTGTAAACGAACCGACAGCCGCAGCTCTTGCTTACGGTCTGGATAAGGCTCACAAAGATATGAAGATTGCTGTATTCGACCTTGGTGGTGGTACATTCGATATCTCTATCCTCGAATTTGGTGGTGGTGTGTTTGAAGTACTTTCTACAAATGGTGACACTCACCTGGGTGGTGATGACTTCGACCAGGTAATCATCAATTGGTTGGTACAGGAATTCAAGAACGACGAAGGTGCTGACTTGACTCAGGATCCGATGGCTTTGCAACGTCTGAAAGAAGCTGCTGAAAAAGCTAAGATTGAGCTTTCCTCTTCTACAAGTACAGAAATCAACTTGCCGTATATCATGCCGGTGGGTGGTGTGCCTAAGCACTTGGTGAAGACTTTGACTCGTGCAAAATTCGAATCTTTGGCTCACGAATTGATTCAGGCTTGTCTTGAACCATGTAAGAAGGCAATGAGTGATGCAGGTTTGAACAATGCTGATATTGATGAAGTAATCCTTGTTGGTGGTTCTTCACGTATTCCGGCTGTTCAGAAATTGGTAGAGGATTTCTTCGGCAAGGCTCCTTCTAAAGGTGTGAATCCGGATGAAGTGGTAGCAATTGGTGCTGCTGTACAAGGTGCTGTTTTGACAGACGAAATCAAAGGTGTGGTATTGTTGGATGTTACTCCGTTGTCAATGGGTATCGAAACACTGGGTGGTGTAATGACTAAGTTGATCGATGCTAACACTACCATCCCGGCTCGTAAGAGTGAAACATTCTCTACTGCTGCCGATAACCAGACGGAAGTTACTATCCACGTATTACAGGGAGAACGTCCGATGGCTGCACAGAACAAATCAATCGGTCAGTTCAACTTGACAGGTATTGCTCCGGCTCGTCGTGGTGTTCCTCAAATTGAGGTTACATTTGATATCGATGCCAACGGTATCTTGAAAGTATCTGCAAAAGATAAGGCTACCGGTAAAGAACAGGCTATCCGTATTGAAGCATCCAGCGGTTTGAGCAAGGAAGAAATCGAAAAGATGAAGGCTGAAGCTGAAGCTAATGCTGAAGCAGATAAGAAAGAACGTGAAAAGATCGACAAGCTGAACCAGGCTGACAGCGTAATCTTCTCTACTGAAAATCAGTTGAAAGAATTAGGTGATAAGTTGCCTGCTGATAAGAAAGCTCCGATTGAAGCTGCTTTGCAGAAATTGAAAGATGCTCACAAGGCACAAGATTTGGCTGCTATTGATACTGCTATGGCAGAAATCAATACTGCTTTCCAGGCTGCAAGTGCTGAAATGTATGCACAGAGCGGTGCGCAAGGTGGAGCACAGGCTGGTCCTGATATGAATGGTGGTGCTGGCCAGCAAGATAACAGCAAGCACGGAGATAACGTTCAGGATGCTGACTTCGAGGAAGTCAAATGATTCCGATAAGGATACAGATAATAAACAATAAGCAAAAGCGTGCAGCTCAATGAGTTGCACGCTTTTTGCGTTTATGGGGTTCATGGTTGCTATGTGTTTTCTATGGGCTTTTTTATCTCTTATTTGCGACATGTTTGCGACAAGACAAAAAAGTAGATAATGTGGTACTTAATCACACTTATACATACTAATACATACTTAAAAGTAGATAACATGCCAACAATCGGATTTGAAATCAAACGGAAGTGCAAGGTCTGCGGCAAAGTGTTTGTCGCAAAAACACTTGACAGTCACTATTGTTCCCCTAAATGTGGTAAAGTGGCTTGGAAACGCAAAAAGGATGTAAAGGATAGAAACGCGAAGTTAGAAGCCATTGCCCAACAAGTATCAGACATCAGAGAGTACATTTCTGTAAAGGAAGCCGTCGCTATGTTCGGGGTGGAACGTAGCACTCTGTATCGCCTGATTAAATTGGGACGTATTCCAACTATCAATATGGGTACAAGGCTCACACGTATCAAACGCTCTGAAATGGAACGGCTTTTTCTAAACAGATCGGAAAGTATTGCGGAGAAAGAAAAGCCTGCTCCTAAAATATACAGCTTAGAGCCGGAGGATTGCTATACCATTACTGAGATTTGTGAGAAGTACCATATTAATGACAGTTCAGTATGGGCACATGTTAGAAAATACTCTATTCCCTCAAGACAAATAGGAAACTATGTGTATGTACCCAAGCAAGAAATTGATAATCTATATAAGTCAGAAGTAGAATGAAGAAAGCATTACCAAATACCAAAGTGACCGTCAAACTCAGAAGGTCGAATTATAAAGAAGAGTGGTATCTGATTATAGAATCATACCCAGTTTATAAGCGAGGTTCTAAACGGGCAAGCCGTGTGGTGGAATCTATTAACCGGACTATATCCACGCCTGTTTGGGACAAATCGTCCATTGCACGTATTTTGCCAGATGGAACATTCAACTATAAGCCTAAGCGTGATTTGAATGGGATTATCCAATGCCGTTCAACGATAGACCAAGAGGCTTGTATCTATGCTGACAATGTCCGTAAGTTACGCCAACACGAATACGATAGTGCCATCCTTTACACTGATAAGGAAAACGAAATCGCTGCACAGAATGAGCGGAGCGAACAGGATTTTATCAAGTATTTCAATGGTATTATAAGCACACGTCATCCCAATAGTTCCGATTCGATTATAGTCAACTGGAGGCGTGTAGGCGAATTATTGAAAATGTATTCACAAGGGGAGCCAATTCCATTCAAGGCGATTTCCGTTAAACTGCTTGAAGATATAAAGATGTTCCTTCTCCGTGCCCCAATGGGAGGGAATAAGAAAGGTACTATCTCACAAAACACGGCATCGACTTATTTCTCTATACTCAAAGCCGGATTAAAACAGGCATTCATTGATGAATATCTGACCGTTGATATAAGTGCGAAAGTAAAGGGAATAACAAACATAGAGAAACCTCGTGTTGCGCTTACCATGAATGAAGTGCAGATGTTGGTTGATACTCCTTGCAAGGATGATGTTTTGAAACGTGCGTTCTTGTTCTCTATTCTCACTGGATTGCGGCATAGTGATATTCAAACTTTGAAATGGAAACAAATTCAGCAAACAAGCAAGGGCACATGGCAGGCAGTCGTAATTCAGCAAAAGACAAAAAGGCCCGATTACAAGCCTGTCATTCAACAAGCACTTCAACTATGCGGCATACGTCCAGACGATGATGAAGCACTTGTTTTTGAAGGATTGACTGATGCCTCTTGGATTTCTCGCCCGTTGAAAGTCTGGATAGAAGCTTCCGGTATCAAGAAGCATATCACCTTCCATTGTGGCCGCCATAGCTACGCTTCGCTGTTGCTGGAAAATGGAGTTGACATATACACCATCAAGTCTTTGATGGGACATACTAACGTCAAAACCACGCAGATTTATACGCATATCGTAAACGAACAAAAAGAGAAAGCCGCCAATACGCTGCATATAGAAAATTTGGATTTATAGATTGTGGTGGTTGTATCCACC
The DNA here is from genome assembly GCF_001314995.1 of Bacteroides ovatus. NCBI lineage: Bacteria > Pseudomonadati > Bacteroidota > Bacteroidia > Bacteroidales > Bacteroidaceae > Bacteroides > Bacteroides ovatus. The sequence goes on from NZ_CP012938.1 coordinate 6,216,356, forward strand.
ATTGAGCACCAATGACTTTGTAATACCAATCATATACTTACCACCGTTTACCCCTCATGAAGCATCGGCTTTTTGAGGGGTATTTTGTTGCATAGAGGCTTTCGATAAGGAATGTGTTAGTCTAAACAGTCGTTTATTCCCCTTTTATTATGTCTTCCAATAAATTCTCGTATTAATGAAACTTAAATCTGTTAGTGGTAAATGAACGGTTGATTGGTGGCGGTCAAGCACCTATTTAGCACCTATAAGCATCCCTATACTTTTGCGGTATTAACTTAAATACGAAGAAAATGGCTTATAAAGTAAATTCGTTAGAGGAGATGCCGAATGCGTTGTCCTACTTGATTGAGTCCGTAGAAGTACTACAAACCAAAGTAAATGCCTTGCAGCATAAGCAGGCAAGTAATTCACCCAAGTGGATGGATATAGACGAGCTTTGCGCTTATCTACCATCGCATCCAGCCAAGCAAACGGTTTATGGATGGGTATCAACCAAACAGATTCCCGTACATAAAATAAATAAAGCGTTGGCTTTTCTGCAATCTGAGATTGACGATTGGTTGAAGAACAAATCGCATAAGACACAGGATGACTTAATGGAAGAAGCCAAACAATTTGTCGAATCTAAAAAGATTATCAGATGATGGAAATGACAGACTATTGTTTTTCATTCTTTCGCAAGCCCATTCAAAACATCGAACCGATGAGGGCTATAGGTATTGTGGATGCGTATCGTTATATCATCGGACATTATGCCCAACCACAAACCGAGAACCTTCGGCAGATGCAGTCCTCTCCCGAAGCCAAAAGGTACAAAGCCACCCATTTTGACTATTGTACTTTTTCGGGATTATTCCGGAAACGGAATGAAAAGGAACTGATTATGCACTCAGGATTGATGTGTTTGGATTTCGATCATGTGAAGAACATTGGGGAGTTAAAACAACAATTACTCAACCATGAGTATTTTGATACGGAACTGTTATTTGTCAGTCCATCCGGTAATGGATTGAAGTGGATAATACCTGTTGACTTGAAAGGCTGGAAACATTCCCGGTACTTCAAGGCTGTTGCCAACTGCATCAAAGCGACAGGTTTGCCATTAGTGGATATGTCCGGCAGTGATGTGGCTCGTTCATGCTTCTTACCCTACGACCCACAAGCATATATTAACCATAAATACAAAAATGATGTCGAAGAAAATCTTTTCCGCCCAAGATTGGGAGAATGTCCCTTCTGAAATACAACAGGCACATACACCAAGTATTACCCTTATATATAATAAGGTAAAGGAAGATGTGGAATGTGTTGTTCGGGAGATAGAGCAGCGTGCCATTGATATAGCATCCAGTTATAAAGATTGGGTGGAGTTGGGCTTTGCGCTTGTGGATGGATTGGGAGAAAACGGACGGGAGTATTATCACCGCATCAGCAGGTTTTACCCTGCCTATAAAAGGGAAAAAACGGACAAACAATATACGTATTGTCTGCACTCCAAAGGACAAGGCATTACTATCCGCTCTTTCTTCCATTTGGCAAATCAAGCCGGAATCTCATTGGCTCCGTTCAGTAAAGAGCATTTATCCATTTTACCAAATATCCAAAATGGAAAAACGGGTAAATGGATAAAATCAGAAGAAGAACTTCCTGTATTTCCTGAATGTGTGTTTGAGCATCTTCCTCCTTTTCTAAATGAGGTTGTCAATAATTCCATTTCAGTAGATGACCGTGATACGATATTAATCGGGGCTATTGTGTGTTTGTCGGTATGCTTTCATAATGTTTGTGGCGTGTACGATGAACGCATTGTTTATCCGAATCTATATCTGTTCGTGGTGGCAGATGCCGGTATGGGAAAAGGAGCATTGACCTTATGCCGAGAATTGGTAGCTCCCATTAACCGTAATTTGCATGAACTTTCAAAGCGGATGGAACAGGAATACAAAGAAGCGATGAGCGCTTATATCAAAGGTAAGAAAACTGATGAAATGACTATGCCAACAGAACCGCCCATGCGTATGCTCGTCATTCCTGCCAATAGTAGCGCAAGTTCTTTCTTGAAGATATTGGGGGACAATGACGGAATCGGGCTGTTGTTTGAATCGGAAGGTGACACGTTAAGCCAGACTTTAAAGTCGGATTACGGCAATTATTCCGATGTGTTGCGAAAGGCATTTCATCATGAGCTGGTAAGTTTAAGTCGCCGTAAGGACAGGGAGTATTGCGAAGTAGCTAATCCGAGAGTTTCGGTAGCTTTGGCTGGAACTCCAGAACAGGTAAGAAGATTAATTCCTGATGCGGAGAACGGATTGATGAGTCGCTTTTGTTTCTATATTATCCGCTTCAAACGAGGTATAAGAAATGTGTTTGCCACAAGCGACATTTCTCAATCCAAGAATGCCATGTTCAAACTGTTGGGAGATAAATTCTGCCATTTGCATGAGAATTTTGTACGGCAGGGTAATTATTCCTTTTCTCTTCCCTCTGATTTGCAGGAACACTTTATTGAATATCTCAGTCGGGTGAATGAGGAATGTTGTGACGAAGTGGATAACAAGATGCAAGGAGTAGTCAGACGGATGGGACTGATTGCTTATCGTATAATGATGGTGTTGACTGCTGTCCGACATTTGGATAATGTGATTCACAAATCTTCTTCTGACGAGACTGTACAATTGGTTTGCCATGAGTTTGACTATTCCATAGCCATGAGTATTTGCGACACCCTGCTTTATCATGCCGTATTCATTTATCAGAATTTGTCAGGAAATCAGTCTAAGCGATTCAATGCCGCTTCGCAAGAGACGGGCGTTTATGCACGAAGGAACACCCTTTATAATATGTTGCCTGACACTTTCACAAAGAAAGATTATGATGCGGCGGTTTTAACTTTGGGCGAGAATGGAAGTACGGCAAACAAGTGGATAGAGGCCTTTATCAAAGATGGCAAACTAAGCCGAATAGAACAAGGTAAATATAGGAAGATTTTTTGAGTGGCAAGTTTGTGTTTTAGTGTCACTAAAACCTAGGCGGCAAGCGGATAGAACTGCCACTCTTAAAAAATCAATTTATGCACATCAAAGTTTAGATAAGTATGAAGAAAAAGAAACTTGGTGGTCGCCCAAAGTTAGCGAATTACCAGAAACGCACGAAATGTTTCCGGGTAATGTTTACCGAGAACGACTATATCTATATCCAATCCAAAGCCCAACAGGCTGGACTGTCTGTCAATGAATTTTGCCATCAGGCTGCAATGGGCTGTGAAGTTGGTCAGCGTATCAGTCCGGAAATGGTATCGGCAATCCGTGACCTTTCCGGTATAGCCAATAATGTCAACCAGATTGCCCATCAGATGCACATCTATGGTTTGGAAGCCGTGAAACAACAATGTTTTTCTATTATATCAGAAGTCAGTAGAATTATCACCCAAGTAAAGAATAACAATCATGATAGCGAAGATTAAAACAAGAGCCGATTTTGGAGGGATAGTAAATTACGCCAATGATCAAAAGAACAAGAAAAAGAGTGCCATACTTTTAGCATACGAAGGTGTCTGTGCCATCAGCAATAAGACCATAGCCGATTCTTTTCAGATACAAGCTTCTATGCGTCCGAAAGTAAAAAGTTCGGTGAAACACGTATCACTTGCTTTCTCTCCGCAAGATACCATCCGTTTTTCCGATGATGAAAAAGGAGATACACTTATGGTGGAGATTGCCAAGAAATGGATGGAGCAGATGGGGATTAGCAATACCCAATATATCATAGCCAGGCATCATGATACGGAACATCCACATTGCCATATAGTGTTCAATCGGATAGATAATGACGGTAATCTCATTTCTGATAGCAACGAACGGATACGAAATGCAAAAGTCTGTCGAGCTTTAACCAAAGAATATAAACTTTACTTTGCCCTTAAAAACAGCAAAGCCAGAAATAAGAGCCGTTTACGTCCTCATCAATTACGGAAGTATAATCTACGTTCTGCAGCTCTTGATGCACTGGCTGTATCTCGCTCATGGAATGATTTTCTTGGCATTCTCAAAGGTCAGGGCATAGATATGCGTTTTAATCATGCTGAGAACTCTGATAAAATTCGTGGTATATCCTTTTGTATGGATGAATTTAGCATTGCAGGTTCTAAACTTGACTGTGATTTGAGTTTTAACAGCCTTTGCGTTACGTTGGGCAATGTAACTACAGAATTGATTATTCAACCCCATCAGGCCATAACTTCCAGTGGAGGTGGAGGAACAAGCAATGAACAAGGATGGCGAGACGATAAAAACAAGGATAGCCAAAGAAACGAACCTTTCTATAAACCCTCAAAACGTAGAAGATAATGAAAGAAGATGTAGTAGCTGCGAATCTTGCAAATTTGCGTCAAAGTATCAGTGAGCTAAAAGAATGTATTGAAAAACAGAATGCCACTGTTTCTAAATCGGAACAATCTGTAAAAGTGGACTTTGACGAAAAGATCATTTATAATGGAGTCGCTAAAGGTTTCTGCACTTGTTGGAATGAAGCCTTGTCTGTGGTAAAGAAACATATTTGGAAACAACAGCCGAACACTTTACCATTTTCACTATGGTTCCCGAAACTCATTGAATTATTCAAGCAGAAGTCCAAACTTCTTGAATATCTTTATCGGCACGTTTGCGATTACAATCTCAATCGTATGACTATTGAAGCAAATACGGATTGCATATTAAAACGGCAGGATGAGATACTTGCAAAAATCAATGAATTGAAAAATCCAGTAACCATTATTCCACCCAATATTAATGGGATGTTTATACGTGGGCATCATATAAAACTCCAGTATGTTGTGGTCTTTATTGTCGCTATTGTTACATGGGCTATTACTGCTTCTGTTAGCAGTATGAAGTATAAGGAAGAAAGCTTTGCGTATTATTCGATGTATCGGGCTGTAAAGGAACAATCTGAACTTATATTAAAAAAATGGAGAAACTCAAAATAAAGAAATAGCATTTGTTGCATATAAAAAATACTGCTTATTAAGGATTTATTCTTTTATATTCTTATAGAATATGGCTAAAAGGATTTTTCTTGTTATTATGGGATATTCTATAAAGTATAAATAATAAAAAATAAAATTATGATTTACGGATACATTAGAGTAAGCAGCGATAAGCAGACAGTAGAGAATCAGCGTTTTGAAATTAATAATTTCTGTGAACGTTATAAACTTGTAATTGATGGTTGGATTGAGGAAACCATTAGTGGTATGAAATCATACAATAAACGTGAATTGGGTAGGCTTTTACTACAGATTCAGAAAGATGATCTCATTATCTGTGCAGAATTATCACGATTGGGAAGAAATCTATTCATGATTATGGAGATATTAAATATTTGTATGACCAAAGAATGTCGTGTGTGGACTATAAAAGACAACTATCGTCTTGGTGATGATATCCAAAGTAAGGTTCTTGCCTTTGCTTTTGGACTATCTGCTGAGATTGAACGTAATCTTATTAGCCAGCGCACGAAGGAGGCTTTGGCAAGAAAAAAAGCTGAAGGTGTGACATTGGGACGACCAAAGGGAAGAAAAAGTTCTGTAGAAAAATATAAACTTCATGGAAAAGAAAATCTTATTCATGAACTTTTAAAGGCAAAAGTTTCTAAGCGTAAAATTTCTAAATTATGTAAAGTTGATAGAAATACGCTTGACCGTTTTATAAAACAGTTTTTGACGGAATGAAACAGAGCGATTTCGTGCAGCAACAAGGCGTGAAGTGTAACTTTGCAGATTCTATCCCATGGGTGATATTGTCTCCCATTGAACAGAGCATCAAGCAGAAGATTGAGTCTGTGGGAATACCCTTGAAGGATTGGAACATCCAAATCAACTATGGGATAAAAACTGGTTTCAATGATGCTTTTATCATTTCTACCGAAAAGCGTGATGAGATACTAGCGAATTGTCAAACAGAAGATGAACGTGTTCGGACGGCTGAACTTATACGACCGATTTTGCGTGGCAGAGATATTAGGAGGTATGAATATGAGTGGGCTGACAAGTACCTCATAGCCACATTTCCATCACGTCACTACGACATAGAGCTGTACCCTGCCGTAAAGCGACATCTTCTTTCATTTGGCAAAGAAAGACTGGAGCAGACAGGCAAGACCTATTCTATCAACGGCGAAAAAATCAAGGCTCGCAAGAAGACTCACAATAAGTGGTTTGAAACACAAGACAGCATCAGCTATTGGGAGGATTTTATGCGGCCAAAAATAATATGGAAGCGTATAGGGTCAATACTTCGCTTCTCGTATGACACTACGGGTAATTTTGGTCTTGATAGTACCTGCTTTGCCACAGGGCAACACATGGCTTATTTGTGCTGCATATTAAATTCTCTTATGGGGCATTATATGTTCAAAGATTCTCCCAAGACTGGTACTGGAGACTTGCTTGTAAGCGTACAAGCCATTGAACCTATTTTGATACCGATGAATAAAGATATGGAATGCTTGTTTGAAAATTTACTGGAAGAGGTCTTGAAACATCGCTCGGAAGAAACAGAAAAGGAAATAAACCGTTTAGCTTTCAAACTATACGATTTATCTCCTGCTGAAATCAACTACATCACTGATTTTGTTACTCAATCTCAACAAAGCCAATAACTTGTCGTTCTTTCTCTGATAGATTATATAAGTCGAAAATCATGGAATCTATTGCCATGGCTTTCGACTTGCTATATACATTCTGAATATCATTAACAGCAGACCTGAATCGTGCATTCATTTCGTCTGTCACCTGCATTACTGGAATTTTGTCAAAAAAAATTTTGCTCATTTCACGAGTTCCACCTTGTAGTTCTGGAAATGAATCACGGAAGCAGAACTTGAACAAAGAAGAATTGAAGAATGCAGTAAGATATGCTATAGCTTGACCTGTTATAATGAAACACTTTTGATTTGTACAATAAGCATTGTCATCATATACGAACGGCATATATTTTGTCATGTTGGGATAGACAATTTTTGGCTTATTAAAATCCTCCATATAAGCACAGTTACGAAGGTTATATGGCGTATCTCCTTTGTCTGTTCTTTTCGATATTTTATCCCAATATAAATCTAAATGAGCTTTTATGGCAGGATACTCTTCGATTTTGATGCGAGGTAATTTACCTTTTATACCATTATGAATGTTGATAATCCATAATTCAGCCCATTTATACCCGTATCTCCTAATATCTCTGCCACGCAAAATCGGTCGTATAAGTTCAGCCGTTCTTTTGCGTTCTTCTTCCGTCTGGCAATTCGCCAATATCGCTTCACGTTTTTCCGTATCAATGATAAAAGCATCATTATAACCTGTCTTTATTCCATAGTTGATTTGAATATCCCAATCCTTCAAAGGTGTTCCTACGGCTTCTATCTTCCGCTTGATGCTTTGCTCGATAGGAGATAGGATAACCCATGAATCGGAAGAAGAAAAATCACACACCGCTCCGCTATGCTGCACGAAAACGCTCAAATTCTTAACGCCATCTTTATTTTGTTTATTGGTGACAGTGCATAAAGTTTTATGCTTGTTATCTTCTTTAGAAAAGAGTAAGATGTTTGTATCAACTGTAGCACTCTCAAATATTTTCACGCCTGCGAAGTCTATAAGCAATTGGGGATTTGTATTCTTAGCAAAGAATCCACGTGTTTTTTCTCCGTATCCGGCACGCATCCATTTGTTGGACGTGATATAACAAAGATGACCTTTGGGTTTCAGTAATTGCCATCCACGTTCGTAGAAAAGGCAATATATGTCTCCCGTTTTTGCGAATGTTTTATAGTCACATGGTTCATAGAGTTTAGCCAATTCACCACCATTATTTTGTAACTGGATGTATGGAGGGTTACCTATTACTATATCGAAGCCATCGCTGACTCCAAACATCCAAGCAGGATCGAAGAACTCTGCTACTGTATTTTGGTCATAAGGATTCCATGCTGCCAATTGTATAGCATCTTCAGGGGCAAAGTCTTTGTCATCCGCCAGTAATCTAGCTAATTTTTCACGTAATACCTTGTCCTTTTCTCGTAAGGTACTTTTGCGGTTAGCAGTTTTTGCAGAAAAATGTTCATGACGGACTTCTATCAATTTCTGTTTTGTTGGCTCAATATCCGGATTCTCAAATAAACAGTGTGAAGCTTGCTTCTTTTTAGCAATCAAAGAATTGGCAGCGACAAACTTTGTTTCGAGGTTTGGTAATGTCGGTATGCCAAAGTTTGGTTTAGAAGCATCTTTTTCACAATCGCAAATCAGTGAGATAAAAAAGCGTAGTTTTGTTATTTGGGCTGCGATACTCTGAATGTCGCTGCCATAGATGCAATTTTCTATGATTGCCAATTTCAAGTCATACACTTTCTCATTTGGAGAAATACGACAGAGCACATCTATCATGCGATTAAGCAATCCCATCGGGAATGCTCCAGAACCACAAGCCGGGTCAAGTATTTTGATAGCCTTTAATCTTTTAGCGACACGCTGATATTCTTCTGGTTTTTCTCTGTCAAGGGTGAAATCTGGATTGAATAAGGAACGTACAAATTGAGTATCTCCTAAATAGGTAATGAGACTTTCGTCTACCATGTAATTGACTATTTCACGGGGCGTATAGAACGAACCACTTTGATTTCGCGCTGTTTCCTTTGTTTCGGGGTTGTATGCGCCTAATAGATTCTCAAATACTTTACCTAACAATTCTGGGTCAAGGGCTACCTGCTGTTCTTCGGGTGAATTTTCCTCTATTGTAAAGTTGTAGCGGCTGAGGATTGAAATCAGTCCTTTCTCTGAATCGAAGAACAGATTGTTAGGGATAATGGCACGATTGCGATAGCGCCCATCAGCAAAACGTTTGTCGTTGCGACTGAAGCCATCATAATTGTAGGCCTGTTCAACACCGTCAATCGTCTTGGTCTTATCAAGGCATTCAAAGAGTCCACCATTAAGGAAGGGGACTTCTGAGAATAAGGTAACGACATCATTCTCGCTGATGTTAAACATTTCGGCATAGCGATAGAGGGTTTTGATATCTTTCTTTATATTGGTAGCGAACTTGCGTTTGTTTCCTTGTTCATCTTCAATAGCACGGTTAAGTGTTGCAAAGAACAAGTTCTGGAGAATTGCATTGTAATAGTTTCCAACAGTCTGACTATATGGGTCAAACTCTTTTAGGATAGTCTGCAAATAATCAATATCGAATATCCGTTGTGGTACCAAGTCCTTCTGCTTGATGAACCATACGAACATAATACGGGTAATAAGTCGAATTACTTTTGTTTCTAAATCCTCACGGTCATCATCTTCAGTTCCCGTATTATTGGGAAAAGAAACATTAGATGATGGTTCTATAGCCCATTGATACCATTCGAATAAATCCTTGTAGAACTGCTTTGTGAGTGTCTCGACAGAAAATGCATTCGTTATGTCACTGAGTGTCTGTTTGCTATTTTTCAATGTGCCAAACTGTTCTATGGCAGTACGGCATCCACGACCTTCGCCAAGCAAATATGTATAGCGTTTTGTATTAGTTGACATCTTTTCATATTCGCCTTGTTTGTTAAACCCCCAAGTTTCACTTACGTATGAGAATCTAAGAATGCTTTCATCCTTACGATAACAGAACATAAATGCTCCAGCATACCCCATATTACGCCAATCTGTAGTGAGCATATCACGAATGCCACGACGGTTACGCTCAATGTCAACTTTGTCACTCAATTCCACTTCGTATATGGCTATAGATTCTCCATCTACAAGAGATATTTTGCCAAGATTCAATGCTTCTTTAGCTAAGCGGCTACTTACGTGGACCGCAGAAGGAGTGTTCCAAAAACTAATTTTGTTTCGGAATATATCATAAAGCAATTTTTGCCAAGCCTCACGATTATATTTAGATTCGATGACTTCTTTGTAGTTCATATTGCTATTTTTAGAGTTTATTGAATGATTCTGATAAAATAATTTCTGCATTAGTCTCTTGCTCATTAAGCAGAGATTCTTGTGCCGTATAATATGGTGCATACTTTTTTGCCATATCAATGATTTCTGCAAGTGCTTCATCATGTGTCATTCTGGCTTTACCTCCTACGCGACGCAAGTTTTTCTGTATGCGTTGTAAGCGTTTAGCTATGTAGGTGATGACACCTCTTTCCGCTAATGTTTTGAGCTGAACTACTTTTATGTATAGTTCATTATCGTCTATTTCACGAATGAAATTATTTAACAAATTTACAGCGGTACTAACTTGCACTCCAACAGAACCTTGTTCTTCATGGGTAGTTTCTTGAGAACGTGCTTCTTCATCCTGCATCATGCGAAATTTTCGTAAAGCCATATTAATATGCTTATGGTGTTGCTCTATACGCTCTGCGGATTGTTCTTCTTTGGGAGCTTTGAAATATTTTAGAGCATCAAGCACAGAAAGTTCTTCTGCTGTTTCTGAGACCAAAAAGAATACCTTACGGAAATTCGTTTTCAGGAATACAAGAGTGTCATTTGCAAGTGTTACTCCATCTACTTTTTTCATTTCACGACCAGTACGGCTACGCAATGAGAGTTTTGCTATGCGATTATATTCTCTACGGTTGTTTTGATAGAGTGCACGGAGTTCCTCATAATATGGCAATTCTTGATTACATTCTTCCTTTTGTTTCTTCATGCCTTCATCAAAGAGTTTACTTAAGTCGCGGTCAAGAATTTCTTCTTGTGAGTAAATTTGGTTGTCTTCACCGAAGGTGGAATGAAAGGTTTGAATCTTACTTAATGCGATTTGATTTAGATTGATTTCACGGTTTCCTTCACGGGATGGATAGAAAACGTAATTGTATATATGTTTGGATGAAGAACCGATACGATTGACGCGACCAATACGTTGCATCAGTCGGGTGCTATTCCAAGGAGTGTCATAATTTACAATCACATTTGCTCGATGCAAGTTTACACCTTCAGCAAGCACATCTGTGGTGAGGATGATATTGTAGTCATTGAGTTTTGTCTTATAGTTAGCATCAAAATTCTCACGGATAGTTTTGAACTGCTTACTACGATTATCAGCGGAGATTACCAATACGTCTTTACGATTAATACGGCGTGCCAAATACTCTACTGTGTCAACTGATTCTGAAAATACAACCAGTTTCTGTTCAGGATTGCGTTCCGATTTGAACAACTTATGCTTAAGCAGCTCATTGAACTTTGTGAACTTGGAATCATCTTCGTCTTTTATATCTGCCCATTCTGAACATAACATTTCAAGTGTATTCTGATCTCCTCTAAGCATTTCTATAAATTCAGGCTTAAAATCATCAGCAGTGAATACTGCATTTTTGGGATTATCTTCCGCTTTGGCATTTAGTTTCTCCTCAATTTCTTCATCACTCAACCCTGATTCTAATAGCATATTGATATCAAGATCCGGAGCAATGAATACTTTGTTGCGGTCAAACATATCTATCATATTTTGGTTTGCTTGACGGAAATTGTCTAATGAAACTTGGAAAGCATAAAAACTGCTTTCTAGCCGCTTCACCAATCCGTTTTTACGGATTCCAGCTAAGCTGCGGCTTATTAATTCCGCGTTATCATACAGTCCTTGTGCCACTTCAGGCTTCAAGTAGGCTATAGCTTGATAACGAGCGTACGTCAAGTTCTTTTCAAGAGTAAGCATAGCATGTTCAAACAAATCAGCGAGATGCTCATTAAGCTCATATCGACTTTCTATAGGACGCTCTACTTTTGGAAAGCCATTCACATCCTTATTATATCGAGGCACGTTCTCGATGTCAGTACGTGTACGCCGAACCGTCAATGGCTTGATAACGCGGTCTCGAACTCGTTCTGCTAATTTCTTGAATCGACTTATGTCGAAATTTGGCTCTCTTTTTAGCTGTTTAAATTCTTTAATAAGAGGTGAAAAGAATGCCGTTAAATTTGATACACCATCAATCGTACATCGGCGTGGATCTTGGAATAATTGGATTTCTGTGTATATATCTGCAGGTGTATTATTCATAGGTGTTGCTGAAATAAGCATTACCTTTTTCTTAAAGCCGGGAATATTTCCATTTTCTATACGGGGCATTTTGCATATTTCCTGCAATTGCTCAAAGGCAGAGGTTGTATGCGAGCGGAATTTATGTGCTTCATCAACCAAAATAAGGTCAAATTCATCAGCATTCCAGTAGTTATAATTGTCTTCATCGAGAATCTTAGACAAACTGCCATTGGAAATAAAATTAACATACTTGTCAATGCCAAAATCTTTAAATGTTGCTTTCCAGTTGTGTTCTACGGCAGGTGGATAGACGACGAGAATTTTTGTTTTGTCACGCCCATTCTCGATCAAGAATTTCTTAGCTATCATTGTAGCAATTACAGTCTTGCCAAGACCTACAACATCAGCAAGAAAAAAGCCATCGTAACGCAGTAGCTTTTGATAACCTTCTTCCACAGCATCCATTTGGTAATCATATTTCTTATACCCTTCCGGCATATCAAATGGATTGTTATCGTCTGTTGCCATGACTCTATCCGAAAAATACTCCATGAGCATTTTAATATAAAGGTCATAAGGTGAAGCATCACCTTTGAGGTATGTATGATCTATTGATGTTTTTACATCATCAGCCGTAATTTCGCATCCTTCGGCTTCTTTCCATAATAATTCAAATTCTTCTTTGGCAAATTTTACATCATCATATCTATCCATTTTTACATTAAACTCATACTGACGTTCCTCCGTGATGCCTAGTCCGTTTCCAGTAAGATTACTGGAACCAGTTATAGCCATTCCTTGGGTGTATTGATTAAAATCGTTTGGATAAAGTACGTATATTTTGGCATGTATTTTTTTTGAAGGATGCGCTCTTAGTTCCAATTTACCATCAATAAGGTCTTTCACCATTTGGAACATTCCATTTTCGACCTCTTTGCTATAATGCGAATGCTCTATATCTCGGCGAATTTCACGTAGACACTCTTCTTTTACTTCTTCTTCTGCTCCAAAAAATATCTTTCCTTGCCTTGTTGCTTGTGCAATGTATTTATCTACATTTATTCCTATTAAGACCCTAACCTTATTTATGTTGTCTAGGAAAGGACGTCAAGAATATCTTAGTCCTCCGAAATGCGTTTGAAAAGACAAGAAAGCAAATGAAAGTAAATGCACTAAGTATCAATGCTTTAAGCGATAATTTGAATTTTCCAATGTTTGCCAAACTCACTCTTAAAAAGACATAAAAGACTGTTTCTTGTTTCCGTTTTGTTTCTCGTTTCTCGGTTTATTTTCTTATCTTTACATCAGTTTTCCGAAGTAAGGGAAGAGAAAGAAAAGCAAATGTCAGCATTGGAAACCATATCTGACATGAACTTTCAACAAGAGGGAGAAAGACCCTCCTGGCAGCAGAATACAAAAACAAAATAACACTTTATACATCATGGCAAGACCAAAGAAACATGTAAAGCTGAAAGAACCGATTAAAATTCGGTTGAAGTCGCTCGCAGATGGCAACAAGAGCATCTATCTTGACATCTACTATAAGGGAGTGAGAAAGTATGAATACCTCAAACTCTATCTCGTCCCCGAAATCAATCCCGTCTGTAAGGAACAGAACAAGCAGACTATGGCGATTGCAGAACGCATCAAGGCAGAGCGCATCAAAGCCCTGCATGGTCATGGCATACAGGACTGGGAAACCGTCAAGCAAGGTTCAATGCTTCTCACTACTTGGATAAAGAAGTATTGTGAAGGTGGTGTCGGCATCAAGAAGTCAACACTCCATTGCCGTGTGGAAATGCTGCACACCGTGGAGAAGTATCTTGACGAGACAAACAAAGGCTTCATTGCCCTTGAAGAGGTCAATGCGGAGTTCTGCCGTGGTTATGTAAAATTCTTGCGTAACTTCCCAAATTCCCATATCAAGTATGGCGAGCCAAGACCTATCAGTGAGAATACGGCAAGCCGATACCTCGGAATGTTCTCCACTGCTCTCAATAACGCTGTGCGCCAAGGCATTATCCGAAACAATCCGATGAAGGAACTTGATGCACGTGAGCGCATCCAACCCAAGGAAGGCAAGAAAGAATACCTTACTATAGAGGAACTTCGCACCCTCATAGCTACGGATAGTTACCGCCCAGAGGTCAAGGAGGCTTTCATCTTCGCTTGTTTTACAGGATTGCGATTAAGCGACATGTACCGTCTTGCGCCGATGCACATCTTCAAGACCGCTGACGGAAAAGGCGAATACATAGACATGGAAATGCAAAAGACGGAGAAGCCTGTTATAATACCTCTCTCGGAAGAGGCTAAGCGTTGGTTGCCGAAACCAAGAGGAAATGATATTCCTTTCTTTGACATTCCGACCACACAGACCGTTATAGGCAGGGCTCTCCACAAATGGGCGGAAGCGGCAGGGATTGAGAAGCATATCTCATTCCATTGCTCACGGCACACGTTCGGAACGATGATGCTCACGCTCGGTGCAGACCTTTTTACCACAAGCAAGCTGATGGGACATTCCAACATTCAGACCACGGAAATCTATGCTAAAATCGTGGACAAGAAGAAGGAGGAAGCCATCAACCTCATTGACGGTATGTTCACATAAATCATTGACAACGAAAACATATAGAGACATGACAATAACTATCAGACAAAAGGCACTTGCCAACGACAACATAAGCTTGTATCTTGACATCTACGATGGTGGCAAGCGCAAGTTTGAATTTCTTTCCCTCTATTTGTTGCCGGAGGTTGATGCAGAGACCAAAGCAAGGAACGAAGAAACATTGCAACGTGCTCACCAGATAAGAGCAGAGCGTATTCTTCATCCAGAGACCATTCCAGAGGTAGGTCATTTGATGATTGTGAAGGAAATCCCCAATGACGAGTCTCCCGAAGTCTTGGACTGGATCCAGACTTACATCGACTGGATGAGCGACAACACAGACTATTCCAAGGCTATTGTTGACCAATCAAAGTATCTGAAATACCTAATGAGCGAGTTCCTTGCCAACAAGCGCAGACCTCACATCACTCTGAGGAAGTTCGACAAGGAATGGTTAAAGGCTTTCTTCCTTTGGTTGAAGAACGACTATGTACCCCAAAAGTATGTACGAGTTGAAGCCAAACCTTTGTGTGAAGGTTCCCTTCACAATGTTCAACAGCGCATAGTGACGGTGTTCAACAAGGCTGTCAAGTTCGGCAAGTTGAAGGCTAACCCTTTCTACCAGTTGGAGAAGTCAGACATCTTTCCCAAGCCAAAGACATCACATAAGCAGTATCTCACTCCAGATGAACTGAAAAGGTTCATGGCTTCAGATGAGAGAAGTCCTGGAGTTGCAGAGACACAGAGAGCTTTTGGTTTTGCCTGTCTAACAGGACTTCGTATCAGCGACATCAAGGCTCTGCGGTGGAGTGATATCAAGAGGAACGAGGAAACAAACACGCTTGTAATCATCCAAAAGAAGACCAAGGCTCTCAATGCCGTACCAATCGGCAATACCGCCTTGTCATGGATGCCACCCAAAGGCAATGATGATTTTGTGTTTCACCTTCCTGCCAAGGCTAATGTGGATGCAGCCCTTAAAAGGATAGCTAAAAAGGTGGGCATTGAGAAGAATATCTCTTTTCACTGTGCCAGACATACATTCGGAATTTTGGTGCAGGCGGTTACTGGTAACATTGAGACTACCAAGAAGCTGATGGGACACAAGTCACTCAAATCCACCTCCATCTATGCAGATGTGCTGACGAATGAAAAGGTCAAGGCTGTTGACAACACGAAGAAAGCCTTTCGAGGTCGCAAACAGCGTGAAGAGAACAAGCAAATACCGAGGACAAAGCGGACAGCAGCCACCAACACCCATCCACGCAGAATAACTTTTTTACAGGATAACAAGTAAACGGAACTTTTCAGGATAACAACCAGTTAATTTCACTTTTGTAGTCCCCATTTTTCGGGCAGGGATTTCTCTCTGCCTTGGGGGACTGCACTTTCAAAACAAGCAATACAACAAATCATAAACAATTAAATTACAGGATAATGAACAAAACTATCGACACCGAGACTCTTCTTTTGAAGGTAGAGTCACATGAGCACCGCATTGGGATAATGGAGAACCTTCTCCGTGATGCCAAGCAAGTATTGACACTGGAGGAAGCAGCCTTATTCATGGGTATATCAAAGAGCAGTCTCTACAAGATGACACACAAGCATGAACTTCCGTTCTTCCGTCCCAACGGCAAGATTATATACTTTGAGAAGTCCGAGCTTTTGAACTGGATGCGCCAGAACCGCAGTATGTCCGAAGCTGAGACCAAGGCTGCAGCGACCAAGCACATGAGTGAACTTTGTAAATAGACATGGCGATGATGAAGGACGATATTTCCCATGAGGAGTACAGAAGCAAGTTGGCGAATGTCGCTGACCTTGCTGTGAGCTACATCAATACTGGCAACGGCTACTTTCGGATGCGTGATGCTTTCAACGGACTTGCCGAGCAATGCGGAGCCAACAAGGGCATTAATGATAAAGCAACTGTCGGCAGAAGAAAACTTCTTGCCCAGTCTGTTTGCATTGAGTGCATTTCACGATTAAGCAGTCATTCTAATGACAGGTTGCAAGGCGAGCTCTATGTTATCGCAGAGGACATTTCCCCAAGGAGAGGATGGCATAGATGATTTTCTCTTTACTGAGAAAAACAGTCTTGTCAGTTATGGTTATAATATTCAAAATTCACAGAACATGGATAAACAAAAGATACATTACTGCTTCACGCTGTCCGATGTACAGATGGAGTATCTTCGCTGCAAAAAGTACAAGATTGACCGCATGGAATGCTTCATGTCTCTTGCCTCTCTTGCTGAACGTGAAACAACACTTGTTTCTATCAGCAAGACCCAACAAGTGGAAATCTTGTGTGGGCAATGTCTGGTTGACAATACCCAACTTGCCAAACTCTGGGATAAAGACCGCAAGACCGTACCCAAACTTTTACAGGCTATGGAGGATGTGGGCATTTCCTCTTCACAAAAAGTTGGAGACAACCGCATCATTACCCTGCATTCCCTCTCTGGTTGGTATGTGGACGGAAGATTTGTCAAGAACGGCTTTTCATTGAAGCGCAATACTGATGGCTCTGCAATCATCCACACGGAAGTTCCACAAGCAAGAGTAATTGTTACGACAACGGAGGATGATACAAAGTCGGACAAGGAAGATGGGCATTCTGCCAATGGAATATCCGATACTGACAACAAGGGCAATTCTTCTACGGCAGATATTTCTTCTTCCCTAAATTCGACTTCATCTAATGACAACAGAAGCGTGGGTAAGGTCGGAACGAATGGCAATCTGTCCGATGCTGTTACTGGTGGAATTTCCCCACAACAAAATTACTCCAGACAATCTGTTGGCAATCCTTCTTCCATGCAAGAAGCAGATGCCAAACAGAATGAGGGAGAACACAACACATATCCACAGCATCTGGCAGGAGGACAAACACAACAGTCTAACGGTTCTAATGCCAATGGTTACAAGGCTAACAGCTACAATAACGGCAATCAAAAGGCATAAAGAGGCTTATGAGCAACCATACAGAGAAATCATCCCAAAGGACGATTGACCGCCATAGGCTACCGCCAAACTGTTATACGTTTAAGCAGCCTTGGGGGACGGACGCTGTTAAAAGTGCCGTCATTTTATAGGTACTTTTCGAGAAATCCTTTTGTAATACAGAAGCCGTGTCCGTCTTTCTGTATTCCTAAAAGTTTCTCGGACTACTCGCAGGCTCGCAGTCGTGACCACCTTTGCAAGGTGCTTGTAATCATCCCATTTTAATCAGAGACAAGGACAAATGAGAAAGAAGAAAATCATAAGGAAACCGCCTACGGAAGTCCACACCTACCGATGTACGAAAGAAGAGCTGAAGCAGCTCCATACGCTTGCCAAGGAGTGTGGAATTAGTCTGAGCCGCTATGTCGTTGAGACTGGCTTGAAGCACCGTCCACGCATGAGGCTCACCAAGGAAGAGGTGGACGCTCTCAACTCTCTCGCCATCGCAAGGACGGATTTGATAAAAATCAGCAACGTGTTATCCAAGAAAACGGCTGAGGAAAAGGCTCGGTTCTTCAAGAATGAGAAGTTCATGCGTTGGTGGATTGATGCCGTTGCAGGACTTATACAACATTGGTATAGCATTGAAGAGAATATCGCAACAAACGTACAGACCAAATCAAAGGAGGATTCATGATTATGCTCGCAAAGGTAGTATCGTATGGAGGCAATTCCGTAAGGTACGCATTGGAAAAGGAGAATGCAAAGACGGTCAAGGTGAACAATATGCCCGATGGTCTTGACCCTACCGCCATCTGGTACATGATGAAGCATCATTGCCAGTATCATCAGGCGGAAAGGACGGTGGGCAGAAAGTTGGAAAGGTTCATGACCACTTTTGTACTTTCCCCATCAAAGGAGGAATCTGCCAACTTCACGATGGAAGATTGGGCAAACCTCCAAGACGAAGCATTGGAAGTTTTGGATTCTGTTGGACTTACGCCCAACGGTTTCTCCAATGAGATAAAGACCAATTTCACCAATTCAATGAATTTGGGCGGATTGCACTCTGATTCCAAGTCGGGAACGCTGCACCTTCACATTGATTGTTGTCGTGTGGATATGGAGGGTAACACCAACGATGTACATGATATTCATCTTCGGGCAATGAAGGCTGCGGAAATCATCAATATGCGGCATGGATGGGAACAACCGCAGGAGATTCGGAATATGCGGAAAGTTGAGCTTGCGGAGGATTGCGAACATACTCTCAAAGATATGCAACAGTTCAACATAGACAGATACTTCAATCTGTTGCGCATGAAAGGCTATGAGGTAAAGCCACGCTACGACAAACAACGGAAACTTGTCGGCTATACTGTCGGCAAGAATGCTTCCGTGTTCAAGGCTTCTGAGATTGGCAGAAAGTTTATGGCATCAAAGATTGAAGACACCTGGATGAAACTGCACCCAAAACCTACACAAGTCAAGACAAAGCCTGTTTCTCCATCCGTTGCTCCTGCGCCTCGCCCAGTTCGTCCTGTCGTTCAGACTCCAACTGCATCACAACCAAAGTCGCAACCTCAAATTACACAAACGGCATTCAACATCAATACTGGCGATGAGGTCAAGAAGATTTGGATTCCGAACTCTGTCAAAGATGTCTTTACTAATGAGGTTCAGGTTCCAGAGGATAATGATATAGCGACAACAGAGAATGTCGCTCATGTAGCAATGCTGTTGTTTGCAGGGTATATTGACGCAGCCACTTCCATGTCGGAGTCATGTGGCGGTGGCGGTTCCGCTCCCTCTTCTTGTTGGGGCAAGAAGGACGATGAAGATGACTGGAAGTTTGCCCACCGTTGCGCACAGATGGCTCATTCCATGTGCAAGCCTAAACCACGCAGCAGAAGTTTCCACCGATAAATCAATGAAATATGGCAATCAGAAAAAGCAAGATAAACATAGACACAGAAGAAAGATCTGACTTCGACAACATGTTGAATGATGTCGAAAACGAGGTTGAGGAGCAGCAAGCTGAGGAGGGACTTGTAAACCGTGTTCCTGAGTTGAAGCGGTTGAGTGAGGACATTGACAAGGCTACAAACACCTTCATCAATGCCACACTTGAACTGGAATCTGCCATTCAGCAGTATCAGCGTGCAGAAGTAAAATTAGGTGGTGCTGTGACTACTATCAGCAAAAAGGTTGATACCATCAATCGGCACATAGACAAAGTCTTGGATAATGCTCCCACGAAATTAAAGGTGTCTGTAAATGTCAATGATGCTGACTGGCAGAAAATCCAAGAACTGTTTGCCAAAGAACGCCAATGGATGACCGCACAGATGCAGACGCATATCCGTGAGGTCAATTCCATGTTTGCTGATGAACGGAAAAAAGTCCGTGAACGATACAAAGAATATGATGGCTGCTATCTCGGTCACTATGCCCAGTGGTTCTTCTGGTTTTTCTTCACGTTTGGTATCTTTGTGGTTGCAGGAGGTGTTGGAATGATAATTGCGCAGAACTATACATGAGATAGACGAGTTACTGCCTAACATTAAGTTTGCACTTAAAGTTAGGCGATTACTATTATTATCTCGATAACCAATCAACCAATTTTATTGCCTTCTTCGTGTCATAATGTTAAGAATGATGCTGCGCAAGAGATACATTATCGAAACCATAAACAATATGTTGAAGAACATGGCGCAGATTGTACATTCGCGTCACAGGTCTGTGAACGACTTTATCATGAACCTTATTTCTGCCTTGGGAGCATATGTTACTACAATGGCGGTCATGCAATAATGACCGCCATTGTACTATTTCTATTAAATTGTTTTTTTAGATACAGATGTACAAGCCACTGATTACATATCCTTTTCTTAAATTTTCAATGGCTTTTCCAATCGTGGAACCATCAGAATCTTTACCTCCATCTGGGTCATAACAAACGAATTTATCTTTTTTTACATGCTTTACAGCAATCCAATGTTTATTATTTACCAAGACCAATATATACTTCCAGGTCGTTTCAGGGTAAAGGTCATCTAAAGAGTCATCTAAAGCTTGAGTTTTCATGCCCAGCCTTTTATCTGTTATTCTGCTTATTTCTTCAGATATCAAATTCTTTAAAGGACCACTTTCAAAATTTGAGCCATAACATACCGTAACGGTTCTATCTGTTACATAATCTTTAAATGCAGCGCATATCCCCGATGGCAAAGACATAAGAGTGCCGCTTAATTTATTGCCCAGCAAGTATATGCTTGCCTTAGACTCCGGATACGGTTTAATAATCTCTTTATTCTGATAGTCCTGTATCCGCATATAAACCTCTATGGGACGCGTGCCACTTCCCAGATCCACCAAGACCGCATTCAAAGCGAACCCTCCACAGAAATTATTGGGGGTTGGAAATGGAGTTATACAATGTTCAGGTCTATTCTGGTTTAATTTATTCCCAAAACACATTATATTTCATTTTTAATGGTTAATACTAAATCTGTTGTTCTGTATTATTCTTGTTCATAGCCTGGAGAAGTTTCTTGTAGTCTTCCACAAACTTAGATATAGTTACAAATCCTGCTGCCATTTCATCATCGGATATCTCGTCCATGATGGTACTCTTGTCTGCTGGTGTCGCTTGCAGATAGTAACCGATAATCTGAGGAGTGGTAATCTTGATGTTGAAACTCTTGTCCGTGGAGCTGGTGTGGATGCCAGAAGAACCGAATGAAGAACTGCTACTTTTTGCACCGCTGAAAAGCAGGAAGCCGCCGCCATGTGAGACATGCTCTTCCATGGTAGCCGAGAAGGTATTCGAGAGCTGGTCGCTAGTAACCACTTGGATGGAAATGTCTTTGGCGACGAGCATGGCCACAGGATAACAGGGTAGGATATGGCTGCGGCTCATGTCTGAAAGCCTTTCTTCTGTGATTTCACTGTAATCTTTTATTGGAGACACACGTGAGGTGGACACGTTAAACATATCCTTGGTCAAGACAAAAATCCCAGGATTAAACCATTCTCTCTCGATGCCCACTTTTGCCACATTCATTCCGACCCGAACAGACGTATTTTGGGAGTGGCATAGCTCTGCAAAGGTCGAAGAATTCGTTTCTTTCTTCCCTGAGTAACCTGCGAACCATAAACTGGCACCGTATGGGCTGTTTGAAGCAGACGAGTGGCTGTTGCTTTCCTTGTCTATCTGTGAGGCGGCTACGTCGATTAGTACCTGCGTGAATCCTTCAGGAACAATCGGTGTCTGTACGCTTTCAGTCTCTTTGCCTGAATTTACCGTTTGGGCAACTTTCATTTTCTCCAAGATTTCCTGGATTTCAGTATTAATTCTCTCCAGCTGTTCTTGAATTGGTGGAAGCAGTTGCTTGAGTTGCAGGAGGTTTTTATTTATCGCCTCTTCCAGCAAGACATTGGATAACTGTTGCGATTTAGTTATATAATCGTTTTGAAGTTTTTGGTTTTTTGACAGTATGGCTGTAATTTTATCGATCAAACTGTCTACACTTTGGTCATTTTTATCAAATTTTAATCCGCTTGCCAGTCTGCTGATGATACTATTAGGTACTCCTCCACTGAATATCGGTGCAATGGTAAATGCGGTATCAATGACAGTCTTGACACCTTCACCGTAACTGCTGATCAATTCATTTTGAGCTTTATTCAAAGCGTCCCTTGCATCTTGTGCATCATTTTTGTTTTTTTCCAGTTCTTTACTCCTGTCTTCTTCATCAATCAGATTTGTCAGATTGGAGATTTGTGAGGAAAGGGTAATCCTGCGTGAAGACAGATTACGCAATCTCATAGCCAATGACTCCGGGGAATCAAGTAAGTCGGACGGGATGAAGGATGTGTTCAGCAGTTCAAACCAGTTTGTGGGGTTGAATTTTACGGGATAGACAATGCCTCCGTCTGGAGTCAGCCTCTGAATGTTTTCCAAAATCTCTCTGGCCTGCTCCAGCTCCGCACCTGAACCGCTGTCAAGAACTCCATTGAGGATGTCCATATCGTTGGGGGAGAAGACGGATAACACTTTTGCCCGCTTTTCGTTCAATTCCAAAGATTCTCCTCTTGCAACTGCTTCATACCATTGCAAGTATTCATTGTTGTAATGAATATTGTTCTCCTCTGAAGTATCAGGATAAATTTTTCTTAAAGCTTCTTTTTTCTTGTTTTGTTTTTCAGACCATGCTCTTTCTGCAGCCACATAGTCATCATATAGGCGATAAAATACCTCCTGAAGCGTATAGCTTTTCGTATTTTCGTCACCAAAATCATAAGGATATGGGGTCAGCAGCAGCTCGCGCAGTTGATTTTTCGCTTTTGCGATTTTTTCGTTCAATTTAGGAGTTAATGTATCCAGAGCCGAACGGTACTGATATGGCAATGTCATGCCGTTATCACCGCCTGTAACGCGACAGGGATCGAAGAGCTTGTTGGCTAAACGCGATTCGTTGGCTTCCACCATCGGCCCTTTTTCCGCATTGTTTTTGTAGTCGTAGGCAAAGTCCTTGGCTGTGAGTGCTTGCCCTGGCAGGGTCAGACAAAGAAACTGATTCGGATTTTCACCTCCGATTACGCTTTCTATCTGATTGTATAGCAAGTCTATGAATGGCTCACTCGCAAGGCTTGCTCCACCATTGTCCTGTATGCTGGATTGGGAATCGCCTTTACTGTCGGATTTGGAGGCTTCATTGGAATTTGTCTTTCCTTTGGAGCCGGTATTCTCCTTTAACTTAGGAGGAGAATCATTATTAATTTCTTGAGAGTCATTTGAAACCACAGGAACAGCAGTTTCCTTTACTTCTTTTTTAGTATTCTCGGGCAAATTCTGTTCGTTCATAGTTTTTACTTTTAATTATTGATTAATACTACTCTAAGAATCATCCAATTTACTATCAATTGAATGTACGAATTTAGTTTGTGCCTGACAAAAATTTGCAGACACAACCACTCTCATTGGTGGATTCTCCGTGTGTTCCATCACGTCCTCCTTTTTTATTGGGGTTATACTTCGGTTTATGTTCGTTGCGGACGGAAATGTTCCGCCCGCAACGGCTTACTGCTTCCTCAAGGTAGGCAATGCTCCTTTAAGTTCGTAACGCCACTTTGAACCAGCGTTCTGCAAAGCGGTGTTCATGGCATCAACGGCTTTCTGCCAGGTAACGACAGAGCCGTCCACCTTCGTGGCTTCGGTGCTTTTCTTATTGTAGCCGATACCTTGTTCATGATTGTTCTTCCAATAGCAGGCGGTCATCACGTTGGCGTAGTTATTTCCCAAAAAGCCGCCGATATGTAGATAGCCAGTGCTACTACCCGTACTGGTTACGTTGCCCGTGGCATAGCAGGCAAGGAGGCTGCTTCCTGCGTTCATTCCCACCAGACCGCCGCCAGCGATATTCTTATTGGGGGCCATTTCTATGATCACGTTGCCTGTGGCATAGCAAGCGGTCAGGGTGGCACTCGAATTCGTCTGACCTGCCACGCCGCCGACATCGACCGTTCCCTTCACTGTGGCAGAGGAGCTGCATCCGGTGATGGAACCGCCTATTTGAACACCCACCACACCGCCGACATACACCGTGCCGCTGACGCTGCCCGACACCGAGCAGTTTTCAATGGTGCCCCAGCCAGATCCTACCACGCCGCCAATACTGCCGCCATATATTTGATGGCTTGTTATCTGTACGCCCTCCATCACCACGTTCTTCACCGTACCAGCTCTATTGAGCCAGCCGAACAGACCCGCATATTCGTCATTTGTCGTAAAGGTCAGCCCCGTGATGGTATGGCCGCCACCGTCGAAGGTGCCTTTGTATGAGTTGTCGTAGTCTGTGCCTATCGGCGTCCAGTCTTTGCCTGTGAGGTCAATGTCTGTGTCGAGGGTAATGTTAATGTCGCTCTTACCTCCGTTCACTAATTCGGCTATATTCATCAGACCATCGGCGGAGGTCACGGTGTAGCTGCCGTTGCTCTCTATGGTATAGCCCAGGTCTTTTGCCGCAGCGAGGGAGACGGTGTAGGTATATTCACCGCCCGCCTGCCAGTCGGTAGCATTCTTCATCTTATAAACGAAGGTCTTGCCGTTAGTGAAGGTGCAGGTAATGAAGGCCGTGCCAGCTGCCACACTTTGCGGGGCTACGATGGCGGTGTAGGTGTTGCTGCCCTTGTCATACGGGACGATTATATCCGGGTTGTCGCCTTCGGTGGAGAGACCCGTCAACTGCACGGATGCCAGCCCCTCGGTGTAGTCCGTCAGAACGATGGTCACCCGCGCCGTGCGGTGGGTGAAGCGGAGCGTGGGGCTACCGTAGGTCACCGTCTGTCCGTTGGCTACGATGAGGTCGCTGCCCTCAAAGTCTTTTTGGGTACTTTGGTTGGCTTTTACCTTTACCGCAGGCGGAGTTGTCTCGCCAGCGGTGTAGGGCCACCACGCCGTGACGGTGATGTCGTTGTGGTTGGTCCAGTAGTACGGGTCGGTGGAGGTCAGCGTGGCGCTGGTGGGGTCGGCGGTGGAGGGCGTCACGTTGTACGTCTTCACCGTGCCGTCCATCAGGACTGCCACGCTCTGCACACCCGTCCAATTGCCGTCCGCTGGGGCACGGGTGCCTACGGTGGCTGTCGCGACGGGATTCAGCCCCGTGGCGGTGAAGACGATGGGGGTGCCTTCCGCCCCTTCCGGTAGGAAGCCCGCTTCGTCCTGCGTGCAGGCGGCAAAACCGAGCAGCAGGGCGATGGCTGCGGATATATGGATAGTTGTTCGTTTCATGATGCGTGTTGTTTAGGGGTAGCTATTGTTTCTTTAGCGTGGGCAATGCTCCTTTAAGTTCGTAACGCCACTTTGAGCCTGCGTTCTGCAAGGCGGTGTTCATGGCATCAACGGCTTTCTGCCAGGTAACGACAGAGCCGTCCACCTTCGTGGCTCCGGTGCTTCTCTTATTGTGGCCGATACCTTGTTCATGATTGTTCTTCCAATAGCAGGCGGTCAAGGTAATGTAGTTATCTCCCAAAAAGCCGCCGATATGTACATAGCCAGTGCTACTACCCGTACTGGTTACGTTGCCCGTGGCATAGCAGGAAAGGAGGCTTATTCCGTCGTTGAATCCTACCAGACCGCCGCCAGAGATATTCTCTGTGCGGTCTATTTCTA
The DNA here is from genome assembly GCF_001314995.1 of Bacteroides ovatus. Taxonomy (NCBI): domain Bacteria; kingdom Pseudomonadati; phylum Bacteroidota; class Bacteroidia; order Bacteroidales; family Bacteroidaceae; genus Bacteroides; species Bacteroides ovatus. The sequence continues at coordinate 6,242,127 of NZ_CP012938.1, forward strand.
TGATCACGTTGCCTGTGGCATAGCAAGCGGTCAAGGTGGCACCAAAAATCGTCTGACCTGCCACGCCGCCGACATGGACCATTCCCTTCACTGTGGCAGAGGAACTGCATCCGGTGATGGAACGGTCCCTTTGAACACCCACCACACCGCCGACGCTCACCGTGCCGCTAATGCTGCCCGACACCGAGCAGTTTTCAATGGTGCCCCAGCTATATCCTGCCACGCCGCCGGCATAACCCAACCTGTGATTGCATGTTATCTGTATGCCCTCCATCACCACATTCTTCACCGTAGCGGCGCCATTATTGAAATTACCGAGATAGCCGAACAGACCCGCATATTTGTCATTTGTCGTAACGGTCAGCCCCGTGATGGTATGGCCGCCACCGTCGAAGGTGCCGGTGTATGAGTTGTCGTAGTCTGTGCCTATCGGCGTCCAGTCTTTGCCGGTGAGGTCAATGTCGGCGGTGAGGGAAATGTTAATGTCGGTCTTACCTCCGTTCACTAATTCGGCTACATTCATCAGTCCGTTGGCGTTATAGACCGTGTAGGTCTTGGTGTTGCTGTCGTAGATGTAGCCCAAATCCTCGGCTGCGCCGCTCTCGCCGCCGCCGTCAGCCCAGTTGCCGATGGTGCAGCCCTCTAACGTCAGGCCGGTGGTGTTCACCTTAACGGTATATTTATAGCGGCTGCCCGCTTCTAATACAACGTTGTTCTGCGGACGGAAGTAGAAGGTGCCGCCGCCGAGTTTCACCTTGACGAACGGCTTGCCTGCCACAACGGTCTGCGGGGCGGTCAGTGCCTCGTAGGTGTTGCCGCTTGCGTTGTAAGTCTTGATGGCGGTCGGGTTGCCGTTATCGGCTGACAGGCTCACGAGGCTCACCGTGGCACCGGCGACGCTCGTGAATCCCGTGCCGGGCTTCAGTTCGATTGTCACGCGTGCCGTGCGGTGGGTAAATTCAAGAGTCGGGTTGTTAAATTCCACCTTCCGGTTCTCAGCAGAGATGAAGTCGCTGTTCTGGAAGTCAGCCAATTTGCTTTGGTCTTCTGCCACCTTCACGGCAGGCATCTGTGTGATGTCGGCATTGTTGAAGGGCCACCATGCCGATACGGTAATCGGGTCGCGGCTGGTCCAGTAGTACGGGTCGTTCTCGCGTGAAAGCGTGGCACTCTTGAAATCGGTAGAAGCCGTTACGGTGTATTCCTTTACCGCATCGCCCATCTTGAGTGCCACGGAAGTGACGCCCTGCCAGTCGCCGTCCACAGCGGCACGGGTGGAAGGGGCTGCCAGCGGCGTTGCTTCTACGGACAATCCGGTGGCACGGATGACGACGGGGTATTCACCTTCGGGCAGACGGTTATCGCCAGCAAGTTCGTCCTGCGTGCAGGCGGCGAGGGCGAACAGCAGTGCGGTGGCTGCGGGGATAAATAATCTATGTCTCATAATTCTTCATTCTAATCGATTAATTATTAACATCCTACAGGTCAGCACCCACATCTCCACCGTCTATATCGTTCCACTTTGCAATGGTGGCTTCGCTGACTTCAAGGACTTTGTTGCGTACCTTGACGGTATAGGTATAGTTGTTGCCCGCCAGCAGTGCGCCATCGGGCATGGTGAGTGTGGCATGATATTCCTGACCTTTGTAATTCACAACCAACGGCAGGGATGCAACTGTCTGCGGGAAGAGGATGATCGATGACGTGAGATTGCCGTCTGCCAGATTCATGGTCAGTTCTCCAGTCTGTAGTCCGTTGTCTGCGGTGGCAATACCGTCGGCCGTGTTGAACGTACCGGTGAGTAACAATCCGTCCAGCGTGTAACGTTCAGGCTTGACCACGCTGAAATTCACGCCGTCGCCCGCCTCGAAGGTAAGGGTTATCTGGCTCATGCGGTGGTGGAAAGAGTTGTCTTCACCGCCTTTGGCGGTTTTGTCGGTGAAGCTTACTACCGGGTTGTTTTTGTCTCCCGTGGCTCCTGAAGCAAAGAGGAAGTCGATGGCAGGCTGGTTTTGCTGCGCCGTGGCATCGGTCGTGGCTGTGAGGATGCCTCCCGCCGCGTTGTACGGATAGTAGGCGCGGAAAGTATGGGTCTTTGCATCTTCGATATAGATAACCTTTCCTTCTGCCTCAAATTTCCCGTTTTTCAGGATGAAAGGCACGTTGCCGTACTGGGAATCGTTGCCGATGTCGGTGATGCCGATACGGTCGCCGCCAGTCCAGGTGGTTCCGCTGGCGCGGGTGGCGGGGGCGATGTTGGCGGTAAACTGGGCGGCCACGGGGTCACCGTTCAGGTTCTCGTTGTCGTTGTTGCAGGCTACCAGTGCGAGGGCGAGCGCTGCAAGTGTAAAAAATCTTGTCTTCATTATATCTATAATTTTATTATTTACAAATCAGCATTTACATCATCACCTTTCACTTCTTCCCAGCCGTTGATTTCGGCTCCGTCCACTTCCATGCCTTCGGGAGTCTCAACCAGCGTTCCGCCGAGGGTCAGCGATTTGCCCTTTCTGGTGTTGAACTCCTTGAGAGCTTCTGTGAGGTCGCTTTTCAACGTGGTGGGGCTCGGGTTGCCGTCCGCATAGCGGATTTCAGCCGTCAGCAGTTGTTCCGTACCGGTCACACCCAGCAACCGCACCGTGGCTTTCCACTTGCCGGCATCGTCACCTTCGGTTATCTTGGTGAAGGGCAGCACGACGTTTGAAGCGGCTCCGTAGGTATCGGTAGCGAAATCGAGTGTTCTGGCTGCACCCGTCAGATGGGCAACAATCTCCGTGATGCGTCCGGCGGCATCACCCGTCGGTTTGACGACAAGCGTCAGTTCGCGTACCTGCTGCTTCATTGCGGCGGTCAGCGGATAATCCTTGTCTTTCTCGATGCTCACCTGTTTCGTATAGGTGAAGAACCATCCCGGGGCATTGTTCACAAAGGCATCCGTGCCTGTCCGGTTTCCCGTGGCTGCGGCAATGGTGGCGGTGGTACCATTTACCGTGATTCCTTCAGCTGGGTTCCACACCGCAAGGGCGTAGCAGCCTGGAGCAAACAGATGGTCGGGAGCATGGGTGGTGGAAGTCTCCGTACCCGTATAGTCGCCCATGGTGACCGTCCATGTGGCAGGTATGTTGATACCCTCACCGCAGGCCGACCAGTCGGCTGTCACCGCAATTTTCCCATAGTCGGGATGCGGCGTGTCATAAAGCGCGTCCTTCACGCAGGAAGAGAGCAGCACGGCGGCTGCCATTCCTACCATATTTATATATTGTCTTGCTTTCATACTCTATTCCTCCGTATTAGAATAACTTCCATACCAATGTCACACCGGCGTTGATGGGGCCACACCAATTTTTTGTCTCGTTGCCACAGCGCACGCGCACACCATCGATGACTTCATATTTTTCGAAATCGGCATTCAGGTAGCCCAAGCCGAGGTTGAAATCAAGAGTCAGTGCCTTGTTCAGCCGTAGCTGATAGCCGGTGGTGATGCCGCCACCCATCAGGTCGCCTTGCTTGCCTGTTTCGGAGATCTTGTAGTTGAACTGTCCGGCCTTGAACATCGCACCCAAATACCAGGCTTTCTTCTCACCCATGTAATAACGTATTTCCGGAGCCACTTCCCAAAGTGCATAGCGGCGGTCCTTGTCGCTCCACGTCCAAGAAGTCCATGAGCCGTTTACGGCAATGCCACATGACGGACAGATGCGCCATTCAAGTCCTAAATCGGGTGTCAGGGTAGCCCAGCGCAACAGGTTGGCACGCAGGGAGAGATGATAATCATTTGTGATTTTGGTTCCCGACGGCGTGTCGGCAAGTGTGTTTTGTTGAGCGGTTTTCTCGGCTTCTGCCTTTTCAGCGGCAAGTCGGGCTTCTTCCGCCTTGCGCTGCTCTTCGGCAAGCCGTTCCTGCTCGGCACGCTTCTCGGTTGCCAGTCGTTCGGCTTCCGCCTTGCGTCGTGCTTCCGCTTCCGCATCCATCGCGGCTGTTTCCTTTGCGGGAACCGTTAGGCGTACGATTACAAAATCACCCCCTGTCGCATGATTGTGGGTAATGAAGTTTTCTTCCTTGATTTTCGCGCGTGTAATCAGTTCTGATTTTACTCGATTGGCACGGATCTTCGCCGTTGCAAGGTTCTCGGCTTCACCACCCAGCGAATTGCAGTAGCCGTCAACCAGTAGCGGCAACTTGCCGTCAAAAATTGTTGCTTTACTGTTTTCGATACATTCCAACAGGCGGGCAAGTTCAGTGTCATTGCCATTCCAAGGAACGTAGAACATGTCCTTCTGCGGAACGAAGCGGAAGGTGTAGGTCGTGTCTGTTTTCTGCTGCGCAATGACTGGAAAAGTTACCGTCATCAGCCACAGAAACAAGGTAAGAAAAGTGATTTTTCTGCTCATATAAACTTGCATTTATTATCTTTGTCCTCTCCAAAGATAATAAATGTCATTCTATGCCCAAAAGATTAGAAAAACTTTTGCTGTAAAATTTTATAAACAATGTCGTTTGAGCATCTTTTTGTCGAATTAGCACTTTTTTGAATTGTCGAATTAGCACTTTTTTGTCGTTTGAGCACTTTTTGGAAATGGGTTTCTGTGACCTTTTCCGATGTTTTTTACTACACAAATTATTCCCGATTTGATTTTTTCCATTTGGCAGGCGTACATCCTTCTTTCTCGGAAAATAATTTGATAAAGTTACTTTGGGAAAGAAAACCAGAAGACTCAGCCAGCTTCTGTATATTGATTTCCGGATGCTCCTTCAGTATGTTTTTCGCATACTCCAACCGGAGACTGGTTATCCATTCGCGGAATGTCATTTTATACGTAGTCTTGATATAAGCTGAAAGATAGGTACGGTTCGTATAAAGTATTTCGGACAGTTCTTTTATGGTAAGTCCCTGCTGGACATAGCCGTCTGTCTTTATCCAGTTGTCAACCCTCTCTATAAATTCTGTATAGGACTTAGGAACTTCTTTCTCAGAAACTATTTCATGTTCAGTTTCCGAATTTGTCAGAAGTTCTTCTTCAGATTGTATATCCTGCTCAAACGCATTTTCTACCTGTTCATAGAACAGCAGGTAGTTCTGATAGCTGTAGAAAAGATAGCTGTAGAACGGTATTGACGACAAAATCCAGATAAAAACATATTCGTCTGGCAGAAATGTCAGCAATCCGCATCCGACACCGAAGATAAGTGCCCAATAAGTGAATATGGAAAGCCATTCGATATATGCGCCTATATCATCCGCCTGAGTTTCATTGAAAATCCGAATGGCTCTACGATATGCAATTATGACTCTGCGAGCTAAAACGACTCCAAAAACGACTAACCAGGCAGCTAAAGCAAATAAAGAGAACTTTTGCATGATTCCGCTTGGCAACAGGAACAACACAACTCCGGAAAGAGTTGAAAATATAATCCATAAAATGATATGTGTCCACACACGCCGTTTGGTAATGTAAAAACGATCAAGCAACATTATCAATGCCGAACTGAACAGAGAATAGCACAGAAAGTATGTGGACATGTTCATCAATATGGCAGAATCCGCATTTTTGAATCGGATACCAAAGAAGAAATGTACCGAATAGTTTGCTGAAAGCAGCAACATAGCTATACCCATAATCTGTCGGGAGCGGAGATAATTCTTGAAAATTTTCTTTTCAGGAGTCTTTGCAAACAAAAAATAAAAGCCGAAGAATAACATTAACGGCAGTGCGGTACAAAGTGAAAAACTGTATATAGATGGTTCCATTGTTATGCTTATTTGATTTTGATACAAATTTTGATACAATTTCCGAATTATAAGCCAGTTGGGATAAAAAACAGAAAAGAATATCTCAGAGTGTTCGCTGCTTGATTAAAAAAATCAAGACCGAATCACCTAAGATCTTGCATCAAATTGCTCTAAGTCACACGTTTCTTATTGAAATCAAATAATGAGAATGAAGTATTTATTTTTTTCATTACAATTCTTTATAAGGATTATGTTCAGGAACCCTAATGAGTTCTTTTATGTCAACTTCCAGACATTGAGATATCTGTATTAATGCTTCTAAAGGAGGTTGACAAGCATTAGTACACCATTTGGAAATGGTTGCTTGGTCTCTGCCAAGTTTCTCTGCAAGCCATTTGTTCGTTTTCCCCTTTTCTGCAAGCATAACTTTTATACGATTAAGATTTTTCTCAGCCATTGCGTATATTATTATTGTTTTCGGTTGCAAATATACTCATTCTTCTCCAAATATCGTTTGTTAAATCCGAAAATCATTATAAAAAGCAGAAAATAATTTGTATAATTAGAAATTTTGCTGATTTTTGCATGATGTACAGTGACTCTTCCCCTCTTTATCTTGCATATCTCTATATTCTGTTAAAATGAAAACAGAATATGCCTACTTATAACTTTCTTCTTTTGGAGTTGAGTTATGAATACCAAAATCGGAAAATTATCGTTGTTTTCTGTGTTAATTTTTGTTTTCTCATGCTTTCATTTTGGGGTTTCTTGATTTTATTGTTCCTAATTTGTTTCTTTCGTCATTTTATTATCCCAATCAGCGTTGATTATCAGTACGTTACGAGCAACCAGCAAGATTTAAAGAAAAATATCCTGATGCTCTGAGAAAACCGACAACTGCATCAAGATTACAAATATGAGGATTATGGTGTAGTATGCCCTCAAATTCTTTTATGAGGGTATTGTTGTCTCTATTTGTGAAAAAGTTAGAATGAGTATATTTTTTAACATTATCCATGTTCTTGATAATTTAGATATTTATTTCTGAGTGTTTTCTTTTTCCCTTCTTTCTTTTACCTTTTCCAATCCCGGCATCTTTTTAGCCAATGCACTTTCTCCTGCTGGAAAATAGAGAGGAAAAACTTTATATAAGAAACCCACAACTTCACTACGACTTTTATCCATATTGTAAAAAGCAGAGCAGACAAAGTACATTAGTTCTTGCTGACTACATGTTTCTTTGGGCTGTATGCTTATTGAGGGAGCAACTATCAAGTCATGTTCAGCAAATGATAGAGCACTGGCAAGAATAGCTTCCTGTTCTTTTTCGGTAAACATCTTTATTTTCCCAGCTAACCATTCAAGCTCTCTTTGCTGAAGTGCTTGTTGTTTTTCGTTTTGATGCTCCAATAGGATTGCTACATTTTCTTGTTGCTTTTCTGTCAAGGCGTTTTCTAATGCTTGGTTCTTTCGTTTAAGAACATTGAACTTCAGTAAAGCGGCAATATACATACAGAAATATCCTACTGCAATATCGAATATTAGGACAAGCAGATAATTGTTACTTGAGTTTTGTATGCCACCAGCCATATATTCACTAATAGGGATAACAGCTAATAACATGATGATGGCTATTGCATAAAGTACTTTGTATCGCGTTTTATGGTTTACCTGTGGCAAAGAGGCAAACAAAAAGGCGATAATCAAAACGGCAATTATTACACTGAATGGTATGAAAGATGTCTCCATAGTTTTATTGCTCAGTTTGAGGGTTAACAATAATGCGCCAATAGCCACCATGATCTGCTCCTTCACGAGACAAAATTCCCATAGAACGAAGCTTTGAAATATGTTTTTCTACGGCTCGGGAGCTTATTCCTATTTTATAGGCCATTGCTTCTGCAGACATTGATGGGTCGGAAATGACGAAATCAATAATCTTTTGTGTGGTTTTCCCAATGCTTTTAGATTTGTTTTTCGAATCTCCGAACTTTTTCTCCGAACCTTTTGGGATTATCTCCGAACCTTTCTCCGAACTTTCTTGCGTATCACCAAAGGTTTCCACCGAACTTTCTTCGTTTTCAGGGTACTTTTCGAGGGTACTGTTTACCCTGTTAGCCACTTCCTCAACAGGTATTCTTCCATTGTCACCCCAGTTCAGATTATAGAATGTGGTGTAGAAAGAAGTCGCTTCCGTTTGATATTGTGGTTCTTTGCCTTGTAGGAAATTGGGTAGCTTCTCTGTAAGCTCTCGCATTTTGCGTAAGCCGGAACCACGTTTCTCCATATAGTCCAATTGTGTGAACATATCTGCAATGACAGGGTTGCGGCGCATGGACGGCACTTTGTATATGTCACGGTCTTGAATCTGTGTGCCGTCAAGCATGGCACCAGGTGATACTAGTTCTACTCGGTCATCGTAAATGTCAATATGTACTTCACCGCCCATCATGGTGTAATCTCGATGGATAAGGTGGTTTACCAATCCTTCGAAGATGGCGCGGTCGGAATAGTCGGGGAGGTTAAGGCGATAGTTTGGCATCTTCACCCAGCCACTCATGGTATAGTTTTTGATGAAATCCATACCATATTTTAAGAGCAGCACAAGGTTAGCCCGATGTTCCACGGAACTGATGGCATCATCCTTATATAGTCCAGTCCAACGGGTGCAGAAAATACGCGATTGAAATACTGTGCAATTGTCCACAAACAGCAATCCTGCATTGGTCAGTTTGCCGTCAGGAGTTACCAGTCCGAATGATTCCAAATACTTGTCATTCCATTCCTGATGGGTTTGTTCACGGAAAGTATTGGCAAGGATGATGAAAGAATGTTTGCTGGCATCCACTTCGGTAGGCAGTGAATCCCAAGTCATGTGCGTGCCTTTTAATACCAACGAAAGTAATTGTTGGGAGTTGCATTCTACACTTTCATTGCCAACTCGTACATATGCGGTACGTGTCCCATCCTGATAGTAATAATAAGGTGTAAGCGTTCCTGTCTTTACTTTCACTTCAAGCAGGGTATGCTCTTCGTGTTCTATCGGAATAAGTTGAACTTCCGGAACAGGGTCAAGTCTTGCCTTTATCATTTCACTGATAAAATCAGCATCGGCTTGTGGATTCTCCAACCCTACAATTACGCCGTCATCATTCACTCCATAGAACAAACTGCCACCATCCGTATTAGCGAAAGCCGACACGGATTTAAGCCACGACTTCACTTTCTTACGCTCCAACATTTCCTTGAAATCGTAAGCCGAGCATTCTGTTATCAATGTATTGTTATGTATCTGCATAGTTTCTTTATTGTTGTTCGGGTATAATATCCCAATATCATACACAAAGGTAAGGATAAAACCGGATATTTTGTTAAAATCAGCCCATTGATTTGACTATTATGTGTTTGTATTCTATTTAAAATGATAAAATACCTATTTTTGTAATTAAGAAATTCTCTTTGCATGAAACTATAATGTTACATGTGTTAGATTCTAATATGTGAATGATAGATAATGTCTTATATCTGATTTAATTTTTAATTGAAATATTTGAGATCAGAGTGACTAACAAAATTGTAAAGTTATACTAAAAGATAAATTGCTTATGACAACATATAATAATCCATCAGTTGGTGATATTATTCGCGTAAAAATTACCAGTATAAAACCAGATCTCGGAGCATTTGCAAAAATGCCCAATGGAGTTGACGGTTTGATAAGACTTCATGATATATCTTGGTCTAATCAGTCTGTGACTCTTTCTTCATTATCGGAAGGTGATGTTCTTGATGTAAAAGTTATCAAAGAATTACCAGATGGAAAGTTGAATCTAAGCCGAAAAAATCTTCTACCCAATCCAAGAACAGTTGAAAAAGGTACCATATACAAGGTTATTATAAAATCTGTTGAGAGTTTCGGTCTTATTGTAAACTTAGGAGACAGCACGGCACTTGTTCATGTAAGTGAACTCCCAACAATAGAATACAAAGAAGGTGAAGAAATTACTTGTGTTGTAATTGACAACAATTACGACCCAGAGAAGCATCGAAACAAAATTTCGATGAGTGTGTTGGCTTTACATGATTATTTTGCAAAAGTACATAGTGAGAATGAACGGGTAAAATGTTTATTTAAGGGTATCATTAAAAATGAAAATTCCACATCTGCTCTTATTGAAGCAGATGGATTGATAAAGGTAATTGTACCTTTAAAACGTTTTGTTGAACCTTATAAAACCAGACTATTGAACAATGAAATAGAGACTGATGAAGAACTTGAATTTGTTTTCATTAAATATAATGAAAAGTTAAAAGATGTTGTCTTGGATATGCGTCCAATCGAGGCCGAGGAAAAGAAAGCTAGAGTTGATTGGTTACGTTCTCAACTAAATAAGGGCGATATCATTGATGCTATTGTTAAGAATATAAACAATAAATTTGCTACTATAGACATTGGTAATACCGGAATCTTAGGCAGTATATATAGGGATGAACTGTCACCAAATAAAGTTATTCGTGCTAGTGATGAAGTTTTTCCAGGAGAACATGTCCGTGTTGCATATATGGGAGAAGACAACGGCCAGCTGATTTTTAGTAGAAAGTTTTTTGTTGAAGATAAATACGAAGAGAGCCTTTACGAACTTAGTCTTACAGATTTACTGGCTACTATGGGATTAACAACCAATCGTTTTATTGGCAAAGTTATAGAGATTAATTCCAAGTATTTTTTCACAAATTTAATGTCTACAGGAGATGTTAAAGAAGAAAACAATGGCAAATTACTAGTAGATCCAATTAATGGGAAGTGTCTCATTGCCATCGTTGATAACCGATTGCGTAATTTTTTTGTTTCTGGTAATTATTATGAGATAGAGATTGACATGCCACGCAAAGAATACCGCATGGAACAAGGTTCTCCTTATATGTTTTGTGTATCATCAAATAAAATTAAAGAAGCAGAAAATCCATATAAAGAGTCTGTTTCCCTTTCTTTTAAGCAACATACAAGTCCAAACACTAATACAAGTGTAGCTAACTTGCTTGAAGAAGTAGGTCAGAACCTCTATACTAGTAAAAAGAGAATGTTTTTTGAACTTCTTCAAAATGCCGATGATGCTGCCCCAGAGAATGGCGTTAAAGTAAAGTTACAACTTAGCGATAATTATTTTGTTGTAACACACGATGGATTTGCATTTAATAAACATGACTTTGAATCAATTACATCTGCTGCAAAAAGCACAAAGAGTGCAAGCAGTAAGAAAACAGGCTATAAAGGTATTGGGTTCAAGTCAGTATTCACAAATTCTGAGTCTGTATTAATTAAAAGTGCTGGCTACAATTTTTCTTTCGATAAAAATTTACCAATCTATAATGATTTCAAAGCCTTTTACTACCATGTTAACGATATTGAGAATGATGTGGAAAAACAGAAAGAATTTCTTCACAAATATCTAAAATTCTTTAGGGAATTCAAAGGTGTAAAGGATATTCCTTGGCAGTTATTACCGATATGGTATGAATCATTAAAAATTGATCCATATGATTCCATTTTCAATCAAAAAGAAAATGTTGCTATTGCATTAAAAATGGATGAAGAAACACTTTCTGAATATCATGAGGCGATTAAAGAAGTGTTTTCTGAACCACGATTTATGTTATTTCTCAGAAACACTAATCGAGTGCAATTGATAGATAAGGATAAATGTCTTACTATTCAAAAGAAAATAGATAGAAAGAATAACATAGTTTCGCTTGTAAACTCTTTCAATGAAGATCGTTTATTTGAAGATTTTTGTATTTATTCGTCAGATAATCTTTTAGTGAATGACGATGAATTCAAAAAGGCAGGCATTCAAATCAGAAGAAAAGAAAGAACTAATAATAGGGGTGAAAAAGAAAACTACTTTATTAAACTTGATCAAGATGGTAATGAATTAACAGAAGTTGCAGGTATTCCAGACCGTATTGCATCGGCTAAAGAAACAACTATCTCATTTGCTATCAAGCTTGACGAAGATGGACTTGTTACGCCAATCGGTGAAGATGATCTCTCATTATATGCTTATCTTCCTATGAATGAGCACAGATTCAAATTCCCATTTTATTTGAATGCTGATTTTATTCCCAAGTCTGATAGAGAAGGAATTCAAAGCGACAATCCATGGAATTTCTTCTTGTTCTATATGATTGGAAAGCAAATTGTAAGTATGGTTTCAAGCTATGCTTCTGAACTCAATGTAAATTATCTTAATTTACTTCCAACAAAAGAACTCACCTATTTTAGTCAGGATACAGCAACACTAGTCGATTCGTTTAATCGTGGATATAAGGATGCTTTAACAAATAAAGCATTTATACTTAATGATAATAATGATATCGTAGGGCCAGATAATATTATATTTGATGCTTCTGGACTATCTTCTGCAATTGGTGCATCTGATTTCTATAAGCTAATAGGTACAACCAAACATTTACCTCATGAATCTATTGATTCAAGTTCATTGTCAAAAGAAATATTTGGAATAGAAAAGATTACTACAGAAACTGTTATCACAATTCTATTAAATAATATTGATACCCTTAAAAAATGGATTATTGATTCTTGTGATGATAAGTTACGTACATCTTTCTATGAATGGTTGGCAAAAGAAGAAAAAGCGCATTCTCTAATTCCACTTGTTCCCACGTTTATGTTTGGGAAAGAGTGGAAAACAACAAATGAAGTTAAGTTAGAAGATAAACTCTTGTTTTCAACAGAGAAGATTTCAACCATAAAGTCAGTATTATCAAAACTTGGTTTTAAATGTTCTAATCATTCTGTTGAAGAACACCCATTATCATTGTTTATTGTTAGCCAAGATGAAAAAGCAATTTTTGAAAAAATAGAGGAAGAATCCTTAGATTCTCTCACATTTAATGAGAGATTGCATTTATTTGTGAATATTGCAAAATTTAAAAATATTGGGGTTGAAACATTAAAAAAATGGAAAATCTTTAAAAATCAGAATGGTAAATATAGTCCATTATCTTCAATGTTTGCGTATAATTCCAATTGTCCGGTTTGGCTATATGATTATATGTTAAAGCAAGAAGAAAATAACAGCTTAATTACTAGATACCTTGTTGTATCAACAGATATTTATTCAAGCATTATTGAACCATATATTGATGACTTGATAAGTATTACAGATATTTCAGATATTCATAAAACATTCTTGTCATATTGGAGACCCGGATTTACGATAACATTGTTTTCAAAAAGCAATATACCTACAATAAGTTTACTTCGCATTGTAGAGCAATCCGATACTAATACTCAGGTAGCATATGCAAAGAGCATAAAAGCTATGCCACTTTTAAGTACGTTGGAATATGACAAAAAATCTTTCGAATATAGATGGATGAAGATGGCATTATCCAACGATACGGCTGTTTCTCATGCACGCTCAATAATAACAATTAATGGTAAGAGTTTGTCAGAATATAATCTTAAAGATGATTTTTCAATAAACATAGGTGTAAAACTCTATACATTCTCGCTTTCGAAAATACTACCAGCATATTCATCATCTTCTATACTTAGCAATGTAAGTTCAAAGTTTTCAAGTATAGATGGATTCGAAAAGATATTTGCTCGAAGGGAAGTTAACCTTACTGATGTTCGAAATCAGTTATATAAAGAACTAACTGCATCAACTCAACTAATCACTGCAGAACAATTCTGTTTTCTTATTGTGTATAGAAAGTTTTGTGGTTACAATTATTTCGATAATATGCTAAAATCATGCATTCGTGCTAATGATCAGAATCTTTTCATTAAAATACTTGACAAGAGTATGGCACTAGATATTGCAGATATATTAAGTCCTGTTATTACAAATGGAGGAGTTCAATATCCTTTTGATAAATTAGTTGGAACATATTTCGATAGTAATGAATTCACTTTACCAATAGAACAAGTGCCTTCGTTTATTGAGAACTGGGCTAATACGTTTGAAAAAAAACAATTCTTGATTCAACTTGGGTTGCATGACAAAGAAAGTAAAGAGATACTGCGGAGAAAATCATTTAAAGAGAATAAATTAGAGAATATATGGAATCTTAATGATGCTAACATAATAAGATCTTTCTTTAATTGGGTAGCTAACTCATTCCAACTTCCGATAGAATCAGAAAGCCAAGTAAATATATTGTCAAATCTATACAAAACTTTACGTCTAACTGGTTCATATTATGAAGATGATTTCTGTAAAGCAGCAGAATGGTCAAATCAATTGTATTTAGATTGGAAACAGAATTCAAGAATGTCAATATACATAATTGAGGGAGAACTTCCGTATAGAGGCATTTATAATAATACTTACTTATTTAAAGGTTATGCGGGTGAATATACATATTTTGCAAACACTAGACATATCTATATATCAGCGAATAGAGAACCAGCATCTTCTCTAGCGGATATATACTCCAATACTACATTATTAAAATGTCCTTTTTCTAAAGAGGATTGGAATATGATATTTCTCGTATCAGCGGATATTGTTCAAGAAAAGGATAAACGCATAGCAGAACTTGAGCGAATGCTTGAAGAAACAAAAAGTAAAAAAAGAATAGACGGTGATTATTATGAGGATGAAGAAAGTTACGGCAATGTTTCCGACCGGGATAATCTTGACAAAGAATCTCGTATAGAGATGAATTTGGAAGCACGTAATGCTGCAAAAGATTACCTTGATTCATTAGAGGATTATGATTGCTCAGGATGGGATCCTAATTTGGGGAATGGTTTGGTTAAAGGTATTATTAAATTTAAAGGGAAATTAATAACCGTAGTCGTAACCAGTTCTATAGGACGAAAGCTATACCTTCATCCTAGATTATTCTCAGAATTAATGATAGATCCAGATAATTTGCTACTCAATTATGGCTATGATAGAAGGATACATCGTATAAGTTTTAATGATACTTTTAAAGACAATAAGGATGTCAACCTTATATTTGACACGGATATCATAACTCCTAAAGAATTTGCATATCTAGCTAATAGATATATGTACTCAAAAAAGACATGCTTCGTTATAGAAAATATAACATATTCTATTTCAGACCAAATAAATGGTTTTGGACTTGACGAAAAGATGTCAGTTTCTGATGTTTATACAAATATTGATACAGATGAATTGTTTGACTTTTAGAATAAAAATATAATGTATTATACAAGAGAGCAACATAAGAGATTTCTTGATAAAGAACTTGTAGCAATAAGTGAAGAATATCTAAAGAAACTCAATTCTAAAGCAATTGCATTATTAACAGATAATGAAGTGTATGTTACACAGTTTGTAAAGCTAGATTTACAAATGGCTGATTCCAATAATGCAGACCGTAACGTATTGGGATCTGGGCAACTTATACTTCGTTTTAAGAAGGATAAAGGAATTCCACGCAAGAATGAATATTTTACTGCAGTCGTATTAGAAAAAGAAATGAGTATTCTAAGGTATTGGGGAGAAATCAGTTGGGGTAACTTGCGTCGTCACCAAGTCGAATTTTCGGAAGTACATTGTGTCTGGCAGGGTAAAACGGATGACAATGGTTTCCTACTGTGTGGTTTTACTGGATTGTCAATAGATATGGCTAAATTCCTAGAAAACAAAGAAGGATGTGTAATTGTCCTTGGCCCTCAAGAGCCACCAATGGATTATTATCAGAACCTTATTGATATCGTTAACAACAACGACACAAATATGGTAGCCAAGGACATTTTGGATTTTGATAAGAAGTTTATTGTATGGAATCCTATTCATATTAATTCAAATAAAGAACAAGTTGAAGAGATAGTCAAGACGTTAGAATCCACTTCTCAACTGATATTTCAGGGCCCTCCAGGTACTGGGAAAACTTATCTTATGGCTGAACTTGTTGCACATTTGCTGAGCCAAAATAGTAGTGTGCTTGTTACTGCCATGACTAACAGAGCACTGATAGAACTTGCAGAAAAGGACAGCCTAAAAAAATACCTCTCCGATAAGCGGGTAATGAAAACTAATGTATCTTCTGATGAACTTATTACTTGCAAAAATCTTTGTCCTATTGATAGTAAAAAAATAACATGTATTTCTGGCAATCTTACACTCTCAACATTCTATAATACAAGCGGTTGGGCTAAACAAAGTTATTATGAACAACCGTTTGACTATGTAATTATGGATGAAGCAAGTCAGGCTTTGTTTGGAATGATAGCTGCATGTAAAAATCTTGGAAGAAAGGTTATATGGATTGGTGATCAAAACCAGATGCAGCCAATTGTATTGTTAAGCGAAGAAACGCTTATGAGGAATGACTTCGCTATGCTTGCAAATGGTTTTGCAACACTCTGTGAGAACTTTAACTACAAGTCGTTTATTTTAACAGAAACACATCGTTTATTGAAAAAATCTGCGGATTTGACAAGTATTTTCTATCATACACCTATTAAATCGGTAGCTGACTTTAAGTATGAGTTAGCAAATACTACTATACACTATATTCCTAAGGAAGGTGGTACAATTCTTATTCCTAAGGAGATGCCTATCGGTGAGAAAGTAGATAAAGGCAGCTGTGATTTCACTATTAGAATTGTTAATGATTTATTATCATCTTATCCTAAATTGAATATTGCAGTATTAACAAAATTTCGTGCTGCAGTTAGAATGTTACAGAATAGTTTTATAAGTAAATATGGTAGCAAAAACAATGTTCTCATCGACACAGTTGAACGAGTTCAAGGTATGACTTGCGATGTTTGTATTTATTATATTCCTAACACAATGATTGGAATGTCTCTTGATAGAGCACTGTTTAATGTTGCAACAAGTCGTGCAAAACAACTAACAATAATTGTTGCGGATAAATCAATACTCAATACATCATGCCATAGAGATGTTCGTTCGTACTTAATCAAAATAACTTCTGGTATTATACCAGAAATAATAGATGAGTATTCAAATAAACTTAAAGATAGTATAATTGAAGGTAACGGGATAAGTTTGCATCTAAAAGGGAAAATAGACCTCTCAAAATTTGAGACTTCAAAACAAAAATCTGTTAAGTCAACCACCCAAAAGAATATATATATCATCGATACTAATGTGTTTGTTAATTGTCCAGATATTATTTCTAAGATTGATGAACATTATCAAGTTGTCATGTCTGCAAAAGTTATAGACGAGTTGGACAAACTTAAAATTAAGCTTGATGCGGCAAACAAAAAAAATGTAGAAACGGCTTTGCGATTGATCAATAAAGCAATGGATAAGCCGAATGTCTCAATGGAACTTTCTGATCCTGATTTATTGCCAAATGATTTTAATAAAAAATCTCCAGATAATAACATATTAACGGTGGCACTTAAATTTAAAAATGAAAATCCTATTCTTTTAACTTCCGATAATGGCTTACAAGTAAAAGCAAAAGGACTAAGAATTGCAACTATTACACTTAAAGATTTCTTAAATTAGTATGTATTCGAATTGCATATTTTGTTAAAATTACCCTATTGATTTGATTATTATGTGTTTATATCACGATATTTATCAAATAAATCTGTACTTTTGCAGTAAAGAGCTGTGGTTGCTTATGGATGCTTATTTTCGGGTTTGCACTATATTTGCAACACGTTCACGCAAGTTGCTCATACAGAGATGCTGTTGATTTTGAGGAAGTGAAATAAAATTGCTGAATGACTATTATTCTATATCGGAAAGTTCAAAAAAAAGTCCGTACGTCTTTTTTTTAGGGCGATTTGTCGAATAAATTTTCTGGTAATGAAAATGTAGCTTATCTTTGGTATAACAAAATAACATGTAATGGGTATGAGAACAATTTATCTTCTATTATTTCCCTTGTTTTTGTTTTTTATAGTATCCTGTACTGAAGATGAAGTAGATCCTAACTTCTCGATAGAGAATGTCGGAGATGTCGTGATGGGTTCGGCTAAAGGTTCGCAGGTAACAATCAGTTTTACGAGTACCCGTGAATGGAAGGCGAGTACAGTTGCGGATTGGTTTACAATCGCTCCGGTTTCGGGAGAAGCGGGTACGTGCAATATTACGCTTACTGCTATCAGTGAGAATATAACAGGAAATGTACGTACAGCAACACTTACATTAACTTCTGGGACATTGACGCAAGACATTACCATAGAGCAGGAATCGGCAGAATTTGTGAATCTTGAGCAGAATATATATAATGTATCTGTTGAAGGTGGGGAATTGGATATTAGATTCTCTACGAATATAGCTGAAGATGAATTGTTGATTTATGGTTCTTTGGGTACTGGCACTTGGCTGACACAGGAGACAAAAACTCGTGCATCCTCTTCCTACATGCTTAATCTGACTGTATTGCCTAATACTGATGGTGTTTCCCGTACTGCCTATATCTACTTTGTGAAAGTAACTGATATGGAATCAATCGTAGTAGAGATGGTTACTATCATACAAAGGGGGGAAGTGGCTAGTGAATCTACTGATTATTCGTCAGATAAAAAAGTACGTGTTCTGCAAACAGCAAAGTTGGGAAAAGGGCTTCCTATTGTGCTTATGGGCGATGGATTTATAGATACTGAAATTAACGATGGAACTTATGATGCGGTTATGGACAAAGCTTTTGAGAATCTTTTTACGGAAGAACCCATCAAGTCACTTCGAGATTATTTTAATGTATATGCAGTAACTGCGGTTTCGAAACACAATATTTTTGGTACAGGATATGAAACAGCGCTTGGTTGTGAACTGGCGGGTGGAAACAGTACGGGGATTTCCGGTGAAGATAATGCTGTACAACGTTATGTACAATGCGTGGATAATATAGATATGAGTGAAACATTGGCTGTTGTAATTCTAAATTCTCCTGCGTATGCAGGAACTACTTATTTTGGTTATACTAATCAGACGAAAGTGGTTGAGTTTGCTATTGCTTATTGCCCGGTGATATACGATTTGCAAAGTGAAAGTTTCAGGCAGGTACTTGTACACGAGGCTGTTGGACATGGTTTTGCCAAATTGGAAGATGAGTATGCTTATCAGGAAAATGGGACTATTTCTTCTAAAGAAATAAAAAATGTACAGTATCTGCAGACATTAGGATGGGCGCAGAATGTTGATTTTACATCCGATCCATCTCAGGTACTTTGGTCTGCTTTCTTGAATGATAATCGGTATGTGTCAGAAAAACTGGGAGTATTTGAAGGGGCATGTACTTATATAAAAGGGGCGTATCGTCCTTCGGAAGAGAGTATGATGAATAGTAATACCGAGGGATTTAATGCTCCTTCCCGTAAAGCGATATATGATAAAATAATGGAAAGAAGTTTGGGTACACAAATGTCTTATGAGGAGTTTGCCGTATTTGATTTACAGAATAAATCACAAACGCGCAGTGCTAAACCAACTGTAGGACCAAGTAAGCCATTCACGCGTCCTCACTTTGTAAATAGAATGTTAGATAAGTAAAGCAGATGAGGCTGAACTTCAAGTTTAGTTTTGAGTTCAGCCTCATCTGGACTTTATATGTAACGTATTTATTTTGAATCAGAACTTTATTGCAGTATACAGCCTGTACAAAAACATTAAAGCTGTTGTATTGGGTGTACTTTACTTTTGTATTCCATTCTGGCTTAGATACAAATTACGTTAAGTACAGTATTTCTCTAATCTTTTCCCGGTTGCCTACAATCCAGACGAGATCCCCTAATTGGAAAGTTGTGTCTTTATCCAAGGTAATCAGTTCGTCATTTCGTTCAATAGCTACAACAATGCTATCATGCTTCTCTCCTAAATGAGACTGAGCGATGGTCTGATTTAAAAAGCGGAATTCTTCGTCTACCGTGAAAGAGTGGAGAGTTATCTTTTTATCCACTGCATCCATATCTGATGTATTTTTTACATCTTCTATTCTATTTCTGAATTCCTGCAATTGCGTATCTGTACCAACTACTGTCAATTTATCCTGCGGATAGATGTGTTCAGAGCTTTTCGGTATATATATGTTCAGATCGCCACGAGTGATCGCGACGACATTTACTCCAAAATTTTGCCTGAATGAAAGTTCTCCTAAAGACTTGCCGATGTAATCGGAATAAGGCGATACGAGGATAGATGTCAAGTCAAGGTCTTTATCATTGAATTCGCTATTGAAACTTGTTTTTAGCGGGTGCCGTTTTTTAGCTACCTCTTCCCGTCGGTTAAGATTGGCAAGGAATCTTGTTTCCAATCGTGAATATTGCGTGAGGTCTTCCCTAAGAATAAGAATCAATGCTACTACGGCTATGGCAATAATCACACTTATTCCCCAGTTTAGTTTAAAGTAGCTGATGACTACACTAGTGATAAAGAAAAGAGCAACAGATACACGTCCCAGAACCAGGGAAACCAGGCGTCCGTGATTGTAATTCTCGTCTCTCCATAGCTTCAGGAATAATTCCGAAGAGTTGTATTTGTTGGAGATGAGCGCCCATAAAAAAGGAGTCATAAGCAGAAGAGTACCCAGACACATCACCAGTTTGATCCATATAGTGATAGGAGTAAACATTTCGCTGATGGCGGGATAAATGATTTGTATCGACAGCAGCCAAATAGCAGTGAGCAGTACGCTATAGATGACAACTCTCCCAATCATGTTTTTTAGTAATTTCTTCCAGTCACTATCGTGGTTCATGGTCTTCTTGCCGGAAGCATAACGATCTAATGTCTCCTGTACTTTAGTAGGCAATATTTTGTAAAGCCATTCGGCAAAAGGATTGGCTAAACGGATAAAGTAAGGAGTCGTGAAAGTGGTAATAACAGATACAGCCACAATGATAGGTGAAATAAACGGATCAAGCACTTTGAGCGAAACACCCAGTCCGGCAATAATGAAAGCAAACTCTCCGATTTGTGCCAGGCTGAATCCGGATTTGATGGAAGTGTTCAGTGGTTCTCCGGATAAGAGTACGCCAAACGAAGAGAAAATGGCTTTGCCGATAATGGTAACCAGTGTAATGATGATGACAGGCCAGGCGTATTCTACCAATACAGCCGGATTCACTAGCATACCGACCGAAACGAAAAAGATAGCTCCGAAGAGATCTTTTACCGGTTGTATGATATGTTCGATATGTTCGGCCTCGATGGTTTCGGCAAGGATAGATCCCATGATAAATGCTCCTAGCGCTGTTGAAAAACCTGTGTAAGTAGCCAATACCACCATTCCCAGACAAAGACCGAGAGAGACAATCAGAAGAGTTTCGTTATTCATCAACTTCTTTGCTTTTTTGAGAAAGGCCGGAATAACGAAGATACCTATGAGAAACCACAGGATTAAAAAGAAAACGACCTTGAGCACACTTATCAGCAAATCTTCACCCACAAAGTCTTGACTCACTGCCATTGTGGAAAGAAGCACCATCATTAAGATAGCAATCAGGTCTTCCACTACCAGAGTACCGAATACGATACCGGTAAAACGTTGGTTACGCAATTCCAGATCATTGAAGGCTTTGATAATGATTGTAGTGGACGACATAGACAACATTCCCCCCAGGAAAATGGAATTCATAGTGCCCCATCCTAATAATTGTCCCACCAAATATCCAATGAGCAACATACTGATTACTTCGGTGATAGCCGTTATAAAAGCTGTGGAACCTACATTCATGAGCTTCTTAAAACTAAACTCCAGTCCGAGTGCAAAGAGCAGGAATATAACACCTATTTCTGCCCATATATTGATATTCTCAATATCTCCTACTGTAGGGAAAATATTAATATAAGGACCTGCCAGCAATCCGGCAATAATGTAACCTAAGACTAAAGGCTGTTTTAGCCATTTGAACAACAAGGTTATGATACTGGCCGATATTAATATCAGCGCAAGGTCGGCAATCAAAGTTGGCAAGTGTGACATTAGATGTGGGTTTATTTATTATAACATTCCTGATAGATAATATGTTTCCATCTATAAAAAGATGGAAACAATATAATAAATAGCTGCAGCTAAGAGTCCACTGACTGGAATTGTAAGAATCCAGGCAGTCATGAGGCTTTGGGTTACTCCCCAACGAACGGCAGAGAGGCGTTTAGTTGCACCTACTCCAATAATCGCTCCTGTGATAGTATGTGTAGTACTAACGGGGATTTTCAACATTTCCGTAATGTAGAGAGTGAAAGCACCTGCTGTTTCGGCAATCACTCCTTCCAATGGGGTTACTTTGGTAATTTTTGTTCCCATTGTTTTCACTATTTTCCAGCCACCGGACATCGTACCGAGTGAAATTGCTGTGAAGCACGAAAAAGCAACCCAGTCGGGAAGGTCATTGATGCTGTTGATACCCATGCCCAATCCCATTGAATGGCCGGCTATCATGGCAGCGGCAATAATACCCATTACTTTCTGTGAATCGTTCAAGCCATGTCCGACGCTGAAGAGGGCGGAGGATACGAGTTGTAACCTCTTGAACCATTGCTCGGCTGTGTGAGGATGTGCGCGTCGGCAGATGTAGAGGACAAACAGGGTGAAACCAAAAGCAATGACCATTCCGATAAAAGGAGCCAGAAAGATAAAGGCTGCAATTTTAAGAATGATGTTAAGCTGAATTGCTTCAAATCCGTTTGCCATAATGGCAGCTCCTGCAAACCCTCCGATAAGGGTGTGTGAGGAAGAAGACGGAATCCCTTTCCACCAGGTAACCAGGTTCCAAGTGATAGCCGCTATAATTCCTGCTAATATAATGGGCAGGGTGATATATTGCTCTACCACAGTCTTGGATACTGTATTGGCGATACCGAATCCACCTATTATATATTTGGCAATGAAGAAGGCTACGAAGTTGAAGAAAGCAGCCCATATTACAGCTTGAAAGGGAGTAAGCACCCTGGTAGATACGATGGTAGCTATTGAGTTTGCTGCATCGTGAAAGCCGTTGATATAATCGAATATCAGAGCCAGAATGATGATAGTTACTAATAATTCCATGTGTTCCGGCTTGCTTTATGCGTACTTTACAATCAGGTTTTTGAGAATCTTACCTACATGCTCTGCGGCATCGGTCGTTTTTTCCAGTTCATGCATGATCTCCTTTATTTTGATAAGTTCAATGCAATCTTTTTCCTCTTCGAAAAGTTTGGTGATAAAGAATTCGTATACATCATCCGCCTGGTTCTCGATTTCATGCAGTTTGGAACAGTATTCACGGAGAAGAGTCGGTTTCTTACGGAATGTTTCGAGTTCGTCCATGGCTTTGCATATATAGATCGCTTCCTCCTGAATCAAACGGCTCAACTCTTTGCCATTCTCTGAAATAGGACGGGGATTGTAAATAGAGATTCGTTTGGCACAACTGTTTATTCCGTCAATGACGTCATCCATGCAGGAAGCTAAGTCATGAATATCTTCGCGGTCGAAAGGAGTGATAAAGGTAGTACCTAATTCATCAAAAATCAGGTGTGTCAGTCTGTCGCCTTCCCGTTCTAGGTCTTTGATTTTTTTGTAGTAGTCCGAACGTTCTGTAGGTGAGTCATGTTGCAAGCTTTCTATTAAAACAACTGATGCTTCGCAGAGCACTTCTGATAGCTGTTTCAGTAAAGGGAAAAATTTGGGCTCCTTTGGAGTAAACTGGCTAAAAAAAGAATTTTTCATAAGTGTAAAAACTTTAAATTGTTTTTTTCTTCTCTATTTATATTAGTAACAAATGAATACAGATTATAGTTTGCTGTTTTTAAGATTTTAGTTTGGCACGTACTACCTCTATAATGGCAGGCAATACAGAGATAAATATGATGGCTACAATCAGTAATTTCAGGTTTTCCTGCACAAACGGAAGGTCGCCGAAGAAATAACCAGCATAACAGAATACGGCAACCCAGAGCGCACCACCAACTAAATTATACATCATAAAATAGTAGTAATTCATCTTTCCCATTCCTGCTACGAAAGGTGCAAATGTGCGTACTATCGGGACAAATCTGGCTAGAATAATTGTTTTCCCACCATACTTTTTATAGAACTCGTGTGTTTTCTCCAGATAACTTTGTTTGAATATCCTGGAGTTGGGGTTATTAAACAGCTTTCGGCCGAAGAAATGTCCTATCATGTAATTGCAGGAATCGCCTAATACGGCAGCAGCAAATAAGATAATGACAAGTATATGCACGCTGATGGGCATATCGGGTAATGCTGAAATGGCTCCTGCAACGAAGAGTAAAGAATCACCGGGAAGAAAAGGAGTGACCACTAATCCGGTTTCACAGAAGATGATAGAAAACAAGATGGCGTATGTCCAGGCATGATAATCACGCACAATCATCACCATATATTGATCGATATGAAGTATAAAATCCAATAAAAAGTCCATTTTATATACTTTGGTTATTATTGTAATGAAAGAATGTTATAGGCTTCCAGACCATAGTGAATTCTTTTTTCACTCAAATGGTGGAGGCAAACAGAAAGTGGGGCATAAAAGACTTGAATTGTCCTATGCCGAAAAAAGATATAAAATGGCTAAATGAGTATGTGTCCTAATGAATAGATATGATATCTATCGGAATATTTAAAAAGATTGGTATAATATGAAAAACCTGTCCATTGATTTTTAGGAAGTTGAATCTTTAGCGAGCTTAGTATGCGGATAGTGACAGAAGGAATATTGAATCTTAGTATTTTTAAGGGAGAGAGGTGGCGGAAGGAAAATGGATTTAAAACGCCGTTATCGTTATTGTAATTTTGCTTTCCGGCGTATTCTTTTGTCTTGACTAGTTTCTGTTCTTGATCCAGTTGTATAATGCTAGCTTTAGAGGTATATGAATAGGAATAGGTTTGTATGCCGTTACTACCGGCTTCTAACCGGTATGCCTCTTGTGCTTCGTTGAAAATCAGATGGAATCCCCAACACAGAAATACGCCTAATAGTATACAAAATATGTACTTCATCATAACGGCCGCAAAGGTAGAAACTATTTTTATATGAAATACATATTCACAAGCATAATTAACAATTATATCAGTGATTACCGGGAATTATTCTTTGAAGTTGCTTATCGTAAATTTCATCGGAGTATATGTTATCCCATTGGTACATTGTTTCCCGGCAATTTTATCGAAGCCCAGACTTTGATAAAAAGGAATAGCGTATGTGGATGAATTAACCGTCATTTCATTTACCGGGCAATGCTTGATTGCAAAATTGAATAATTGTTTGCCGATGCCTTTACGGTGGTGTTCTTTTCCGATGAAGAACAGGGATAGATGCTTCCCTTCATTCTTCGTTCCCATAATGCCTACTAGATTTTCATTGTCAAAAGCCCCGTAAATCACTAATTCATTCATAAGTTGCTCACTAAAGATAAAACTTTTGAATGAATTCAAACCTTCTTCATCGAAGTCTTCCGCTCCACATTGTATATATACCTCCAATGCTAATGAGGTAGCCCGGTCATATTCGGTCTTGTCTAATTTGCGTATCATGGCGATTGCTTTTATCATTAATCTGCCGGGAAATTTACTATTAATTCCCGGATATAATATTGGAATATGATTTCTTTTTCTTTTTTTTGTAAAAGCTGTAGGGTATTTCCAGTCTGAGCGCTCTTATAAATAGAAACGTAATTTATTTACCTTTAAAAAGCATCAGTATGAAGAATGTAGAAAAACACTTGGTTGGATGGCTGTCAGTTTGTTTGCTGCTTTGTAGCTTTCCTGTGTGGGCGCAAGGAGATGCCGGAGATTATCTAACAATCGTTGGTATGGTGAAAGACAAGCAAAATAAAAAAGCTCTGGAGAACGTAAATGTATCTGTGCATGGCAGTAATATCGGCACTGTGACGAATGCGGAAGGAGAATTTGCTTTGAAAATCAAAAAAACAGAAGCGCTGCGCGAACTGGAGATTTCACATATAGGTTATGTAAATAATCATATCTCTCTGGAGAAAGAAACACCCTCTAAGTTGACGGTTTGGCTGACACCTCATGCCAACCTGCTGAATGAAGTGGTGGTGTTTGCTGAAAATCCACGTATGATTGTAGAGAAGGCAATCAGTAAGATTCCTCTAAATTATAGTGATAAGCGTGATATGCTGACGGGATTTTATCGGGAGACTGTACAGAAAGGGCGTCGGTATATCGGTATATCGGAGGCTGTGATCGATGTGTCCAAAACAGCCTACACTAATAGAAATACTAATTATGACAAAGTAAGGGTGGTGAAGGGACGTCGCCTGCTTAGCCAGAAAGCGAGTGATACATTAGCTGTCAAGGTTGTTGGCGGCCCTAACTTGAGCATCACTTTGGATGTTGTGAAGAACAAGGGAGCATTACTCGATATGGAAGAATTGAATAATTATGAGTTCTGGATGGCGGAATCCATGCTTATAGATAACCGTATGCAGTATGTTATTAATTTCCGCCCGAAGGTAATCCTTATGTATGCTCTCTTGTATGGCAAATTATATATCGATCGTGAACGCTTGTCATTTACCCGTATAGAGATGAGTCTGGACATGCAGGATAAATCGAAGGCAACCACTGCCATTCTATATAAAAAACCTCTCGGTTTAAGATTCAAGCCGCAAGAGCTGTCCTACCTGGTCACTTATAAAGATGTGGAGGGAAAAACTTATCTGAATTACATTAGCAACACAATCCGTTTCAAATGTGACTGGAAGAAGAAACTGTTTTCCACAAGCTATACAGTAGCTTCCGAAATGGTCGTGACCGACAAGAGAGAAGGAATGTTGGAGACTATTCCCAACAAAGAAGCCTTCAGCTTGAATCAAATATTCTATGATAAAGTAGACGAATATTGGAGTCCGGACTTTTGGGGAAACTACAATATCATCGAACCTACGGAATCTTTGGAGCACGCAGTGGATAAATTAAAAAAGCAATCGAATTGAAACAGGGATAGTTTTCTTATATTTGAGGTCAAATAAAGAAAAGCAAGTATGCTGGATGAACTGCTCATACTAAAAAAGATAAAGGGAGGTGACATAAAAGCGTTTGAGGAACTCTTTCGCCGTTACTATTTTCCTCTTTGCTGTTATGCGGCAGGCATTACCGGGCAAATGGAAGTGGCTGAAGAGATTGTGGAGGAACTTTTTTATGTACTTTGGAAAGAAAGAGAGCGCTTACAGATCTTTCAGTCCGTTAAAAGTTACTTGTATAGAGCGACTCGTAATCAATCTTTGCAGTATTGCGAACACGAGGAAGTTCGGAACAGATACCGTGAAACTGTATTGACCACTTCCAACCCGGAGCAGTCAACAGATCCTCATCAACAGATGGAGTATGAGGAATTGGAGAGATTCATAAATGGAACCCTTGAAAAGCTGCCGGTTCGCAGACGGCGGATTTTCGAGATGCATCGTCTGGAAGGGCGGAAATATGTCGAGATAGCGACGCAGCTTTCGCTTTCTGTTAAGACAGTAGAGGCTGAAATGACAAAATCCCTCCGGACATTGCGAGAAGAAGTAGAAATTTATATTCACATGAAGTGATGAAAACAGATATTTATAAAATAAAGACAGATCAGGCGTGGAATCGATTGTATAATCGCTTGGACAATGACCGTTTACTTGCGAAAGTGGATGAAGGCCACCATACACGCAAATATTCACAATGGATCAGGTACGGAGCAGTTGCCGCCGTTTTGATAGGCGTCATTTGGGGAACTTTGTATTGGGTGACCGGTTCTGATAAAGAACTGGCACAGCATCTTCTTACACAGGAAAATCAAGGTGTTTCCACTTTGGCAACGACTCTCGAAGACGGTTCTGTCGTACTCTTGGCAAAAGAAACTTCCCTGTTATATCCGAAACATTTTATTGCTGATAAACGGGAAGTGAGTCTACAGGGAAATGCGTTCTTTGACGTAGCAAAGAAGCAGGGACAACCCTTTTGGATTGATACGGAGCAAGCTAAGATTGAAGTGCTAGGTACTGCTTTCAGTGTGCAAAGTGATGAAAATGCTCCGTTCCGTTTATCCGTACAAAGAGGGATAGTGAAGGTTACTCTAAAAAAAGGAAATCAGGAGTGTTATGTAAAAGCGGGGGAAACGGTAGTAGTGCGATCACAACGATTAGTCGTTTTGGATACAGATAAGGAGAATGAAGAGTGGGGGAGCTTCTTTAAGCATATACGATTTAAAGATGAATCGTTAGCGAACATTCTGAAAGTCATGAATTTGAATTCGGATAGTTTGCAAATACAAGTTGTCTCACCGGCATTGGAGGAACGTCGGCTGACTGTCGAATTCTCTGACGAATCTTCTGAAGTTATAGCTAATCTGATAGCTAGTGCGCTCGGTCTGCAATGTATCCGGCAAGGAGATATTCTTTTATTATCGGAATAGAACTCATTAAAGTTGGGAAAAATGAAACAGGCTTATCATTATCTGTCCATTCTGCTGATACTCTTCTTCTTCGTTGATATGATGAGAGCGGATGGAAGTGATGTGCTGGAGCGTATAGTCAGACTTCCCAAGATAAAAGGTACTGTTTATTCATTGTTGAGTGATGTCTCTCAACAGTCGGGATATATGTTTATTTATGATAGTAAAGTCATTGATAATGATGCAGTAGTGAAGATAAAGGGAGGCGAACGTTCCATTCGTCAGGCAGTGTATGACATCGTAGGAAATACCAGTCTGGAGTTTCAAGTGATGGGCACTCACATCCTGATTACTCTCCCTTCGGAGAAAAAGGTACGTGTGCAACAAGATTTTGTTCCGGAACAGATAACAAACTTTGTCATTATCGGTACTTTGCTGGATAAGGAGACAGGAATACCTATCTCTTCTGCTACTGTTGGAGTGCGAGGAACATCTATTGGCAGTATAACGAATCAGAATGGAGATTTTAAACTGTCTTTACCCGATTCTTTGAAAAATGATTCGATTACTTTTTCTCATATAGGTTATCTTTCACAGGACATAGAGTTTGCTTTGCTGATTGGACGGCACAATATACTTAGTCTCGAACCTAAAGTTGTCCCTTTGCAGGAAGTGGTGATTCGTCGAAGTGATCCAAAGAAACTTTTGCGTGAAATGATTGAGCGGCGGAATAAGAACTATTCGCATACTCCGGTATATCTGACTACTTTTTATCGTGAAGGAGTTCAGTTGAAAAACAAATTTCAAAACTTGTCAGAAGCTGTGTTTAAGGTTTATAAGACATCCTCATATTCTTCTGTACCGGATCAGGTGAAGTTGTTGAAGATGAGCCGGCTAAGTAATGTAGAAGCAAAAGACAGCTTGCTTGTAAAAGTAAAATCCGGAATTCAGGCCTGTATCCAGATGGATATCATCAAAGATATGCCCGAGTTCCTGACTCCTAGTGTAGAGAAGGGTATTTATGACTATACTTCAGAAGGAGTAACGTTTTTAGAGGACCGATTTGTAAATGTGGTGCATTTTGAACAGAAAAAGGGAATCAGCGAACCTCTTTTTTGTGGAGAGCTATTTCTTGATTCCGAGACAAGTGCTCTATTGCAAGCCCGTCTGGAAATTCATCCTGTATATGTGAAGAATGCGGCAGGTATGTTTGTCGAAAGGCGTACGCGTAACGTGCGGATGATTCCTCAAAAGGTGGTATATACTATTTCTTACAAACCGTGGCAAGGGACTTATTACATACACCATATCCGTGGAGATCTTCATTTCAAAGTGAAACGGGCAAAAATGCTGTTCAGCAGCCGGGATCTTCATATCTGGTTTGAGATGATTACTTGCAAGGTGGATACCGAACAAGTGGTCGTATTTCCCCGTACAGACAGATTGCCTACCCGTACCATCTTCTCCGACACCTGTTTCAAATATGATGAGAACTTTTGGAAGGACTTCAACGTGATCCCATTGGAAGAGGAAATCAGTAAACTGATAGAAAAGATCTCTTTGAAGATAGAAGAAATAGGTGATTGATTTGTTTTGTCATTCAATGAGATTGCTGTACCTTTGCATCCGGTTTAAAAGATTGTATGTTATGGAATTACCAAAAGATCCGATGATGTTGTTCAGCGTCATCAATATGAAGTTACGTGATTGTTATTCTTCACTTGACGAACTTTGTGAAGATATGAATGTGGACAAGGATGAATTAGTGAATCAGTTGAAAGCCGTGGGCTTTGAATATAGTGTAGAACACAATAAGTTCTGGTAATCATTTTCTTGTTTACAACTTATAGATAAACTACTAAAAGTGCCTTCATCGCCTTTACAAAGGATATGGAGGCACTTTTTATATCTTATGCGCAGCTTCTCTCTTACTCTTTTTGTTAATAAATGCAAAATGCGGATTCCTGTATTTAACTTCCTTGTTCTTCCTCGTTCTAACTAATAAAGCTCAGAAAAAGAATTGATGATAAACGAGAATAAAATTCGTGAAGCTTGTGCCTCGAATCGCGAACGGGGATTCAAGATGTTGATGGACTCTTTTCAGGTACCGATATATAATTATATCCGTAGACTGGTCGTATCTCATGAAGATGCGGAGGATGTGCTTCAGGAAGTCTTTATCCGGGTGTTCCGGCATATCGATCAGTTTCGCGAAGAAAGTTCACTGTCAACCTGGATTTACCGGATTGCCACGAATGAGAGTTTACGCTTGCTGAACGGTCGTAAAGATGAGGGAGTTGTTTCTGCAGAAGATGTTCAAGAAGAGTTGATGGGCAAGTTGAAGGCTTCCGATTATATTGATTATGAAAATGAGCTGGCAGTGAAGTTTCAGGAGGCCATTCTAAGTTTGCCTGAAAAGCAACGGCTTGTATTCAACTTACGTTATTACGATGAACTTGAATATGAAGAGATTGCCCGTGTACTGGATAGCAAAGTGGATACACTAAAAGTGAATTACCACTATGCGAAAGAGAAGATTAAGGAATATATATTAAACAGATAGAATGATGAAAAAGGATTTTGATTTTGACGATATTGGTAAACGGACACCCTACCGTACTCCTGAAGGATTCTTCGAGGATGTGCAGCGAAAGGTGATGGAGCGCGCCGGAGTGAAGCAACAGCGGAAATCTCACATGAAGCTGATTATTTCTACGGTGATTACCATAGCAGCAGTATGGGTCGGATTTCTGTTTGTTTCATCTTTGAGACAGGCAGATGAGGTTAAAACACCTTCTTCGAAAGTATTAGCCAATGGTACGGAACCTGTAGATAAATGGATTAAAGAACTATCGGATGAGGAGTTGGAAGAGCTCGTCAACTTCTCTGAAAATGATATATTTTTGAATTAAGTAACTCAATCATTATTTTAAACGTGAAGATTATGAAGACTAAATTTATTTATGTCGTTATGGCTGTTCTGCTGATGGGAAGCCAGATGACTTTATCTGCACAGAATTCAGATAAAAAAGAGAGAAAACAGCGTCCTACACAGCAGCAAATGATGCAAATGCAGGTGGACCAGATGGTGAAAACATTGATGCTGGATGATGCAACAGCTGCCAAGTTTACTCCGGTTTATGAAAAATATCTCAAAGAATTGCGTGAATGCCGTATGATGAATCACAAGCCGAGAACAGAAAAAGCTAAGGCAACAGATGCTAATGCTAAAAAAGAACGGCCGTCCATGACTGATGACGAGATTGCGACCATGTTGCGGAATCAGTTTACTCAAAGCCGTAAAATGCTGGATGTTCGTGAAAAGTATTACAATGAATTCAGCAAGATACTTTCGCAGAAGCAGATTCTGAAGATTTATCAGCAGGAGAAGATGAATGCTAATAAGTTTAAGAAAGAGTTTGACCGCAGAAAAGGACAGAAACCGGGACAGGGACATCACCAGGGACAAAGACCTCGCGCTCCACGTCCGGACCAGAAATAAAGATTAGGCTTATTTTATTATAGTTTTATTTTACTAAATCAACACAATTTGAACATAGACAGCCATATTTATTCTTTTCAGTACCGTTTGATTACTTGTTATGTCTTGTTACTGATTAGTTTGACTGTTTTTGCTCAGTCCGGCAAAGAGCGTTTTTCCGGTCGTGTGATTGATACTGAAACCTATCAGCCGGTACCGTTTGCTACGGTCCGGCTTTTAGCTTTACCGGATAGTACATTGTTGGGCGGCGGTGCTACGGATGCTATCGGTAAATTCCAACTTTCCGTTTCCATTCCTAATCATGCAACTAAAGCGAAGTCTTTATTATTACAGGTTTCATATATCGGATATAAGCAGGTTTTTCATCCAGTTTCCATTTCCAGCAAAAGTTCTTCTTGTGAATTGGGGGATCTGAATCTGACTCCGGAAAGTTATGCTTTGGATGAAGCAGTGGTAGTAGGACAGGCTCCAATGGCGGTGACAGAGGGGGATACAACGGTATTCAACGCTTCTGCCTATCGTACTCCCGAAGGTTCAATGCTTGAAGAATTGGTAAAACAGCTTCCGGGAGGTGAAATAGATGCAGACGGTAAGTTGCTGATACATGGCAAGGAAGTAAAAAAGATTTTGGTGGACGGTAAAGAGTTTTTCTCTGATGATCCGAAAGCCGCTCTTAAAAATCTTCCTGTGGAGATGGTGGAGAAGTTAAGAGCGTATGAACGTCAATCAGATTTGGCACGTCTTACGGGAATAGATGACGGAGAGGAAGAGATGATTCTGGACTTGTCTGTGAAAAAAAATATGAAACGGGGCTGGATGGAGAATTTTATGGGAGGATATGGAAGTAAAGACCGTTATGAATTAGCCAATACCTTGAACCGTTTTCGTGAAAACTCTCAATTAACCATTATCGGGAATCTGAATAATACCAATAACCAGGGATTCTCGGAATTACAGAATGAATCTTCCAGTTCAACAGGTAATATCCGTAGCCGGATGGGACTGACTACTTCCCGCTCATTGGGGCTTAATGCAACTTATGACTGGAAGCGCGTTAAATTACGCTCAAATGTTCAATATGTGGGTACCGATCGTTTGGAAGACAACCGTACCACAGTCGACAACTTTCTCCGTGAGGACAAATCCATCAATCTGGGCATGAGCCATAGCCGGCAGCAGAATCACGCACTGGTAGCCAATGCTTCTCTTGAATGGAAAATGGATTCTGTTACTACATTGATTTTCCGTCCTCAATATCGCTTCTCGAGCAATGACAGGGAAAACAATGGCTCCCAGGAAGGGTGGGGGAATGATGTGTTGCTGAATGAGAGAGAGTCCTCCGGCACTAATCATAATTCCCGGTATAATCTGGCACTGATGTTGCAGCTTAGTCGGAAATTGAGTCGTCTGGGGAGAAATGTTGCTTTGAAGGTAGACTATGGTACTAATGCTTCAGCTACGGATCGGACGAACCTTTCTACTACCCGGTACTTCAAAAATAATACGAAGAAGATTCAGAATCAGAAAATAGAGGATGATGTTGACGGATTCAATTACCGGGTGCAGTTGGTGTATGTAGAGCCATTACCGTGGCGGCATTTCCTGCAACTACGTTACAGTTATCAGTATAGAGTGAATAATTCCGATCGCTTTGTCTATGACTGGGATAAGGAATTGGAAGAGTTTGCTCCCGATTTTGATGAAGAATCCAGTAACCGTTTTGAGAATCAATATAGTAATCATTTAGTAAATCTTGCGATACGTACCTCGCAAAAAAAGTACAATTATAATATTGGTGTTGATTTTGAACCTCAAAAGTCTGTTAGCCATTCATTGTTGACTGATGCTCCCGAAGATCAGTTGGAAAGATCGGTCATGAATTTTTCGCCTACTGTCAATTTCCGCTATAAGTTTTCAAAACGCACCCGTTTGCAAATTGTGTATAGGGGAAAAGGGAAACAGCCTAACATACGTGATCTCCAACCTGTGACCGACCGTACCAACCCTTTGAATATCCGTGTCGGAAATCCTTCGTTGAAGCCTTCATATATGAATACTTTTACGTTGAATTTCAATTCTTATAATACCAAACATCAGCGAAATATCGTAGCTACCGCTTTGTTCGAGAATACTATTAACAATGTAACCAATCAGGTGACTTATGATAGTGAAACCGGTGTACGAACTACATCTCCGGTCAATATGAATGGTAATTGGCGGGCCATGGGTTCTTTTTCTCTCAATACCCCTTTTAAGAATCGTAACTGGATATTTCGTACTTATTCCTATCTGCAATACCGGAATCAGAATGGCTATACAACCTTGAATAAAGAAGAACCGGTGAAAACTTCCGTACAGCATTTAACAGGACGTGAGCGTCTACGGATTACTTATCGTACCCGCCAAATGGAACTTACAGGGCTTGTTGGTCTGACTTATAACAATTCTTATAATGATGTACGGGAGAAGCGTACTGAGACTTTTGATTATCAGGCAGGAACCGAATTGCAGCTTTATCTTCCCTGGGGGATGGAGTTATATAATGACCTGACTTATTTCCTTCGTACCGGATATGGTTATGAGGGTTATGCCAAAGCAAATTTCATGTGGAATTGCCAGCTGTCAAAAGCCTTTTTGAAGAGGAAACAGTTACTAATCCGCTTCAAAATATATGATATTCTTCATCAGGACATTTCTATGATACGCACGATAACCGCTACTGCCATTCGTGACACTGATTATAATGCATTAGGTTCTTACTTTATGGTGCATGCTATACTTCGTTTGAATATGATGGGAAAATAATTAGAAATTAAATCTTCATTAGTTTGAAAACCACAGCAGGGTTTTGATTGTTGTATGTCCTACGTATAAAAACAATGTAAGGCTGGCTGAATGTTTCGACTGATAAAAAAGATAAAAGATAAAGGTCGTTGGCGCATTTTTAAACTGAAGTTGATTGATGCCCGACTGTACTTTGTCAGTATCTTCGTAGGATTACTGACAGGACTTGTGGCTGTGCCTTATCATTACTTATTACAGTTTTTCTTTAATCTCCGTCACGATTTCTTTGATTCTCGTCCCAAATGGTATTGGTACATACCTCTTTTTCTTTTGATGTGGGGAATACTTGTATTCGTATCCTGGTTGGTAAAGAAAATGCCGCTTATTACCGGTGGGGGTATTCCGCAAACACGTGGAGTTATCAATGGCAGGGTTGATTATAAACATCCTTTTCTGGAATTGGTGGCAAAGTTTGTAGGTGGAATACTTGCATTAAGTAC
Organism: Bacteroides ovatus; assembly: GCF_001314995.1. Classification (NCBI taxonomy): domain Bacteria; kingdom Pseudomonadati; phylum Bacteroidota; class Bacteroidia; order Bacteroidales; family Bacteroidaceae; genus Bacteroides; species Bacteroides ovatus. The sequence goes on from NZ_CP012938.1 coordinate 6,276,986, forward strand.
TGGATTATCTTTGGGGCGTGAAGGTCCCTCCGTGCAAATAGGTTCGTATGTTGGATATTTGGTATCCAAATGGGGGAGGGTGCTTAGTGGTGAACGGAAACAACTATTGTCTGCCGGCGCCGGTGCCGGGTTAGCTGCTGCTTTTGCTGCCCCATTGGCTTCATCATTGTTGGTGATCGAATCTATCGAGCGATTCGATGCACCTAAAACAGCTATTACCACTCTTTTGGCAGGAGTAGTGGCAGGTGGAGTTGCCAGTTGGATTTTCCCGATCAATCCTTATTTTCATATTGATGCTGTTGTACCGGGGATGACTTTCTGGGGGCAAGTGAAATTGTTTCTTTTGCTGGCAGCAGTGGTTTCTGTTTTTGGAAAGTTCTTTTCTGTCACCACTCTTCAAGTGAAACGTATTTACCCTGCTATTAAGCATCCGGAATACGTAAAGATGTTGTATTTGCTTTTTATAGCTTTTCTGATTTCTATGGCTGAGTTTAATCTGACCGGAGGAGGGGAGCAGTTCTTATTATCACAAGCTATGCATCCGGACACGCATATTCTCTGGATTGTCGGCATGATGTTGTTGCATTTTGTTTTTAGCACTTTTTCTTTTTCTTCGGGTTTACCGGGAGGAAGTTTTATCCCGACGCTGGTGACGGGAGGACTTCTTGGACAAATAGTGGGATTAATTATGGTTCAACAGGGTGTTATTGCTTATGAGAATATTAGTTATATCATGTTGATTTGTATGTCTGCATTCCTTGTTGCAGTAATCCGTACCCCTTTGACAGCCATTGTACTAATAACCGAGATTACGGGACATTTGGAAGTCTTTTATCCTTCTATTGTTGTAGGCGGATTAACTTATTATTTTACGGAAATGCTTCAAATTAAACCGTTCAATGTTATTTTGTATGACGATATGATTCATTCGCCTGCATTTAAGGAAGAACCGCGTTACACATTGTCTGTAGAAATAATGAGCGGCTCTTATTTAGACGGGAAAATAGTAGATGAACTTCGTTTACCGGAGCGTTGTGTGATAATTAATGTTCATCGTGACCGGAAGAATTTGCCTCCTAAAGGGCAGACATTAATGCCCGGCGATCAGGTGCAAATAGAGATGGATTCGCAGGATATAGAGAAACTGTATGAACCTTTAGTCAGTATGGCGAATATTTATTAAGTGTCTGGCTCTTATCCTTTGATATATACAAAAATAGCTGAAAGAGAGATTCTTCCAGCTATTCTTGTTTCAGTATATTAAGTACTTATTTTTTCTTATACCAATCGGCGTTTGTACCATATTTAGCCCAGTCTATAAATTTAGGATAGATTTCGCTGATAGACTTCTTCTCGTTTTTATCGAAGTTCTTTAGTTCTGCAATATCATTAGCATTGGCATTTGACAAATAGAATGCAAAAGGATAAATATTCTCTTGATTCGATACATAGTAAATGCCTTCATTAGGTTTAGAACAGTCTTCATATTGTCCGAAGAGAGAAGTATCGACTTTAGAAGTTGGTTTCTTCATAGGACAATGAACTTCCAAGCGATTACCTTCTTTACTAGGACGGTATATGAATGCATCGATTGATGTTTCCTGCTTTTTATTCGAGTTTTTATCTCCGTATTTGAATGTTACTTTATATTCGGCATTTGGGTTTGTTTTAACATTATCTGTCAATATAATTGCATTGCTTTCACGAGTAAATTTGTCAGCTCCCGAAGCTACAGTAAAGTCCTTTTCATTTTCTTTTCTAATAAAGTATTCAGTTGACTGTGCATTTCCCTCATTTGAAAGAATGAAACCTAATCCGTTAGTAAATACAGTCGATTTATTATATAAAGTTTTAAATGTAAATGACTCGCTTAAGATTTCATTGAATATATTGAATACTTTTTGATAAGTATACTGAACCAATACGTCATTCATATCGTAATCACCAGCTTTAGGCCATTCATCTTCAAATGCGTATACACCTGTCTTTTTAATAGTTGTATTTAAGTCTTCATCTACAGGAGGAACATTAGTGATTTCAGGATTGGCTTTTAATGAGAATACAACATCTGTAAAATTCTGATCATCCATGAAATCTTCAAAGGCGATAGCAATGTTACTGTTTTTATCTTTAAACATAGCTGTACGTACATCTATACCGCTATTAACTTTAGTACTAAATCCTTTTGTGGAACTGGCATAAAATCCTTCGGTTAGAGTATAACTGTTGAAACCTGTAAAATAGGTGTTCCATGCGTTGCAAGCGAGAATAAAACCAATGTAGTATCCTTTGGGGAAGTTCTTGCCTTTTGGATATTCCGGATCATCAAAATATTTTAGTTGTACAGCTGTACCTTCTTTTATACCTTGGGGAGAGGCTTGAAGGCTTCCATTATTCCAGGTCATTTGAGTATTGGGGAATACAGCATATACTTTTACGTCTTTCAGACTGGCAGGAGCTTGATCGTATCTGTAATAGTAGTAGCCTAATGAACTGTTCCAACAGGTCCATCCTCTTAATGCAGTTAGTACTACGGCTGTTTCATCTTCCTCTACATATAAGTCGGCTTGAGTACGATATTCCTCTGGACAACTTCCTAATGTATTCAATACCTTACTTACAGTAGTACGTAATTCTTTCATTTCAGATTTACTTAAAGTGAGTTTAGGATCATTACCTTTATAAGCGTAATTAATAACTCCACTGCGATCGTCGAATGAACCGAGATTAGTATTCCATCCTAGATTCTTAAATCTGTTTTTATCAAATGAGGTTGATTCTCTATAAGATGCTCTGGTAGTAAGTTGTTCATCTGTGTCTGATACTTTCAAAACACCATTAACTATTTTTGCTGGTATTGCCTGTCTGGCAAAAGGTGATGTAGAAACGATATACACATTAGATACATAAGCCGGCAATTCAACCGTTGCGGTGAATTTACCTTGTTCATCTGTCCATGCACCATCTAATGCCTGAACGTTTTCTTTTAGAATGGTGGTGTTTTCACCTTCAATCAATGGATTTCCATCATAAATGGAAAAAGGAACTCTTGATTCGGAATCGGAATAATCAATTTCTACTTGTACTTTTTGTATAGTAGAAAAATTAGAGGTGTTAATTTCTGCCCCTGGAGCTTCTTGGTATAAGTCTTTATCACTATCCACACAACTGCTTATACCCACTACAATTACCATTGTGCATGCTAACCAAAATCTTCTCATATCTAATAGTTTTTGTTTATGCGATACTTTAGTTCGTTTTGTTTTTAAAAGAAACCCGTAAGTTCTTTGAAGTTCAAAGGCTTACGGGTACAAAGATATATATAATATTCAACACAACCATAAAATAGTTGAATATTTTTTCAAAATATGTTCTATAACTTGTATTTTCTAATCTTTTATTCCATACTTCTTAACCATGCAATTTCTTCTTTCCATTTACTTTCATCCGGAGTTTCGAGTATTAACGGTATATTATCAAATCTGGAATCTTGCATCAATCTTTCAAAAAAAGCTTTGCCAATCAATCCTTCACCAATGCTGTCGTGGCGGTCAACATGGGTGCCTAATGCTTTTTTAGAATCATTCAAGTGCATACCACGGAGGTAGTTGAATCCGACTTCTTTATCAAATTCATCAAATACCTTATCATATTCATTGACAATATCGTAACCAGCGGTATAGGTATGGCAGGTATCGAGACAAACACCTACCCGGTTCTTATCGTTTACCCGATCAATGATATATTTCAATTGCCAGAATTCGCTTCCTAAATTACTGCCTTGCCCGGCTGTGTTTTCAATAACAGCTGTTACTCCTTTTGTTTTTTCTAAAGCGAGATTAATGCTTTCTGCAATAAGCGACAGGCAATCTTCTGTTGATATTTTATTGAGAGAGCTACCGGGGTGGAAATTTAAAAGCTTCAATCCAAGTTGCTCACAACGTTGCATTTCATCCAGAAAAGCGGCACGACTTTTTTGAAGTCCCTCTTCCTCCGGATGCCCCAGATTGATAAGGTAACTGTCATGTGGAAGGATATATTCCGGTTGGAAACCATATTTCTCACAATTCTCTTTGAAGAGACTGATACTTTCTTCTGTTAGAGGTTTACTTACCCATTGACGTTGATTCTTGGTGAATAACGCAAAAGCATTTGCTCCTATTTCATGCGCATTAATGGGTGCGAACTCTACGCCACCAGAGGCGCTAACGTGTGCTCCGATATATTTCATTGTTCTTTCTTAATTTATTTTACTCTGCAAATATAACGTTTTTAAAGGAGTATATGTTTGTAGAGAGAACTCTTCTTGGTTACAATTCATAGGATCATGTACTTTATACTCTGTTCTTTATCTTTTATTCTCTATAAAAAATATCCCGCTATTCAATTTATAGAAGATTGAATAACGGGACAGTTTTTTTGGGGGGGGAGATTAAATCTCAAAATCCGGTAAATAGTCTGTCAGGACTTTATTAATCTGTTTCCCTTTCACCTGATCTGTTACCGTCGTTGCACCTTCCTTTTTACCGGCATCGTAGTTTAAGGAAACTTTCTCCACTTTATTACTAACGTGGATAGCAGCTTTTCCTTTTTCCGTAAGGTTGCAAGTGATAGTCCAGTCACCTACTTGAATGATATTGCCTTTGCGAACTACCTGCATATCCGGACGGTTATCTCCATGTGTATCCATTACAGTCAGGAAACGGGCGGTTTTGCAAGGAATAGTTGTAGAAGAGAAATGCCAGTGATTAGGATATTTCACAGCTTTTCCTTGTGCATTCGTTACATTTTTCCAGTTGGTCGGAGCACAGAAGAAAGTATCTACCATTGCCTGTTCCGTTTTTGCCGAACTGAAAAGATGGGCAACAGAGATACCACCGGCTTTATTCCTTCCGGTTACTTTCACCTCATTGGGCAGTTCCTGTATTTCCATCGGTAATTCTACAGTATGTAAAAGGTAACTCCATGTAACAGCCTCCTTTCCTTCCAGTTCATCATAAATCACGAAAACTCCGCTACTTCCCAGTTGGATAATATGGCGGCGGAACATATTCAGTTTGTTCTCATCCCATCCTTTTTCAGGCGTATATTGCGTACCGGATAGTTCGCCACGTTTTAGCCATAGGGGAGAAGTCACTTTACCATAAGCATTGGAAGCATCTCCTACCATATAAGCGATTTTTTCTCCTTCATACCAACGCGGAATCCAGCCATATCCTTCCGTTCCAATCTTTTGAGTCATTCCATTTACCAAAATGCTGTTGTGTGCACGGGTGTTACGGTAAGAATACATACAATGATCGTCTGTAAAACCTGTACGATGTCCGCTGCTGTAAAAAATGGCTTTACCTCCATAGAATGTATTAAAAGCATTCTGATTGGCCAGTGCATGGGAAGTGGAACCATAAGAACTGGAGCGGAACGATAACATGGCATTATTATCTATATCTCCCAAAGAGGTATTCATCGTACCGATTCCCGTTTCATTGAATACTTTCGCCATGGGTAGTTCGGCAAGAGTATGTCCTTCTTTGGGGAGAGCTTTCTTGGTTGTACAACGATACCAGGTCAAGTCTCCGGATTTTCCGAGGAAAGTTTTTTCCATGATATCCGGTTCCTTTTGCAGAATGGTATGTACATAAGCGGCCGCCCACGGATTATTACATTCACGTGCCAAGGCATCCGCATAACCTACTCGTGTACCGTTCGGCTTCATTTTGCTTTCATGTGAATTGCCTTGTCCGGCAGATTTGGAGAATGGAGGCTGCTGGTAGATGACGTAAAATGCATTGTTGTTATACCACGGATCAGCGAAGAAATCGAATCCACTGATACGGGAGTAGAAAGCGGGAACTTCAATCAATGTGCGAAGATTGACCTGGAAATAAGAATCACCATTGTGCCATCCTCCATCCGCGTTGAGGCCCGGCAGACGGGATACCCATTCATTGTAGCAATAATCCACCCAGGTGGAAGCCATCGGGAGTTCGTCATACGTAGCAAATGCCGCCATATTCAAGATACGGAAAGTCATTTGCCAGACATGATTATCAGCAATGCGGTTTTCCAAGTGATTGACATATTCATGATAGAACTTCTTTCCATTGTCACGAATCGTTCTTAGGAGTAGTTTTCTCTCATTCGGAGTCAACAGATTGTACCATGCATCATACGCTGAAGTGCTCATGGACAGAATAGTAGAACGATTGAAATCTCCAGCAAAGTACTTACTGTTTTTCCAGGAAAGAATTTCGGAAAGACGCTTAATACCTTCTTTGTAGTATACCTCGTCTTTCGTTAGCAGGTAAGCGCGTACCATGGCTTCGATATTTGCTTCTTCACGGTCTACAATCTTACGACTTTCCCGAATCAGGGCAGAACGATATTGAACAATGTTTGTCAACTTGACAACCTGGGTTGTATCAATTTCTTCCTCCAGATGTTTCAGCGGGTGGTTCAGGCATTTATCGGCTTTTCGGATATAAGCCTGTGCCTCCGGATTGTTTTTATTCCGTTCGATGATATTATCCCAATCTTCGGCATCAAGCAAGATGCGGGGATGGGTCTTGGGCAATTTGGTTAATACTTCCTGTAGAGAAGGAGGGTTGAATGCACGTATGTGTTCGTCTATATAAAAATGATAAACAGGTGACCATTCTTCTTTTCCTTCTTTGTCAACGTAGGCATGTTGCCAATACCATTTCCCTTTTTCAAAGAGTTTGAATGGGTTGAAAAAGGCCCATTTTCTTTCGGCGGTAATCACTTCCGATTTGAATTCGGGGTCGCGTGCAATACGGATACGGTAGGTTACTTCGGGTTTGTAGTCCTCTTCTTCAACTCCGTCCAATACAGCACCGAGGTGCGGGAACTTATCCGGCCACATAAAACGTGGGGGATTGACAGTAATATGCTGTCCGTCCAGAGGCGAAGGCGTTTCGCGAACTTCATGCATCAAGGTCTGTTGAGTCAGACGCATGATTCCTTTTTGTGCATATCCATTGGCGAATAGCAGAAGGGTGAATAAGAGAAAAATAGATATTCGTTGTTTCATCATATAACTTTGCTTTTATTATTCATCGCTTTGTTATTCAGCGTTGTTTGAACAAATCTTTCGGACGAACAGTCTTGTTATTAATCAGTGGACGTGCCCAGAAACCGATAAAGGTGATATATCCTACAAAAACAAGGATAAAGAGCATACCCGTACGGAGTGATGTAGCGTCTGCCAGTGTACTTACAATCATCGGACCACCGGCACCACCTACAATTGCCGAGCATAGTATACCTGCGAATGAACCGTGGTGCTGTGACGCAGAGTTCAGTGCCAATGAGAATACGATGGAATACATCATGGAGATGCTGAATCCAACAGCAGGGAAAGCAAGCATGGATACTTCTTTACTTCCGAACAATGCCGATAATAATAGGATGATCGTCAGAATTCCGGAAATTTGCAACAATCGTTTACTGTCAATTAACTTGAGCAGAATCATACCTACCAGACAACCGGCTGTCATCAATCCCCAGAAATAGCTTACGGCCTGTGCACCGTCTGTTTGTGGGTTAACTCCATGGTATTGTTCCAGGAAAGTACTCATGAAGATTGAAGTTCCCTGTTCCGTACTTACATAGCAGAAAATTCCCAGGAAAAACAGCCATACATATTTCTGTTTGAATAAAGCCAGATATGAATCTTTAGACCCGCTTTTCTCGTCTTCTTTCAACTCGATCTTGGGAAAACGGGATACACCGACAGCTATCAGCATGACCAATAGTAGGATTGTAAATACCCAATAAAGAGATACCCACGGCATTTCCCGTGGAGTGACATCGGCCAACAGGTCGATAAAGAAACCCTTACCTGCTGTATATGTTGCCGGATCAAGTTCACGAATTAGATAAGTATATACCAGAGGACTTAGGAAAGAAGCAATGCCAAACATGAACTGTGCCAGTTCGGCGATAAATGCATAGTTTTCTTCTCCTCCTACAGTGCGTTGGAGTGGATTCAATACCGTTTGTAACATGGCCATTCCCAGTCCGATGATGAAAGAAGAAGCCAATAACATCGGATACGTGTGCATGCAGGCAAATAAGATGGTGCCGATGAACGGCATCAGAAATCCACCGAATAATACCGGCTTTTCACCGAAACGGTCGATGAGCAATCCGGCAGGGATAGACATGATGGCATAGGCCAGGAAGAAAGAAGTCGGGATAAATCCCGCCATTGCCAGGTCACTTAGATTGAAGTTGTGGATAATATCCGGAATGAGTGGCCCTAGAATATTGGTGATAAACGAGATGGTAAACCAGAACGCCATAATCAGCGCCAGCATCCCTAAATTTTTTCTCATAATCTTAAATAGTTGATAGTTGATAAATGATAACTGATAGATGGAAGTTGATAATTAATTGATGATTGAGTATTTGTATGTTGGGATAACTTTCATTTACTAACTATCATTTATCAGCTATCAACTATCATTTATTTTTGTTTTCATTTGAAAAAGAGTGAAGCGGCTCCAATACTTCCGGCCTTGTTTCCAAGAGCGGCAGCTATGATTTGAGTATTCACGGCACAGTCGGGGATAGCGTAACTGTGGGCTTTTTCGCTTACTTTCTGAATATAAAAGTCTCCGGCTTCGGAAAGTCCTCCACCGATCACAATCTTTTGAGGGCTGAAGATATTAATGAATCCTGCAATTCCATGTCCCAGAAAATCACAGTGTTCTTCCAGCGATAGTTGTGCAATCTTATCTCCTTGTTTGTAAAGGCGGACGATCAGTTCTCCATTAATCTCTTCATTCGGGTAGGAGATACCTGCGTCTATTATCCGTTGACTGAAACGGCGTACCAAAGCAGAAGTGGAAGCATAATGTTCCAGACAGCCGACGGAACCACAGGCACAAGGTTCGCCATTGGCAATGAGAGGCACGTGCCCCAGTTCTGTCCCCCGGTTGGCATAACCGTTGAACAATTTGCCATCGATGACTACTGCACCGCCAATGCCTGTTCCTACTGTTAGGAAAACAACATGAGTGGCTCCCTGTCCGGCTCCATACATTGTTTCTCCTAATCCCATCAGATTGGCATCATTTCCCAATAAAGCCGGAAGTCCGGTTTCCTTTTCAATGCGGTCCGCCAGATGTATGTTTTCCCAACCGTTGATGTTTTCCGCACCTCCCAGAACTATGCGGTTTGTAGAATCTACGATGCCCGGTGTACCGATTCCTATACCATTGATTTTGTAGCCTTGTTCCTGTGCAAAGGCTTTCACTTCATTGATAGCAGTAACCAACTGTCCGATGACAGCTTCTGCTGATACTTCGGCTTTCGACGGTAACTTCCCTTGAAAGTAAAATACGCCTTCATTATCAATTAGGGCGTATTTTACAGAAGTTCCGCCAAGGTCAATTCCTATAGCGTATTCTTTTTCCATATCACCAAGTAATACTTAATACTTAAAAAAATCACACTCTTTCTGCCCAAATCGGTGAACTCCAAGCCCATTGTCCGTCACGTTGGCGAACGCGTACATAGTAGTAGTCCGTATCACGTTGCGGCTCTTTATCTTCCATGTAGTGTTCCAAAGTGAAGCAGCTTTCCGGCATAGCGCGATTGAAGAGGATTGCCTCGCTCAACCAACCGATCATGAAGTGTGAACGTGAACCTTCGAGCAATTCGCCCAATGTGTGTTCAAACTTCTTGCCATTGAATTCGGCAATGATCTTACCGTCTTTGGGCATTTCCACATCCAGAATGACGGCTTGCATGGCTGCTGTAGTCGTATTCGGATTCTTGCTACTGTACATATCCAGTTCGGTTTCCTTGTCGCCAACGGATACAATACGGTTGACATGCGTGTGGAATTCAGTTTCACCTTCTTGCGGAGAAGTGAACGCTGCGCCACGGAAACAAGGAGTTACACTATGGATCTGTCCTTTGTCCACTGACAGTTTACCCTGCCAATGTACGTATTTCTCTTCACGATTCCAACCAAAATCAACTTTAACTTTGCAACGTACCGTATCACCTTCCGGAGCAATCGGAGTCAGAGGGCCGTTCATGCGAGCTAAAATCTGTCCGTTCTTGACAATATCTACATAGTCGATACAGCTTTCACCTGTGACGTTCAGATAGATACGGCGGCTGTTACCACGAACCACGTCACCCATGAAAGCGTCGTTGAGGCAGAAGTCTATAATAATTTTATCACCGGTTGCGGCACATACGTGGCGGGTGCGGAGAGCTTCCCAAATAGCGTCGCGAGTCAATGATGGAGCCATGACACCAATACGACCGTCGCCATAACTTCCCGGATAACCGGAATGTTGGTCGGTAGAAGCCATGATACCGAATTTGTTGCCTAATTCAAGACCATATTGAATGGTTCCTTCCCATTGGCGCGGCCCCATATCGTGTAAATAAGGATAATCTCCCTGATCGCTTTCTGCCAGACCGTGACGGGAATACATTTCTACGAATGGGGTAATATCTCCTTCGGTAAAGCATTTCCAGTTGTAACCACGATAACCACCCTGGTAACCCATGTGATGCGGAGTGATAAATACTTTGTGTCCTTTTGCCTTCTGTTTCCAGTCTTCGATAGAAGTACATTCTACAAGCGGTGCGTCAAGATCATAATTCAATGCAACATGGTCACCATGTTCCATGCTGTGGGCCTCGTATCCGACAAAAGTAAGGAACTCACCTTCTTTGTTGTATTCATTCGTCATTTTTACGTACTTCTCATAACCGCCTTCACGCAAACGTTTGAAAGCTCCTGTGTGATAATCAATCACCCATTTCAGGCGGGGATCATCTGCTCCGGGAATATCCGGCCACATAGCATGAGGAGTGACACTGACAAAATCCAATTGTCCTTTCGCTGCTTCAAAAGCGTCGCGCATGTCGCCGTGTCCGTATGTGATGTTGCAATGGTTATGTAAGTCGCCCCAGTACATTTTGAGATTACTGGCTGACGGCATAATCTTTTTTGCTTCTTTGCTTCCAGCTGCGCAAGAACCCAGCAAACTGCCTGAAGCTGCCAATCCGAGGAAAGACCAGCCTGTGTTTTTTAAAAACTTTCTTCTATCCATGGTTTTATCTAATTTATTCGGTAAACTAATAATGAAGCATATTAATTCTTATTTATATGTCCTCCTCTTAGCGGTTTTGCATTTGTCGGCGATCACCTTTAAAGAGGACTTTTTCCTTTTCATCCGGGTCAGTATCTTTGTACTGTTTTTGAGTGTCCTGAAGTAGCTCCATCAGCTCTTTTTGTACTTTAGCATACTCCGGTTTGCCGAAGACGTTGTTCATCTCTCTCGGATCAGCTTTCATGTCATACATTTCCCATTCATCAATATCGTTGTAGAAATGAATCAGTTTGAAATCTTGTGTACGGATACCATAGTGACGTTTTACAGAGTGTTCTGCAGGGTACTCGTAATAATGGTAATAAGCAGCTTTACGCCAGTCGGCCGGGGTTTTGCCTTCGTTGACCAATATCGGTTTCAAAGAAGCTCCTTGAATATCTGACGGGATATCTACTCCGGCAAAGTCGAGGAAGGTAGGAGCAAAGTCTACATTCATGCTGATTGCATTACTGGTACTTCCTGCTTTGATTGCTTTCGGGTAACGGATGATAAGAGGCATGCGCTGACATTCTTCATACATGAAGCGTTTGTCAAACCAGCCATGTTCGCCAAGGAAGAAACCCTGGTCGGAGGTATAGACAATGATTGTATTGTCCAGTTCACCAATCTTTTCGAGATAATTCAGTAGTCGGCCGATATTTTCGTCTACTGCCAGAACCGTAGCCAGATAATCGCGCATATATTGTTGATATTTCCAGCTGATTAAAGATTTGCCTTTCAAGTCACCTTTGCGGTATTCGGCAATGCGCCCGGCGTATACAGAATCCCATTTATCCTGAACTTCAATAGGCATACGTTTATATACACTATAAAGACGGTTGGTTGTATCTTTCAGCATCTCTTCACGAGTCATCAATTTGAGATCCCAGTCGTTTGTCAACGTGTGCTCGATAGACATATCCTGCTCGCGAGCAGCTCTTCCACGACCTTCGTAGTCGTCGAACAGATTAGCCGGTTCCGGGAAAGTTGTATTATTGAATATGCCTAAATGACGGGGAGCGGGCATCCAGTTACGGTGTGGGGCTTTCTGGTGATACATCATGCAGAACGGTTTGTTCTTGTCCCGTCCTTCAAGGAATTTAATTGCTTTGTCGGTAATAATATCCGTAGCATATCCTTTTTCTACGATATGTTTTCCGTCTTCCCAGAAATCAGGATCGTAATAGTCACCTTGCTCATGTTGGCCGCTAAGGATACTCCAATGGTCGAAACCTTGCGGTTCGCTGATGAGGTGCCATTTGCCGATCATGGCAGTCTGGTATCCGGCTTGCTGAAGAAGTTTGGGGAATGTCTGCTGATCGCCGTTGAATGTACTTGCATTATCGGTAAAACCATTCTCGTGACTGAACTTGCCGGTGAGGATGCAAGCGCGTGAAGGTCCCGAAAGAGCATTGACAGCGTAACAATTATCAAAGCGAATACCTTCATTGGCAATCCGATCCATATTAGGAGTTTGGATCAGATTTCCTCCATAACAGGACATTGCTTGAGTGGTGTGATCATCCGTCATCATGAAGATGATGTTTGGCTGTCTGACTTCTTCTTTCTTTTGGCTGTTGCAAGAAACGAGGCTTAGTGCTGCCAATGGGAGGAGTAGGGTAGAGGAGGTGTAATAGTTTTCCATAATGATAAGAAGCCTCTCCCAAGAAAAGGGGCAGGGAGAGGCTTTGAGGCTTTTTATAGTTTGTATTTTAATGACTGTTTCTTTCCGTTTACTTTCACTTCTACTTCCAGACCGTTTTCATCGAACGCTTTGTTCTTGAATTTAGCGTCAAATTTAGGGGCATCTGCGCTTTTCTTAACCGGGTAGATAACAGTGATGTAACGTACAGCTTCTTCACCGTCTTTTCTCACGTTGAATGATACATTCATACGTTTGTAGCGTTTGCGATAAGCTGTTGAGCACCATCCTGGTTCTTTCTTCATACTCATGCCAGCAGGGCCGAAGCATTGCAGTTTCATGTTGCTTCCATCCTCGAACTGTGTCAGGAACGTCATGTCTTCGCGGCTGTTGGCAATTTCTCCTTTCGGCATCTGATAGTGGAGATTGATAGAACCTTTACCGCTACCTGCCATTTCATCTACAATGACAAAGTAAGTGTTATCAACGAAGAAAACAGAACGACGGTGTTTCAGATTCTTGTAACTCGGATTTTCAGTCACTAAAGTCTGGATAGCACCTTCCGGTTGCCACAACTTAGTAACAGATTCTGTTGTATCGAGATTCTTGTTGTCCAGGGTTACTGTGTTGTGAACACAAGTCTGACGATGCCAGTTGCGTTGTTCCATTACTTCGCCTTCACCTGCGTATACATACGAACCAGAATCCGGGAACAAATTCTTGCCGTTGAACCAAAGTTCAAATGTTCCATTATCCGGCTGACAGTGCCAGAAAGCTTTCGGACCTGCCTTTACTACCATTTGGGTAGCATCCATTCCCCATGAATTACGGAATACAAAGAAGCCTGATTTCAGGAAACCTTTGGACATATAATCCGGCAATGCACCTTCTTTTCCTTCTGTAGCAAAGTATTTGATTGCCTGGTTTTTCGGGAACAGTTTGCTCCATGACTTGTAGTTTTTCACCATTTCTTTCTTTGTTGTCAACTTGGCGTCGCTGAAACATGGATTGGTGTAATCAGGGAAAGAAATGTTTGCATAGAACATAATCATGTTTTCAATGGTATCCAAATAATCTTGAGGGAATTCCTTACGGAATCCATTAGCATCTGCGATACCTAAGGCTTTACAGAAAATGTTAATAGCTGCCAGATGATAATGTGGGTCAAGTTCGAACTGTCCGCCATCTTCGTATACCTGTACGTGAATTTCACGGTTCAGAATGTCGATGCCACTTTTTCTCCAAGCCGGAGCCTCTTTGAATTCAGGGAAAAAGGCACCTGCATAAATCATGCGTTGAGCTTCAAACAGTAAATGGTTGCCTTGATCCGAGTAATTAGCAAGGATATGTACAGCATGTTTGTAATAGTTCACCAGGAATTCTGTCAGGAAGTCCGGAGTGAAAGAAGGTGAGGGAAGGAATAACTGGAATTGCGAAGTCTGGTCTTGCAGACGATTACTCACTTCCAGAGGACGCCATGCAAAACGTACGTTTTCTACTTCGCCTTTGATTTTTCCATCACTTACCAGCTCATATTCTTTCTTATCCATCTTCACCAACGGATTCTTTTTAATCCAGTCGATATACTGGTGTGCCCATTCTTTAGCATATTTTTCATCACCGGATATACGGTAAGCTTTACCCATTGGAGTGAACCATTTGTGACGGTGCAATTGCCAGCGGAGCTCATTATCTTTCACCGGCCAGTATTGCCAGTTGATATCTTCTCCATAATTGTAAGAAGGTTGATAACCTTTATGTACGAAGAATGTATGTTTCAATCCGTCATCCGCCCATTGCTGTTCTTCTTTGCTGATAGTCACTTTGTTCAGATTGATATCCGGAGTTTTTACGTTGGTACGTGCACGGTAATAGTCCAGTAATGCTTTGGCAGCATCCTCATCTTTACCCTCCTGATGCAAAGCTTTTACTTTCTCCAGTCCCGGATAGTCCAGGTTAAGAAGAGAAAAGACTTCGCTTTTCAGTTCTTGGGCGTAACCCTTGCTTACGAAACATGCGATTGCAAGCAAAATGATGTACTTTAAAGTTTTATTCATGATATAATTTACGATTTTACGATTTACTATTTACGATTGAAAAGACTCTTGCTTTTGTATTATTGGATCACTCTCAACTCTCCATTCTCAACTTTCAACTTCTTCAATTCCATGAATCTCTTCAATGCTTCCAGATAATAGTAGTCAGCATAGTTCAGTGGAGTATCGATTTCAGAGCCGTTAGGCAGTGAACCGACAGAATGCATCAGAATGAAGCCCTGATTGTCACCCACTTTTGCAAGATATGCGTCGCTTGACAAACTCTTCAGAATCTTTTCCGCATAATCCAGATATTTCTGTCCGTCGGGAACCATGGTGCTTAGTTCGATCATGGCAGAAGCAGTGACAGAGGCAGCAGATACATCGCGCGGAGTTTCTTTAGTTACAGGAGCATCATAATCCCAGTAAGGAATGGCATCCTCCGTTTTTACGCGGTCCATAATCATATTGGCTATATCCTTTGCAAAGTTCAGGAAAATGCTGTCATTTGTTTCACGGAAGCAAGCGGTATATCCATATATAGCCCATGCTTGTCCGCGTGCCCATGAAGAATCATCGTTCTTTCCTTGGAAAGTTTGTTTGCTTTCCACTGTACCGTCGTTGTTATAGCTTATTACATGCCAGCAGGTATAATCCGGACGGAAGTGATTATGCATGGTGGTCATAGCATGTTTGATAGCAATGTCTTTGTATTTATTGTCACCTGTCGCTTTTGCTACATTAAACAGAAGATCGAGGTTCATCATATTGTCGATAATAACCGGGAAGTTCCATGTTCCGAAATCCCATGAACGGATAGCACCGATAGAGTCGTTGAAACGACCGCAGAGGTTATCGGCAGTTTCTCTCATCACAGCAGCGATGGTATCGTTAGGTGAAAGACGTTCTGCATTGCCATAGCTGCAGTTGACCATGAATCCCAAATCATGCGTACCTTTATAATAGCGTACCGGATTCAGAAGATTGGTATATTCGATTGCTTGAGTTTTCAGTGTATCGTTTCCTGTCAGTTCGTATGCATACCATAATGAACCGGGGAAGAAACCACTTGTCCAGTCATAAACGTTGCAGAGACGGCGTTTGCCTAGCTGGTCAGCAGTAGGTTGTGCGCGTAGCGAATCTTTGAATGTTAATGAATCTCTTTCCAACTGACGGCAAAGGAAATCCATGTCATAACCTGTACGGATGGAGCGTGGCAGCATTCCTGTACCACTAACTTCTTCAGCAGAAAGTTGTAATTGGGCGGAAGCTACATCCAGTCCTTTTTTTATCCAACTGTAGTCTTCCTTTGGAGCTGTCTGGCACGACGCGAGTGCAATACTAACCGAAGCAAAGAGAACAAGTTTCATTTTCATGTTATTCATTTTAAGTGATTGTTTTTAGAAGTTTTGTAACTGATGCAAAAGTAACCGAAAGGCAAAACTTTCCGTTGCAGGATTGTCCAAAAGGTGTTTGAACTCTGCTTTTTAAGTTTTGATTTTGTTGAAAAAGGTTTTAAATTTCTCCAATATGCCCTAATTAAGGCATATTGGAGAGAATGAGGACTATTCCCAATTCGGATTTTGATTAAATTTAATCATCAAGTCCATGTCTCTTTGTGGAATGGGAAATAGTTCATGCTTACCTTTTACAGTATGTCTGTAAACAACATAATTAAATTCAGTTTCCGCAGTCCACCAGTTAAGCAAATCATTGTATGTTTTTTGAATAGTTTCATAATATATTCCCCAGCGGATTAAATCCATGCGGCGGTGTCCTTCAAAAGCCAGCTCATAAGCTCTTTCTTGATAGACTGCTTTACGAAAATCTTCTTCATTTAAATCTTTTAAATCACAAATACTCGTCTTACTAGGATTACCAAATCCACGACGGCGCACCATATTGATCGCTTCATAAGCTTCATCAGTAGGTCCATGTTTCCATTCATTCAAAGCCTCTGCGTAAAGTAAAAGTACATCTGCATAACGTAGGAAATACCAATTAACATTTGATTTATCGTTATTGATTAATTTACTGGTGGTTACATATTTTTCAATGTCCCATTTAGCAGGTGTATAATTTTGTTTTTCTTTTTGTCCTTTACTGGGGTCTTTGTCTTTTTCTTTAGCAGAATAATCGGTATCATTTTTTCCTTTTGTCCAAAGTACTTTATCATCATCGTATTTATAATTGGCAACGGAAAGATCGCAGCGTAAGTCTTGAGGATGTTCACGCCATTCTGTTACGAAAGTATGCACCACTTTCACATTTCCTGCGCAACTTCCACGCTGTCCTGCGATTGATGTGGTTTTAACTCCATTCCATTTTCCAATACGGCCTACAGGGTCACTGTTTCCTGAAACGGTAGGGGAGTAAAATGATATTTCGATCAAGCTTTCTGTTGGGTCCCAAACCCCGTTACAAGTGTTTTTCCATAATTGTTCGTAATCAGATAGAAGAGCATGTTTGCCGGATTCTATTAAAGTACGCGCGGTTTTAGCGGCTTCTTCCCATTTTGACTCATCATATACAGGATATCCTGCCCATGTGGCGTAAACTTTTGATAATAAGCCTAGAGCAGCCCCCCTGGAAAAACGATAGCTGTTATCGATGCGGTATTGGTCATCTTGTGCATAGGGCAGTATTCTACTAGCGTAAAGCAGGTCATCTTCGATGAATTCATACACTTTTTCCGGTTTTACTTGAACAAATGTTCTTGGATCTTGTTTCGACATTTCTGTATTGGTCATAAGAGCAATATTACCATATCTGCGCACTAATTCAAAGTAAAACATAGCTCTTAAAGCTCTTGCTTCAGCTATATATAAAGTGGCCAATTGACGGTCGGTATCTGAGTATGTATTTATTTTGCTTGAGATTCTTTCTAGAAAATCATTCGCATTATAGACACCGGCATACAAAGATGACCAAGTAGTTTGTACTTCCGATTGAGTGGTAGGAAATGCATTGGCTGGTATGATACGATAGTTCTCCGTACTATTTCCTTCTGCCTGCTCCATATCTGTTCCTAAATTAAACAATATAGATAAATGATAGCCATATTGTCCATCTTCTATGGTTGAACGATAAACACCTTGTAATACAATCTCTGCCTCTTTAGCATCTCGCATAAAGTTTTTCTTTTCTACATCGGTGCTGGTTTCTTCGTCTAATGTGCAAGAATTAAAAGGTAATGCACATATTACTGATATTGCTATATAGTATAGAATCTTTTTCATTGTACTTAATTTATTATTAAAATTGAATATCAAGCCCAAAAGTAAATACTTTACTCTTTGGATATGCACCCCAATCTAGTCCAGGAGTCATCGGATTGCTCCCTGCTGTACTTACTTCCGGATCATAACCACTATATCCTGTAACACAGAATAAGTTTTGTCCTGTAGCATAAACACGAAGTCTGGATACATAGAATTTACTTGTCCATTTTTTAGGTAAAGTATAACCTAATGTTATATTTTTCAAACGAAGGAATGAACCGTCTTCTACAAAACGTGAATAGACATCATTGGTAATGTATCCATTATATAAAGGTACTTTATTGGATGCATTGGTCGGACTCCAGCGATCCGCTACTTCAGCCAGCATATTTCTACGTCCGCTTCTTGATTGAGTTGAATATAGACGGGTTGCATTATAAACGTCATTGCCGTAATTGAATTGTAGCATGAAACTGAAGTCAATCCCTTTATAATTTAGTGTATTGGTGATACCTCCATACCATTTGGGGATTGCAGAACCGATGACAGTACGGTCTTTGGTTGTAATTTTACCATCTCCGTCTTGATCTTTATATTTTACTACACCCGGTCTTAAAGGCTCTTTTGTACTATAGCGCGGGTCATTAACGACTCCGTCTTTTAAATACAATGTAGGATCGCCTGGCTTTGTGTAAAAATCAGAACTTTGGTAGATCCCATCAAACTCATATCCGTAGATCAATCCTAAAGATTCACCAACTTTGGCTATGTAATCATATGCGGTGAAGTTGCTGTCGAATCCGGAACGTGCATACATCGCATCTACACCGGAAGCAAGTGACTTTAATGTATTTTTGATAAATGATATATTAAAGTTCGTATTCCAAGTAAAATCTCTTGTTTGTATGTTAATACTGTTCACATTTAATTCAAATCCTTTATTTTGGATCTTACCAATGTTCTGCATTTGTGAGTTAAAACCTGTAATGTGTGCAAGTGATTGAGCTAGCAAGAGATCTTTTGTATTTTTGATAAAGAAGTCTGCTGTAATATTTAGGCGACTATCAAAGAAACCAAGATCTACACCTAAGTTCACGGTATTGGAACCTTCCCATTTCAGGTTAGCGTTTTTGAGTTGTTTCGGTGTCAATACCGTTACTGTATTATTACCTACTCCATATTTACTAGCTTCATATAAATCTAATGATAAATAGTTTGAAATACGGTCATTACCGACAGTACCCCAACCGAAGCGAACTTTAAAGTTTGACAACCATTTTATATCTTTCATGAATGCTTCTTCAGAAACACGCCAAGCAGCTGAGAAAGAGGGAAAGTATCCCCATTTATTCTTTTGGGAGAATACAGTAGAACCATCTGCACGTATTGTCGCTGTTAATAAATAGCGATTGTCATAATTATAGTTACCACGGGCGAAGAAGGATAGTAGCATCTTGTCATTATAGCTGGAGCTCACTTTACTAGGAGTAGCTCCGATGCCTAAATTGTCATTGCCCAGATTATCAAATGGGAAATCCATCGCTTCTCCTAATAGATATTCGCTGCTTTTGAATGAAACTTCATGGCCTAACATCACATCATAAGTATGTTTTTTAATCTTTTGTTTCCATGTGAGGTTATTATAATTAGTCCAACGTACGTCGCGTCCCATTTGAGTTCGGCCATACGGCTTTTCTCCATTACGATATGCTTCTTTAGAACCTGTTTTGTAAAAAATGTCAGTTCTGCTGTCAGTTGTATTATAGGTACCAGCTGTCTTAAATGTTAATCCTTTAATAATTTGCCAGGTTATAGATGCATTGGCTGACCACATTTCTCCACGTTTATTATTAGTAACGGATTCGGTTTGCATGACAGGATTGACTTGAGCAAGGCTTTCTCCAGTCTCTAGCATTTCAGGGTCAATAGCAGAATTTAATAAATCTTCATCTGTCAGCTTCAGACCACCTGTTGGACGTGCACTTAGAATTTGTGCTAACATATTAAAACGTCCGGAGTCTGCGGAAGTTCCCACGCCTTTACGGTTCGTTTGTGCGTAATTAACTGTTGTATCAAAAGTGATGTTTTTTGTTATCTTTTGATTAAAGCGAATTTTACCTGTCGTTTTATCAAATCCACTATTCTTAAAAATACCATTTTCAATATAACGGGAAAATGAAGCTGTATATTTGGTATTATCACTACCGCCTGAGATGGATAGATTATGGTCTTGTGACCATGTCGGATTGAAAGTCTCTTCTTGCCAGTCTACTCCTTTCATTCCGATATAATCTTCCGCTGATTGATAAAGATAAGGAATTCCATTATCATCATTTCCTGATTTATAGTAGGAATTTGCATATTCGGTTTTTATTTCTCCTTGCAATTTAACGAATTCATAAGGAGAAAGTACATCTAACATTTTTGAAATCTTACGATAACTTGCAGAGCCGTTGTAGTTAATTACAGGGCGTCCTACTTTACCTGACTTGGTGGAAACCATAACCACCCCATTGGCTGCGCGCGCACCGTAGATAGCGGCAGAGGAGGCATCTTTTAAAACTTCTATAGATTCAATATCGGAGTTCGATAAATAATCGATATTATCTACTTGAAAACCATCTACGATATAAAGTGGAGAAGCATCTCCTGTTAAAGTACCTACACCACGGATGTTGATATTAAATCCAGCTCCTGGTGTACCGTCAGTTTGGGTAATTTGTACTCCGGCAATTTGTCCTCCTAAAGCCCCCATAACAGAACTGCTTTTATAGCCTTCAATGTCTTTGGAAGCGACGGATGCAACAGAACCTGTCAAATCACCTCGCTTCATGGAACCATATCCGACAACAATAACTTCGTCTAAAGTTTTATTATCTGGTACCATTTTAACATTCATAGGAGATTGTCCGGTATATTTAATCTCTTGGGTTTTATATCCAATATATGAGAAAGATATTATTGAACCTTTTGAGGTTGTTAACGTAAAGTTTCCGTCGAAGTCAGTAATAGCTCCAGTAGATGCACCTTTTACCATAACTGTTGCTCCGATAAGCGGAGTGTCTGTTTCATCTACAACAACACCTTTTACAGTTATGTTCTGGGCTTGTAAGCTGATTGTGAAAATCAGTGCTAAGAGGGTGATATACCCTCTTAGTTTTATTGATTTAGTGATTGTATTATACATAGTTAATGATGTTTTGCTCATTATTTAATAAATTTTTTGTCAAACCATATGATGATAGGTGCTATTTTCTTTCCATTTTTTAATGATTCTCCGGTTTCTGTTGTATCAACGGTGACATTTGTAAGGAAAGTCATTTCTCCAACCATAATTCCATTAGCATATTCTCCATTACTATTTTTCCAGATATTCGGACTGATATGTATAGTCAGGTCATTAGGAACTACATAGGCTAATGCTACGGATAGTCTATCCGATTGATTAGGTAATTTCTTACTATGGCTCATGTCGTATACGCTGCCGTAATATGACATCGGATTCCTAGACCCGGTTGATAGTTTTATATCCATAGCTTTATAATATGTAGTCCATAGTTCATTTAAGAATGAACCGGCAGCTCCGGGTGCTCCTTTTACTAAAGTACCTTCTGTGGGATAGTAGTTAAATGAACGGCGGTAATCTAATGCGAAATTAGAAGTTGTAGTTATTCCGTTAACTGTAACCAACGGAACTGTTGAATTACCACCATTTTTCGGATCAGCTTGGAAGACAAAAGGATTATAATGGATATGTACTCCATTATTTGCTTTTAAGTCATAATGAATAAATACAAGAGTTGTTTGAGATATTTGGCTATCTTTATCTGTTCCGGCTGTTGCTGTAACATAACAAAATCCTATTGTATTTGCTTTGACTCCATTTTTATCTGCGGGCCATGTAGCTTCTTGATTGAAACTGATTTTTCCTGTATTGCTATCGATTGTTAAGTTGTCACAATTATTTCCGTTCTTGATGCTCCATGCGACCGATACATTCCCTTTAAGCCCTGTTTGTGGACTTGGGAAAGTGAAGCTTTTTAATGTAGCATCCGCATTAGCTTCATTATCTTCTGTAATTCTAAATTGATTAGCATTATTTTCTTCTGGTACATCAATGTTGTTTCCATAACGAATATCAGTGAAGTAATTAGGATTCTCAATGATATTCAGAGTAAATGTCGCATCTGCAGGATTTTCTGCGTTTTTAGAGTTAGTCGCTCTCACGGTAAGAGGATAATTTCCTTGTGGAATAGTATTTCCCTTTTCTACAGAGATTGTTCCAGTTTGGGCGTCAAATTCTATCTGACCCTTTAATGCATCCGGTTCATTAATCAAGCTGAATTGGATATTATCTCCTTTCAACCCTTCCTTAGGACTAATGGTGAACTTTGAATATTGATATTTATCAATACTTGTTTCATATTCGAATCCTGAAATTGGCTCAATGTATTCTACGACTTGTAGTGTAAATGCATTATTGAAATCTTCTTCTCCAAAATTGTTTTTAACATGTATTGAGATGACATAGTTATTTCCACTTTGCAATCCGTGGTCTTTGTCAACGGAAAGAACTCCGGTAGTTGGATCTATTTTAATTTTATCTGTTGTAGGAGTAATATTTTTTATAGAATATTCTATTCCTTCTAATGAACCTTTAAGTGCAGGCGCATTACTCTGAAATGAGGTCTTTCCACTTTTGTCGTTTTCAGCTTCTAGCATATCTTCGTTAGGAGTGTACTCCAAACCAAAAGGTGCTGACGTGACATTTATTTCTAGTGCATTCTCAAATATTCCTTCATCTTCAGAAGAAGCTCCGGTTGTTAGTTTTAATGAGATGTTATAAATACCAGGAAGAAGTGCTGTGCTACCTTTGATAATACTTATTTTTCCACTTTTAGTGATGTCGAAGTATTTTGAATAGTCACTTTTTGCAATCTCATATTTGGTAATGGTTACATGATCTCCATCTGTCTTGACTTGCGCTGTTGGTAGTTCTACTTCACTTGTTTCATCAATAATATCATTATATTTGACTTGGAGTTTGTTGGGTTCCACTGTAATTCCATCGGGGACGGCCTTCAAGAAGTTTATTTCTACAATATCTTTAAATTCATAATAATTCCCTCCGGATATGCATGATATGGATAATTTATATAGGCCAACTTGCATATCTTTGGTGCTATTTATAGATATGAATCCATCATTTGGGTCGATAGTAAAACAATCTCCGGAATAGGCTTCACCTTTTAAAGTTACTTTGGTTATAGCAAAATCAGAAGGTGTATTTCCTTTATAAGTTGGGCTACTAATTCTTCCACTCATCGAAGGACCTATATCAGTCATACCTGAGTAGAATATTGTGAATTTAGTAGAATCGGTAGTTTCTGTATCATCACAAGATGTATAAACTACACTCATTATAACTATCATCAGACTCATTATAAGCCTTGATTTGGTTTTTAATAATGCATGTTTCATTTCTTAGATATATTAATTAAGTGTGTATGATAAATTATATTCTTTATTATCAATAATTACTTTTACTGATGTTCCATTTGCATGGAATGTTCCAGCGGCTTCATCATCTGCTATATCTGTAAATGTGGCTGTCATGTTGATGTTTGCTGCTTCCGCGCCATCATTAATTGGATAAATTATGCTAATGAATCTTGCAGCACCATTTACTATTTTAGGTTTACGTATGGTAACTTGATAACCTTTACGTTCGGTTTTTTGTCCTATATCATTAGAAGTATTAGTCGTTTTTACGGATGCGCTATAATCGTTGGCTGTTTCAACAAAGGTTCTAAGCATGATATTGTTATTGTCGCTAAAAGCCGTATGTGCACCGTAAATATGGCTGTCTTTTTGTCCTTCGTCTATTACGACATCGCTCGATGCGTTTTCAATAGGACATAAATGAAAATTCACATTGATGTTACTGTTATGGTCTGCTGTGGTATCATATCCTTCATCTACTATCACAAAGAACTTTTGATTAACAAAAAATACAGAACGGCGATGGGTCAAATTCAGATGTTTTTCACCTGAAACAGTATATGTCGGATTTTCAGTAACTAAGACATCGTAGGATGTTGCTTCATCCGTCTTTGTTGTTAATTGAAGCAATTTCCCTTTCATACTATCATCAGGTATTGTTTTACTCATTATGGTTAACGTGTTATGTCTGGCTGTTCCGCGATAGGTCTCTCTATCGCTCCCACTGTATGCGTATGACCCTGCGTCAGGGAAGAAATTACGTCCTTTTTTATATAAACTAAATGTACCGTTATCTGGTTGACAGTGATATTTATTATTAGGATTATTGTTGTTTTTTAGGATCATCATCATAGATTGGTCATCCCATTTATTACGCAGAATATAATATCCTCCATTTGTATAAGCTTTTTGTAAATAAGTAGGTGTGGATCCACTTTGCCTTTCTGAAGCCATCCATTGTATTTCTTGATCATCCGGGAACATTTCTGCATACTTTTTGAAATTTTTAATGAGTACACTTTTTCCTAAACGACTGGAACGGGTATCATTAAAGTTTTCTACACTGTAATTAGGATAAGTGATATCCATGACAAAATGAGCAGGTAATTTTAACTTCTCAAGGTATCCTGCCGGAAATCCGCCAGCTTTATTATTTAATTGAGCTACTCTGTAAGTTTCATAAAAATCAGAGATGGCACCAACGTGGTAGCTAATGTCAAATTCGTAATGTACTCCATCTGCAAGGAACTGTTTATCTATTTGTTCTCCTAGTTTCTGAGAACCTTCTGATAGCCATTCATTGGCATTCTTGAACTCAGGCATAAGTATGCCTGCCATTGCTACAGCTTGTGCTTGGGTAACCAGAATGTTACCTTCTTTATAATAATTCAAACGAATACATTCTACTTCTTTGGCAAATGCTGTCAAGAAGACAGAGAGCCATTCTGGCGTGAAATTTTTAGATTGAATGAAATAAGTCATGATATCTATCTGTGAGATAACTCTTTCAGCTACCTGTAAACCTTTCCATTGATAATCAACATCATTCTCTTTTCCTCCTTCTTCGGGGAATGTTGTTCCTTCTTCATAAGGAAAAGTCTTAAGCCAATCCGAGTAAACATTGATCCATGATTCTGCATATTTTTCATCACGACTTGTGCGATAGGCTTTTGCTTGTGGAAGCATCCATTGATGGCGATGAATCTGATATTTAAATTCTTGGTCAGTGACTTTACTGGGAATGAACGACCAGTCTATTTTATTATCTTTGGTAAAAGAATAATAGATCTCTTTTCCATCCTCAACTCGCTCTGCAAATCCTCTAACATAAAATCTGTTTTCTAATGCTTGGTCAGCTATATTTAGTTCAGATGCCGTAATTGGTGTGTTCATCAGTTGAATATTAGGGTTGATGACACTTGTCCGATTTCTGTAATATTCTAATAATTCATTTACTGCATAGTAGTATTTCCCTGAATTATAAAATTCTTTAGCTTTTTCCAGTCCTGGATAATCAAGATTGATAACTGCAAATAGTTTTTCATCGATCACATCATTAGGTTGATTAGGAGGAAGCATATCTATGTCTATATTGCCTCCGGTCAATATTTCCTCCTCGTTGTCTGAGCATCCGGCAAATGCTAGCAGACCGAACATACAAATAAAGAAGATGTTCTTCATACTTTATTAGGTTTTAATTATTAAAAGTTATATTTTACTGTTTGCAAATGTAATCTGTTTATTTAGAAATGATGATTTGTCCTGTTCACACTTTGTTCAAAAAATGATTTTTTGATATTAATATTGTTGAATCATATATTAATAATGTTTAGAAAAACGGTTTTTAGGCTGATATTAAGCTTTTTATACATCATAATGTAACTTTCATCCTATTCTTTTATGAAATGAACTAATTCATTTTGATACGGGAGGGAAACGGTACGGAGACGAACTAAACGCTAGTTGTCAATAAGAGATAAGCTGTCTTAATACTGTGTTTAGTTTCCTATCTTCTATAAATAATAATTAGCTCTACATTCTAGTTTGCGTTCCACTTAAGTAGAACTATCGCTCTACTTAAGTGGAACGCAAATTTATTAGGGAACGAAGAAAATAATAGCTCCAAGAAGAATTATTAAAAAGACTATTGTGCTAGATTAATCCTTGTAACTATGAATTTAGCTCAAAACCCTACTGAAAAAAAGAAAAGTACTGTTTTATACATTGGGGTTGTTTGTTATGTATAAACTCTCTTCCAATCCAAAAATATTATGATTTTTACGGATTGGATTCCGTAAAAATCATAATATTTTTGGATTTACCTCTCTAGTTGTTTATCCCTTTGCCTTCTTAATATACTCTGTAGGCAAACATCCGAAATACTTTTTGAAACTCGTAGCAAAGTAAGACGGCGTATTAAATCCTACCATTGTGCTGACTTCTGCTATTGTATAACGGCCATCCTTCAGTAGTTTTGCCGCTTCATTGAAACGAATCTTGCGTATAAAGTCGATAGTCGATTCACCTGTGATAGCTTTCAATTTGAGGTGCAGATTAGAACGGCTCATATTCATTTCTCTGGCGAACTCGTCGGTAGAGAATTCAATATTATCCATATTCTTTTCTACGATGGCAACGGCACGTTTCAACAAAGCTTCATCCATGGCGTTGAACGTAATCTTTTCCGGTTCCACTTCCAGAGATTTGGAATACCGTTCAAGCATACGCCTGCGGGTACGCATCATATTCTGTATCTTCGTAGTCAGGATAGCCAGCGAGAATGGTTTCGGGATATAATCATCTGCGCCCATTTGCAGGCCTTCCATCTGATCTTTGGTTTCGCTTTTGGCAGACAGGATAATCACAGGAATGTGACAGGTACGGATATTCTGCTTCACATTCTTGCATAGCTTGATACCATCCATCACAGGCATCATGACATCAGTCACAATAATGTCCACTTCATTCTCTTTCAGCTTTTCCAGGGCTTCTTCACCATTTCCGGCTTCCAGTGTATTAAAAAGTTCGGCAAGTCCGCTACTTAGATAATGGCGGATTTCATTATTGTCTTCTACGATAAGAATCGTACCACGTTTCTTGTCACCAGTTTCGATCGTTTCGTTTTCTACTTTTTCCGTATCAATGAAATACATCTCTTTCGAGTTGGTAGAATAAACTTGGTCCTCCTCATTTTTAGCGTCATTAGAAGCTAATTCGGAAGATTTATAGATATTTATATCCTGTGGCAGATAAACAGAGAAAGTACTGCCTTTGCCTTCTTCACTGTCTAACTCAATACGTCCGTGATGCAGTTCCACCAAACGTTGTACCAGTGACAGCCCGATACCACTTCCTACGTGCTCACTCTCTATCTGATAGAAACGTTCGAATATTTTCCCCTGCTTGTTGATAGGAATACCAATACCGGTGTCACTAACTTGCAGTACCAGCCAATTGTTTTCCTCTTTCAACGTAACAGTAATGCTTTGCCCGCTTTCTGTATATTTGAAAGCATTTGAAAGCAGGTTATTAACGATCAGTTCCAGATAATTCGGATCGAAAAGTTCCTCTTTTTCTTCCAGTTCGGAGTGGAGAGTATAAGTAATCTTCTTGTGGCGTGCCAGTTTATCGTAGAACAAGAAATTATCCTGTATCAGTTGATGCGCATTCTCTTTCTTCACTTTCAGCTCGAAAACTCCCAATTCGGCACGGCGATAATCCATCAACTGGTTGACAAGATGCAACAGACGATTGGCGTTGCGTTGGATATATTCCAGTTGGTTACGAGTCCAACGATCACTAATCTTATTGATTATTTCTTGTAAAGGAGCTAAGATGAGAGTTAATGGCGTGCGAAGCTCGTGCGAAATATTGATGAAGAAACGCATCTTCATCTGGTTGATTTCTTCTTGATGCTCCTTGTCCCTGCGTTCAAGTTCCAGTTCCGCTTCCATACTCTTACGCATCCAGAAGAAGCGGAAGACGAAAGTGATAAACCCGATAAAAGTGGCGAGGAAAATCATGATTGCCCACCAGGTCTTGTACCAGATAGGGAGAACTATGATTTCCAACATTGTAGGTACAGTATTCCATTTTCCGTCACTATTGGCAGCTTTTACCAAAAAGTGATAAGTGCCTTGTGGCAGGTTGGAGTAGGAGACAGTACGTTTATCTGTCAGATAATACCACTCTTTGTCATATCCTTCCAGTTTATAAGCGAAAGTATTATGTTGTCCGGAAATATAATTGGATACTACAAATTCAATCGTGAAAGCAGTTTGCCATGATTTCAGGGTAATACTTTCTGTCTCATTGATATTCTTAGTCAGGATACCGGTTTCATCATCCGGGCGAACTGTCTTGTTAAACAGTTGAAGTTTGGTGATAACTACCGGAGGCGTATAAGGGTTATCCAGCAACAGTTCCGGGCGGAAAGTAGTGATCCCGTTGATACCCCCGAAATACATTTGACCGCTTGAAGTACGGCAGAACGAAGAAGTATTAAACTGATTACTCTGTAATCCGTCGGATTCCGTAAAATTACGGAACCTCTCTGTTTCCGGATTGAAACAGGAAATACCACGGTTGGTACTTACCCAAAGACGTCCGAAAGTATCTTCCAGAATACCATATACCACATTGTTAGGTAAACCGTTAGCCGTAGTATATCGTTTGATTTTCTTTTCTTTCTCATTAAAACAGTAGAAGCCTTCACGCGTACCTACCCAAATGATACCGTTGGCAGCCTCGTAAATGCAATTGGTAAACGTCTTTGTTACAGATGATTCCGGCAGAATAGGCACCTTTTCTATCTCGATTCCTTCCTGCTGAAAGACAGATATACCTTCCTCACCCCCGACCCAAAGCCGTTTATGGGAATCTCTGAACAGGATTGTGATTCGTTGTGAAGTAAATGGAGTACCGTCCTTTTCCTTATCAATGGTGGTAAAACTCTTTTTTTCCGGGTTAAAACTAACCAGAGCACTTAATGTCCCCAATAAGAGATTCCCCCCTTTGTCAGGAAGAATTGCATATACATTCTCATTCACCAACTGGCTGTTCAGCTGATTGAAACTTTCCATTTTTCCACTGTTTCGATGGAGGACAGTCAGTCCGCCGGCATGTGTCCCTATATATACAAGTGATTTTTGTTCATCTACATATACGGCTTTGATATTGTTGGAACCAATACCGATTTCCCGTTCGTCTTCCTGTAAGATATAGTGCGTAAACTGTTGTGTCTTTGTATTATACAGATTCAAACCACCATCATTCGTTCCTATCCATAAATTCTTATCCTTATCTTCCGTAATGCAGCTGACTACGTTATCGCTTAGAGAATTCTTATAGGGAATACGCTGGATATTCTTGAATCTGTTGCGGATAGGATGGTAATAGTTCAATCCCCCGAAATAGGTTCCAAGCCACATACCTCCTTGCGAATCCATAAAGATACTGCGAACCGAACGTTGTGACAAACTGCCGTTTTCTACCGGACTGCTACTGTAGGAAACGAAAGAATCGCTTCCTTCATGATAAATGTTTAGATCATTGAACGTTCCTATCCATAAGCGGTTTTGCGAATCCAGTGCCAGAGAGCGGATATAATTGGAACTGATACTTTTAGGATTGGAAGAAGAATGATGATAAGCCTTGACCTCTTTCGTTTTCGGGTTGAGCAGAAGCAGACCGGCTCCTTCGGTAGCTACCCATATACGGGTAGGAGATTGCTGCAAAATGGCCTGAATCTGTTTCGTTTCCGTTATCGGAGTAATCTTTTCCAGTTTCTTTTGAGGAATGGAATAGCTGTAAAGCCCGTCAACCGGGGTACCGATATAGATAATATCCCCCTGTCTGTAAAGAGCTGAAGCTATAAGCTTGTGCATAGCGGTACTAAAAGAATCGTCTACAAACTTGGATTCTTTAATATCGAACATGGTCAGTCCTTCCTGTGTGCTTATAAGCAACTGTTCCGGTGAGATTTCTGCAATACCATTGATTTGTTGCCGTTTGCCCTTTTTCTCGTAGAAGAAATTTCTGAATTTGTCTTTTTCCTCGTCATAATATGACAAACCATCCCGCGTACCGATCCAGACACGTCCCTGACTGTCAGTTTTTACGATTCGTGAAATGTCATTAGCAATACTGTTCGGATCCTCTTCATTATGTTGATAAACTGTAAATGAATACCCGTCATACTTGTTTACTCCATCATAGGTAGCGAACCACATATTACCTCTTTGGTCCTGATCGATAGAAAATACGGTGCTTTGTGACAATCCTTCGTTAATAGAAATATAAGAGAAGTTAATTTGCTCCGGAACTTCAGAAAAAACGCAATTAACCCCTATACATAGAAAGAGTAGACAGATTGTTGTTTTTTTAAGGCTGTTCATTATTAGTTCATAAGATTAATAATGGCATCAAAGATAGCAAAATCTTTTATATGGAGGTATTCAATAGAGAGAAAGTAAATATAGGGAATGAAAAAATACCACCAATTATACAGATTAGCACGGATTTTTATATCGACAATCTTCGAATTACAATTAAATCTGTGTTAATCTGTGTAATCGGTGGTGAAACTTGAAACTGGTAGGTAATTTATTATTTAGCTAAATCTCCTATCTCATCTAAATTCTTCTGAATATCTTCGTCATTCAATGTATAATTCACCAGATCACCGGCCAAATACTTATCATAAGAAGTCATATCAATCAGACCATGTCCCGAAAGATTGAAAAGAATCACTTTTTCTTCTCCTGTCTCCTTACATTTGTTAGCTTCGCGGATAGCCGCTGCAATAGCGTGGCTGGATTCGGGAGCCGGAATAATACCTTCAGACTGCGCAAACAGACAACCGGCTTCGAAAGACTCCAATTGCTGTATATCTACCGCTTCCATCAGATTATCTTTGAGCAACTGTGAAACGATTACACCTGCGCCGTGATAACGAAGTCCACCGGCATGGATATGAGCAGGAGCAAAATTGTGCCCCAAAGTAAACATCGGCAGCAACGGAGTATACCCGGCTTCATCACCGAAGTCATACTGGAACTTACCACGTGTCAGTTTCGGACAAGAAGCTGGTTCGGCAGCAACGAAACGAGTCTTTTTTCCTTCCTGTATGGTGTGGCGCATGAATGGGAAAGAGATACCTCCGAAGTTGGAACCACCTCCGAAACAACCGATCACGATATCCGGATACTCGCCTGCCATTTCCATCTGTTTTTCAGCTTCCAGTCCGATAATAGTCTGGTGGAGAGTCACGTGGCTAAGTACGGAACCGAGCGTATATTTACAGTTAGGAGTCATTTGTGCCAGTTCGATAGCTTCCGAAATAGCAGTTCCCAATGAACCTTGATAAGTGGGGTGTTTAGTCAGAATATCCTTACCGGCACGGGTAGACATAGATGGAGAAGGAGTGACCTGTGCTCCGAAAGTCTGCATGATGCTGCGGCGGTATGGTTTTTGTTCATAACTGATTTTTACCTGATAAACGGCAGCTTCCAGACCGAAAACCTTGGCTGCGTAAGAAAGAGCGGCTCCCCATTGTCCGGCACCGGTTTCAGTGGTGATGTTGGTCACCCCTTCTTCTTTGCAATAATAAGCTTGTGCCAGTGCGGAATTCAACTTGTGTGAACCGATAGGGCTTACGCTCTCGTTCTTAAAATAGATATGAGCCGGAGTGCCGAGTGCTTTTTCCAAACCATAAGCACGAACCAGCGGAGTGCTGCGATAGTACTTGTACATTTCACGCACTTCTTCCGGTATTTCGATCCATGCATCCGTCTGATTCAGCTCCTGATGACACAGCTCTTTTGCGAAAATCGGATATAAATCTTCTGCTTTCAGCGGTTGTTTGGTTCCCGGGTGCAACGGAGGCATAGGCTTGTTCACCATATCAGCCTGAATGTTGTACCAGTAATGTGGAATTTCTTCTTCCGGTAGAATATACCGTTTTCTTTTTTCACTCATAATATTGTAGTTTTTTAGTTTTCTGTTGCCAAAAGTACTCAAATTTTTAATATTCGGAAAATTTTGTCAACAAAGAATCGCATTTGATTGTTATTTTAGTTAAGTTTGCACGACCCCGTTAAAAAAGATGATATGAAGATTTATCATAAGTTTTTATTGTATCAGAATAAACTGCTAAAACCCTATGTACGTATCTTGTTAGGGCTGGTAGAAGCACTCACCTATCTGGCGTCATTATTATTGATTGTCGGAGTAGTATATGAACATGGCTTTCCCTTGTCTATTGATGAAGTGGCGAATTTACAGACATTGTATAAAACTGTCTGGATCATCTTTCTGATTGATGTAACTTTACATATCTCGCTGGAATACCGGAATACCAAAAAGCAATACCGGCGATTAGCCTGGATCTTGAGTGGGTTGTTATATCTCACTTTAGTACCTGTTATATTCCATCGTCCGGAAGAAGAAGGAGCTATTTTGCATATTTGGGAATTCTTACATGGGAAGTTTTATCATCTTTTGTTATTGTTAGTTCTTTCTTTCCTCAACTTGTCCAATGGTCTGGTGCGCCTGTTGGGACGGCGTACCAATCCGTCTCTGATATTGGCAGTCAGTTTTATGGCTATTATCCTGATTGGAGCAGGCCTACTGATGCTTCCGCGTTGCACGGTGAATGGTATTACCTGGGTAGACTCTTTATTTACGGCTACCAGTGCTGTATGTGTTACAGGCTTGGTACCGGTAGACGTGTCCACTACATTCACCACTTCGGGATTAGTTGTCATTATCCTGCTGATTCAGATTGGCGGATTGGGAGTGATGACATTAACCAGTTTCTTCGCCATGTTCTTTATGGGGAATACTTCCATTTATAACCAGCTTGTTGTGCGTGATATGGTTAGTTCCAATTCATTAGGTTCTTTGCTGTCTACTTTGTTATATATATTAGGCTTCACCTTAGTGATTGAAGGGATCGGCATGGTTTCGATTTGGTTTAGTATTCACGGAACGTTGGGAATGACCCTGGAAGGAGAGTTGGGTTTTGCTGCTTTCCATTCTATTTCAGCTTTTTGTAATGCGGGTTTTTCTACGCTTTCCGGCAATTTAGGAAATCCGATGGTGATGACTAACCACAATTGGCTGTTTATTACTGTTTCTCTATTGATTATATTTGGTGGTATCGGTTTCCCCATCCTTGTCAATTTCAAGGATATTGTATTGTATCACCTCCGTCGTTTCTGGAAATTGATTCGTACCCGCAAACTGGATCGGCATAAAATGCAGCACCTCTATAACCTGAATACGAAAATCGTGTTAATCATGACTTTTTTGCTTTTATTAATCGGTACATTAGCTATTGCTGCTTTTGAGTGGAATGCTTCCTTTGCCGGTATGCCTGTGGCAGACAAATGGACTCAAGCTTTCTTTAATGCCACTTGTCCGCGAACAGCCGGTTTCAGCAGTGTCGACCTGGCATCATTGAGTGTGCAGACATTATTGGTTTATCTCTTCCTGATGTGGGTGGGCGGTGGATCACAGTCCACGGCAGGTGGTGTGAAAGTGAATGCTTTTGCGGTCGTAGTTCTGAATCTTGTAGCCGTATTGCGTGGCACTGAACGAGTGGAAGTGTTCGGCAGAGAATTGTCTTACGATTCAATCCGGCGTTCCAATGCAACAGTAGTCATGTCATTGGGAGTCTTATTCATTTTTATTTTTACATTGAGCATACTCGAACCGGGTGTTTCCATTATGGCATTGACTTTCGAATGTGTCTCTGCGCTTAGTACCGTGGGTTCCAGTCTGAATCTGACCCCTCATTTGTGCGACGCGAGCAAACTATTGGTGTCTTTGTTGATGTTTATTGGTCGTGTGGGGTTAATAACATTGATGCTAGGAATCGTCAAACAGAAAAAGAATACAAAATACCGTTATCCGAGTGATAACATCATAATAAACTAAAGCTATGAAGTATATTATTATTGGTTTAGGAAATTACGGCCATGTGTTGGCGGAAGAACTGTCCGCCTTGGGACACGAAATTATAGGTGCGGATATAAGCGAAAGTCGTGTAGACTCCATCAAAGATAAGGTTGCTACAGCTTTTGTCATTGATGCCACTGACGAACAATCATTATCAGTGTTGCCATTGAATAGTGTGGATATAGTTATTGTAGCGATTGGAGAGAATTTTGGTGCGTCGATACGAGTCGTTGCCCTGTTGAAGCAGAAAAAGGTTCCCCGTATTTTTGCCCGTGCTATTGATGCCGTACATAAAGCGGTGCTTGAAGCTTTTGATCTGGAACGAATCCTGACTCCGGAAGAAGATGCTGCCCGCAGCCTGGTACAACTGCTCGATTTCGGTACTAACATGGAAGGATTCCGCATCGATCAGGATTATTATGTTGTGAAGTTCACGGTTCCGGAGAAATTTGTAGGATATTTTGTAAATGAGTTAAACTTGGATGAAGAGTTTCATTTAAAAATGATAGGCTTGAAACGGGCGAATAAGATCACCAACTGCCTGGGTATTTCTCTGACCGAGCTTCATGTGAAGAATGAATTACCGGAGAATGAGAAAGTGGAAGAAGGAGATGAACTGGTTTGTTACGGCAGATACCGAGATTTCCAAACTTTCTGGAAAGCTATTTAATTTATTGGATTTCCGGTTTGCATTGATGGATCGTTACGGGATGTGCTTTAACTTTGCATGCCGTAGATGTAAAATTGAGTTGCACAATCTGGCTTTGTGATGTTTCCGGTTTTCGTTGGTCGAATACAAAGTTGCCCAGACTATAAAAGATGGGCTTACCATTGAAATATTCCTCTTTCTGAATGACGTGCGGATGATGTCCGATGATAGCATCCGCACCTGCACGAACGAGTCGGTGTGCTCCCTTTCTTTGGTTCATAGTAGGAGAGGATTGGTACTCGATTCCCCAATGGAGAATAACGACCACATAACTTTCGGGATTCTCTTGCTTGAAGTTCTTAATTTCCTCTTCTATTTCTTCCGTGGTTTGCTGGCAAATACCGGGATCATTTTCTAAATATACCCAATTCTCCAAAGGAAGTGTAACTGAATTGAAGAGTGCTACTTTAATTTTTCCTTTCTTTATCACTACGGGTTGGCAACTCTCGGAAGAAGTATTACCATATCCTATCGGAGTGATTCCTGCCGATAAGAGATGCTGATAAGTATCTGTCAATCCGCTTCGTCCCTGATCCATAGTATGATTATTCGCTAAAGCCGCATGACTGATGCCGGCTTTAACCAATTCTTCCATCCATCTCGGTTCCGCGTGAAAAATATATTTCTTGTGTAGCGGCGAACGAACGGAAGTGACGGGACATTCCAGATTGATTACCGTAGCGTCCATTTGATGAAAGAGAGGAGCTACTGACGCAAATAAATCTTCGACACCTCCCCGTTGAATCTGTTGGCGTACCCCTCTGTCCAGAAGAACATCTCCGGTGAAAGCGATAGAGAGACATTCTTCTGACGGGTGCTGGCAGGCAGTAAGCAGTAACAGACCTATACTACCTATAATCCGGTTAATTCGGGAAAAGGATATTAGCATCCTGAACTATAAAAAACTCTGTCATCTACTTTCGGTTCTTTCTCCAGCAGGATCTTTTTCATCCATTCCGGGACGGCAGGTGCTTTCTTTTCTTCCAGCATTTTCTGCCACTCTTCGTCCGTGAGCCGGGTATCCAGTGGCTGGACAAACTCGTAGTAACTAAATGTGGCACCACGGGTAAGATAGAGATTACCCTCTATTTCTACTACCACATAGATATTGTTGGCATTTCCTGTTGCCACATGCAGTACTCCATTCTTATCACATCCACTCACGTTGCGGGTATAAATATCAGCCACTACAGCTATCGACTTGTCCGGACCTTGCACTAATGACCAGTTATCCAGATGTAAATCCGGATCGAGCACAGACAGAGTGAAATATTCTATACTACTTCCCATATACTCAAGAGTGCGATATTCCTGTTCGGTCAGTTTTTCTCCCCGCAGTTCCTTTTCAGTTACTTGAATCAGAAAGCTGACATAGTCTTGCAACTGCTCTGTTTTTCCTTTCAAGTCATCCGTCAGGCAATTGCTTTGTTGCAGAACCAGTTGGGTGGCTTGCAGAATTCCTGACATTTTCTTCCAGAAAGGAAGATTCGGTTCTACATATCCCACTACGATCGGATCAGGAGGGCCGGCACCTCCACATTCTGCAGCCATGGGCTGTTCTCCGTAAAGGATCGCGTCATGCTTCAATTCAGCCCAAGATGCCAAAGCTGTATTCAGGTTCTTGTATCCCCATTCGGGTGTTTGCATAAATCCCGGCTGGCTCTTATCCGTTTTCTGCATGGTGAACAGACTTTTCATCCATAATTCGTAGACAGATACTTGCGCAGGCTGGGAAGCTTTGAATTTATCTTTCAGTTTTTGTAATTCTCCGGTATACTGGTTCCAGTTGCCCGGTTCTTTGTAAAAATCAGTCAGTAAAGTCTCGGCGGAGTTTACTCCGAAAGCGGCAAAGACATCCAATCCTTTCGGATAAGCACGTTTGCTGTTTGGGGTGACGTCTACCAATTCCTGAAGAACTTCATTATCTGCCAGATATCTTTGTGGCATAAAGTTGATTTTGTCCCGGCAGGAGATTTCTATTTTAGGTTTGATCCTGTTCTTGCTTTTTGCCAGTTCAATGAGCGCTTGATTCACCTTTTCTATTTGAACCGGAGTCAATGCATCTTCAGTATATTCTGCTTTATTTTTCTTCAGAATCTGTGCAATATCGAGAAGAGAAAGATTATCAGTCTCACCCATCAGGAAGGTAAGTGGTGTATAGACGCGTTGGTATAGTTCCATTAGTGGTGTCTCGGCCATATCCTTATAAGTGGATAGTACGGTAGCTTGAAAGATTGCTTGTTTGAGCTGTTCTTGTTGTTCTCTGCAAAAGCAGGCAGTTTGAAGCCACATCATAGCCTGAAAGTATGCCTGTAATTGGGGTTCACGGGTATAATGTCCGCGTGGTTTGAAAAGACTGTATGGGAAGTATGCCTCTTTGTATGAAAGAAATTCCGAGAAATCATCTTCTTGTGCATTAATATGTTCTATTTCCTGTTGATATGCTTTTTGATACTTAGCAGGGAGATTGGGCGTTTCCTTTGTCAGCAAATAATAAGGGATAGCATAGAAAGTAGCGGCATATTCTGCCATATCTTTCAGAGATTCGTCTTCTGTCTGGCGGGAGATGCTTATGCAAGTTGCGTTGAGTGATAGACATAGTCTTTCCAAAGTAGGAATGATGTGTTGTTTCTCCAGACTTTTCAGTACATAAGAGAAATACATGTGAAATGCCTGTAAATATAAGTCAGTGGTGATGAAATTGGGCACTTGGCGATAATCATTCTCTTCGTAAGCATGAAACAACTGTAAGTTACTTCCCTCTGTAATGGCAAAGTTGTTCTGTTGCAACTTGGCTAGTAATGCCTCGTCTATATCTTTGAATTGGAACAGGTTGACTATATTATTTGCATTTCCTAAATAATAAGAGTCTCGTTGAGTAAACTGTTGCTGACGCATTTCTGCCATGCGAGCATCGATGCGTTCTACGAAAGCCTTCTCTTCAGCCGTCAGTTTGACTTCGTCATAGTTTTCCGGGAATTTATTCTCTCCGTTTGCCTCCGATTCATCCCATAACTTCCATACAAGATCGTTATACCATTTCGTATTGGCCGAGAAGAAAGCGTTGATGTCCGCTTCCATAAAATGATAACCGTGTATAGCGTATGGATAACTACGTAATAAACGTAACTCCTGAAAAGAGTAACGACCGATATCCTGCTTCAAATCAATAGATTGAGGTAGAACAGTATCGGTCAATAATGAAGTGGCAGTCGTAACAGTATCTTGTGCCAATGCCGTTGAGGTGTTTTTATTCTTGTTCTTGCATCCGCAAAGAATAAGAACTAGTGTACAGGACAGTAATAATAGTCGTCTCATGTTTTTCATTATTCTATAAATTGCCATATATAAATGATAGTATCTAACGTTAACGTTCAAGAATGCGTTTGGCCTCCTTTTCTTCTGTCTCGCGTTTCAGATATCCCTTAAAATCCAGACCAAAACCTCTCCATGCATATTCCGCTATCAGATATTTTCCACTTCGTTCCCGTTCCATGGTGCGTATCAACACAGAAGTATGTTCACGAATCACTCTGAAATCTTCCAAAGGTTGTGCTACCCTCGAACCTAACCAAAGTGGGCGGATATACGCTTCATCTGCAATCCGGTAAATGAATAACCGCTTGTCAGGTTTGGGATCGAATCGGGTAGGCTTGATAACCCCCACAATGATTTCCGGCATCCCGTCTCCTGTAACATCTCCATAATCAAACTGATAGACTGGATAAGGCAATTTCCAAACAGAGTGGGAGGGTTGGTCTGTATTCAAATGAATGACATAGAGCGAATCAGATTCTTTGTTCAGAGATACTTCCATGTGTCTTTGATTAACTTGCCATTCAAACCTGTTTTCTTTCCGGCATGAACAGAACATCAGTAAAAGACCTGTAAAAATAAGGAAGTGAATCCTGTGCGACATATCTGTAACGTTTTCTTTGGCAAAGATAGATATTAACCTGTATTTACCTGCTTCTTTTCTCGTAAAAGTGAAAAATCCAGTATGTTATATATGAAAACCACCGGACTTCTTAACTAAAGAGAAGTCCGGTGGCTTATCAGATATTATAAAGCGTATGCCTTATTTCGTCTGAATACGTATATTTCCGGCTTTCACTCCGTTTGCTTTTGCTGTAAATACAATCTCTCCGGCAGTTTCACCGGCTTGCAGGATAGCTGTCAACATACCGTTGAAAGCATGCATCTTCGGAAGATGAAATTGTTCCAGATTTGTCGGGTCGCCATTGGCAGCGGCACGATATTTACCAGTTCCCTTTACCGAGAAATTTATCTGACGATTGTCGGCAGGACAGAGGTTACCGTCTTTGTCTACTACTTTAACAGTCACATAAGCCAGGTCTTTTCCATCTGCAGTCAGTTCGTTACGGTTGCTTACCAGTTCGATGTGATGAGGCTTTCCGGCAGTACGGACTACTTTTTCAACTACCGCTTTTCCGTTTTTGTCGTAGGCTACTACTTTCACTTCACCCGGTTTGTACTTTGTATCCATCCACATCAGGCGATAGCGGTTCTTTAGCGAACTATTATTCTTGCTTTGTTTTCCATAACTTTTGCCATTGATAAACAGTTCGGCTGTAGGATAATTAGTGTACACAAAAACGGGAGTCACTTCTCCTTCACGTCCCGGCCAGGTCCAGTGAGGCAGGATATGCAAGGTTTCCGCTTCCTTGTTCCACACGCTACGGTAAAGGTAATAGCGGTCTTTAGGTAAACTGGCAAGGTCGATGATACCAAACATTGAACTGTGGTTAGGCCATGAATCCGTATCGTATGGTGACGGTTCGCCCAGATAATCGAATCCGGTCCATACGAACTGTCCGATGGTCCAATGATGATCGTCAGCTAATGCAAAATCCTCGTCCGGAATATTCGACCAGGGACAAACCTCCACATCGTATGAAGAGCATTGATGATCTTCATATTTTGCCCCTTTCTTATCCTCCACCGGGAACTTGTATACGCCACGTGAACTGACAGTAGAAGCCGTTTCGCTTCCCAGAATCAGATTCTGCGGGAGTTGGTCGTATGACTCCTTATAGCGTTGCGTACGGTAATTGAGTCCCGGAATGTCAATCATTGCTGCAAATCCGTTGGCAAGTACACAAGTCACCTGATCCATTCCGCAAGTGACAGGGCGGGTAGGATCTTCACGATGGCAGATATCCTGCAGGAATTTGGCCACTTTATAACCGACAGGACTGCATTGAGTCGGTACTTCGTTACCGATACTCCACATAACGACGCAAGGGTTATTCCGGTAATTATGAAGCATATTTTTCATATCACGTTCCGCCCATTCATCGAAGTAGCGGTGATAACCATTTTCACATTTGGCGATGTCCCATTCGTCGAACGGTTCGATCATCATCATAAATCCCATTTCGTCACACAACGCAACGAGTTCGGGAGTCGGCATATTATGAGAAGTACGGATCGCGTCGCATCCCATATCTTTCAATAGCGTAAGCTGATGACGCAGTGCTGCTACATTGATAGCGGCGCCCAACGGACCTAAATCGTGGTGATTACATACACCCTGGAATTTGCGGTGCTCCCCGTTCAGGTAGAACCCTTTGTCGGCAATGTATTCAATGCTGCGGATACCGAAACGTGTGGTGTAAGTATCTACCAGTTTATCATCCGCATAAATTTTAGAGACAGCCTTGTAAAGCGACGGACTTTCCGGCGACCAGAGTTCGGGCGCGTTTACAATAAAGTTTTGTTCGAAAGGCTGTTCGTGATTGATGCGGCTTGTATTCTCTTTGCGGGTCACAACTTTACCTTCCGGAGAAAGAATTTCCGTCTCTACACGGATGGCTGTTTTCTCATCGGCGTTGTCTATCTTCGTTTGGAGACGTACTGCTGCAAAATCCTTGCTGACGTGAGGAGTCGTGATTTGCGTTCCCCATACAGGCACATGGATTTTGTCGGTCACAATCAGGTGTACATTGCGATACAAACCTGCACCCGGATACCAGCGCGAAGATTGCGGACGGTTTTCCAAACGCACGGCAAGCGTATTGTTTTTACCGTCTTTATTCAATAAAGAAGTCACATTACAGTGAAAAGAATTGTAGCCGAAAGGCCAGAAACAAGCTTCTTTTCCGTTGATGTAGACACGCGCTTCACTCATGGCACCGTCAAAAAGTAGTGTCACTTCTTTGTCGGCAGGAGCATCAAAACTGGTTCGATACCATCCGGTGCCTACATAAGGGAGCCCACCGGTACGTCCTGTCTTTAAGGAAGCTTTTTTCTCAAAGTTCTGTGTCACTGCCACGTTTTGGAGGTCATTGTTCATGTCGAATGGACCGAAAATCGCCCAGTCGTGTGGAATAACAACCGACTCCCATTGATTGTCATTAAACTCCGGCTGGCTAGCCTCTTTAAAATCTCCTTTACTGAATTTCCAGTTTTTCTCCAGCAGTGTCTCACTGCGTTGCGCTTGCATGGTGCAGGCGGCACCCATCAAAAGTACAGCTAATAACTGTTTTTGGTGTTTCATGTTCATTTTTACTTTTCAGGTATAAAATATTTTGGATTCGGCGTAAAGTTATAAAAAAGGATTCAATAATCTTATCTCTTGAAAGCATTAAATGCGCTGGTGGGTTTACCACTATCATCAAAAATGCCCTTTCCATAGTTCTTCCAACCACCATAACTCTGCGGTTCCCAGGAGAATACACCAAGGCATTGTTCCACTTGTTTGGCTTTCGTCATAAAGTCTGTGAAAAAGTCTTCAGCTTCGGAATAGTCCCAGGGAATACCAATTTCGCACATCATCACCGGAGTGTTGTATTTGGCAATCAGACTTTTCATATTGGCAATACATTTGTTGTTCATATCTTCCCAATCATCGGCTGCTCCCTCTGTCGGGTACATATCCGGATAAAGAGACATACCGATGACGTCCCATTTGGCATTGTTGTCATGCAAATAACCGAAAATCCGGTTGTATAGATTGGCATCATTTCCCTGGTCGAGGTGTACAATCACTTTCGCATTCGGATAAATCTCTTTAACAGCATTGTAGCCGGAGTTAATGAATTTCGCAAAGTTTTTAATACCGTCACTACTCGTTGTTTGTCCAGTGGGGAATAGCATTCCCTGATGAGTCTCATTGCCTACTTGCACCCATTCCACGTCAATGCCCATCTCTTTGATTGCACCGAGTACATCTTTGGTATGGTCGGCAATCGCCTGTTCCAGTTCTTCTACCGTATAGTTTTCCCAGGCTTTGGGTTTGGCTTGTTGAACAGGATCGGCCCATCTGTCACTGTAATGGAAGTCGATCATCAGGCGATAGCCCAAATTATGCGCTCTCCATGCTTTGAGCAATACGTCACCCTTATTGCACCAGCCTTTTACATCTTCCGTGTCATTTTCCGGGTTCACCCATACACGTAGACGAATTGCATTTATACCCAGGTCGCGAAGCAGAGACATACATTCCTGTTCTTTTCCATCGGAGGTATAGAATTTATATCCGGAACTTTCCATTTCCGACAGCCAACTGACATCAGCTCCCCGGGCGAAGCCGGACATATCATAAGTGGTTTCCGTCTTTTCCGGAAAAGTCGGAGTATCATTATCATCATCACAAGCGGTGAAGATGCTTCCGCAAAGTAGTGCGGAAGCTATCATTATATATTTTCGTATCATAGTGATTCTGTTGAAATTAATAATCATGTTGTTGAACTTAGAATGTTATTCAGTGATTTCAGTCATTGTAAACTCCATCTTGTTGAGATCCAGCGTAATGCGATATTTACCCTCCTTAGTGGGTTTAATGTTATCACCATTCTGATCACTTAGATAGAGCCCACTTTCAGAAGTATAGTACAATCTCCAGTCCCAGCTAATCTGATCGGGATCCGTATTCATGAGGAAGTAGAATCCGTCACCGATGGTGGTGATATCGCATTCTGCGCTCCATATTCCGGTTTCCTCATCATATATCATCAGGTCTTTAGCCGTTGACCAGCCATTGAAAGTTCCATATACATTGATTTGTTTGATTTCAGTAGGCTTCCAGGTTAAGTTGACATAATCTACTTCGAT
Source organism: Bacteroides ovatus (assembly GCF_001314995.1). NCBI lineage: Bacteria > Pseudomonadati > Bacteroidota > Bacteroidia > Bacteroidales > Bacteroidaceae > Bacteroides > Bacteroides ovatus. Next base: position 6,319,774 of record NZ_CP012938.1, read on the forward strand.
TGTATAACTTTTCTTGCCGGAACCATCGAACCAGATGTTGTAATGCTCTCCTGTTGTAAGAGCAAGGCTATAAAGATTGTTGGGATCAGAGCCATACCATGTGTCTGTTGATGGGTCTACTATCTGGAAGTTTTCATTGCTGACGGTTTGGAATACAGTGCGATAAGTTCCCGCAGTTTTACCGGGTTCAAGTTTGCGGTATAACTTTCCCCACCATGAGTCGGCACCTTGCATTTCCAGATAAGAGGGATAAGTCGGTTCTACACTTCCTCCTTCCGTCACTTCCACTTTCCATGCTTGCGGGTCGTTCAGGTCAATAATCAATGTACATTCTCCGGCTGCTGGTACGTTTACTGTAATATTTCCGGCAGAAACATTCGTCCCGGTATTGAATGTCAATTCATTAGCAGAACCACTAAAGGCGAAAGGAGTATCTTTGGCTTTCGTATCATCAATGCTGTTATCAGCTCCGCTGACGCTGGTGTTATCATATAGTTTACCTGTTCCATTCATCTGAATATTGATAGTGCCGGCTCCTGTAGCAGTAAATATGCCCTGCCATTGATTCTTGTCACGTTTGTATTCCATCGTGATACCTCCGTCGATGCCACTTACATTGAGTGTTGGCATCCATAAGGCAGTCCATAGTTTTTTGGTGGTATTGACATTCGTATAGTAACAGCCCGATTGACCGGGGAACCACAAATCCCACGTTCCTTCAGCAGCGTCAGTTGTCAGGAAGAACGGAGTAGCCGTACTGCCCGATTTGGCTGTGTGCCAAACAGTACCATCGGCTTCCTGTAGATAGAAACCTTCCCAAGAAGTGGCTCCCATAAAGCCGATATAGTTGCCATCCGCATTGGCTGCATACAGATCTTTTCCTGAATCCTTGCCGTCTCCCTTATTGATAATATTGGCAAATCGCATATCAATTTCATAAGGAGTAACCATGACTTTTACCACATTACTGTATACAGGAGCGATGTTACTTCCGTTTCTTCCGGCAAGCCGGAAATAGAGCGGCGCTTCTTCTTCGGGAGTAGCTTTCAACTGATAAGCGACGATATTTAAAGCGGAGACAGAGTACGTCTTTGATACTCCACTTTCGGTCGTTTCCAGAATCTGCCCGGAGAAATCTTCCGTGCGTGAAACCTGTACGGAAGTTTGTACACCGGTGGTAGGCTGGTATCTTGGATCGCTCACTTGCAGCGTCTGGTCAGTCCAGGCAAGCGACAAAGCATAAAACTTGGCTGTCTCCTTTGTCAGTACGACAGAATTGGCAGAAGCTATCAATTCGTTCTCTTCCGGGCTGGAGAGAAAATAGGTATCCCCATCTTTCTCGCAAGCACCTAGTAATAGGAGGGCGGAAAGTAAAGTGAATAGATTATTTAGTTTTTTCATATCGTTGTTCCGTATTAATATGATTAATAGTTTTCATTGTATAAGTTTGGATTGGCCGTCAGTTCGGTAGCAGGTATCGGATAGATATTGTATTTGCTCTCTACTGCCTTACCGTCTTTTACGCCACCTTTCCATTGCCATACATAGCTGTTGGTTGTAAATTGATTGAAGCGGATCAAGTCCGTACGGCGATACCCCTCCCAATACAGTTCACGGGCACGTTCGTTGATGATAAACAGTTCGTTGATTTCAGACTCGCTTTTGTTATGAGTGTTGTCGCCGAAAGCACGTTCCTGTAGCTCATTGATATAAGGCAGTACATTTGCCAGAGTCGCTTCCGTTCCTCCACGTACCACAGCTTCTGCCATCATTAAATATACATCGGCCAGACGGAATAGGGGATAATCTGTATTTACACCACCGTCTGCGGTGTTGGAAGCAGTCTGTCCGGCATCAGTCAGGTTAGTCCATTTTTCTACGAAATAGCCATTGCTTTGGTCATCTATCTTTTCCAGGTCCCGGGTTTGTCCGTCGGTAAAGAACATATATCGCTGGTCGGCTTCTTCGTTACCGGAGAAAAGTTGAGGAATTTCTCCGCGTACACGGAACATACCCCATCCTGATTTTACACCGTAATCTTCCGGTATCTGTTTTTCGGACGTGTTGCTCACTGCGCCACAAACAATGTAAGTGGATGATCCCCATGACACGAGATTGGTTGCGTCTACCGGGAGGGTGAAGATTATTTCGTTCGTACGTTTGTCATTGTCGGCATTAAACAGCTTGTAATAATCGCTTTCCAGTTGATAACCCTGTTCGATAACCTTTTTACAGGCTTTGATACATTCGTTGTATTTGGAAGTCTGGGTATAAACTTCCGCATTCAGATATAATTTGGCAAGTAATGTATATGCAGCTCCTTGGGAAGCGCGTCCGTAAGGACAGTTCGCTTTATTTAGCATTTCATCTTTAATGGCATTCAGTTCACTTTCAATATAATCGAAAATCTGTTGGGCTGTATAGCGGGGAGGCAGATATCCGACTAGCGGGTCATTTTCCGTCACAAACGGGATATTGCGGAACAGATCGAGTGCGTGATAGTAGAATAAAGCACGCATGAAACGGGCTTCGGCACGATAAATACGAATTTCAGTCTGCTCCTGGTCCGTGAACTGTGCTATCTTTTCATCGGTGGCATTGCGGAGAAACTCATTACATAAAGCAATGTTGTAATAGATACGGTAATACATATCCGATACCCAAGGATCATTAGCGTCCCAACTCAAATACGTCAGTCCCGTTACGTTGTCACCGGACAGCCAGGTAGAAGCCACTTCATCCGTTCCACATTCCTGCAAGTTGAAGAAACAGCGCATATAATCCTGTCCGCTGTTACTACTCAAATCGTTGTCACCATTCTTTTCCTGTCCGGTGGTCACCATGGCTGCATAGATTTTTCCCAGAACGGCTTTATAGTTTGCAGCACTGGTATATATGGTAGAAGATGTTTCTTCTTCGTGTGGATATTGGTCCAAGTCGCCTATGCAGGAACTCATCAGGAGTGCGCTGCAAAAATAAAGGGCTGTATAAAATATCTTTTTCATAATCGATGCTTTTAGTAATTAGAAGTTAATACCTATGTTGAGAGAGAAAGTACGTGGGCGTGGATAAAACGAATTATCCACACCGTCGGGAATTTCCGGGTCAACGCCGCTGTATTTGGTGATACAGAATACATTTTGCACCATGGCACTCACATTCAGACTGCATCCTTTATAAATAGTGCCGAAGTTGTAACCCAATGAGAGATTATCCATTTTCAGGAAAGAAGCATTCTCTACATAGTAGTCAGAGAGATATTGACGTGTCTGGAATCCTGTTTTCAGATAGGTTGATGACAGGTTGTTTAGCTGATAAGAGTTATAGCTGACAGTTTCCCAGGCACCGCTGTTCATAGCCATCGCATTATAGACATAGTTTCCGATATTGGCACGCAGGCTGGTGCTCAATGTCCACTTCTTGTAACGCAATGAGGTACTGAAACCGAGGATATAGTCGGGAGCCGGAGAGTGGTAGCGGTACAAGTCGTTCGAGTTGATTTGTCCGTCCCCGTCAAGGTCTACGTAAGCTCCTTCTATCGGTTTGCCGGTTTTTTCATCATACAGCTGATGGTAAACGTAGAACATATAAGGAGCATATCCCTCGCTCAATGTCTGTACCTGATAACTGTCGATATACGGACCTACAGAAGTGTTGGTGGCAGGCGTACCGGCTGTCAGTGATAAGTTTTTCACTTTCATCTTCTGCCATGTCATGTTGAAACTCAAGTCCCAGTTCCAGTCCTTGGTCTGTATGGGCGTTGCGTTCAGACTGAATTCCACGCCCTGACTGTCCACATTTCCGACATTGGTCGTGATGTTACGATCGAATGTAGTACCGGCAGCAGCAGGTACGGTGGCAATCAGGTCTTTGGTCTGACGGGTGTAGTAGTCGAAACTACCGGTGATACGGTCTTTGAGGAAACCGAAATCAAAACCCATATTCCATGAAGTGGTTGTTTCCCATTTCAGGTTGGGTACATACGCTTTGGGGCGGTAAGTAGGAGTCGGGGTATCTCCGATAAGGGAACCGGCACCACTTTGGCTGATCGTATAGATAGGGAGGTAGTTGTAATTGCCTATACCGTCTTGCTGCCCGGTGACACCATAACTGGCACGCACTTTCAGCGTACTGATAACTTTATTGTCTTTCAGGAATGATTCTTCTGTCACTCTCCATCCTAATGCTACTGACGGGAACGTACCCCAACGTACATTTTTAGCGAAGCGCGAAGTGGCATCGCGACGTACAGTAGTAGTCAGCATATAGCGGGAGTTGAACGAGTAGTTCAAACGGCCATAATAAGAGAGTAATACATGGCGTTCGTCAGAGGCTTTCGATGTTTTCTGTATTTCTCCCAACGTGTTCATTTCGCTATAAAGCGGAGTCGTGGATTTCCAGTACTGATAATCGTAACCGGCTGTTACATCAAAACTACTCTTAATGGATTCCACCAATTTGTTGTAGTTGGCATACAGAGTCAACAGACGGTTTTCTTTTTTCTGTGGGCCATAGCTGTAATCCAAACCGGAAGTGGTGTAATTCTGTGCAGCTTCTGCCGGAACATATACACTTCCTTTACCTTGTGCATAGTCATAACCTAACGTAGCATGCAACTTCAAATCGGGGAAGAAGTGAAGACGATAGTCTGCATCAATGTTTCCGATAAAACGTTTTACTGTACTTTGTGAGTCATTCATATTGAGAAGTCCCACCGGATTCATGACTGCTCCGTTCACAGGAGCACCGGTGTTGTCAATTGCTTCCGTATATCCGCCGAATGTGTCTAGACCCGAATATACTGGAATGGTAGGATTCATGGTCGAAGCAGCCCAAATGGCACTTGTATTGGCAAATGTGTTCTTATTGATAGAACCTTTAGCATTGATATTCAGTTTTAAGTGGTCTTTAAAGAAAGACGGATTCAATGTAATGCTTCCGGTGTAACGCTCCGCGTTGTCAGTACGTAATAAACCACTCTGGTTGTAGTAACCGATAGATGCACGGAAAGGTAAGTTTTTGGTAATCTTTCCAGCAACACTTAGATTATTATCCGTACCGAAGGCATTTTGATAAATCTCATCGTTCCAGTCCGTATGTGTCGTGCCGAGTAACGCCCGTTGTGCATCGGTTCCTTTGCTTTGGATGGTATTGACAAATTCATCGTAACTCAACATATCTGCCAATTTGGTACGGGTTTGTACAGAGTTGGTCGTACTGAATGTAATCTTCAGTTTATCCGAACTTCCTTTCTTGGTAGTAATCAGAATAACCCCGTTGGATGCGCGCGAACCATAAATGGCAGTCGAAGAAGCATCTTTCAGAATGGTCATACTTTCAATATCGTTCGGGTTGATGAGGCTAAGGAAATTCCCGTCATTACCGCTGATGCCTCCCTGTTCCAAAGGAACGCCGTCCAGTACGATCAAAGGGTCATTACTAGCGTTCAGTGAAGCACCACCACGCACACGGATCGTACTTCCCGCAGTGGGAGAACCACTGTTGGACATGATTTGCACACCGGAAATCTTACCATTAATCAGTTGCTCGGGAGAGCTGACCAATCCCATGTTGAAGTCCTTGCTGCTGACGTTAGTTACCGAACCTGTCAGGTCGCTTTTACGCTGCGTACCATAGCCGATTACTACAACGTCGCTCAATACCTGTGAATCACTTTTCAACTGGATATTCAAAGTAGTACTGTTGGCAGGAACTGGTACTACCTTTGTTTCATATCCTACATAAGAGAATTGCAACTCTTTGCTGCCTTGTGGCACATTGAGTGTATAATTACCGTCGAAATCGGTCACTGTTCCGGTAGAAGTACCGACAATGAGGATACTTACTCCGATCATCGGTTCCTTGTTCTCGTCAATCACTTGTCCGGTGATTTTCTTGCCTCCTTGTTGGGCGAAGGCAGGAATGATGCCTCCTAAAAAGGCTGTACACAACATAAGTAGTACAGTCAGATGGCGTAGATTTAAGATATTCCTGTTCATAATTACTGTGTTATTGATAATAGATTTATTTTTACTTTTTATTTAAAAATCAGCGGCTTTTCTCTTTCTGTCCCTTCCGTTTGCTACCTCCTTTCAGAAGGCTTCAGACGTGGTTCAGACGAAAGATTTGTTTCTCACCGAGGAAGACCTTGTTCCTCACCGAGGAACGACCCTTTCCTCACCGAGGAACAAAGGCTTCGACAACGGGGAACTTTAAGAATGATTATTCCAGCCAGATATTTCCTAGTTCAATCTCAACTAAACCTTTCTTGTTTCCTGACATTGACAGCTCCAGCTTCTCAATCCTTTCCGGTAAAAATGCGATTTCCGTTTCCGGATGGAAATACTGTTTCAAGAATGTCGGATAAGCTATCGGCAGCAGCGCCGTGTCTGTCTGGCGTAAATCTTTCAACGGTATCCGTATGATTCCCTCCGATGATGGAGCAGGACAAGGGCTTTTATAAGTATATCCGTCTGACGTTACGAAACCGGCACTGAATCCTTCCGGAAGTGCTTTCGTGCGATTTACCCGGATACAGAGAACGCTACAATCCTTTACTCTTTCTTTTCTTTCTTCAATCAGGTTCTTTACGAACGTGCGGAGGAAATAGTGCGGATTTTCTCCTTTAGGAGTAAACCGGAACCGGAGCAAAGGTTTTTCCACCGGAGAAGAATCAACCAAAGTACGTTGGAGATCATTCCATTCGGGAAGCGTGTATGCTTCTATCCGGCTATCTGCGTCCGTAATAGTCAATAGTGGTATCGCACTGTCTGGGGCAACAACACGAGTAGTCCAATAGGCTCCGGAAGTATAATTCCAGTCCAGTGGATTTCCCTTTATTCCCAATGATGAATTCCTGTAACCGGAATTTCCTGTGGGATAAGTGCGAGTGCTGTTGCCCCGGCATACGATGATGTTATACCTGAAACAATCATCCTTTATTTCTGTAGCGGGTATCGTTGCTTGATAGGTATATCCGCCTGTACGTTTCATCTTGATATATGGATTATGCTCATTCCAAAAAGATATCTTATCGGTGTAGATAATCACAGAATCCGGGAATTCGGTTCCTACCACCTGTGCACTAATCGTCAAATCCTTATTTGCTTCAGTGGTTGCCGATGGAGTATGAACGACTTTATAATCCGTCACACGTGGAGCAGGAGCCACATACTCTCCGATGCGGATGGAATTCCATTGAGAGTCTGCCTGCCAGTTCTGTTTGGGCGTACAGTTTTTACGTTTCAGCAGATAGGTACCCGGACGAAGTCCGCGGATAATCCCGTCTGTCACATCTCCTTTCTGCTGATTTCCTTGATTGAGGGCCGTAAAGGTAAATTCCATCCCTAAATCAGGTATTTGCAAAGCCATGTCCCAAGCACCATAAGCGATGGTAACCACTTCTTTATCGAGTGACGGTTTGGCAAACGGATCGTTCACTACTACCGCGTCCGGCATCACTTCCAGTCTCCAGACTCCCGGTTCGAGGCAATCCATGAAATAAGCACCTGTTCCCTCATAATGAATGATCGGAGAACTGCCACAACCGGCAATGGAAACAAGTTGTGACGCATCTTTGGGCTGGGTGTTGGTATGATTGGAATAATAGAATTTCTTTCCATTATTTAATTCGCTCAAGTCCTCTGTATAACTGACACGAAAACCGTCACCAAATAAAGTGTCCTGTGGATAACTGCCGTATGATTCACCTCTTTTCAGACTGCGTGCAGCTTCGGCAGCTATCTTCATACTGATGGCTTTATGAGGCGTATAGGCAAGATTCAAGAAATGAGTCTGATATTCCGTATTGGCATAAGCGATATCCATCGGATCATACGCAAACTGGGTAATCCATTGAAAACCTGCTGTACGGAAAGTGCGTACCATGGCCGGATACATATAAGAATACATGATATCTGCCGGATCGAACTCATATACCATCCGTGTTTTCTTATCGAATCCTTTCACTTTATCGGAAAAGGGAATATCATAGCGGTCTATATAGGGAAGGAAATTTCCCTGCTGTGTCTGTCCAGATACCAGTCCGATGGGATACCATTGATAAGTAGTTCCCTGAATGGCAGTTTCGTAATAAGCCTCTACTACATATCCGTTGTGGCTTACATTATAGAATACAGGTTTGCGGTTTCCTGTTTTATTGATCGCTTTCAGCATCCGGTTGATATAGGCTTTTACCTCTTTCTTCGTACCGGAATGACAAGGTTCATTATTGATTTCGAACCCAACAATGGAGGGATCGTCTTTATAAGCTAACCCCGTATATGGATTGACGTGCTTCACCAAACCATGAAGATAGGTTTCTTGTGCAGCGATAGCTTCCGGGTGGGAGTGCATATCGCATTTATCATATTTATAGGAGAAGCCGCCCGTCTGTATGTTTCGTTCGGGATATCCGTTCCCGAAGTTGGTCTGCGCGGTAATCACAATATGAATATTGCGTTCTTTGAGTTTGGCAATCAGGTAGTCCATCAAGTCGAGATGCTCGTTTTCGAGGAGATTTCCCTGTCCGTCTGTCAGTTCCACATCCCATAAATGAATACGGTAAGCATTCAGTCCCAGACGGGAGATATGATATACATCTTTATCTATGGCAGCTTTGCGGTCCAGTTCCAAATATCCAATGGCACGGTAAGCATGGGCGAAAGGCAGCGTATAATTAACACCGAAAAAGGAAGCCTCCCGGCGGGTGTCACTCCAACGCATCACCCCATTTCCATCTATATATATAATAGGTGTAGAGGATGATTTGCCTTGCACTTTGACAAAGGCAGATATCAAACAAATAAAGGTAAGGATCAACAGTCTTTTCATGCTATCAAATTTATCGGTTTATTGACAGCAACAAAAGTAATTTATTGGTCATTTCAATAAAAGCACAGATTGGACATATAAGGATAAAAATAGGACGAAATGCCCCAAAATGCCTCTACAGGTCTTCATTAAGGTACTGGCGTGGCGTTTTTCCGAATTCTGCCTGAAAACATTTGGAGAAGTAAGAGTGATTGGAAAAGCCTACCATGTACATCACTTCGGCAATGGTAAATTTCTTTTGTTGCAACAACATGGCCGCCTTTTTCATCCGGATCGATTTGATGTATTCCACTGGAGACATTCCGGTCAGCTGTTTGATTTTCCGGTAAATCTGCTTATTGCTGATACCGGATAATTCACAAAGTGCATTTACATTCAATTCCGATTCAGAAAGATGGTCCTCAATCAGGCGGATAATGTTCGACAAAAATTTCTCATCTTGAGATTCTGCTTCGATTGGTTTAAGAACAGGCAACGATTCCAACTGCTTTTTCACCTGTGTCGCCGGAATCTCTTCTTTCTCTACGGCGATGACAGGGATATTCAGGCCAATGGAAGTTCCTTTTCCTTCGTTCGAGGTGACTCCGTTGATGTGACCGCCATGAAGTTCCGTATAAGTCTTGACCAGATAAAGTCCGATACCTGTACCTTCCTTATTGCCGGAATGTGGAGACTGGAAAAAGCGCTGGAAGATATATGGAATATCTTGTTGCGGGATTCCGCTTCCTGTATCTGAAACACAGATATCCAACAATCCCGTTTCTTCACGATAGAAAAGAGACAGACGGACGCTTCCGCCATCCGGGGTGAATTTGACGGCATTTGAAAGCAGATTATCTAAAATCACTCCAAGTTTGATGGCATCCATATCAGCATAAATCTTGGCTTTATTCGTCTCGAAATGGAATGTGATCTGTTTGTTTTCCTCATAGACAGAAAACAGGCTACGGCTGAATGACACAAGTTCGATGCGCGACAAAATCAGCAGCGAATCTTTATTATCCTCTATCCGGTTGAAGTTTAATACCTGATGAATCAATGAGTTTATTTTCATTGCATTACGCTGTACCTCCTCCAGTGTCTGTTTCTCATGCACTTCTTCTGCAACGGGGAGCAATTGACTGACAGGAGCGATAATCCGGCTAAGCGGTGTCTTTAATTCATTAGACAAATTGGTAAAGAAAGCCATTTTCTGGCGTGATTGTTCCAGAATCTTCTCTTTTTCCATCCGTTCCATTTTTAGACGGTTCTTGACACGGAAAAAGTTGATAACCCAGGCAATGAGGCTCAAGAATAAAAGAATGTAGATTATCTTTGCCCAAAGTGTGTAATACCATGGAGGGAGAATTTTAATATTCAGGATATATGGATGCTCGGAAGGAGAACCGCTCTTTTCTACTTTGCTGATTACCAGCTGATAATCCCCATAACCCAGATTACTGTACGTAATGCGATTCGTGTTGGATTGCAGGAAATTCCATTCTTTGTCCATACCTTCCAGCCGGTAGACGAATTCATGTTTTTCTTCCAGCGAGTAGGGGAGGTCTGAAAGTTCGAAAGCCAGGTTGTTCTGGTCGTATTTTAGTTCGATAGCATCGGTATAACGGATGTTGGGAATATTCTCTCCAGTATGCGGAGACATCAGTTGATTGTTGATATATAAGGCAGTCAGTAAAATGGAGTGTTCCGGCTGACTCATGGCTTGTATTTCGGGACGGGATATGCCGAACCCGTCTGCACCTCCCAGATAGATATTTCCATCTTCCGGATCAAACATTAGACTGGTGAAACGTTTATCCGTCAGGCTTTGCTGGCGGGCATCCATTGTTCTCCGGTCGATGATCCAAAGTCCGTTAGTGGTGGAAACCCAGATGTGTTCTTTTACAGAGGTCATAGACAGAATCTCGTTATTGCTGAAATTGCCGAAAGAGATACTTTGCTGACTCGAGTCTTTGGGATTGATACGCATCACCCCTCCGTGAAATCCTACCCAAAGCATGCCGTCTTCATCCCGTAAAAGGTAGTTCGGGCTCTTCTCGCCACTTAATTCATCGGCAAACAGCTTTGTCACTTGCCGCGTACGGGCATTGATTTTGTCTATTCCTTTGCTGTTGTATAACAATACCCATACATTACCTTCCGCATCAGGGACAATCTGATTAATGAACATCCCCGACAGCCCATTATGAATGGAATAATTTTGATCGGCCACATACGATCTTCCGGCAGATTGTATCAGTTTATGTTTGTCCACAACAAAGATACCTCCGAGACAGGTGGCGATCCAAAGCTTCCCGTCAGTATCTTCAAACAGGTAATAAGCCCAGTTGGTATTATAAGTTCCTGTACTGTCTACGATGTTGTAGTGTACAAATTGATGGGTATTATAGTCATAGCGGTTGATACTTCCGTCTGTGGCTATCCATAACTGCTGTTCTCTATCCTCGTAGATGTGTCGTATCCGGTTGTGGGATAACGGATGGTTTTTATCCCCCATTCTATACCAGATAGCATCGTGTTTATTGCCTGCAGGATGGGTGAACCGGATCACTCCGTTTGTACCTCCGAACCAATAGAATCCTTTGGAATCCCGGAACAGGGAATAGAACTGATTTCCGTCTCCTGTGCCTGTGATTTGAGAAATCGGTACAAATTGCAGCGCACTGTTATAGCGTGATAGGGAAATGCCATAATCTGTTCCCAGCCAGATATTATGTTCCTGATCCGAGAATATGTTCCAGATAATATTGTTGGTTAGTGACTGGATATTGCGTGAATCGTGAATGATATGCTGCAAAGGTTCTTTGTCATTCTGGTACACATAAAGCCCGTTGTCTGTACCTGCCAGCAAATTTTCATCTCCGTCCAGTGCCAGTGATTTGATGGAGTTGTTATGAAATACCTCTATCGCCTTCATCTCTCCTATAGTGGGATTGTATTGGAAGAGATAACCTTCCATCCCGATCCAGATACATTGTCGGGTGGTGTCTTCCAACAGAGAATTGACAAACAAATTGCTGCCTCCCCGGTTAACGGGCAAAAGGATGTTTTCAAATTTTCCACTTGCCTGCACATAGCGGCATAATCCGTTGTAAGTACCTATATAAATTTGATTATCTTTTGTATGAATGATGGAATAGATGGTGTTATGAGGCAATCCGGTCTGTTTGCTGTCGAAATGATTCAGTTGACGGCTTTTTAACTGATAAGTATATAATCCGTTCAACGAACCTATCCACAATGTATCTCCCTGGAGTACCATGGTACGGACATCCGTTGGAAAATCAGTATCCGGTTGCTCATATTTGTCTGTTCGATAGTTATAAACAAGAATCCCGTTATCTGTTCCCAGATATAAATAAGTGTTATCTGCTATAATACCGCAGTAGATACGTGTGTTAGTACGTTCTCCATACGTGAAATGCTGTTGTGTGGAATAACCGTCATAACTGAATAACCCCTTGTTGGAACCCACCCATATCAGTCCCTCGCTATCTTGCAGGAAGCAACTAATCACCGAAGCTTCGGCCCCGAGATAGATGTTGTCGAATTGCTGATAATTTACTTTTTGCCCATACACATTGCCACTGCTACAGTAGGCAAGGATGAGAAAAAGAATTGTTGTAATTCGTTCGCGCATGGTGTTAGGTTTGCAGGTTTTTAAATCTGTAATTGTTGTAAAAGTATTCCTTCTTTCCTGCAAATGTAGGAAAAATGTCGGTTACACTTGTAAATATCCCGCTCTTTTTGTTCCTTTGCTATCTATTTATAAACAGAAAACTTACGTATGAGAAAACTAATTTATTGGCTTTTATTGCCGTTGGCAGTGGCTGTGAGTGCATGTGGCGGTAAAAAAGGATCTTCAGATAATACGTCGACATTGGCGATGATAGACAGTGTGGATGCTCACGGATTGCAGCGTATGCAGACGTCTAAGAGCGAAACCGACTTTAAGTTTAAGGGGAAAGATTATCATTCCCTCGTTTCGCGTACTCCGGATGACAATCTGCCCCATGTGACAAACGAGCTGGGAGATACCTATGTCGACAATAAAATAGTGTTGCACCTGACGCGTGGTAATGAAACCGTGTTGAACAAGACCTTTACCAAGAATGATTTTTCATCGGTAGTCGATGCGAACTTCCTATCTAAGTCTATATTGGAAGGTATTGTATATGACAAGACTACTCCGCAGGGGATTGTCTATGCCGCAAGTGTTTGTTATCCGCAGACAGATTTGTATATGCCGCTTTCTATAACGATCACTGCCGATGGAAAAATGAGTATACAGAAAGTAGATATACTTGAAGAAGATTATGACGATGAAGCCCCCAATTAAGTTTGTAGGCGGGTGTTGACAGTAAAATTACACAAATGTGAAAACATTTGAGACAAAAGAAAGGCAGCCGATGAGGTTGCCTTTCGTATTTTTGCACCGTCAACGAACTTAATACCAAATAGAATGAAGAAAAACATTTTTGCTATCTGTGTGGTAGCAGTAGGATGTACGGCGCTGACCGCTCAAACCAAAGATACACAAACGTTGGTTCCGCTTACGGAACGGGTAAACGTGCAGGCGGATTCGGCACGCGTCAATCAAATTATAGACGATTGCTGGGTAGCAGTAGGGACTAAAAAGCCTCATGCAATTCAACGCGACTTCACACGTATGTTCAACGGTAAGCCTTCCTATCGTTTTGAATTGAAGGAAGATGATAACACCCTGTCAGGATATGCCAAAGGGGAGACAAAAGGACGTGCGGAATTTTCTTATTGTTATGCAACTTCCGATGATTTCAAAGGCCTGCCTGCCGATGTTTATCAGAAAGCGCAGATTACTAAAACCGTATATCATCATGGGAAAGGTATTTGTCCGCAAGGAGCTTCCCGCGACTATGAGTTTTCCGTATATATTCCTTCTTCATTGGGTAGCGATGTCTCGACAATTTTTGCCCAATGGCATGGGATGCCGGATCGTACATTGGTACAAACTCCACAGGGCGAAGTGAAGAAACTGACGATTGACGAGTTCGTTGAACTGGAAAAGACTACAATCTTTAAAAAGAATGAAGGGCACGAGAAAGTAGCCAAGCTGGATAAACAAGGTAATCCGGTGAAGGACAAACAAGGAAATCCTGTATATCAGGCCGGAAAGGCCAACGGATGGCTCGTGGAACAAGGAGGCTATCCTCCATTGGCGTTCGGGTTCTCCGGTGGATGGTTCTATATCAAAGCAAATTCCGACCGTAAGTGGCTGACTGATAAAGACGACCGTTGCAACGCAAATCCCGAAAAAACACCGATCATGAAACCTGTAACATCAGACTATAAAGCATCGACCATTGCTTACAAAATGCCTTATGCCGATTTTCCGAAAGACTGCTGGATTACATTCCGCATTCATATCGACTGGACAATCTATGGCAAAGAGGCGGAAACGATTGTAAAACCGGGTATGCTCGATGTGCAGATGGACTATCAGGAAAAGGGGAAAAAGGTTAGTAAACACATTGTAGACAATGAAAAAATCATGATTGGACGTAACGACGATGATGGTTATTACTTTAAGTTCGGTATCTACCGTGTAGGTAATAGCACGAAGCCGGTATGTTACAATCTGGCAAACTATTCAGAGAGGTAATTAGTCAGAAGGTAGAAAGAGAGTGATATCCGGATGTCCTTTTGTGAGCATCCGGATATTTCTTTTATTCTTCCCGTTTCGGGCATACTCTAATCGGCCTGTTTCTTCATCGCTTGTTCGTCAGCGCGGCAATGATATACTTCCCCGGCGCGCCGATCTTGCTCCAGCTGGTACTGGAAAACAGTCTCCATACCTGCGTGCCCTTTCTGCCGTAATCCGAGAGCCGTAGAATCGTCTGCTTCTCCTCCGGACTAGTCACTTTGTAGCGGTCCAGACTTTCAATCAGCCCGTTGATATTATGAGTAGCCTGATTGTATGCGTACCCCGGAATTTCAAACGAAGCATCGTGTTTATCTTCTTCTTCAGAATATAGTTTAGTTTGGTTTAGTTTAGTTTGTCGAAAAATGTCATCATTTTCCGGACTCACCTTCACTTGAGTCTGCAAAATGTCTACATTTTCTTTGTTCAACCCGCCTTTTTGTCTACCATTTTTTTCTTTGGGTGCTAATAAATAAGGTAACTGGGAGTAATCAATTTTTCTCCGTACCGTAGCTTCCATCCAAACTTTCTGAATCTGTTCCGAAGTCAACACTCCGTATTGGTCGTACGTCTCTTTATGGAAAAATTCCTTTTCCAGCAGTAACTCCACAATCTTTTCTATCATATCCTCCTTAATGCCTTCTCCTATTTTGCGTGCAAAAATCAGATTCTGTTCTTTTCCCCAAGAAATATAGTATCCTTCCTTGTAGATTTTACACAGTAATCTCAAGACGATATAAGAAGCTAATATTCCAAATTTGGCTTCTACTAATTCCATGACTTCTTCTTCGAAAAAGTTTGCAGATATAGGGAAATAGGGTATCCCTTTATTAATCATACTCATCGTTCAAATTCTTTTATTAACGTTACACAATCGCTTTCCATTCGAGCAGGTTCCCGATCATAAATCTTCTCCATGCATGCTGTTCCGTACTCCAGTAGACAACTGATTCTTGTCTTGCCGTGCTTTTATACTCCCGATAAAAGAATTTTTCATATCCTACCAATGTGCCTTTTTCCATGCAGAAGGTACCATCCTGTTTATAAAAAGCGATCATGGCATTTCCATACTGCATACGTTCTATCAAGTCTATGCACCTTTGTGCTATTCTTTCCGCACGTTTTTCTGAAAATCCTTTTTCGGATACGATACGTCTTTTCCATACTAACTTGCAAGAAACGGTCTTGTTTCTGTTGAATTTTATTTTCATTGAAAAAATAATTAAAATTAAAAATACATGTTTAGTGAAGTGAGAATAATCCCTTAAAGATAGTGACGCTATGTTGTCAGTATAGTGACGCTATCCTCCTTTTATAGTGACGCCATCCCGACAGGATAGCGTCACTATTTTTCCGGGAACTGATTCTCTGTTTTTAGCCGGTTGAAAACGGCGTCAAAAGTATAGCTTGCATTTCATCCGCACAATTATTTTTGTCAATACTTGTTTATGGTCCTTTCTTTGGCCTGTCTTTCTTCCTCTTCCAACCGCTCTCTTCTGGCTCTTCTGATGACGCATAATTCAGTCTCTATACTGCTGACTTCCATAAGTTTATACCCACCGTGTTTGGGTATGTATAAAATTTCTTTCTCATGGATATGCTCCGCCAGATCCTTGAGCTTCCTGGAGTAGTGGATATGAGCTTCCCCTTCTTCAAACTTCTGCAGGTATACCGTGAGAAAAGCGGTTGCATCTCCGGTGAGCCCGCCCCTTTTTTCCAGTTCATCTCTACTGATGATTTCCCCTCTCTGATGTTCCCTCTCATTCTTTTTGGGGTTTTGAACGTTGTTCTTTGCTTGTGTTTTAGATTCTCCGTGAGTTGTCTTTTTGTTAGCCATGATTTGCTAATTTTTTAAGAGGTTAATAAAACTAAAAAATAATAGCGCATTTGGTTAGTGTGCGCCAAGTCTGCCAAAAGATTTGTTTTTTTGTCGCCTGCCAAATGGTATAATATATAAAATAACTAGTGATGCAAATGATGAACAGAAATGGATTTAGCCGGTGTGGTGAATTCTACATCGGTCGTTTGCGGAAGGAGGGACGGCATTCTACGGCGCATGTCTACAAGAATGCCCTCTTCTCTTTCAGCAAATTCTGCGGCACGTCCAATGTGTCGTTCAGACAGGTCACCCGTGAACGTTTACGACGTTACGGTCAGTATCTTTATGAGTATGGCTTGAAGCCCAACACGATTTCTACGTATATGCGTATGCTTCGTAGTATTTACAACCGGGGAGTGGAAGCGGGTAGTGCGCCTTATGTTCCGCGACTTTTTCATGATGTCTATACAGGTGTGGACGTCCGCCAGAAAAAGGCTTTGCCTGCTGCAGAATTGCATAAGCTTCTGTATGAAGATCCCCAATCGGAACGCTTACGCCGTACACAGGCTATTGCCGCCCTGATGTTCCAGTTTTGTGGAATGTCATTCGCGGATTTAGCCCACCTGGAGAAATCTGCACTCAATCAGAATGTGTTGCGGTATAATCGCATTAAGACCAAAACCCCGATGAGCGTGGAAGTGCTGAATACAGCAAAAGACATGATAAACCAGCTCCGCAGCAAGGAGAATTCTCACCCCGATTGTCCGGATTATCTGTTTGACATTCTTCGTGGGGATAAGAAGCGGACGGATGAAAGAGGTTATCGGGAATATCAGTCCGCTCTCCGCCGATTTAATAATAGCCTGAAGGACTTGGCAAGAGCCTTGCATTTGCAATCTCCCGTCACTTCTTACACGCTTCGCCATTCCTGGGCAACGACCGCGAAGTACCGGGGAGTCTCCATTGAAATGATTAGTGAATCATTGGGGCACAAATCTATAAAAACGACACAAATCTACTTGAAAGGCTTTGGACTTACAGAACGTACGGAGGTAAATAAAGGGAATTTATCTTACGTTAGAAACTGTTGTGTAGGCAGTGTAAAAACTGTAAAGTGTTAATAATCAGAATTAAACTATGTGTGTTACTTCTTAGGTAACGGAATTAAATTTGACGCAAAGATAGACAAAAACACAAATAGAAAACAAATATTCCTCCACTTTTTTTCGTTTTATCTGAAACATAAGGCAAAAAACTATCCGAACATGAAATAATCTTATTTTCATGCTCTATACTTTTTATAGCCTGCTCTCTTGGTTTTTCCCGTTGAGTATTAGGCCTTTCCAAATTTTACGCCTTTGTCATGTGTGTGATTTCTATTTTCATCGTAGTGTACGTTTCGTGTATGTATTATCCGTTACCTAAGAAGTAACGGAAGAACATGGGGTAAAAAAATATGATTTTAACGAAACCGAAATCAGTAAATGCCGGGCCTATTAGTGGGACAGGGGAAGGCGTAGCACACTCAAAACGCTGGTATGTAGCACTCGTTCGAATGCATCACGAGAAGAAAGTAGCGGAGCGTTTAGGGAAAATGGGAATCGAAAATTTTGTTCCTGTCCAGCAGGAAATTCATCAGTGGAGTGACCGACGTAAGGTGGTTGAGTCTGTTCTTCTTCCAATGATGGTTTTTGTACATGCTGATCCGAAGGAACGCAAAGAAGTTCTAAGTTTTTCTACAGTCAGCCGTTATATGGTGATGCGTGGTGAGAGTTCTCCGGCGGTAATTCCAGATGAGCAGATGGCCCGTTTCCGTTTCATGCTCGACTATTCAGAAGAAGCTATTTGTATGAACAGTTCTCCTTTGGCACGTGGTGAGAAAGTCCGTGTTGTGAAAGGCCCTTTGTCTGGTCTTGTAGGCGAACTGGTCAATGTTGATGGTAAAAGTAAGATTGCCGTTCGTTTAAATATGCTTGGCTGTGCCTGTGTGGATATGCCTATTGGGTATGTAGAATCGGCAGACGTTCATGTAGGCTAATTTTTCTAATTTGAATTGATCGATGAAAATACAAACGCTTTTTCGGACTCTTCTTCTATTTTTGTTGCTGGGAGTTTTTTCTCCCTTAATGGCTCAATCCATGAGTGACTCCCAGGTACTTGAATATGTCAAGGATGGTATCAAGCAAGGGAAAGAACAAAAACAACTTGCCTCTGAACTGGCACGCAAAGGTGTGACCAAAGAACAGGCTATGCGTGTAAAGCAGCTCTATGAGCAACAGAATAATGTAAATGCTTCCAATGCTACTGGTACTGACGTCAACGAATCACGCCTTCGTGAGGAAATGAAAGAAAACACTTCGGATATGTTGGAAGACCACCCGAGTACTCAAGACCTTGCACGTGGTAATCAGGTTTTCGGAAGAAACATTTTCAATACCCGCAATCTGACTTTTGAACCTAGTGTCAATCTTGCCACTCCTTCGAACTATCGTCTCGGTCCGGGTGACGAAGTGATAATCGACATTTGGGGAGCCAGCCAAAATACCATTCGCCAACAGATTTCTCCTGACGGTACCATCAATATTCAGAAAATAGGTCCCGTCAATCTGAACGGACTGACTATTTCGGAAGCTAACGACTATCTCAAGAAAACATTAAATAAAATATATAATGGTCTTAATAATACGAATGACCCCACTTCAGATATCCGTCTGACGCTTGGTAACATACGTACGATTCAGATCAATGTAATGGGTGAAGTAGTCCAGCCGGGTACTTACTCTCTATCATCCTTTTCTACTGTATTCCATGCACTTTATCGTGCCGGTGGAGTCAGTGACATAGGAAGCCTTCGCAATGTCCAGCTGGTACGTAACGGCAAAAATATCGCCACGATCGATGTCTACCAATTTATCATGAAAGGAAACATTCAGGATGACATCCGGCTTCAGGAAGGGGATGTAGTAATAGTCCCCGCCTATGACGTATTGGTTAAGATCGACGGAAAAGTGAAACGCCCAATGCGTTTCGAAATGAAAAAGGATGAAAGCCTATCCACTCTTATCAGCTATGCCGGTGGCTTTGAAGCTGACGCCTATACCCGTTCCTTACGTGTCGTACGCCAGAATGGACAGGAATATGAAGTAAACACAGTCAAAGACCTTGACTATAGTGTCTATAAAATGCGAAACGGTGATGTTGTGACCGCCGAAGCCATCCTTAACCGCTTCATCAACAAACTTGAAATCCGTGGAGCCGTTTATCGTCCCGGCATCTACCAGTTGAATGGAAAACTGAATACAGTCCGTGAACTGGTAAACGAAGCTCAAGGCCTGACCGGTGATGCCTTCTTGAACCGTGCCGTTCTCTACCGCCAGCGTGAGGACTTGACTACCGAAGTTGTTCCAGTAGACATTAAAGCTATCATGGACGGTACTTCCCAAAACATCATCCTGATGAAAAACGATATCCTTTATATTCCTAGTATTCATGACCTGGAAGACAGAGGCAACGTCGTAATCCATGGTGAAGTAGCCAAACCTGATTCTTATCCTTATGCGGATAACATGACCCTTGAAGACTTGATCATTCAAGCAGGTGGATTGCGTGAAGCCGCTTCTGTAGTCCGTGTAGATGTATCCCGTAGGATTAAGAATCCTCGTAGTACAGTGGATAACGATACTATCGGTCAGATATATACATTCTCCCTAAAAGAAGGTTTTATTGTAGATGGAACTCCCGGCTTTGTCCTTCAACCTTATGATGAAGTTTATGTACGTCGTAGTCCGGGTTATCAGGCTCAACAGAATGTGGTTGTTGAAGGTGAAATTCTGTTCGGAGGCTCTTATGCAATGACCAGTCGTGAAGAACGTCTTTCGGACTTAATCAATAAAGCGGGAGGTGCAACGAATTATGCCTACTTACGTGGTGCCAAATTGACTCGTGTGGCCAATGCAAGTGAAAAGAAACGCATGGGTGATGTGATCCGCTTGATGAGCAGACAGTTGGGTGAAGCTATGATGGACTCTTTAGGAGTTCGTGTGGAAAATACCTTTAGTGTTGGTATTGACTTGGAGAAAGCATTAGCTAATCCTGGTAGTACAGCAAATATTGTCTTGCGTGAAGGTGATGTGATTTCTATCCCGAAAAACAATAATACGGTTACAATTAATGGTGCCGTAATGGTTCCGAATACAGTTTCTTATATAAAGGGTGAAGATATAGATTATTACCTGAATCAGGCAGGTGGTTATTCTGAAAACGCGAAGAAGAGTAAGAAATTTATCGTATACATGAATGGGCAGGTTACTAAGGTGAAGGGTAGTGGTAAGAAACAGATCGAACCGGGTTGTGAGATAATTGTGCCTAGTAAAGTTAAGAAACGTACTAATATGGGTAATATCTTAGGTTATGCTACTACATTCAGTACTTTGGGAATGATGGTTGCTTCTATTGCTAATCTGATTAAGAAATAAAAGATAACAGTTTATACCACTATGATAGACGGGGAATCTGAAAAAGAAATAAAACTGAGACAGAGTAACCAAGGGGATCAAGAGATTGAAATTGATCTGATGGATATTCTTCGTAAGATTATAGGTATTCGTAAGAAAATCTATAAAGCCGCCGGCATTGGTTTGATAATTGGTATTATTATAGCAATAAGTATTCCAAAGCAATATACAGTTGAAGTAACTCTTTCTCCTGAGATGGGGAGTACTAAAGGTGGTGGTTTATCCGGTTTGGCTGCCTCTTTCTTGGGGAGTGGGGCTACTATGAGTGATGGTACTGATGCTTTGAACGCTTCTTTATCTGCCGATATTGTTTCTTCTACTCCTTTTTTATTAGAACTTTCTGTAATGGAAATCCCTGCATCGGAAAACAAAAAAATGAC
Source organism: Bacteroides ovatus (assembly GCF_001314995.1). Taxonomy (NCBI): domain Bacteria; kingdom Pseudomonadati; phylum Bacteroidota; class Bacteroidia; order Bacteroidales; family Bacteroidaceae; genus Bacteroides; species Bacteroides ovatus. The sequence continues at coordinate 6,340,999 of NZ_CP012938.1, forward strand.
TTTGAATACTTATTTGGATGAAGAATCTTCCCCTTGGTGGAGTTATATTATCGGACTTCCGAGTATGGTGATTGGTGGAGTGAAGTCACTGTTTATTAAAGAAGATGAAGAAACAATTTCTGATAGGGGAAATCAAGGTACAATTGAATTATCTAAAAAGGAGTCGCAGAAGATTGAAACTCTAAAGAAAATGATTATTGCTAGTGTAGATAAGAAAACGTCTATGACCACGGTTGCCGTAACCTTGCAAAATCCCAAAGTCGCTGCGGTAGTTGCCGATTCTGTTGTAGGAAAGCTGCAGGAATATATTATAAACTATCGTACTTCCAAAGCAAAAGAAGATTGTATCTATTTGGAGAGACTATTCAAAGAACGCCAGCAAGAGTATTATGTCGCCCAGAAGAGATATGCTGATTATATGGATTCTCATGATAATATCATATTGCAAAGTGTACGTGCCGAGCAGGAACGATTGCAGAATGATATGAGTCTGGCTTATCAGGTGTACAGTCAGGTGGCTAGTCAACTTCAGGTCGCCAGGGCTAAAGTGCAGGAAGAGAAACCGGTATTTGCTGTTGTAGAGCCTGCTGTGGTACCATTGAACCCTTCGGGGACTAGTAAAAAAATATATGTTCTGGCATTTATCTTTCTTTCTGTTTGTATTGTCATATTTTGGAAGTTATTCGGAGAAAATATTCTGAATAAGTTCAAAGAAATATAGGCCTAAAATTAATAGATAACGTGATAATGGCATCAACTAACCAGATAAATAAAGTCGTAGAGCTGATTGTAGTTTTGGGAGATCTGATCATCCTGAACTTCTGTTTATTCCTGCTTCTTTTCTATTGGGAAAAAGCATTCAATTCTTTGCCTTTTTCTTGTACTGCTTCTTTGATGATGACTTCGCTTAGTCTCTGCTACTTAGCCTGTTCGGCATCTCGTGGAAGAGCCTGGAATAGCAGAGAAATTCGTGCCGACCAGCTTGTGTTACGTGTTTTGAAGAATGTCATAACCTTTTCGGTCTTTTGGGCTTGTATCATGGCTTTTAGTGGAATATCTATAATCTCTCCACTCTTTTTTGTTCTTTATTTTTTCATACTCTTTGTTATTCTAAGCATCTATCGTATCATAATTCGTCATTTGCTGATTAGTTATTGTGCGAAGGGTAAACACAAACGCTATGCTGTTTTTATAGGCGGAGGTAATAATATGCAGATGTTATATGAGGAAATGGAGAGTTCTTTGGCATCTATTTATGAAGTTGTAGGTTATTTCGATATTAAACCTAATGATGTTTTTTCCTCCCAATGTTCTTATTGTGGTAGTCCTGATGGTTTCTCTGAATTTATGTCCGGACACACAGGAATCAAGCATGTTTTTTGTTCTTTGTCAATGGAGGAGGGACGTTATAATTTTTCTATCATGAATTATTGTGAGAACCATTTGCTTTATTTTCATGGCGTTCCTAATATATGTAAGGGTTTTCCCCGACGTATTTGGCATAGCATGGTGGGTAATATGCCGATTTTGAATTTGCGGTACGAACCGCTTAGCAAAATGGAGAATCGTTTATTAAAGCGTATTTTCGATATAGTATTATCAGGTCTTTTTTTAGTTACTATTTTCCCGTTTATTTATCTTATTGTGGGAATTATCATAAAATTGACTTCTCCCGGTCCTATATTTTTTAAACAAATGCGAACCGGTTTGAATGGCAGGGAATTCAAATGCTATAAATTTCGTTCCATGCTGGTGAATGAAGAGGCTGATCGCAAGCAGGCAACAGCAGATGATCCGCGAAAGACCCGATTTGGAGATTTTCTTCGCCGTTCTAATATTGATGAGCTTCCGCAATTTATTAATGTATTCAAAGGTGAAATGTCGTTAGTCGGTCCCCGTCCCCACATGTTGGCTCATACGGAGGTCTACACACAATTGATTGATAAATATATGGTGCGCCATTTCATTAAACCCGGGATAACGGGTTGGGCGCAAACGAACGGATTCCGTGGTGAAACTAAAGAACTGTCACAGATGGAAGGTCGTGTGAAGGCTGACATTTGGTATATGGAGCATTGGACATTACTGCTTGATTTATATATCATTTATAAGACCATATTGAATATCGTTGTTGGTGAAAAGAATGCGTATTAGGGACAATGGTGCAATCTGTTTGTCTTTAAAAAATAATTTGTTTAATGAGAATATTATTACTGAATTGTCTATATCAGTTATTGTGGTATAATAATTCGATTTTTAATAAATAAATTAAAGTGGGGTACGAGTCTTTTTTAGTCAGAATGGCATAACACGAAGAGTATTTTCTTTAATTATCCTAACTGTTTTTATGCAAACATCCATCAATAATAAGCACATTGTCAAGAACACTGCGTACCTTTATGTACGATTAGTTGTATCCCTTGCTATAGGTCTGTTTACAAGCCGTATTATACTTTCCGCATTAGGAGTTTCTGACTATGGTATTTATAATATTGTGGGTGGATTCGTGTCGATGCTTTCACTTTTTACGATTTCATTAAGTGGTGCAACTTCCCGTTTTATCACTTTTGAATTAGGACGCGGAGATATGGAGCGTATGAAGAAGACATTTGCTACGCTTTCCACACTTGTCTACTTGCTAGCAGTTATAGTATTAATATTGGGTGAGACAGTCGGGTTATGGTTTGTTAAGGAATATCTTGTAATACCAGATGAGCGATGGAAGGCGGCGCTTTTTGTATATCATTGTTCTCTGTTGGCATTTATTGTTAATCTAATTGCATTGCCATATAATTCATGTGTTATTGCACATGAGAAGATGAACTTTTTTGCAATTGTTAGTGTATTAGACTCTGTATTGAAATTAGGGATAGTATATATGCTATATATATCACCTTTTGATCGTTTGAGAACTTATGCTGTATTGTTGGTTGCAATTGGTGTTATCATTCGTATAATATATATAATATATTGCAAACATACTTTTGAGGAGGCAAAAGTAAAGTGGGGTATTGATAAGAATATATTCAAAGATATTTTTTCCTATTCTGCATGGATAACTATTGGAGCTAGTTCCGCTATTTTTAAAGAGCAAGGTGTGAACGTGCTTGTCAATATGTTTTTCGGAGTATTGTTTAATGCTGCTAGAGGTATTAGTATGCAAGTCTATGGTGTAGTTAGTCAGTTCTCTTATAGTATCGGCCAAGCTATCACGCCGCAGATTACTAAGGAGTATGCAGTTGGGAATCTGCCACGTGCTATCAGTCTGACTTTTATATTGGCCAAGGTGCAAGGTATACTAATAATGACTTTGTCACTTCCTCTTTTATTGGAAACAAATTATGTACTAGGTTTATGGTTAGGAGAATTTCCTGATTATACGGTCGCTTTTATGCAATGGGCACTGATACTTTGCTATACTCGAACCTTGGAAGATACTCATGGTACACTCTATTTGGCAACGGGTAATGTCAAGTGCTTGCAGATTATAGGAGGAGGATTGATGTTGCTCAATATTCCTATTGATTATGTCTTTCTCAAACAGGGTTTCGAACCGATAATTACAATGATTATAGGTGCTGTTTTAGAAGTTGTGACAATGTTTGTTGCGTTCATGTATCTAAAGAAAATTGTGAAATTTCCTATACTATGTTTTTACAGAGAAGCTGTTCTTCCGCAATTGGTAGTATGCGGGCTTTCTTTAATTTTTCCTCTTCTGATATTATCTTTCTGGAAAGAGGCGTGTTTTCTGCGCTTTTGTTTGGTCAGTATCGTATCTGTATTTATGACAATTGGTTTGAGCTATTTGATTGTATTGAACATAAAAGAGAAAAACTTAATAATTGAAATAATAAAAAGTAAATTAAAAGGAAAATAGAAGGATGACATTTATTAATAAGATAAATAGAAAATTGCATACTCTGAGCGAAATTCGTGAGAGTAAGTATGTATTGAAGCAGATTGCCAATTACTTGTTGAACTTGGATGTACATATACTCTATGTACAACTTCCAAAAAGTAATAAAATTAAGGGACTTACAGAATTTGAACAAGAGCGTATAAAAAATTGGTGTTTCGATTTTAATAAATACAAAAAGGAGTTATCCAAGCTGAAGATGCTTTATGGCGAGGATATTACTCAGGAATATATACTTTCTGTTTTTGATGGTGGAGTAGTGGTAGATGGAGCAAAACGTAAAGTACTTCTTGATTTCCAGAGTGAACATCAGCACATAATTAATGGTCGTCGTATTACTGTTGGCCAACCTAAAAGATATCACAACACTATTTATACTCATGGAGCTTGTACGTGGCGTGGCACAGGCGTTGAAGATCAAGAAACTATAGCTTCATTTCTACAACAATTGATAAACATAGACTATCCATTGGCTTATCGCATTGTTAACAGTGCAATAGGTAGGGGGAGCAATATTAGGGATGATTTCGAAATGATTAAAGAACAAACATATTTTCCAGGAGATATTGTGATTCTTGGTTCTCATGGTGCTATAATGAATATTGGGCGTAGTTTCTTTGAGAAAATAGGAATTGTTTATCTTACAACATCGTCATTGTTTAACCGTCCACATAATTACGGCGAATGGTTTAATGATACAGTACTTCATACTAATAAACGAGGAAATAAAGTTCTAGCTGATGCCATTTATAAAGTTCTTAATGAAATGAAGTGGCTTACTTCTGGAGTTTTAATTGAAGAACATAAAAAACGGATATTGGGGAATAATAAATCTCTTACTAAGGGTGAACGTATTTATGGTGATAATCCTGAATTATTAAAATATATTGATTTGTTGCGGCAATACAAGCAAGGTGATGCAGAATCTAATATTGGTTGTATTGTGATGAACTGTAATCCGTTTACACTTGGACATCGTTATTTGATAGAATATGCTTCTTTGCGAGTGGACTATCTTTATATATTTGTGGTAGAAGAGAACCGCTCTTATTTTACATTTGATGATCGATTTGATCTTGTTTGTAAAGGTACAGCTGATTTGAAAAATGTTAGAGTGCTGCCTAGTGGGAACTTTATTATTTCCGCTATTACGTTTCCTGGTTATTTTTATAAGGACAATTTGAAGGAGGCGAAAATTGATTGTTCAAATGATCTTAACGTCTTTGCACAATATATTGCTCCAGCTTTGAATATAAAGAATCGTTTTGCAGGCGAAGAACCTTTGGATCCTGTCACCAATCAATATAATATGGCTATGGCAGAGATTTTGCCTCAATATGGTATACAATTTCATGTAATCCCTCGTAAAATAGAAGGGAAGGAGGTGATTAGTGCTTCTCGTGTTCGTCGTTACTTTGAAGCAGGTAAACTAGATGAAATAAAGGAGATTGTTCCGAATGCCACTTATAATTATCTAGTCAACCGATATAATAAAGAGCATGATTGAAATTAAGGATAAAAGTCAGTGTACAGGTTGTACAGCTTGTGCTAATGTTTGTACTCATCGTTTCATCACAATGTGTTTTGATGATGAAGGGCATTCTTATCCTTTGGTCGATACAGCTAATTGTGTGAATTGTGGCTTATGTGAGAAAGTTTGTCCTATGTTACATCAAGATGAGTTACCTAAAGATTATGATCTTGACCAACTTTCTGTTTATGCAGTTTACAATAAGGATGAGGTTATTCGAAACAGCAGTACATCTGGGGGGATTTTTACACTTCTTGCTGACTATGTTATAGATAAGGGAGGTATAGTTTATGCCGCTCGTTTTGATGAATACTATCATATTTATCATACATCGGTTGAATGTAAGGAGGAATTGCAAGCTTTTCGTGGAAGTAAGTATGCTCAAAGTGATTTGTCTGATGTTTTTTCTCAAATAAAACTCCAGTTGAGGAATGAACGCTATGTCTTGTTTGTTGGTACTCCTTGTCAGGTTGCAGGATTGAAAAGTTTTTTAATTAAGGAATATGATAAGCTTTATACCTGTGATTTTATTTGTATGTGTATATCTTCACCTAAGATATGGGAGGAATATCTTTCTGAGTATTGGGATAAGAATACTATTAAACGTATTGTATTTAAGGATAAACGTATAGGTTGGCATAGTTGGCGAATGTTGATTGAGGACGATAAGGGGGAGCATTTTTATCGAGGAATAGAAAATCCTTTTTTTTGTAGTTACTTGCAACATATAACTAATCGTCCCTCCTGTTTTTCTTGCCCATTCCGTCATATTCGTAGGGTGAGTGATATCACTATTGCAGATTGCTGGGGGATTGATAAAGTTAATAAAGAATTTGATGATGATAAAGGTTGTACTACAATGATACTTCAGTCACAAAAAGGTGTAGAAGTATTTAATTCTATAAAAGAGAAATTAGTTATTTCAAGTTATAATATAGGTTCAGTTATACAATACAATCCATACATTGTGAAACCAATAGAAAAAGCACCGGAATGTGATATCTTTTATCAGACTTATCGAGTATTGGGAATTCGAGCTGCGTTTGAAGAAATAAAGAGGCTTAATCACCCCTCGTTAATAAAGAAAATTATAAAAAAAATGAAAGGTGTATTTGAAGTATGAAGTTTACATTTAGACATCAGTGTTATGAATTATCCTTTTGGAAGAAAATTATTCCATATAGATTGCGTCCTTTTAGTAATTAAATGGGCATTGTATTCATTCACAAAGTCTTATGGGCAGAAGTGTTTTAATGAGGGAAAGAATATTAAAGTTAATGGTCTATGTCCTGGTCCAGTCAAGACATCGATGACAGTTAGCGAGAATTCTTCTCTATTACGTGGCGATATACCCAATAAACGAATAGGACTTCCTGAAGAAATAGCCGAATTAGCTTTAATGATAGTATACAGTTCAATGTATGGTATGAATGGACATATTATAGTGTGTGACGGTGGTGAGACATTAATATAAAAACATGTACGATGAAGGAGATTTCTTTGAATGTAGAAAATTATAATGAACATTTGTTTCATTATCCTTGTATAAATCCTATTGGAAAATATCTTGAAAATAAAATTGTTTGGGTATTAAACGACAATGAGAGTAATACTAAATATCTACGGTCCATAGTGGAGGCCGGTGCAAAAATTGAAAATATTTTAGAAATAGATCTTCTATGTAGTGTATTCACTCCTGAAATAGCTATTGTCTTTCCTCCAAAGCAATTAACGGATAATGTTCCTAGTGGTGATACACAAGAAGAATATTATCGTATTATGGAACATTATATACATTTTTCTCAGATGATGGTACATAGGATGAGTGACCAACCTACTACTTTCAATCATCTTCTTTTTGTCCTTCCACCATATGCCGATGAATATTCATGTGAGTTAGATAGAATGGCTTATTATGCTATCACTGGACTTGTAGCTGGGCTGGGTAAGATGTATGCTCCTAGAAGTATATTTGTAAATAGTGTAATACTGAATGATGATTTAGACATATTTTTAGTGTCCGACTGGATTGCTTATTTAGTGTCGGATAATTCAAATAATATTGTAGGTCAAAATATAAAACTATAATTTATGATTGCCTTTATATTGATTGTAACAGTAAATTTGATATTACTTTTAGTGGTCAATTACTACTATACTCATGTAGTAGTTCGTAACACACAGGAATATCACATAAAGCAAGTGGAACAAGGACAGTGGGATGCATTGGCCTTCGGCTCTGCCTATTGCCGTTTTGGTATAGATTTTTCTGGAACCGATATGAACGGTTATAATTTAGGTTTTGCTTCCCAGTTCTTCTATTATACCGATAAAATGTTACGTCAAAATGCTCGCTTTACGAAACGGAGGTTGTGTCAAAACGTTGGCACAACCTCTTTTATATTTTACAGTTCTGCTATATTTTCTTTTGGCTATGCTGCTTTTTCCTCATGCATTTGGCAACAAGTTGCTATATTCCAATTATATCGGGTTATAAATAGTCCCATAAACATATATTTGGCAACTGTAATGAGCCCCTTTCCTTCTTTTATCAGTTTAGCACACATTTTTTTGATATTAAAGGCTATAGCAAAGAAAGCAAAGTCCATTGTAACCTTGTCTTCTCCCACATGCCGGAATCTTCTGTATGCCATGTTGTATTTCATTTGTCCAAACACAGCCTCTGGTTCTATACACCTCCTGCCTCTATGCTTGATACCTTCTTCTGAGAGCAACCTTTCCCGTGCCTGCCGTTTGTATTGATTTAATCGGTGGTTGACTTCTATAATACGGTTCCCCCGAGCTTTAAAACAACTGCCACGCAAAGGGCAACCTTCGCATCTTTTTGCTTTATACCGGGCACTTTCGATGATGTATCCGCTCGCTGTCTTGTCACGTTTGGTTCCTATACGGTTCATGTGCTGTCCCATAGGACAAACGTAATAATCCTCTTGGGCATTGTAATGGAGACTTTCGGCATGGAATGGGTTGGGAGTATAACGAGGACGCTGTTCTTTATGGAAGTAATTATACTTGATGAAGGCTTCTATCCCATTCTCCTGCATGAACCGGTAATTTTCTTCCGAACCGTAACCGGAGTCTGCCACACAGATATTCGGTAAACGGTTATAGCGGTACTGGAAAGAGTGGAAAAAAGGTATGAGGGTCAGTGTATCGGTAGGGTTGGGAAACAGACGGAAGTCTGTGATGAATTGGTTTTCAGTACCTATTTGCAGATTATATCCGGGTTTGGTCTGCCCGTTCTTCATGGCATCTTCTTTCATGCGCATGAATGTGGCACCAGGATCGGTCTTGGAATAGGAGTTACGTTCTCCAAGGGTATCAAGGTGATTGTCGTATTCTATCAGCTTGTCACGATACCCTTCAAGTTCCATGACCTGCTTCTTCTTTTTGCGCAGGGCTTTCTTTTCTTCCTTATCCTTTGTTGCAGGCTGGCGTTCCAGGGCTTCTTTAAGTTCATCCACTATGTCAGAGAGCCTGCAGGGAGTAAACTCCACGGATGTGTCTTTTATAGAGTTCTCCTGTGCAATGGCTTCATCCACCTGTTCCAAGAGAATACGGATTTTATCCATTAGTCTCGTACGGTTCCGTTCGACTGTCTTGCGCCAGACAAAAGTATATTTGTTGGCTTTGGATTCAATCTTGGTGCCGTCGATATACTCCACATCAAGGCTGATGAAACCTTTATCGGCAAGGACAAGAACCAACTGGGTAAATACATTATTTATTTCCTCCTTTACACGGTTACGAAAACGGTTGATCGTGATAAAATCCGGATGCTCATTACCGGCAAGCCAAATATAATGAATGTCACGAAGGAGGTGCTTCTCTATTTTACGGCAAGAATAGATATTATTCATGTAGGCGTAGATTATCACCTTAAGCATCATTTTAGGATGATAAGGACAACGGCCCGTTTCCTTATAAAGCTTCTTGAAACTCTCAAGATTGAGATTGTCAATAACAGCATTCACGATGCGGACCGGGTCGGTCGCAGCTATGTTTTCATCAATTCTTTGTGGAAAAAGAACGGTTTGGTTGGGAATGTAAGGACGAAAATGTAACTTTGCCATAACGAAAAACTTTATACCTAAAGATACGAAAACTTTGGGTAATAACAAAGCCCGGGCTTGAGAAAGTCTGGGCTTTGCGCATAAAAAAAGGCTGTGTCAGCGTTTTGACACAACCTCCTGCTTTGCAGAGGTCGGCACAGGTTTATATGATGCAGATCGCTATATTAAGTTTCTTAAAAAAGAGTATCTTGGTTCGGAATATTCTTATTGGAAATATTTTAAGGAGGTTATTTTTCCTATATTTTTCCATCCCAAACGGACTGTAAGAGATATTTGGCATTCACTTAATAGACGTTTTGTTGATATGTATTCCTATAACCAAAATCCCCATGACGAACTGCAAGTGGATAAAGATGCTGAGAGGCGTTGTGCTGATTGGTGCTCTCAATTTGGTTTGAAAGATACTTTAACTGATGAAATCACTGATACTCTTGCTGATAAATTCAAGCAAACGAGTAAAATTCTAGAAGGTATGATAGATTTTTGTATTTCTCAAGGGTTACGTCCTATATTGGTATGTACTCCTATTAGTCACCATATGAATTTACGTCTTAGTGATCGATTTTTGGATAAAGTTCTTTTTTCTAATATTCGTAATGCCAATAAAGCTAATATTCCATTCCTAGACTATACCCGTGATGCTAGATTTCAAGATATTAAGTATTATTTTAATGCTGATATGATGAATGTTATAGGACGTAGGAAGTTTACAAAAATTTTGGTAGAAGATGTGAGAAAGCTGCGAAATGACTAAATTAATTATATAAAATTTCATATTTCTGAAAAAGAAGTATTATTATGAAGATAGGAATCTTGACATTTCATTATGCTCATAACTATGGGGCTATGTTACAAGCTTACGCACTTAGTACGTGGTTGAATAATAATGGATACGATGCTGTAATTATTGATTATCGATTACCTTTTATTTATGACAATCATCGAAAGTTTACATTTAGGCAGTTTGTAAAATATTATAGATCTAATAATAATTTGTTGTTTTCATTTTTGAAAGCTGCGAAGAATTATCGTACTCATAGAAATTTTTGTCGAATGGTCAAATGGACTCGTTTTGAAGACTTTTTAAATAATATACTGAGGAAAACAGATTATATTGAATCTATAGAACAGATTAATCAGCTGGGCTTGGACACAATTATTTGTGGTAGTGATCAAATATGGAATGAAAAGTTAACGGGAGGGTATATCCCTTTATATTTTGCCGAGGGTATTAAAAAGAGTATTAATAGAATTTCATATGCAGCTAGTACTGGAGATAATAGTGTAGAAAGCGACAAAGTTCATTGTTTTTGTAGTTTGTTGACTAATTTCGATCATATATCAGTTCGAGAAAAGGGGTTATCTGATTTTATGAATTTGAAGGGGGTAACTAACCAGTTAGTCCTTGATCCTATTTTTTTATTGGAAGATGTTCAATGGAAAAAAATAGAAAGGCTTCCGATAGAATCAGATTATGTAATGACTTATTCTTTTGGTGAGACTCCTCACTTTTTTGAAAAGGCACAGGATATATCTCGGCGTTTGAATAAGAAAATGATATGTTTCTTATTCTCTCCTCATAAAAATATACCAAAATCGGCAATACAGTACTATAGTGGCGGTCCGCAAGAATTTCTAGGTTATTTCAGTAAAGCTTCTTTTGTTATTACTAATTCTTTTCATGGTACTGCTTTTTCGATATTATATAAAAAACAATTTATTTGTATTCCTCCTCAACGAGGACGTGAGCGGACTGATTCTATATTAAGCTTATTAGGATTATGTGGAAGAATCATTGAAGATTATCAAGCTATAGGTGAATTGCGCCCTATAGACTATAAACAAGTTTATAGCACACTGGAACTGCTCCGTAATCAATCAAAATCTTACTTGGAAAAATCATTGCAGTTAGGAGGGAATAAGTGATTGTTTATGATTGAAAGAATGATGAAAATGTTTTGCAAATAATTTATGTTGTTAAATGTCTGTTTTGTGATCAATGTGTTTTTTGATAAAAAATGATTTTATCCTATGAATGTACTTTTTGTTGAAGAATCGTTGGATCCCTCGTTAGGAGGAATAGAACGAGTTACTTATTGCTTGTCTAAATATCTTACGAAAAGGGGTATTGGTTGTTATTTTATTTATTATCAAAATGATTATCCTAAAATCGAAAAGCAATATAAGCTGAAAGTAGATTTAAAACGGCAGGGTTGCAAAGAATTTAAAATCGAGGTTCTTTCTTTTGTTGAAAAGAATGAGATTGACGTAGTTATTAATCAAGATCAGTATCATTGGCGTTTAGAAATGATATATAGGGAATTGATAAATATTGGTAGTTGTAAAATTATTAATTGTTTTCATTTATCTCCTGACTATTTTAAATATAACAAACTGACCATAAAAGGAAAACTGAAAAATGTTGTTTATAAGCTTTTTACAGGTTATACGCCTGATGTTTATGTGAGGAAAAAAAATTACGAATTATGCGATCGTTTTGTGCTTTTATCCCAAAACTTCATGAACGATTTTATAAATCTTTATGGAGTGACTGATACTCATAAATTGATTTCTATTTCTAATCCTCTATCCTTTGATGAGAGTTTGGATATAAATGTTATTTCACAGAAAAAAAAGCAGGTTTTAATTATTTCTAGGTTGCAAGAAAGTCATAAAAATATTTGTTCTGCATTGCGTATATGGAAACGTATTGAGGATTATCAAATATTTGATTGGAAGTTAGTATTGGCTGGTTACGGGAGAGATGAGAAGTTGATTTTGGATTATATGAGCCAGCTTGAGTTGAAAAATGTTTGTTATGTAGGGAGGAGTAAGAATCCTCAAAAGTTATATCAAGAGTCGAAGATATTTATGATGACTTCTAATTTTGAAGGATTTGGAATGACCTTGACCGAAGCCTTACAAAATGCTTGTGTTCCTTTTGTTTTTAATACTTTTAGTTCTTTGCACGATATCATAGAGAGTGATTATAACGGTTTTATTATTCCGGCAAAAGACGAAATTTTATATGCAACAAAGATGATTGAATTTATGCAAGGGAAAAATCAAGATAAATACGCAGTTCAAGCTTTAGAGAGTAGTCGAAAATTTAGTATTGAAAATATAGGTTTGCAATGGATACATCTATTGAATGAACTTGTTGGATATAAGTAGAGATTTAAAGTTAAATGAAATTGAATGATAAATAATGAAACATCTTCTTCTAACAACAGATGACTATTATCCAAGAACTGGGGGAGTGCCAGCTGTAAGTCGATATCTTTGTGAAGGATTAGCACAAAAAGGGTATAAAGTAACAGTGGTAACTATTAAATATGGTTCATTACTTGCTAGAGAATCTTTTAATGGCGTTGATATTGTGAGATTTGAAATACATACTACTAGACTGAAATTTATATCAGGGGAAATTACAGAGTTTAAAAATTATATTCAACAGGCTAATGTAGATATACTTGTAAATGAATGTCCGGAGGCATTGACCTCTCGATGTCTATATCCTATTTTAGTAGATTTGAAAGATGTTATTAAAATACTGCACGTTCATGGTTTTGGTGGCCTTTTTCAATATCCATTAAAATTTGAAAGAAACAAATTATTAGATTCTTTAGGCAGGATATTGAAAGCTTTTAAATATCGCTTATTTTATTTTGTCTATTTGAGAAAATATCTGTCTTTATATGATTTATGTCTTTGTCTATCAGAAGTTGATAGTAGTAAAAAGACTTTGGAAAAATATGCTAAAAGGGTAAAAATCTTAAGGAATGCAGCGGATGATGTTTTTTTTAGGAATTTCAACCGTGAGAATCCGCTTTTTAAATATGTCCAGCTAGCTAATAAACGTTATTGTCTGAGCATTGCAAATTATTTTCCTTATAAAAATCAAAAAGGAATTTTACTAGAATTCTATAAATCTGTAAATGATGATATCTCAATTATATTTATAGGGAAGGGGTCTTTAGAATATCTCACAGAATTAATAGCTTATAATTTAGAATTAGAAAAGATTTATGGTAAAAAAGATGTGTTCTTTTTATCTGAAGTTGCTCGAGAAGATATTCCGGATATATTGTCAAATGCAACTTTATATTTGGTAGGAAGTCTTTTTGAAGAATTTTCTATTTCGATTATTGAGGCAATGGCAAAAGGAGTTCCATTTGTGAGTACCAATGTTGGAAATACAAGATTGTTGCCAGGAGGCATTATTGTTGAATCAATATCTCAGATGCATAAAAGTATAGATCTTTTATTAAATAATACTGAACTATATAAAGAATACTCACGTCAAGGTAGAGCTTATGCTATGCAAAATTGTCGAACGGAATATGCTGTGGATCAATTGGAAAAATATATTCAAGATTTAATGTAAGATGAAAAAAATTGTAGTTATTGGGGCTGGAGTCTCGGGTTTATCTATTGCACGTCTATTAGTTGATGGTGGAAACAAAGTAACTGTTATTGAAAAAGAGGATAAACCTGGTGGTTTGATCAAGTGTGATAATATAAATGGATGTTTGTATCATAAAGTGGGGGGACATGTATTTAATACCAAGCGGAAAGATGTATTGGAATGGTTTGAGAGTATCTTTGATAAAGAAAAGGATTTCTCAAAAGCAGATCGGAATTCCGTTGTTTCTATGCCGGATCGTAGATTAATTAATTATCCAGTAGAAAATCATGCTTATCAATTTACACCAGTTTTGTTAGACGAATTTATCGATAATTTGCAGGGGATGATTAAAAATGGGGATACAAAAGGTGAACCTACCAATTTTGCAGAATTTTTATATTTTCGTTTTGGAGCAATGCTTTATAGAGAGTATTTTCAACCCTATAATGAGAAAATATGGAAAAGAGACTTAACAACGGTTCCTTTGTCTTGGTTGGAAGGTAAACTCCCCATGCCAACTTTAAAAGAAATATTATATAATAATTTTATTCATTTAGAAGAGAAGAATTTTGTCCATAGTACTTTTTTCTATCCTCGATATGGCGGATCCCAATTTTTGGCTAATAAGTTGGCGGAAGAATTGGATATACGATATAATACACAAGTGGTTAGTCTAGAGAAAAGAAATGAATGTTGGTTGGTTAATAATGATTGTTTTGATCAGGTCATATTTTGTGGTAATATAAAAGATTTACCTGTACTTCTTAATAATGTAGTGGATATTTCAAGTTTTGAATCTATGATTGAGAAGTTGGAATATCATGGGACAACATCAGTTTTCTGTGAAATAGAGAAAAATCCATATAGCTGGATTTATTTACCATCAAGAGAGTATCAGGCACATCGTATTATATGTACAGGAAACTTTTCAGAAGCAAATAATACACCTGGGGTATTGACTGGTGTTGTAGAATTTACAGATCATATTTCTAAGGAAGATATTTTAAAAAATCTAGAAAAAATTCCTTTTTCTCCACGGTATCTTACTCATACTTATACAAAATATACTTATCCTATTCAAGATACTTTAACCAGAGAGATGATACTAAACTTGAAGAATATTTTAGAGAAGCAAGGACTTTATTTGTTAGGGCGATTTGCTGAATGGGAATATTATAATATGGATGCTGCAATGGGGGCGGCAATAGATATGTTTAATTCAAAATTGAAATAATATGATAGTTGTATATTCAAATGCGGGATTGGCAAATAGAATGTTTCATTATGCTTTATATAAAGCATTAGAAGTAAAAGGTATTGATGTCTATTTTGATGAAAAGAGCTATGTACCTGAATGGTCTTTTGAAACAACGACTTTGATGGATGTTTTTCCAAATATTCAATATCGTGAGTCTTTGCAATTTAAAAGAGCTTCTAAAAAAACGTTTTTAGATAAGATTGTAATACACTGTTCTAATTTATTTGGGGGGAGATATTATGTAAACTATCGATTTAAATATGATGATAAACTCTTTACTAAGTTAGAAACAAATCAAGATTTGTGTTTAATAGGTTTGTGGCAATCGGAAAAATATTTTATGGATGTGCGACAAGAAATACAAAAATGTTTTCAATATAGAAGTTTTGTGGATGATAAGAATGTGAAAACTGCTCAACAAATGCTGTCTGAAAATTCTGTCGCTATTCATGTGCGGAAAGGAGCAGATTATCAACAAAATAGAATATGGAAAAATACTTGTACGATAGATTATTATAGATTGGCTATAGACTATATACGTATGCATGTTCAAAATCCAGTTTTTTATGTGTTTACTGATAATAAAGACTGGGTAATTGAGAATTTTACTGATTTAGACTATACATTATGTGATTGGAATCCAACTTCTGGAAAACAAAATTATTTAGATATGCAATTGATGTCTTGCGCAAAACATAATGTTATAGCTAATAGTACGTATAGTTGGTGGGGAGCATGGCTAAATGAAAATTCAGATAAAATAGTAATAGCACCCAAACGTTGGTTTAATAAAATAGTAACACCGGATATTTTGCCAGAACAATGGATTAAGATATGATAAGTATAGAATGTAATATCATTTTATGAGAATAAATTTTGTTTCTTTCAGTCAATGGCTGATATTATGTGGTATAGTATGTGGAAAA
This sequence comes from Bacteroides ovatus, assembly GCF_001314995.1. Lineage (NCBI taxonomy): Bacteria > Pseudomonadati > Bacteroidota > Bacteroidia > Bacteroidales > Bacteroidaceae > Bacteroides > Bacteroides ovatus. Next base: position 6,357,132 of record NZ_CP012938.1, read on the forward strand.
TATGGAGAGGTTATAATGCTGATTCTCTTTTTTTTCTTATTACTAACGTTCAAAAAGGGGCAAATATACAATTGTAAGGGAATTATTGTTTTTTTCTTTCTTTTGGGTTCATATACAATACCTCTATTATTATTCAATGGATATTCTCTAGCAAAGTTTATTCAACAGTATACTCTTCTTTTTTTCTGTGTGTTTATATATCGACAATTTTTTATATTGAATCGCACCAATTTAGATGCTTTATGGAATAAATATATACGTATCTCTTACTATGTCTCTGTCTTGGGAATCATTCAATTCATTATATGTTTGTTTATTGGTATAGATATATTTCCGAATGCATTTGTTCCAGATGGGAGAGTTATGCGTATTCATTCGATTTTTCAAGAGGCAGGGAATTTGGGGACATTCTTAATACCAGCAGTGGCGTATATTGTTTTTTCTCGGAATTTTTTTTTGACTCATATTCGTCTCTCTCTTATTGTATTAGTCGTTGAGTTATTAACATTTACAACTATTGCTTATACTGCTTTTCTCTTGATATTTGTAACTTGGTGTTATACATCTTTTAAATCTATACGTTATTTACTTATGGGTATAGTTGTTTTTGTGTTTTATTCGTTTATAACTTCTACACAGGTGTTGTCGGATAATGGAAATGATCTATTTTTAGTAATGAAAACAAAATTTATTCAAACGATTCCAAAAGCTGATAATTTTTCTCCTAATGATTTTGAAATGCTAAATTTAAGCTCTTATTCTATTTTATCTAATTTGTGGGTTGCTTCTCAAGCACCTATGCGGATGACAGGTACGGGATTGGGCAGTCATGAACTAAATTATGAACGTGTATATCAATCAGACGATCCAAAGTATGGTTCTAATAAAACTGATGCTTATTCTTTGTTGATTAGAATTTATTCAGAATTTGGCTACTTAGGACTATTCTTGTTTTTTGTTTTTCTCATTAAATTTTATAACCCTGCAAATGTAATGAGTAAATGTATGATCTTTCTTTTTATAAGTATGGGAGTTAGAGGGGGGCATTATACTTTATATGGAGTTGTTTTCTTTTCTTTTTTCTATTACTATTTACATAAAAAATTACAGCTGAAATGAAACTATTTATAAGATCTGTGATGTTTTTTCTGTTGCCTTCATTTATTCTTAATTTTTTCTTTTTTAAAACCTTCAAAAAAAGAATAAAAATAGGGTTCTCAATTGTGCTAGTAAAAGATATATCTTTATTAGATGGTTGTAAGATTGGACATTTTAATTTCATTAAATGTCCTTGCCTTAAAATGTCCGAGAGTGCAATGATCGGAAATTTAAACTTTATTAGAGGTAATTTTAGTTTGGAATTGAGAGAAGAATCAATGATTTATATGCAAAATAAAATTACTTCTTCAGGTTACTCTTTTCATGATGTTACTTTTGTATTAGGAAAATATGCTTCTATTCAAGTCGCTCATCTTTTTGATGTTACTGACAATATAAAAATAGGAGATAATACTCTTTTTGCTGGAGTTGGAACTCAAGTTTGGACTCATTCGTTCTATTTGGAAGACTCAGGAAAGGGGAGACACCGAATTGATGGTAGTGTTTCTATTGGAAATAATGTAAATATCAGTTCAAGATGTATTATATGCTGCGGGGTTAAAATTGCAGATTCTATAATTATTGGTGCAAACTCTTGTATATCTAAAGATTTAAAAAGTAAAGGATTGTATGTAAATCAGGAATTACGTTTCATTGAGTTTGATCCAGCAGAGAAAATGTCTTCTATGATTTGTCAGAAATCTATTGGTAAACTAAATATTTATAAAAAATAATAGTATGTTAGGCACAGTAGTGATAGTTAACGATTATGCTTACGTCAATGGAGGCGCAGGTTGGGTTGCGTTATCAACGGCAAAAGCTTTAAAAAAAAAAGGATATCGAGTTATATTATTTTCTGGAGTAGGTCCTATAGATGTCGGGCTTGTAGAACTTGGGATAGAGGTTGTCTGCTTGGGTATATCTGATATTTTACACGAAAAGAATAGACTGTATGCTTTTTGTCAAGGTTTATGGAATAAGAAAGCATATAATCTATTTTTAAATTTATTGAGTGCACTAAATAATAAAGAAACGATTATCCATTTTCACTCATGGAGTAAGTCTTTATCTCCCTCTGTTTTATATGCTACCAATAAGATGGGGTTTCATTCAGTTCTAACACTACATGATTTTTTTCTATATTGTCCTAATGGTGGTTTTTTTAATTATCAGAAGCAAAAGATTTGTTCTCTTAATCCTTTAAGTTTATCTTGTCTAGTATGTAATTGTGATGCAAGAAGTTATTCGCAAAAAGTTTGGAGGTGTATAAGGCAGTTCATTCAAAATAGAGTAGTTCGAAAGATGAATAATTTAACATGTATTTCTATATCAGATTTATCTTCTCGAATTTTTAATGAAAGTGATTGGCATGAGAAAGTTAGTAATATTCGAATAAATAATCCAATAGAGACAAAATTTACAACTGAATATGTATCAATAGAAAAAAATGAAACATATTTATTTATTGCTCGTCTTTCCTTAGAAAAAGGATTAGATTTATTTTGTGATGCTATATCTCAGTTAGGATTGAAAGGTTGTGTGTTAGGTGATGGCTATCTACTAGAGAGCTATCGACAGAAATATCCTACTATAGAATTTGCGGGTTGGGTATCAGGTGAAGATAAAAAATATTATTATCAAAGTGCTAAGGCTTTTATTTTTACGTCTAGATGGTATGAAACTTTTGGCTTGGTTGTTGCAGAAATGAAATCTTATGGTATTCCATGTATTGTCCCAGATAGGTGTGCAGCTAGTGAACAAATAGAGGAAGGAAAGACTGGTTACATATTTGAGAGTGGAAATTTAGAATCATTGAAAGAGTGTATTTGTAAATATGAGCAAACTGATATAATTAAACTTCAAAATAATATTTTAGATATATCTACTTCACAAAAATATTCAATGGAGGAGCATATTAAAGTGTTATTAAATGTTTATGAAGGAATTTTATTGTAAGGACTTACAGAATTTTGTATTTGTAAAATGACCATAACAAAACATATTCTAAAATGAAAATAAGAAGTAAAGCTCCATTACGTTTAGGTTTAGCTGGTGGCGGTTCGGATGTTTCACCATATAGTGATATTTATGGAGGGCTGATATTGAATGCAACTATTAATCTCTATGCATATTGTACCATAGAAGAAACGAATGACAACAAAATCGTAATCAATTCATATGATGTGTGTTGCCATAAAATCTATCCATTAGCAAAATGTTTGGATATTGATGGTGAAGCGAGTCTTGTCAAAGGTGTTTATAATAGAATAATGAGAGATTACGGTCTTGATGCGAAGTCTTTCAAAATTACAACCTATAACGATGCGCCGGCAGGTTCGGGTCTTGGCACGTCGTCAACAATGGTCGTATGTGTGTTGAAGGCATTTGTGGAATGGTTTAGCTTACCTCTTGGGGATTATGAGTTGTCTCGTCTTGCGTATGAAATTGAGCGTAAAGATTTAGGGTTATCTGGAGGTAGGCAGGATCAGTATGCTGCTGCATTTGGAGGGTTTAACTATATGGAGTTTCTTCAGAATGATCTGGTTATTGTTAACCCTTTGAAAATAAAACGGTGGATAATAGATGAACTTGAAGCTTCTATGATTCTTTATTTTACTGGTGCTTCTCGTAGTAGTGCCGCTATAATTGATGAGCAGAAGAAAAATACTTCGCAAGGTAATAGTGCCGCAATAGAAGCTATGCATAGAATAAAGCAGAGTGCGAGGGATATGAAACTTGCTCTTTTAAAAGGCGATATAGATAGTTTTGCAGATATACTTCGTGAGGGCTGGGAGAATAAAAAGAAAATGGCATCTCATATAACGAATCCTGTAATCCAAGAAGTAATGGATGTGGCTATGGAAGCTGGTGCAAAAGCAGGTAAAATATCTGGTGCTGGCGGTGGCGGATTTATAATGTTTATTGTTGAGCCGACTCGTAAGAAAGAGGTTATTGAGGCTCTTAAAAAAATGAGTGGCTTTGTTATGCCGTTCCAGTTTAGTGACGGAGGTGCTCACGGCTGGAAAATTTATTCTACAGATAACGTGCATTCGATGAATAATTTATAGTATAACCGATGAAAATTTTAGAAACAAGACTATACCAATACATAGACCTTCTTATTTTGAGATACCCTCAATTGATTGTTGCTAAGGATTGTATTGTTGAAGCGTATCAAATCCTTGAGGAGTCTTATACTAATGATGGAAAACTTTTAGTGGCAGGAAATGGTGGCTCTGCTGCTGATGCGGAACATATCGTTGGGGAATTGATGAAGGGCTTTGTTAATCCTAGAAAATTGGAAGCGGAGTATTCGGATGCATTGATTACTGTTAATAAAGAGCTGGGGAGAGTGTTGAGTGAGAATCTACAGGGTGCGCTCCCTGCTATTGCTTTAGATGGTCATTTAGCTCTAACTACTGCATATCTGAACGACTGTGAACCTTTACTTTGTTTTGCACAGCAAGTAAATGGATATGGAAGGAAAAGTGATGTGTTTCTTGGTATTTCTACTTCCGGGAATAGTAGAAATATACTGTATGCAGCGACTGTTGCAAAAGCTAAAGGGATGAAAGTAATTGGACTGACGGGTGAGAAAGATAGTAAATTATCAGAGATATCTGATACCTGTATTCAAGTTCCGGAGACAGAAACCTATAAGATACAGGAATTACATTTGCCTGTTTATCATTGCCTCTGTCTGATGCTGGAAGATACGTTTTTTGGAAAAGAATAATTTTTAGAATTAAATATATGAAGGTAGTAATAATGGCTGGTGGAAAAGGTACCCGTATTGCAACAGTTGCGGCTGATATACCTAAACCCATGATTAAAATATGTGGTAAACCTATCCTTGAACATCAGATAGAGAATCTTAAAGTTTGTGGACTCACCGATATTATTCTTGTTATAGGTCACTTGGGAGAAGTTATTCAGGAATATTTTGGAGATGGGGCAAAATGGGGAGTAAATATAGAGTATTTTGTAGAAGAACATCCACTGGGGACCGCTGGAGCATTGTTTATGATGCCACAATTGACAGACGATTTCTTATTGCTTTGTGGCGATGTTATAATAGATGTGAATTTCAACCGTTTTATTGCATTTCACAAGGCACATAAGGCATGGGCTAGTTTAATATCTCATCCTAACGGGCATCCTTATGATAGTTCTTTGTTGGTGACAGAGATTATGTCGCCAAAGGAGGTGGGAGGTATGCCGGAAGATACTCATAAAGTAATCCGCTGGATGAATAAAGAGGATGAGAGATTATACTATAAGAACAGAGTGAATGCTGGAGTCGAAATTGTTTCTCCTGAACTTCTAAAAGAAACAATGAAGAATTTTACTCCTCGTCACCCTGAGAATCCCAACAAGATAGATTTAGATCGTGATGTGCTGAAACCTAATATCAAAAGTGGTAGAATATATGCTTATGATACCCCTGAATATGTTAAAGATATGGGTACTCCTGATCGTTTTCATGAGGCTGAAACTGATATGTTGAAAGGGTTGGTATATGCAAGAAATCTCAAAAATAAGCAGAAAGCTATATTTCTTGATAGAGATGGAACGATAAATAAATTGGCAGGGTTTGTTACCAATCCGGAGCAGTTTGAACTGATACAGGATGTGACGGATGCAATTAAATTAATAAATAAATCAGGCTATCTGGCTATTGTTGTAACTAATCAGCCTGTGATTGCTCGTGGTGATTGTACTTTTGAAGAATTGCAGACTATTCATGACAAAATGGAAACGGAACTTGGGAAAAAGGGGGCTTTTGTTGATGCAATATATGTATGTCCTCATCACACGGACAAGGGGTTTGAAGGTGAACGACCTGAATATAAGTGTGACTGTAATTGTAGGAAACCGAAGCCGGGACTATTTTTACAGGCAGCTAAAGACTTTAATATAAATTTGTCACAATCCTATATGATAGGTGATAGTGATAGTGATATAGAAGCCGGTCAGAATGCCGGGGTACAGAAATCATTAAAAATAGGGACTAGTGAAGGAAAAACGTTATTGGATCTCGTAAATCTCGTCTTGTCATATTAAAGTTTTCTTAATGAAGAAAAGAGTTCTACAAATATCAAATTACTATACACCGCATATAGGTGGTATAGAACAAACATGCCAGTACTTATCTGAAGGTTTGAAAGATGAATATGAAGTAAAAGTTATTTGTTTCAGTGAGGATAAAGAAACAAAAGTTCAAGAAACCAATGGGATTCAAATAATAAAACCGGGAGTTTTTCTTAGTGTAGCTAGGCAAGATTTGTCTTTTTCATATTGGGGCCATTTATATAAGGTTATTAAAACGTGGAAGCCGGATGTGATTCATTTTCATTATCCTAATCCTTTTGTAACAGCACTTCTTCTTCCCATTATACCAAGAACCACGAAATTATATGTACAATGGCATCTTGATATAACAAAGCAAAAGAAGATATATCCTTTTATTAAGCCTTTTGAAACAATATTGCTAAAAAGAGCGGATCTGATTGCACCTACATCACCTAATTATCGCGATTCGTCCAAAACTTTATTCCCATTTAGAAATAAAACAACTATTCTTCCAAGTGCTATAGATATTCAAAAGTTAAATGTAAATACTGGAGATATAGAAATCATACAAAGAATAAAAGATAAAGCGAAAGGGCGAAAAATTGTTTTCTTTATTGGCAGGCATGTTCTTCATAAAGGAATTCAGGATTTGATTGAGGCTGAACAGCTGATAAAGAATGATTGCTATATTTTTATAGGAGGAGTGGGACCAATAACTGATGAAATGAAAGCTATTTGTAAATCAAATAGGGTTGAATTTGTGGGTAGACTATCCGATCAGGAGAAGAAATGTTATTATCATGCAGCTGACATTTTTGCATTTCCTTCTTATACAAAAGCAGAAGGTTTTGGCTTGACATTAGCAGAAGCAATGTATTGTAATGCTGTTCCTGTAACATATACGATAGAAGGCTCGGGAGTTAATTGGGTATCACTTCATGAAGTTACGGGTTTAGAGGTCCCCAATAGGAATGTTGCAGAATATGCTAAGGCGATAGATGAATTGTTGTCAGATGATAAAAAAAGAAATGATTTCGCGGAGACGGCTCATCAACGGATTGTCGAAAATTTCACCATTGAGAAAGAAATCTTGAATTTAAAAAAACAATATAAGGAATTACTATGAATTATATAATAATAGGTGGCACGGGGTTTATTGGTACACATCTTACAATTTTAATAAAACAACAGTATCCTGATGCTCAAGTATACAATCTTGATATTGTGAAGCCCGGTACTCCATTACTTACCGTAAAAAACTATGTGAGTCCACTGAAAGAAGAGCAGGTATTGCAGTCTGTATTTGTAGAGTGTGATGTCCGCAAGTCTATAGAACACCTTACTTTTACTCCCACTTCCGAAGACGTCATCTTTAACTTTGCAGCCGTTCATCGTACTCCGGGGCATCCGGATCAGGCTTATTTTGAGACGAATATTCGTGGTGCAGAGAATGTATGCGCTTTTGCAGAGAAGTTCGGAATAAAGAAAATAGTTTTTACCAGTTCCATAGCTCCTTATGGTGCAGCAGAAGATTTGAAAACAGAAGATACGCTTCCCACACCGAACACGCCTTATGGAATTTCTAAGTTAGTGGCTGAAAAAATACATACGATTTGGCAGGCAAAAAGGTCGAACGAACGACAACTTACTATTGTTCGTCCGGGTGTGGTATTCGGTAAAGGGGAAAATGGTAACTTTACCCGTTTGTATTGGGGGATCCGTGGTGGTAAGTTCTTCTATCCGGGTCGTAAAGATACGATTAAAGCTTGCATTTATGTGAAAGAATTGGTTCGCTTTATGCTTTACCGGTTGGAGAATCATAGCGAAGGAGTAGAGTTATATAACTGTACATTTGAACCGGCTTTTACTATCGAGCAAATAGTAGAAACGATGAAAAAGGCTACGGGATTACAACGTACCATTGTCAAGGTGCCGGGAAGTCTTCTAATGACAGTTGCAAGTATTGTCGGTCCGTTAGGGGGAAAGGCACTAGGTATTTGTCCGGCTCGTGTGAAGAAGTTAATGATCTCTACTAATATATGTGGAAAGAAACTGGCTGATTCGGGGTATAAGTTTCATTATACATTTGAAGAAGCTATTAAGGATTGGTATAGAGATAATGATGGTCAGTGTTTGAGATGATTTTTCTTAAACAATTTGGGTATATATAATAAATGTTGAAAATGTTGAGATGTAATAAACACGTGAGTGTTTCGTATGTGAGATGAAGAAAAATGTAGGTCCCTAGCTTCATGCTGTTTACAGCATGAAGCTCCTACATTGTGGATTAGAAATAGCGCGACGGCGCATTTCTAATCTACGCCCTGACATCGGAGGTTAAAGCCGATGTGAATTTCCCACTATATCAACTGTCTGTGAAGATCGTTGATATTTCCTGATTTTACGTATAGTGATGTATTTAGATACACAAATATAAAGAAAAAACATTGGGAGATTTGTATCGAAATATCCCAATGTTTGATTTCAATTATTGAGATGTTTTTTTCAAATCTCCCGATGTTTTTCCAGTTCTCCAAAAGGACAAAAGGACAAAAAGGACATATATGACTGTTATTATTCATCTTAGTATAAGAATCATGAGGTATATTGCTGATTTTTATTATGTTAAGTGATTTTGTAGACGTGTAACCTTACGAATATTGAAATCGTGTATTGCGCCAACCTGAATCGTTTTGTCTGTCATGAAATGATTGGGCAACTCTTGAACGAAATTACCTATATTGTCAGGATTATTTAGTGAAAGGGCTGTGCTTGGAAAGAAGAGCGACATCTTGTTCGCGTTTGCTTCCGTCTTCAGTAACACAATCATTCGACAATAAGGTAAGATTATTGTACGAATTTCGGGGAAATAAAGGAGCTCCTTTCTGGAATTCCTCTCCCAACTAATAGGCTTCGTCGTTGGCATTGGAATTTTTATAGTACCATAGGGGATTTTTGTCCTTATGTCCTTTTGGCCTTTTGAAAGGAGGGCACGTTGGTGGGGGAAAAAAGAGGTGTATGAGATTTATAACTTGCTTGTATCCAGACGATAAACTCTTGTTGTTTTTTTAGGGACGAAAATTTATATGCTCGAAAAAATGCAGGAAGCTCACGCAATATGCTTTTTTGCGAATAGTGTCAGTGACAGTTGATTTTAGCAGTGAATCGCTGATTGTTTCCCTATGTGGACAATGTTTGATAAAGTAATAAAAACTGAAATATTATAAATTATTAATCATAGAATGACATGGCAAAAGAAAAACAGAAACCATACGAGTTTTTAAGCAATTTGGTATTGGCTTTAATGGGAACGGATCGTATTTTCAGTAACAGTTTCTTTTCCAGCGAATTTGCTATCTCTCCCAGTACACTGAGTGAGATAAGACGGGGAGAGGATATGTGCATTTATCAGTATGTACGGGTGATACGGTGTATGATGAAGTATCTTCATTTAATTGTTCGGATGGATATGTTATTGAAGGAATTAAGAGCCGTATTAGCTTCTAATTGTGATTTGGTGGTTGCTACGATTCCGCACCGTTTTCACGGAACTTACCAACCGAAAGAGTGGGTGGTAGTAATGCATTGGGATGGTATAAGATAAATGTTGAAATGAAGAAATATGTAGGTCCCTAGATTCATGATAAACTCATGAAATCCCTACATTTTGCAGGTTAGAAATCGTACAGCGGTATATTTTTAACTTGGCCCTCATATCGGTGTAAAAACTGATATGTATCTATATGTGAAATATGCCAGCTGTCTGTGAGGATCGTTGGCATATTGTTTTTAGGGGAGATGTTGGTTAACGCTATCTTTTTGTCTGTTTAAGAAAAAATAATAATGTCTTGTATAATACCTGTTTTCGGATTTACTTGTTATCTTTGTGATGTATATATAATATATATATGATTGATATGGAAAATTTGCAAAGATTATATCCTATCGGGATACAGACATTCTCGAAGATACGGGAGGGAAATTACCTCTATATTGATAAAACAGAATATGTTTACCGGATGACACATTCGGCGTCTGACTATATGTTTTTAAGTCGCCCACGGCGTTTTGGAAAGTCATTGCTCACTTCTACGTTACACAGTTATTTTTCCGGTCATAAAGAACTGTTCAGAGGGTTGGCTATTGAGAAGCTGGAGAAAGAATGGATGGAGTACCCGGTACTACATTTCGATATGAGTACCGCCAAACATGTAGATGAGGAACAGTTATTTCAAGAATTGAATTTGAAATTGTTCAATTACGAAGAAATTTATGGAAGGTTAGAGGAGGAGATTAATCCCAATCAGCGTTTGATGGGGTTGATAAAGCGTGCTTATCAACAAACAGGTAAGAAAGTGGTCGTACTTATCGACGAATACGATGCTCCTTTGCTGGATGTGGCGCATGAACGGGAAAATCTTGATGTATTGCGCAACATCATGCGCAACTTCTACAGTCCATTGAAAGCGTGTGATCCTTATCTGCGATATGTGTTTCTGACTGGCATTACCAAATTCTCCCAACTCAGTATATTCAGCGAACTTAATAATATTGAGAATATTAGTATGGATGAACCTTATGCTGCCATCTGTGGTATTAGTGAGGATGAAATACGTTCTCAAATGAAAGAAGATGTGGAGGGGTTGGCGAAGAAGTTGGAGGTTACTCCAGAAGAAGCTTTGATGAAACTGAAAGAAAATTATGACGGGTATCACTTTACTTACCCGTCGCCTGACATATACAATCCATTCAGTCTGCTTACAGCTATGGAAAAAGGTAAGATTGGTTCTTATTGGTTTGGCAGTGGTACGCCTACATATCTGATAAAGATGCTGGATAAGTTTGGCGTAGTACCTTCCGAAATCGGGAAGAAAAAGGCCGCTGTAGAGGATTTTGATGCACCAACAGAAAGGATGACAAGCATTATTCCGTTGTTATATCAAAGTGGTTATATTACGATAAAGGACTATGATGAGGAATTGGACTTATATACATTGGATATCCCCAATAAGGAAGTAAGAATAGGCTTAATGAAAAGTCTTCTCCCATATTATGTTGCTAGTAAAGCACCGGAAACCAATACTATGGTGGCGTATCTTTCTCGAGATATCCGTAATGGGGATATAGATGCTGCATTGCGTCGTTTGCAAATGTTCTTGTCCACCATACCTCAGTGCGATAATACGAAATATGAGGGACATTATCAGCAGATATTTTATATCATATTCAGTTTATTGGGGTATTATGTGGATGTAGAAGTTCGTACTCCCCGTGGACGAGTGGATATGGTACTTCGTACAGAAACCACATTGTATGTGATGGAATTGAAGTTGGATAAAGGAGCGGATCGGGCGATGGAACAGATTAACTTGAAGAATTATCCCGAACGTTTTGCTTTGTGTGGGCTCCCGATTATAAAGATAGCTGTCAGTTTTGATAGTGAACGATGCACAATTGGGGAATGGAAGATTATGGAAGGATGATTATGTTTTTTAGGATGGTTAAAGAATATAAAAAAAGAGCAAACTCATAATATTCCTAAATCTTTCCGGAATCTGTATCGTTATTTGTAGCATAGAATAAAGTATAGTATTAACGCTAAAAGAATAACGATTATGAAGAAAATTCTATCTCTACTTGTACTGGCTCTGGTAGCCGTGCAGTTTTCATTCGCAAAAGATGTGATAACTAAAGACATGAATCAGTTGCCGCTTCCGGCGCGTAATTTTATCAATAGTAATTTTACAAAACCACAGGTTGCCCATATCAAAATTGATAAGGATATGATGGAATCTACCAAGTATGAAGTGGTATTGATGGATGGTACGGAAATTGATTTTGACAGTAAGGGAAACTGGGAAGAGGTAAGTGCTAAGAAAGGGCAGACTGTTCCTGTTAGTATTGTTCCGGGATTTGCTGTCAACTACCTGAAAGCGCATAATTTTGTGAATGAAGGAGTGACAAAAGTGGAACGTGACCGCAAGGGGTATGAGATTGAATTGTCTACCGGGCTTTCTTTCAAATTTGATAAGAAAGGAAAATTTATCAAGACCGATGATTAACTAGTTGCAGTAAATAGACCTAAACAAGAAGATAACTATGTGGAGATTTAAGTTTAGCGCATGGGTAGTAGTGTTGCTTATGGCTGCCTTTTCTTTCGGCGCATGTGATAATGACGATGATGATACTTTTGTTCCTCCCAGTAATATTACGGAGGCCTTGAAACAGGTATATCCGGCTGCCCAGAATATAGAATGGGAGATGAAAGGTGCTTATTATGTAGCTGACTGTTGGGTGAGTAATGATGAATTGGAAGTCTGGTTTGATGCTAATGCCAACTGGGTGATGACAGAAAATGAACTGAACAGTATTGATCAGTTGGTGCCGGCTGTTTATACGGCTTTTATGGATTCTAAATATAACGCGTGGGTAGTGACAGATGTATATGTGTTGACATTTCCACAGAATCCGATGGAATCTGTGATTCAGGTGAAACAAGGTAGCCAGCGCTACTCGCTTTATTTCACGCAGGATGGCGGATTGATACATGAAAAAGATATCAGTAATGGAGACGATACGAATTGGCCGCCAACTGAATAACTTTTAATCATAAAAATGACAACGGACTATTTCTATAAAAGGAATGGTCCGTTGCTTTTTATAATTACATTTGTTTGTAATCTTTGGCCAATCCTCCTTCACTTGTTTCTTTATAGAGTGACGGTAGGTCATGTCCGGTCTGTTTCATCACTTGCACTACTTTGTCGAAAGAGACACGGTGCATGCCATCGGTAAAAGCTGAATAAAGATTAGCATCCAGCGCACGTGCGGCGGCGTATGCATTTCGTTCGATACAGGGAATTTGTACCAATCCGCATACCGGGTCGCAAGTCATTCCCAAATGGTGTTCCAAGCCCATTTCTGCTGCATACTCAATTTGTGCAGGGCTGCCCCCGAACAATTGATTGGCGGCAGCCGAAGCCATTGCGCAGGCAACACCTACTTCTCCCTGACAACCTACTTCTGCTCCGGAAATGGATGCGTTGAATTTGACGATGTTGCCAAATAAACCGGCAGTGGCTAACGCACGTAAAATGCGCATATCGCTAAAGTCACGGCTTTTTTGAAGATGATAAAGTACGGCAGGCATAACTCCACAAGAACCACAGGTAGGTGCGGTTACTATTTTTCCACCGGAAGCATTTTCTTCACTTACCGCCAAAGCATAAGAGAAGACGAGTCCTCTGGATTGGAGGGATTGTTTATATCCGGTGGCACGTATATAATAGGTGGAGGCTTTTCGTCTAAGATTTAGTGGACCGGGCAGTACGCCTTCCGCTTCCAGTCCACGGTGAATGGCATCTTTCATGGTGGCCCATACTTCAGTCAGGTAGTCCCATATATCTTCTTCCTCACATTCCTTTACGTATTCCCAATAACTTTTTCCGGTATCTTCACACCATTGGAGTATTTCGGTCATGTTTTCCATACCGTATACATCAGGGCTTTCAATGGTTGGATTATCATTGTTTTCTGCTAGTGTACCGCCGCCAATACTGTAAACAGTCCAGTTTTCCTGCACTTTATCATTACTGTCCAGAGCTGCAAATGTCATTCCGTTGGGATGGAACGGTAGAAAGACTTTGGGTTGCCATACAATTTCTACCGGGGCGGTGGGTTGCAAGGTATCTATAATGGCTACATCCGTCATGTGTCCTTTGCCTGTAGCAGCTAAACTGCCGTAAAGGGTTACTTTAAAAGATGCAGCATCCGGATGACGTTCCAGAAACATTTCGGCAGCTTTGCGCGGTCCCATAGTGTGGCTACTGGAAGGTCCTGTACCTATCCTGTATAGCTCTTTAATCGATTTCATGACTGATGATGTGTTTTTGTTAATACCATTTCTTTTTTCTGAAGTACAAATATACAATAATACCGATAATTGCCATTATAATCCAGGCAAATAAATACCCGTACTGCCATTCCAGTTCCGGCATCCATTTGTAATTCATTCCCCATACTCCGACCAGAAATGTCAAAGGGATAAAGATGGTGGATACGATGGTTAATCTTTTCATGATATCGTTCATTCGTAAGTCATTGTTGGAGATGTATAGATCGACTAATGAAGAAAGGGTTTCCCGGCAGATTTCGATGGTTTGTAATACAAATTGCAAGTGGTCGTTTACATCATTGAAAAAGGCGCGGTTCACTTTATGGATGAGCAGATTTTCTGCTCGCAATAGCTTTATATATTGTTCTTTTAAGGGGAGGATTGCTTTTTTCATTAGCATATATTGGCGTCGTAATGCCTGAATCTGGATACCGATGTCGTCTCCGCTGGTGATGGTTAGCAATTCTTCTTCCAAATCTTCGAGTGCGTCATCGATGGAAGAGATGGTTGAAATGTAGTTTCCCATCACGCTGTTGAGCAGTACGCTAAGTAGATAATCTGTTTGACGGCTGCGTATCTTCAGAACATCATTACGCAAGGCAGAACTGACATCATCAAAGAAATCAGTTTCTTTTTCGAGGAAAGTCAGTACATAATTATTTCCTATGATAAGGCAGACTTGCTGTTGGAGCAGTTCATCCAGTTCATTTTCTTCTTTATGTTCGTTCGGATAGAATATCTTTAAGATCAGGACAATGTATTTATCATGTTCTTCTATCTTGGTCGGATGGTCCGCATTCAATATATCTTGTAAGACAAGGAAGTCTATTTCGAAATGACTGCAAATTTCCCGGATAGTTTCTGTGTTTTTCATTCCGTGTATCTGTAGCCAGTTGATTTGATCGTTGTTCAGCGTACCTTTGATGGCTTGAAAAGTATCACTAGAACTTTCCTGCATCTCGGTAGCATTGTAAGTACAAAGATGTAAATGGGTAGGAGTAAGACTTTCTCCTGTATAAATAAGCTTTTCGCTTAACAGATTATTTTTCATGCTTTATTCTCGTTTTAGAAAACCACTGTAACAAAGGTAGTGGTTTTCTAAATGAGAACAAGTTCTTTGAACGTTTTGTTTACGTGTTAGTCAAAATCGACTACTGTGATTCCGGCACCGCCAAACTGTACATGTTCGTCGGAATAGTGACTGACTCCCGGTACGGTGGCCAGATATTGGCGGATAAGTGTACGAAGTATTCCCGTTCCTGTGCCGTGAAGGATACGTACACGATCCATGCCGACTAATATGGCGTCATCAATAAAATAGGTGACTGCCTGTAAGGCTTCATCCCCACGCATTCCGCGTACATCAATGTCCTGTTTGAAGCTAAGCTTCTTTTCATACATCTGATCGTGTGTCTGGCTGCTGACAAAAGTGCTTTTTGCAATCCCTTCCGTCTTGGGCGTATGATTGGCACGTTCCAGACGGTCTATTTTTACGGTCGTTTTTATGCTTCCAAAAGCAACAGTCGCATTTTTACCACTGATTTCCATCACTTGGCCGACGCTTGTCTGTCCTTTGATTTTTACATTTTCTCCTATTGCAATCGGCACTATTTTAGGGGCACTTGATGGAGAAGAGACTGCAGCTTTCGGTTCACTCTTCTTGTTTTTCTTCCGTTCTTGCTTTTCCTTTAGTTTCTCCATTTTTTTTGCAATCTTCTCTTCATGCTCTTTAGATGCCAATGCATCCAGAGAAGTACGGAAGTCTGTCAGTTCCTGACGTGCCTGGCGCGTCTTTTCCTTTTCAGCTTGCGCTTCCTTTATTGTACGAATCGTATTTTCAATGCGGGCATTGGATTCCTGAAGCATGCGTTCCGCTTCTTCTTTTGCTTGCCGGATAATCTCTTTCCGGGATTTTTGCAATTCTTCCATCTCTGTCTGGTAACGGGCAATGGTTTCTTCCATGTGCTTTTCCCGTTGACGGATGGTTTGACGTTTCCCTTCCCAGTAACGCTTGTCGCGTACAATGTCCTGAAGGTATTTGTCTGCATTGATATATTCGCTTCCTACGATTTCCGAAGCATCTGCGATGACATCTTCCGGTAGTCCGATTTTTCGTGCAATTTCTACGGCGAACGAACTTCCCGGATTACCGATTTGTAATTGGAAAAGTGCTTGCATGAGATGACGGTCGTAAAGCATGGCTCCGTTCACTACTCCTTCATGATCTTCGGCAAAATGTTTCAGATTCTGGTAGTGGGTAGTGATGACTCCGAATGTTCCTTTCTGGTTGAAACGTTTCAGTACAGCTTCGGCAATAGCACCTCCGATTTGCGGCTCCGTACCTCCACCGAACTCGTCAATCAGGATGAGGCTCCGTTCGTTACAGCTCTTCATCATGATTTTCATATTGGTCAAGTGAGAAGAGTAGGTACTCAAATCATCTTCAATAGATTGCTCATCACCAATATCGATAAAGATGCTACTGAATATACCGGCATGACTACGTTCGTGCAAGGGAATCAGCATGCCGCATTGCAGCATATATTGTAGCAAACCGACTGTTTTCAAACAGACGGACTTACCTCCGGCATTCGGCCCGGATATAATAAGGATACGTTGTTTTTGATCGAGCTCTATATCCAGTGGTACGACTTTCTTTCCATGTTTGGCTAATGAAAGTTGTAATAAAGGATGCACTGCCATTGTCCAATCCAGTAGTTGCTCATTCTCTACGGTGGGTTTCAGACTATTGGTCTGTATGGCGAAGTAACTTTTCGCACGGATAAAATCTATCTCTGCCAGAAATTCGTATGATTGAAGAATTTCCGGAATAGATGGACGAAGGATATTCGAGAACTCGGTAAGGATACGAATGATCTCACGTCGTTCATCACCTTCGAGTTCACGGATGCGGTTGTTGGCTTCTACCACTTCCGCCGGTTCTATAAACACAGTTTTTCCGCTGGCAGATTCATCGTGTACGATACCTTTGATTTTTCGCTTGAGTCCAGGGGCAACTGGAATCACCAGACGTCCGTCACGCATGGTGGGAGCTACATCTTTGTCCACGTATCCTTCGGACTGCGCACTACGCAGGATGCTGTTTAATGAACGGGAAATATTTCCCATCGTACTGGCAAGTTCGCGACGTATGCGGGCTAATTCGGTAGAGGCATTATCCTTGATTTTTCCATATTTGTTAAGAATGCCGTCTATTTTTCCTATCAGTTGCGGGAACACGGCAATATCTCCTGCCAGTCGTTGCAGGCTGGGGTAGGGGGTATTGTTTCCTTCTTCATCTTCATTCCGATGCAGAAAGCGTACAATGTCACGGATGGTTTCTAATGAACGGCGTAGATCAAATAATTCTTGTTCGTCCAAATACATTCCTTCTATTCGCACACGTTTTAGCGAAGGACGGACATCAAAGAAAAATTGATCGGGAAATCCGTCCTCTTCCTGGATGATGCGGACAAACTCTGTTACTTGGTTTAATTTCTCCTCAACCTCTTCATGTTGCTCGGAAAAGTTCATGTCTGTAACTCTTTCTTCACCTAAAGTACTGAGGCACTTATCTTTTAGTAACTGTCTTATC
This sequence comes from Bacteroides ovatus, assembly GCF_001314995.1. Lineage (NCBI taxonomy): Bacteria > Pseudomonadati > Bacteroidota > Bacteroidia > Bacteroidales > Bacteroidaceae > Bacteroides > Bacteroides ovatus. The sequence continues at coordinate 6,374,792 of NZ_CP012938.1, forward strand.
TGGTCGAATCCTATCTTTTGCTCAAAGTTTTGAGGGTATATCATATTTCTGTTCTTACTAATGAACTGCAAAAATACGATTAATTCGCGAAAAAAATATCAGAATGTTTGCAGATTTAAAAATGATTCGTACCTTTGCACCGCTTTCAACGGAAAGCACTTCTGATAAAGGAGTTTTGGAGAGGTGGCAGAGTGGTCGATTGCGGCGGTCTTGAAAACCGTTGTACTGCGAGGTACCCGGGGTTCGAATCCCTGTCTCTCCGCTTCAATTAATAGATAAATCCCTGTAAAGTAGTACTTTACGGGGATTTTTTTATTTGTGTATGTGAATAAGATAAGCATAAAAAGGGGCGGTTTCTGTTGAAATAGAAAATAACACTATTTGAACTGTTTATTTTAGAATAAACACTCTTTTTTCAGATTAAATTTATCGGTTTAAAGAATATTATTCCAAAATGCTTATTATCAGTTAAATATCTGTTTTTATCTACTGTCGGATTTCAGTTTTTATATCTACCTTTGTTCTTATTGTACGAGATTTGATAGTTATAATATTAATGAATAGAATGATGAAAAAACAGACCCAAGCGATTCATACGCAGTTCCAAAGAAGAGATGCTTACAATTCTCTCAGTATGCCGGTTTACCATACAGCGGCTTATGAATTTGACAATGCTGATGACATGGCTGATGCTTTTTGCGGGCGGACAGATGCTCCGGATTACTCCAGAGTGATGAATCCCACAGTGACTTTTTTTGAGAATAAGGTGAAGGAACTTACGGGGGCAGCAGAAGTCATAGCCCTCAATTCCGGTATGGCGGCTATTAGTAATACATTATTTTCAATTGCAGCTGCAGGAAAGAATATAGTTACATCGCGTCATTTGTTTGGTAATACTTATTCGTTTATTGCTGGTACATTGTCCCGCTTCGGGGTGGAACCTAGATTGTGTGATTTGACAGACATTGGAGCAGTAGAGAAAGTAGTAGACAGTAATACCTGCTGCATTTATGTGGAGATTATCACCAATCCGCAGATGGAAGTGGCGGATTTACAGGCGCTCTCACGGATAGTTCATGAAAGGGGAATTCCTCTCATCGTTGATACTACGCTTATTCCTTTCACAGAATTCGATTCACATAGCTTAGGCGTAGATATTGAAGTGGTTTCCAGTACCAAATATTTATCAGGGGGAGCCACTTCCATTGGTGGTTTAGTAATTGATTATGGTACATGTCCGGGATTCGGTAAACGTATGCGTACAGAGATGTTACTCAATCTGGGAGCTTATATGACTCCTCATGTGGCCTATATGCATACTATCGGATTGGAAACATTGGACGCGCGATATCGGATACAGTCTGCCAATGCCGCTATGTTGGCTGGTAAGCTTCGCATATTATCTGCTGTCAAACGTGTGAATTATGTGGGGCTGAAGGATAATTCATACTACGCTTTGGCACAAAGACAGTTTGGTCCGACTGCCGGTGCTATGATTACGATAGACCTGGAAAGTAAAGAGGCATGCTTTGCTTTCATCAACCGACTGAAATTGATACGTCGCGCTACTAACTTGTTTGACAATAAGACGCTTGCTATTCATCCTGCAAGTACTATTTTTGGACCGTTTACTGATAAACAGCGACAGGACATGGATGTGTTGGATACGACTATCCGTTTCTCAATTGGTTTGGAGGATGTGGATGATCTGTTTGACGATGTCAGACAGGCTTTGAATAATAAAAAGGATTAGAAGCAAAAATCTGAAAGTCATACACGCAACTGTAAATATACCGCAAATATGGTATATAAAATGCCATTCATACGGGATTTATCAGTTTGTATATATCTAATACCTTTGCCCCATCATTTTAACAGTAAACAATAATGGGTAAAAGGATTCATTTATTTTTGCTTGCTCTTGCAATAGGAGTGATACAAGGGGCAGCACAGGTGACAACAGTGCGGGGCATCGTCACCACAGAAGAAGATGGGGAGCCGGTTATCGGTGCCTCAGTTATAGTGAAAGGAACTTCATTGGGTACCGTAACTGATGTCAACGGGAGATTTGAACTGAGTGGACTCCCGCCATCAGCCACCCGGCTGCTAATCTCTTACATTAGTCTGATGGCAAAAGAGGTAGCTATTGCACCACAGGTATCGGTAACACTGAAGAGTGATACGCATCTGCTGGATGAGGTAGTAGTAACGGCTTTGGGTATTTCACGCGAGAAAAAGGCATTGGGCTATACGGCACAGGAAGTAAAACAGGATGCTTTGGTGCAAGGGAAAGATAATAATCTGTTAAATTCGTTGAGTGGTAAGATAGCTGGTGTGCGTATTACCAATACACAAGGAGATGTTGGTTCCAGTCGCATCGTTATTCGTGGTGAAACTTCTATTGCAGGTGAGAATCAACCGCTTTTTATTGTGGATGGAATCCCAGTGGATAATTCGCAGCTTAATGCACGTTCCAGCGGACGTGATTTTAAAAATGCAATAGCAGACCTGAATCCGGAAGACATAAAAACACTTACTGTATTGAAAGGTCCGAATGCCGCTGCCCTTTATGGTGCGCGTGCTGCTCACGGTGCTATTGTCATCACTACTAAGGGAGGAGACAAAAGGCAGAAAGGGATAGGGATTACATTACATTCTTCCACGCAAGTCTCTTTTGTTGCTACCTTGCCGGAGTTTCAAAATCTTTTTGGACAAGGGGCAGGGGGACGGTTCAGTTATGTAGATGGCAAGGGTGCAGGTGTGAATGACGGGGTAGACGAAAGCTGGGGACCACGTCTTGATATTGGTTTGTTGATTCCTCAGTTCGATAGCCCATTGGACGCTGACGGTAATCGTGTGGCTACTCCCTGGGTATCCCATCCCAACAATGTACGCGATTATTTTCGCATGGGTATTTCTACAAACAACGGTATTTCTGTTGCCCGTGGAGACGACAAATACCAGTTCCGTGTAGGATATAACTACGAAAAACAAGTCAGTATCGTTCCTGATGCTGGAACTAATAAGACGAATATCAGCCTAAATACGGATTACCATCTGGCAAAATGGATTGTGGTGGGAGCTACAGCCAATTACATCGTTTATACAGCTCCCAGTTTGCCGGGGTCAGCTACCCCCTCGGGCAGTAACGTACGTTCTAACAGTCCTATGCTTCAGTTCTTGTGGTTCGGACGTCAAGTGGATACGAACTCATTGAAGGCGGACTATACTCGCAACTGGAATTCAAGCTATTACGACAATCCTTTTTGGAGTGCTTCTTATAATACACAGAGTCAGGAACGTCATCGTCTGATAGGTGATCTGCATGCCGAATTCCGTCTGACAGATGGGTTGAATGTGCGTTTTCGTACTAGTACCGACTGGTATAATGACCGGAGGAAATCCAAAGTAAAATGGGGGAGTGCAGGTGCCGGTTCGCCTTACGGCAGTTATGCTGAAGATGCCTATACGGTGAAAGAGAATAACACAGAAGTATTGGCGACTTATATCAAACAGTTGAATAAAAATTGGGGAATTGACGCTCTTCTGGGTTTTAATGTACGTAACAAACAATATGAGAATAATTATCAGGCTGCTCCCCGTTTGGCGGTTGCTGATCTTTATACATTGACTAACTCGCGTGATCCGCTCACTTCGTCCAATGATTTCTACCGTTTACGGCAATATGGCCTTTACGGTTCCATACAACTGGATTACCGTCGTTGGGCTTTCTTGAATATAACAGGACGGAACGATTGGTCGTCTACACTACCTGTGGACAACAATTCTTATTTCTATCCTTCGGTGACGGCTAGTGTGTTGCTTTCTGAAGCTTTCGGGTGGAGAAGTAAAGCTGTTAACTACCTAAAAATACGTGGAGGATGGTCTCAAGTGGGAGCAGATGCCAATCCTTATCAATTGGCAACGGTCTTTACTTCAGAAACAGCTTTCAATGGGAATCCACTTCAAAGTTCTTCTACCATTGGTATGAATCCGAATCTAAAACCGGAGAAGACGTCATCTATAGAAGCTGGTTTCGAGGCGGCTTTTTGGGACAATCGCCTATGCTTGGATTTCACTTACTATAAGACCGATAGTCGTAATCAAATATTGAAACTAGCTACTACTGCTGCCAGTGGGTACACGTCGCAGGTGCGTAATGCCGGACATATCCGTAATCGTGGCTATGAAATACAATTGGGCGCTGTTCCTATACAAACATCGAAAGGGTTTCGTTGGAATCTGGATTTGAATTATGGTGCCAACAGCAGCAAGGTTGTCAAATTGGATGATGAAGGTTTGATTACGAGTTACCGGCTCTACTCGTCTGGTATTCAGATACTGGCTTCAGTGGGCGAAGCTTATGGAACCCTGTTCGGCACTTCATACGTGCGTGATGCTAATGGAAACGTTGTGGTGGATGCTAACGGTCTGCCTAAGATTTCGACCACTAATAAAACGTTGGGGAAGTTTACGCCCGACTGGACAGGCGGTATCAGTAACACTTTCAGTTATCGTTCGTTAAGTCTTTCTTTTCTGATAGATGCAAGTGTAGGTGGTTCTATTTTTTCCAACACTAATAAAACTGGAAAATATACCGGTGTATTAGCTAACACATTATCGGGCCGGGATGCCGAGCACGGTGGCTTGTGGTATTATACTGCCGCCATGGGTAACAATGTACGATTACCAGAATCTCCTTCTTATTCCGTATCCTCTGATGGACTTTACTATGCCCAGGTCAATGGGCAATCCACCCGTGTGTATCAGGATGGCATTATGGTAGAAGGAGTGACGGAAAGTGGTTCTAAGAACGAAGAGGTTGTATCTGCCGAGAAATACTACCATCGTATTTACAGTATTGCTGAAGCTAATGTATATGATGCTTCTTACGTGAAACTGCGAGAAGTCGCTTTGAGTTACCGTCTACCTCGCTTGTGGACGCAGAAACTGCATTTGCAAGAAGCTTCCGTTACACTGACGGGACGTAACTTGTGGACTATTTATAAGAGTGTCCCTAATATAGATCCGGAATCGGCTTTGACTACTGGAAACGCACAAGGAGTAGAAGCCTATTCATTGCCTACAACACGTTCCTTTGGTGTGAACCTTTCCGTGAAATTCTAAATGTGAACCTTTAAATAATAGGATAAGATGAAAAGAAGAATATATTTTTTATATATAATATGGGTACAAGTGGTTGCCATTTCTCTATCATCGTGTGATGATGAATTGACTGATATCAACCGCAACCCCAATGCCACTGAAAATCCACAGCCGGCTTATTTACTTGCCGCTGCACAGTATCATGCCGCCAATCTTTATTGGGGAAGTAGTACGAACTATAATTCTACTCTGTTGTGGGTGCAACATTGGGCTAAAATACAATATACAGAGCCAGATTGCTATAATGTGGATAATGGCAGCTTTACCACTACGTGGGACACCGGCTATGCAACGCTAATAACTGACTTGAATGCTATTATCAGTTCGGAACTCGGAAATGATAATTATCGAGGGATAGCTACAGTGTGGCGTTCGTGGGTTTACCTGTTGCTGACCAATCTGTATGGAAATATACCATACAGTGAATATGCACAAAGTGTAACACCCGCTTATGATTCACAAGAGACTGTTTTGCGCGGGCTTTTGGAGGAGTTGATCGCTGCTGACCAGTTGCTTTCTACCACAGGAGGAACGGTAGAAGGGGATTTGATTTACGGAAATGATATTACCCGCTGGAAACAATTGGCCCACTCCCTACGGCTACGTATCGCCCTTGAATTAGCTGACCGGGATGAGGATACAGCGCGTCGGGTTATTGCTTCCCTTTGGGATAATCGTAACAGTGTAATAGATAGCAATGATGCTATAGCCCGTTTTGTTTTTACTTCTTCACCACAATGGAATCCATGGGCATCTGCTTTCAATTCACGTGATGATCAGCGGGTATCAAAAACGTTGATTGATAAACTGAATGAATGGAATGATCCGAGAATTGGAATTTTAGCCCAGCTACCTCAAGACGAAGGTGTGAAAAACTATGTAGGAGCTGCCAATTCCTTATCTGCTGATGCCGCTAATAATCAGGGATTTAATAAAGTTTCCCGTCCCGGTACTTATTTTTTGAAAGATAGCTCTCCGGCTGTATTTTATACGTATGCCGAGGTCTTGTTTATCTTTGCAGAATCCGCTGCACGCGGCTGGATAACGGCTGATGCGGAAACGCTCTACCGCGAAGCTATTACTGCTTCATTGAATCAGTTTGGCATTATAGACAATCGTATAATCGATTCTTATTTACAGCAGGAGGCGATTCGGTTCGACGCCGCACATTGGTATGAATCTATCGGCTGGCAGAAGTGGATCGCTTATTATGGACAGGGACCCGATGCTTTCACTGACTGGCGCAGGCTCGGTTATCCCCAGCTTATCCCTGGTCCCGATTCCGTTTTGGGTTCCGGAGAGTTACCTCGTCGCTTTTTTTATCCCGTAACGGAACAATCACTGAATGGTAAGCAGTATCAGATTGCCATATCCCATCAGGGAGCAGATGAGATTACTACCCGTTTGTGGTTTGATGTAGCTAATAAAGAACGATGATACCTCCGTGTCTCCGGGCTGCAATATGCGTTTGAAAAATATCCGTTGAATTTAAAAAACAGAATAACAATGAACACTGACATTACATTTATCATAGCAGATAATCAGGATATAACCAGAATGGGAATGCATGGATATATTTCCGCTATATTCAGTGGATGTCGCATGATAGATGTGACAGACAAGAAAGAGCTCATGCTTGCATTGGTAGAATGTAATGACAGTGTCGTTATACTTGACTATACATTGTTTGACATCAATGGTATAGAGGAGTTTCTTATTATAGAAAAACGTTTTCCGAGAGTTCGTTGGATATTGTTTTCCAATGAATTGAGCGAAGACTTTATTCGTAGGATGAGTATAGAAAGGAATATTGGTATGATTTTGAAAGAGAACTCCGGTGAGGAAATTCATTCTGCATTGATGTGTACAGCACACGGGGAGCGATTTCTTTGTCATCAGATAACCAATTTATTGATAATCGGTTCCGACAAACCGGAAATTCATTCTGTTTTGACTGTTACAGAGATTGACATTCTTAAATTGATAGCACATGGGAAATCTGTGAAAGAAATAGCATTGGAAAGAACCTCAAGCATTCATACTATTATCACCCACAAAAAGAATATTTTCCGGAAGTTGGGTGTGAATAATGTATATGAAGCAACTAAGTATACTTTACGCGCCGGGCTGATTGAAATGGTAGAATATTATATATGATATTCAGAAGAGTGTTAGGATAAGAGTTAAGAAGAATTTGTAGGCAGGAAAATTCTCTGTATCTTTGCCCGCATGGCAAAAAAAGGTGAGTTACATATAAGAAATAAGCACAATGGTCAGTATGATTTTCCATTGTTGATGGAAAATTATCCTCCATTAAAGAGATTCGTATCGCTCAATCCCCTCGGAATACAAACTATAAACTTTTTTAATCCGCAAGCGGTGAAGGCTTTGAACAAAGCATTATTGGTAACTTATTATGGCATCCGGTATTGGGACATACCGAAGCAATATTTGTGTCCGCCTATTCCCGGAAGGGCGGATTACATTCATTATATTGCCGATCTTATCCAGCCGAACGGAACAACACCGGATTTACCGGCAGGAGATGCTAATGGACAGAAGTCTAAATGTAGATGTCTGGATATTGGGGTAGGTGCAAATTGCATTTATCCGATCATAGGACACACTGAATATGGATGGACCTTCGTTGGTACTGATATTGATCCGGTTTCGATAGAAAATGCACGAAAGATAGTGACTTGCAACCCTGTGTTGGCTCATAAGATTGACTTGCGACTTCAGAAAGATAGTAAGAAGATTTTCGATGGAATTATTATGTCTGATGAGTATTTTGATGTGACAATATGCAATCCTCCGTTTCATAGTTCGCGTGAAGAGGCGGAAGACGGAACGTTACGCAAATTAAGCAGTCTGAAAGGTACGAAGATAAATAAAGTGCAGCTAAATTTCGGCGGGAGTGCGAATGAACTTTGGTGCGAGGGCGGAGAAGTTCGTTTCTTATTGAATATGATTTCCGAGAGCCAAAAATATCAGAAGAACTGCGGATGGTTTACGAGTTTGGTTTCTAAAGAAAAAAATCTGGAAAAGTTATATACCAAATTAAAATCGGTGAATGTGTCCGAATATAAAGTTATTCGAATGCAGCAGGGAACTAAAAGTAGCAGGATATTAGCTTGGCGATTTGCTACCAACTCATAACAATGAGTGAATATCGAACTGTTATTTGTTTAACCTATTAATTAAATAGAATATTATGGAAACCAATTACATCACTTTGACAAAGGAGAATATTGCAAACGAACATATATGCTGTGCTTTCTCAGATAAGAAATGCAAGGATAGTTATGAACTCAAAAAAGAATGGCTGAAGAAAGAGTTCGATAACGGCTATGTGTTCAGACGTATTGATGAACGGGCAAAAGTGTTTATCGAATACGGTCCTGCTGAAAAAGCATGGGTTCCGGTGAATGCTCCCAATTATCTGATGATAAACTGTTTCTGGGTGTCAGGTAAATATAAAGGTTGCGGACATGGTAAGGCATTATTGCAGTCTGCCATTGATGATGCAAAATTGCAGGGGAAAGATGGGCTTGTCACAGTGGTGGGCACTTCTAAATTTCATTTTATGAGTGACACGAAATGGCTGTTGCGACAAGGTTTCCAAACAATAGAAAAACTCCCTTACGGATTCAGCCTTTTAAGTTTGAAACTAAACCCGGCTGCTCCTGATCCTTCTTTTAATGATTGCGTGTTGAGCGGTGAGTGTCCGGATAAGGATGGAATAGTCGTTTATTATACCCATCGCTGCCCGTTTACGGAGTTTCACGTTCGCGGTTCTTTGGTCAGTGCTGCTAAGAGCAAAGACATTCCATTGAGAATAATTGAATTGGAAAGTATGGAACAGGCGCAAAATGCACCTACTCCGGCTACCATATTTACTCTTTTTTATAATGGCAAGTTTGTAACGACTGACTTAAGTGTATGCCTTGAAGGGCGATTGAGCAAAGCATTGGGCTGTGATTCAGGAGAATAGCTGACTTGGAACCATGTTACGTCTCTGATATGTTTAGCTAATGTTTCTTATTTTTATTTTGCAAATTTAAATTGTGTCTGCACATTTTTTGGAAAATACATACCTTTGGATAATTAATGATTAAACACGATTAAGAGTTTTATGCGTTTTTGGGTATGTATTTTTGTGCTTCTATTTGTACACAATCAATTTTCAAGGGCTGATAAAATTATAAATAATGACTCTTTGTATACAGAAAAATATATCAGAGATATTTATATTTCCAACCCCAAACGTGCTTTACAGTTGTTGGATGAGGCCGAAACCAGAAAAGCCTTCCCTCTGCGTCTGATTAATGAATTGCGCAGTTTGTCATATCGTAATATGTATATGAATAAACTAGCTTTTATGTATGCAAGGAAGTCGTACTTGCTTGATTCCATCTCTCAAAGAGAACCTAAGCACATGTTGAAGATGACGGTTTATTTAGCTGAACTTTCATCCATAATGAGTAAATATAATGAGAGCATGCATTATGCTCTTAGTGGAATTATGCAGGCTCAAAAACTGAAGGACAGAGAGGCGGAAGCTAGATTGCTTTTTTGCATAGGAGAGAATAATTGGAGGCTATCATTGAAAGATGAGGCGTATAATTATTTTGGTCGTACGATTGAATTACTGCGTGGGTCAAAGGATATGAGAGAAATGATGCTGCTTTCCTATTATTATGGAGCAGAGATGGGATTTTTAATGACAGATTCCCGTATTGATGAAGCTTTGGCTCTTGCTTATGAACGTGAAAAACTTCTTAAAAAATTAGAGAAAGTACCGGAGGTTCCCGAAGGCTACATTGATGGTCAATATAGCTATTTATATGCAAATTTGGCCTATATTTCTTATTTAGAAAAGAAATATGCGCAAGCAGAAGGATATTATCAAAAATATCTGGCAATAAAAGAATCTCATACTCCGGATGGCAAGATGTATTCGATTCCTTATTTGATTCTTTCCAAACAATATGAGACAGTAATAGACAACTGTAAGGACTTTAAAGAATTGTTGAGAACACAGCGGGATACCTTGAACGCTCAATATTTAACTATACTTAATAAGGAAGTCCAGGCATATCTGGGGCTGAATCGTTATAAAGAAGCCGCAGAAATACGTGAAACCATCATTGCAATAACGGATAGCATTAACAGTACCGACAGGAAAAATGCTGCATTAGAATTGAACGCGATGTACGGTGCTTCCGAAAAAGAAGAATACATCGCCGAGCAAGCCTCACAGCTAAAAATAAGGAATGTTTCACTCTGCTTTTTGGCGTGTATTGTAGTGCTGACCCTGTTTATACTTTGGCGTTTGTGGCGTTTCAACCATATAATCGAGTATAAAAACAGGATGCTTGCCAAACTGATAAACGAGAAATTTGCCAATAAAAAAGATGGTAATCAGTTATTGGAAGTGTACGAGGAACAGGAGGTTTCATCAGAATTGGAACCGGAATTGATTTCTCCTGAAGAACAGGATGAACTTTTGGACGAAACAGACAAAGAAAGTGGGGAAGAAGAGGAGAACAAGAAAATATTCCAGGAATTAAATCATACAGTCGTTCAAAAACAGCTATATCTTTCTCCAGAGCTCTCAAGAGAAGATTTGGCGCAGATTGTACATCTGAATAATGCACGCTTTGCCCGGATGATAAGAGAATGCACCGGAACTAATTTCAATGGGTACATCAACGGACTGCGCATTAATTATGCGATCAAGCTAATGAAAAAATATCCTAACTATACCATACGTGCCATCGCTGATGAATCCGGATTTAATAGTGCCCCGATATTATATAACCTTTTTAAGAAAAAGACGGGAATGACTCCTTATGAATTTAAAAAAGCGCAGGACACATTGAGGAATTAAATAGTTCTACTAAACAATTTTCGTTTTTCCCGGTTTATCTATTGATAACTAAATATTAATGGAAATGATACAGGTAAGGATAAAGAGGGTTTACGAAGATTTTTCAGAAACAGATGGATACCGGGTGTTGGTAGATAAATTATGGCCACGCGGAATGAAGAAAGAATGGTTGAAATACGATTATTGGGCAAAAGACATAACACCATCCCCTACATTACGTAAATGGTTTCATGAAGATATTCCCGGACATTGGGGAGATTTTGTCACGCAGTATCAAAAAGAGCTGGATGCTTCTCCATCAATGGCTGATTTTCTGACTCTTATCAAACCACATCCGGTGATAACACTACTTTATGCTTCAAAAGAACCGGTGTATAATCACGCCCGAATTCTTCGCGATTATCTGGAAATGCGTTTGAGAGAGTGAAATTAAAGTAATTTTATCTGTTTACGCTTTCTGTCGTTCACTCAATTTCCTACCTTTGTAATCTAAATCAAAATCGTGTAATCATGAAGTATAAATTATTGGTTCTTGATGTAGACGGAACACTCCTCAATGATGCGAAAGAAATTAGTAAACGTACATTGGCTGCCCTGTTGAAGGTTCAGCAAATGGGAGTACGTATTGTGCTGGCGTCCGGCAGACCGACTTATGGCCTAATGCCGCTGGCCAAGATGCTCGAACTTGGAAACTATGGAGGTTTTATCCTTTCCTATAATGGCTGTCAGATTATCAATGCACAAAACGGAGAAATTCTGTTTGAACGTCGGATTAATCCCGAAATGTTGCCGTATCTGGAAAAGAAAGCCCGTAAAAACGGTTTTGCTTTATTCACTTATCATGATGATACGATCATAACGGATTCTCCTGAAAATGAACATATCCAAAATGAAGCCCGGTTGAATGACCTGCAAATAATCAAAGAAGAAGAATTTTCTGCTGCCGTTGATTTTGCTCCTTGTAAGTGTATGCTGGTGAGCGATGACGAAGAAGCATTGCTTGGTTTGGAAGATCACTGGAAGAGACGACTGAATGGGGCGTTGGACGTATTCCGTTCGGAGCCCTATTTTCTGGAAGTAGTTCCCTGCGCCATCGACAAAGCCAATTCTTTGGGTGCTTTGCTGGAGGTGCTAGGTATGAAGCGTGAGGAAGTGATTGCTGTGGGCGACGGTGTGTGTGACGTAACAATGATTCAATTGGCGGGGCTGGGTATAGCTATGGGACATTCACAAGACTCGGTGAAAGCCTGTGCCGATTATGTGACTGCTTCGAATGAGGAAGACGGAGTGGCCGTTGCAGTGGAGAAGGCTATCATATCCGAAGTGCGTGTAGCCGAAATTCCCCTTGACCAACTGAATGCGCAGGCACGCCACGCATTGATGGGAAACTTGGGAATTCAATATACCTATGCCGACGAAGACCGTGTGGAAGCAACAATGCCGGTAGACCATCGTACCCGTCAGCCTTTTGGCATTTTGCATGGCGGGGCTACTCTTGCATTGGCGGAAACAGTTGCCGGACTCGGTTCAATGATTCTTTGCCAGCCGGACGAGATTGTAGTAGGAATGCAGGTCAGTGGAAACCACATATCTTCTGCACATGAAGGAGATACAGTGCGTGCAGTAGGAACAGTTGTACATAAGGGACGTTCCTCCCATGTATGGAATGTAGACGTGTTTACTTCAACAAACAAACTAGTGTCTTCCATACGGGTAGTCAACAGTGTGATGAAAAAGAGATGACCGACGAAGAAATAAGTAATTTGACAACTATTGATGCATTTATTCAGCGGAAGCAGCCGTTTGCTGTTTACCGTATTCCCGGGGAGAAAGTTCCCCGTCTGTTGACACAGGCGGAAGGAGCGGTATGTCTGATATACGACCTGAAAGAACTGAATGGACAGAGAGGATTTGTCATCGCTCCGTTTCAGGTGAGTGAGACGTGTCCTGTCGTATTGATTCAACCCGATCAGTGGGGGCAACCTTTGCCGATTGACAATGATACGGCAGAAGAACGGGAAGTCGCTTTGCGGATGCAAGGACAAGAATCGTTCCTGACTTCTTCTACGGAGGAATATGCCTCCTGCTTTCATACCTTTATAAATGCTTTGCGTGATAATACTTTTGATAAATTAGTACTTTCACGTCATCTTACTATTGATAAAGTATCCGGTTTTTCCCCTTTATCTATATTTCGTGCAGCTTGCAGGCGTTATATTCATTCATATATATACTTGTGCTACACTCCGCAGACAGGAATCTGGTTGGGAAGCACTCCCGAAATCATTTTATCGGGTGAAAAAGATGAATGGAATACAGTAGCGTTGGCCGGGACACAGCCTTTGCAAGATGGTAAACTGCCCCAAATATGGGATGAAAAGAATCGGAAAGAGCAGGCTTATGTAGCTTCTTACATTCGTCGCCAACTCCTTTCGTTGGGTATTCATTCTACGGAGAACGGGCCTTATCCGGCTTATGCAGGTGCTTTGTCACATTTGAAAACAGATTTCCAGTTTTCTTTGAAAGATAACAAAGGTTTGGGAGATCTCTTGAAAGTGTTGCATCCAACGCCTGCTGTATGCGGTTTACCGAAAGAAGAAGCCTATCGGTTTATATTGCAGAACGAAGGCTACGACCGCCGCTATTATTCCGGCTTTATCGGCTGGCTGGACCCGGAAGGGCGAACTGACATCTATGTGAATCTGCGCTGCATGCATATTGAAGATGAACAACTGACTCTTTATGCCGGCGGTGGACTACTGGCTTCTTCGGAATTGAATGACGAATGGCTGGAAACGGAAAAGAAGTTGCAAACCATCAAACGGCTTATTGCAACGCCTCCTTTAAAATCATAAACTACTAATAATTATCATCATGTATACAGACAAGAAGAACATACTCCAGTTGGTTGCGTTGCTCGAGGCGCACGGGATTACTAAGGTTGTGTTGTGTCCGGGTAGTCGTAATACGCCCATCGTACATACTTTGTCTAATCATCCGAACTTCACCTGTTATGCAGTGACGGATGAACGGAGTGCCGGTTATTTTGCCATTGGTCTTGCGTTGAATGGTGGTAAGCCTGCTGCTGTGTGCTGCACTTCCGGTACTGCATTATTAAATCTTCATCCGGCTGTAGCCGAAGCATTTTATCAGAATGTTCCTTTAGTTGTCATTTCAGCAGACCGTCCCGCTGCCTGGATCGGACAGATGGATGGACAGACAGTGCCGCAACCGGGTGTGTTTCAAACGCTGGTAAAGAAGTCGGTCAATCTTCCGGAGATTCATACGGAAGAAGATGAATGGTATTGTAATCGCCTGGTGAATGAAGCCTTGCTGGAGACGAATCATCATGGAAAAGGCCCGGTGCATATCAATGTTCCTATTTCCGAACCGCTGTTTCAATTCACGGTAGATGCACTCCCGGAAGTACGTGTGATAACCCGTTATCAGGGATTGAACGTCTATGACCGTGATTATAATGATCTGGTCGACCGGATGAATAAATATCAGAAGCGCATGATTATCATCGGTCAGATGAACCTTATTTATCTGTTTGAAAAAAGATATATCAAGTTATTATATAAACATTTTGCCTGGTTGACGGAACATATCGGCAATCAGACAGTTCCCGGTATTCCGGTAAAGAATTTCGATGCGGCACTTTATGCCATGCCCGAAGAGAAGATAGACCAGATGGTTCCCGAATTGCTGATTACTTACGGAGGACATGTCGTTTCCAAACGATTGAAGAAGTTTCTCCGTCAGCATCCGCCTAAAGAGCATTGGCACGTATCGCCGGAGGGTGAGGTGGTCGATTTGTACGGCTCATTGACTACAGTGATCGAGATGGACCCGTTTGAATTTCTGGAGAAGATCGCCAGCCTGCTGGATAACCGGACTCCTGACTATCCCCGTGTATGGGAGAATTATTGTAAGATTATTCCCGAACCGGATTTTGCCTATTCGGAGATGTTGGCTGTCGGTACATTATTGAAAGCTTTGCCGGAGTCCTGTGCATTGCATCTGGCAAACAGTTCGGTAGTTCGTTATGCACAACTATATTCGATTCCTCCTACAATTGAAGTTTGTTGCAATCGGGGAACAAGTGGTATTGAAGGGTCGTTGTCTACCGCTGTCGGTTATGCGGCAGCTTCCGACAAACTGAATTTCATAGCTATCGGAGATCTAAGTTTCTTCTATGATATGAATGCGTTGTGGAATATCAACGTCCGTTCCAACCTGCGTATCCTTTTATTAAATAACGGAGGAGGAGAGATTTTCCATACTTTACCGGGATTGGATATGTCGGGCACCTCACATAAATTTATTGCAGCAGTTCATAAAACGTCAGCCAAAGGCTGGGCGGAGGAACGTGGTTTCCTTTATCTGCAGGCACAAAATGATGAAGAGCTGACTGAAGCAATGAAAACTTTCACCCAGCCGGAAACTATGGAACAACCTGTGCTCCTGGAAGTGTTTACCAACAAAAACAAGGATGCACGTATGTTGAAGAATTATTATCATCAATTAAAACAAAAATAAATTATGCCAACACAAAGAGAGTGGACAACCATCAGAGAATACGACGATATTCTTTTTGATTATTATAATGGAATTGCCCGTATCACAATCAACCGTGAACGTTATCGGAATGCATTTACCCCGACTACCACTGCCGAAATGAGTGATGCATTGCGCATTTGCCGTGAAGAAGCGGATATTGATGTGATTGTAATTACCGGAGCCGGTGATAAGGCATTCTGTTCGGGAGGCGACCAGAATGTGAAAGGACGTGGCGGATATATCGGGAAAGACGGTGTGCCTCGTTTGAGCGTATTGGATGTACAAAAGCAAATCCGTAGTATTCCGAAACCTGTGATTGCTGCCGTGAACGGCTTTGCCATTGGTGGCGGACACGTGCTCCATGTAGTATGTGATTTATCCATTGCTTCGGAAAATGCCATTTTCGGTCAGACAGGTCCTCGCGTGGGTAGTTTTGATGCCGGATTCGGTGCATCTTATCTGGCGCGTGTGGTAGGACAGAAGAAAGCACGTGAAATTTGGTTCCTTTGCCGCAAGTATAATGCACAAGAAGCATTGGATATGGGATTGGTGAATAAGGTAGTACCTTTGGAACAGCTGGAAGATGAATACGTGCAATGGGCGGAAGAAATGATGTTGCTTAGTCCATTGGCTTTGCGCATGATTAAAGCGGGATTGAATGCCGAACTGGACGGCCAGGCAGGTATTCAGGAGTTGGCAGGTGACGCAACATTACTTTATTACCTGACGGATGAAGCACAGGAAGGAAAGAATGCGTTCCTGGAGAAACGTAAACCGAACTTCAAACAATATCCGAAATTCCCTTAAAATCGGCTTTGCCACAGAGTACCACAGAGTTTGCTTTTCCTGCGTTTAAGCCTGATTTTCTGCAAAGCAAGACTGTGGAGGAGAGAATGGTAGGAGAACTGCAAGAGATATAACTTATTAAAACTTCGTGAGGCTCTGTGTTATTCTGTGGTGAATTGAAAAATTATTCACGATGAATTGTAAAATAGAAATTATTCCCCGATTGCTCCATTTCAAGCAACCTGCCGGGACTTCCAGAGGAACATATACTACGCGTAAAGTTTGGTATCTTCATTTTACCTCGCCTGACTTCCCTGGCAGAGTAGGAATAGGGGAGTGTGCGCCTTTGCCCGCTTTAAGTTGTGACGATCTTCCTGATTATGAAGATATATTAAAAAGATTTTGTCGGCAAGTAGAGAAAGAACAAGGAATGTGGGATAAGGATGTTTTATGCCAGTATCCTTCCATCTTATTTGGCTTGGAAACGGCTATCTGGCATTTCTTTGCAGGGAGTTGGGCTTTGTCCGATACGGCTTTTTCTCGTGGAGAGGTAGGGATTCAAATTAATGGTTTGATTTGGATGGGAGATTTTGATCACATGTTATCCCAAATCGAGAAAAAGATGGAAGCCGGATTCCGTTGTGTCAAACTAAAGATTGGTGCTATCGATTTTGAAAAAGAATTGGCGTTGTTACGTCATATTCGTACCCATTTCTCTTCTAAAGAAATAGAGTTGCGTGTAGATGCAAACGGTGCTTTCTCTCCGGGTGATGCAATGGAAAAACTGAAACGTCTGTCAGAATTTGATTTACATTCTATCGAACAGCCGATTCGTGCCGGACAATGGGAAGAAATGGCTCGGCTCACTTCTGAATCTCCGTTGCCAGTAGCATTGGATGAAGAGCTGATAGGATGCAACACGCTGGAAGAAAAAAAGAAACTGCTGGCAACCATCCGTCCGCAATATATCATCATTAAACCATCTCTCCACGGAGGAATATGTGGAGGGGATGAATGGATTATGGAAGCGGAAAAGCAACATATCGGCTGGTGGATCACTTCCGCTTTGGAGTCCAACATTGGTTTGAATGCTATCGCCCATTGGTGTGCAACATTCAATAATCCGTTACCACAAGGATTGGGAACGGGTATGCTCTTTACTGACAATATAGAAGTGCCTCTTGAAATCAGAAAAGATTGCCTGTGGTTTTGTAAATGATGGTATTTAGTGGTATTTAAAGGATATTCTGATGATATTCGATCGACAACAACAGCGCTTGCTACTGGAAGGAAAAGAATACACTTTTGAAGAAATAAGCCAACTGATAGTAGGAGGAGCAGAAGCTCATTCTCCTGCTTATTGGGATTTATATCTTTTCCTGAACGAATGGTTTAATGATTCTCCTGTTATTACAGTTCATACATCGGGCTCCACGGGTATACCTAAAGAACTGATGGTACGCAAGGATCAAATGATGCAAAGTGCACGTCTGACTTGTGAATTTCTGAATTTGAAGAAAGGTGAGTCGGCATTATTATGTATGAATCTCCGTTATATCGGTGCAATGATGGTGGTCGTACGTTCATTGGTTGCAGGTTTGAATTTGATTATTCGTCCTGCTTCCGGCCATCCGTTGGCGGATATAAAAGAACCTTTGAGATTTGTTGCAATGGTCCCATTGCAAGTTTATAACACGTTGCAGGTTCCCGAAGAAAAAGAGCGATTAAAACAAACGGATATTCTGATTATAGGAGGCGGAGCCGTTGATGAGGCTCTGGAAACGGAGATAAAACATCTTCCGACTGCTGTTTACTCCACTTATGGCATGACTGAAACTTTGTCGCATATTGCCCTTCGTCGTCTGAACGGAGCATCGGCTTCAGAACATTATTATCCATTTCCTTCAGTAAAATTGTCTTTATCCGCAGAGAATACATTAATCATTGATGCCCCTTTGGTATGTGACGAAACATTGCAGACCAATGACATTGCACGTATCTATCCCGATGGAAGTTTTATGATTCTAGGCCGGAAAGACAATGTGATTAACAGTGGAGGAATTAAGATTCAAGCAGAGGAGATGGAGAAGTTGCTCCGCCCGTTTATTCCTGTGTCCTTTGTCATTACTTCAGTTCCGGATCAGCGCTTAGGGCAGGCTGTCACTTTATTATTGGCAGATCAGCCCGACACAGAAGAAATCGGAAATAAACTACATGAAATACTGGAACCTTATTATCGTCCCAAGCATATATTGACAATAGAATCCATTCCGCAAACAGAGAACGGAAAAATAAACCGGGCAGAGTGTCGCATCTTAGCCAAACAAATGTTGATGACGTTTTACCCTCACACCTTGATTCAATCCCTTTATTCATCGGTGTTTCAAGTGTGAGGGTAGAGGTGAGGCCAGGGTGAGGGTAAAAAGTTACCCTCACCCTGGCTCGTCTTGCTCCCAGCTAATTTATACTATATTTCCCTATATATCATACATTGATACTTAGGTATTCTTTTGTTAAGCTCTAATGTTTTACAAGGGCTCACCCATGTGAACAAATCTGTTTACAACCGTAAACGGATTTGTTCACAACTGATAGCTTATCTGTCCACACAAGTAAGCCCCTGCTAACTATTAAGCAGAGTGATATAAACAACAGGACTAATACATATATAGAGTACGACTGTTTTTCAAAAGAAAGGCATATACCAGGAAGAGAACATGAGGATGTAGATTATGCACGAAGAAATAACAAGAGTAATAGTGGCATATACTCCTTTAATTCATTACGTAAAAGTTCCATCGTTTTTTGTTTATATCGATTGATAGACTTCACGCTAAGATTCATCTCTTCTGCAATCTCTGTATGAGTTTTGCCTTCAAAGAAACTTTTAATAAAGACCGTTCGATAGTTTTCGGGAAGTTTGTTTAATGTCTCATACAACATTCTGTATAGCTCATCAAGAGTATATATACTATCCGGTTCTGTTTCATAGACAGGAGCTTTCTTCTGTATATTTTCCGCATAGCTCCATTCATATTCCTGATGTTTCAGGAAATTCAGGCAGCTATTTTTTACGCACATTTTGATGTAAGCTAATGCGGTGTTCGATTGAAGATCAAAAGAATCAGTATCCAGTTTATCCCATAATGAGGTGAATACATCCGAAACGATGTCTTCACGTGTTTCTTTATCATCAACAAACCTTTTTGCATACAAACAAAATGGGGCATAATACTCCTCATAAAGTTGTTTGAAAGCCCGTTCTTTAGTCTGTTTAGAAAAAGATATTTTCATTATTTTGAGGTTCTGTAGTTTTTCATTTCGTTGCAAATATATAATAAGATAATTATCAAAGCCTAATTTTCGATTCTTTTTTTTGCTTTCAACACTAATGAATAGAAAATAATCAGATGAGGCTGTCCTTTTGTATATAGGTTGATTGTATTATATATAAACGGGATTAAAATATGAAAAACAAGTTTTTTTTATTGGCTATAACCTTTTGTTTGCCAATACATTCTCAAGGAGTTTCCAAGTCTTTTATTCCGATGGCTGAAATACCTGCCGGAAGTTTTTATATGGGAAGTGACGGATTAGGCGAAGATTTTGATGAGGCTCCTATCCATCAGGTAATAATCTCTCGCCCGTTTCGTATGGGAATCACTGAAATAACGAATGCGCAATATGAATCATTCCGTCCGGAACATCGGGCATTACGAGGAAAAAACGGTGTTTCGCTGGAAGATGATGAAGCAGTTGTCAATGTGAGTTATTCCGATGCTGTTGCCTTTTGTGAATGGCTTAGCCGGAAAGAAGGCAAAAACTATCGTTTGCCAACAGAAGCGGAATGGGAATATGCTTGTCGGGCAGGCACATACACACTATTTTCTACAGGAGACGGGTTACCTGCAGTTTATCATCGGAATCAAAAAGTGGTTCGTGACTTTGATCCGGTATCTTTAAAAGTAGCCCAGACTCCTCCTAATACATTCGGGCTTTATGATATGCATGGAAATGTGGAAGAATGGTGCTTGGATTGGTATGCTCCTTATTCCGCAGAAAAGCAGAAAGACCCGGCAGGACCATTGGCAGGAGAGTTTCGGGTCACTAGAGGAGGGAGTCATCACACCCCGGAGAAATACTTGCGAAGTGCCAATCGACTGGCTATGCTTCCGGAAGATAAACATTCCCAAACCGGATTTAGAATTGTGGAAGCCGATACTCGTTTGAATGTATCGGGAACATCTGCCCCTGTCCCGTTCAATCAGGAATCTGTAAAAAATGCATCTATAAAATGGAAAAAAGTATCTGCTGTCACACCGATGTTTTTGCCTCCGATACCATTTGTGGTACGTCCGGCATGTGATTCGAATATCCCATTTTATCTGCATAATCATCAGCCTGCAGTTACGTGGTGTGATAATGGAGATTTGCTGGCAATATGGTTTTCTGCAAATGAAGAGAATGGGAGAGGGATGGCAGTACTCGGTTCCCGCTTGCGTGCCGGGCATACTGATTGGGATGTGGCTTCTTTATTCTTTAAGGTTCCGGATCGGAATATGACAGGAAGCGCTTTGCTCAATGACGGGAAGGGAAAATTGTATCATATCAATGGAGTGGAAGCATCGGGTGACTGGCAGAATCTCGCAATGGTACTACGTACCAGTACAGATAACGGTGCTTCATGGAGCACTCCTAAACTGATAGCTCCCGAACATACCAAACGTCATCAGGTAATAGCTGGTACGATTCGCACACGTGAGGGATGGCTGGTTCAAGCCTGTGATGCGGGTCCCGGCAGTCATGATGGGGCAGCTGTTCAAATCAGTAAAGATGAAGGAAAAACATGGTGCGATCCTTGGGATGGCGCTCCTTTGCCGGATTTCAAAGAAGGAGGAACGGGAAGTACAATCGCAGGTATCCATGCGGGGATTGTACAATTAGAGAACGGAAGTTTGATGGCTATGGGGCGTGGTAATAGCATACGGAATAAAGAAGGAAAACTCCGAATGCCAATGAGCATATCAGATGATATGGGAAAGACCTGGAAATATGTAGCAAGTGAACTTCCTCCTATTGACGGAGGCCAGCGTCTTGTTTTAATGAGACTGAATGAAGGACCTTTGCTATTGGTTTCTTTTACAGACCATCCGCAACGTACGCCTTTGGAAGAACGTGGTCTGGAATTTAAAGATAAAAATGGAAATGTGAAGAAAGGATATGGCATGTATGCGGCTCTTTCCTACGATGAGGGAAAAACATGGCCGGTAAGAAAACTACTGACGGACGGTGAATATCGCTTTTTAAACGGTGGAGCATGGACGGGATATTTCGAAATGGATGAAAATCATGCTGAACCACGTGGCTATCTTGCAGGAACACAAACTCCTGATAATGTGGTTCATATCCTTAGTAGCCGATTGCATTACCGCTTCAATTTGGCATGGCTCGAAAAATAAAATAAAAAAAAGTTTGTTTTTGCTGTCCTTTTCCAATTACTTCAGTTGTATTATAAGTGTAATTACAATTAAAAGATAAGATTTTGAAAGAAAATATGGAAAATATGAGTCCGGAATCATTGCTCCGTAAAGCACAAGCATTGGGAGATGATATTAAAGAAATGGAATCCATTGATGTATTGGGTGCCTATTATCAAGCACAAACCAAAATAAAAACTAATAGAAGAAAGAACATGTATAATCAACTGATGCGTTATGCAGCATTTCTGACTATACCTTTATTTCTCTCTTCTCTGGTTTTGGGATATTTATATTTTAGTGGAACAGAAACCGACGAGAAATATGCAGAGGTGGTAACCGCTACCGGTTCTGTCATACGTTATGAACTTCCGGATCATTCTGTAGTATGGTTGAATGCAGGTAGTACATTGCGTTATCCTACCACTTTCAAGAAAGACAACCGGTTGGTAGAACTGAAGGGTGAAGCATATTTCGAAGTGCAGGCAGACAAAGATCGTCCTTTCTATGTAAATACTCCGAATGGCTTGGGCATATATGTGTATGGAACTAAATTTAATGTAGCTGCTTATGAGGATGATAATTATATAGAAACAGTATTGGAAAAGGGTAAGGTAAATGTGATAACTCCCGATCAGGAAACAATAGCATTGGCTCCTGGAGAACAGTTGCTTTACGACAAACAGAGTCAAAAGTCGGAAAAAAATAAAGTGGATGTCTATGGAAAGATAGCTTGGAAAGATGGAAAACTAATTTTCAGAAATGCTTCATTAGAAGAAATCCTGAAGCGCCTGGAACGACATTTCAATGTAGAAATTCAGTTTAACAATAGGTCTGGAAAAGAATATAAGTACCGGGCTACTTTCCGGACTGAAACTCTGTCGCAGATATTGGATTATCTGGCCAGGTCTGCCGATTTAAAATGGAAAGTTGAAGAACCGCAGCAACAGGCAGATGATACATTATCAAAGACTAAAATTAGAGTAGATTTATATTAGAGTAGTAACCCTTAAAATAAAAGCCCATGGAATAACACAAGAGAATAAAAGAAAGGAAGAAAGCTGCTACCAACAGCTGTCTTCCTCCGAATTTTCCAGATTCACGGTACAAGGTCTCGCAAACACTAGCCGGAATCAAACCATAGTTCATTTAGTAATAAACTTTAGTTAGCCACAAATGTATGAAAAAAAATCATTCATTTACAGCATTATGTCCTAAATATGCTTTAAATCTAAAACTTCCTTTAGTTATGAGGATTAGTCTAGCACTACTTTTCGCAGTAGTATTACAACTTTCTGCCGAAGATGGCTATGCCCAGCGAACACGGGTTGCCATTTCAATGAACAATGTATCTGTAGAACAGGTACTGAATAAAATAGAGGAGACGTCCGACTATGTTTTCCTTTATAATGATAAAACAATTCAGAAGAACCGTATTGTTTCTGTGAGAAACAATTCAGGTAAGATCCTGAATATTCTTGATGAGGTGTTTAAAGGAACCAACATTACTTATACAGTGGTTGATAAGCAGATTATCTTGTCTACCAATAAATTGAATGTAACAGAGCAAGAACCGACTATTCAGGTAAAAGGTACAGTGAAAGATACAAAAGGTGAACCTTTGATCGGAGTGAATGTGAAAGTAAAAGGAACAACTACCGGTGCTATTACAGATTTCGACGGAAACTTTCAGATTCAAGCTAAAAAGGGAGCGGTATTGGAGATCTCTTATATTGGATATGCTTCTCAAGAGGTGAAGGTTACAGATAATAAATCGCTTTCCATTGTGATGACGGAAGATACAAAAGTCTTGAATGAGGTTGTTGTAACGGCTTTGGGCATTAAACGCGAAACCAAGTCCTTGACATACAATGTGCAGCAGATTGGCGGCGACGAAGTGGCAAAGGCGAAAGATATGAATGTGATGAGCAGTCTTGCCGGTAAGGTGGCGGGTGTGAATATCAATGCAAGTTCATCCGGTATTGGAGGTGGTGCCCGTGTGGTAATGCGTGGTACGAAGTCTATATCCGGTAATAACAACGCTCTATATGTAGTAGATGGAGTTCCTTTGGCTAATATATCAGGTGAACAACCCGACGATCAGTATACGGGTGCCGGACAATCCGGTGACGGATTGGCTAACTTCAACGCTGATGATATAGAATCAATTTCAGTACTTAGCGGATCGGCCGCCGCTGCACTATACGGTTCGGCTGCTGCCAATGGTGTGGTACTTATCACAACGAAGAAAGGGGCTGTAGATAAAACCAGATTGACTTACAGTAATAATTCAACTTTCTATTCACCATTCCGATTGCCGGAATTCCAGAATACGTATGGTTCGGAAACAGGAGAGTGGTATAGTTGGGCATCTAAATTGTCATCTCCTACCGATTATGAAGTTAAAGATTTTTTTCAGACAGGTTACAATGTAGCAAACACTGTAAGTCTGACTACAGGGACACAAAAAAATCAAACCTATGTATCTGTAGGTGCTGTGAATGCCCGGGGTATCATTCAGAATAATGACTTGGACAGATATAATTTCTCTGTTCGTAACACGACCTCTATGCTGAATGATAAACTGACGATGGATTTAAGTTTTATGTATTCTAATGTAAAGGAACAGAATATGTTGTCGCAAGGAGAGTATGCCAATCCATTGGTTCCCGTTTATTTATTTCCGCGCGGTGATGATTTCTCGAAATATCAGTATTATGAACGATATGATGTAGACCGTAACATAAAAACACAGTTCTGGCCATTGAAAGAAAATGGATTATCCATGCAGAATCCTTACTGGATTACGAACCGGAATATGTATACCAACAAGAAAGACCGTTTTCTGGCAAGCGGTTCACTAAAATATACGATAACAGATTGGTTGAATGTTTCCGGACGCGTGAAACTGGATAAGGAAACTATCAACTCGGAAAAGAAAATGTATGCTTCCACTTTGAATGTGATTGCTGAAAACTCGGATAAAGGAGCATACGTGCAATCGAACAAGAATACCAGTCAGATATATGCGGATGCCATGTTGAATATCAATAAATATTTCTATCACGATACATGGAATCTGACAGCATCTTTAGGTGCCAGTTTATTGGATTTGGATTATAAGGAGCTTAATTTTGGCGGCGGATTACTGACCATTCCTAATCTGTTTACTTCTAACAATGCGAACGTTTCCGGTAAATTAACCTATAAAAATACGAACTATCACGACCGTACCAATTCTTTATTCGGAACATTCTCATTAGGATATAAGGGCATGGTTTATGTAGATGGTTCGTTACGTAATGACTGGATATCTGCTTTGGCAGGAACAAATCATTCTTCCATATTATATCCTTCTATCGGTGCTTCAGCGATTCTGACTAATATGTTTACAATGAAATCTAACATTTTTTCTTATGCAAAGATCCGCCTTTCATATAGTGAGGTGGGTAATGCACCGGAAAGATTCAGGGCTATCACTACTTACGCAGTGTTAGGAGGGTTGAATACCACTTCTTATTTCCCGATAAAAGACCTTAAACCGGAGAGAACTCATTCATGGGAAGGAGGATTTAATTTAGGTCTGTTTGATAATAAACTGACACTGGACGTGACAGCTTATAAGACATATACGGAGAATCAGCTCTTCAGTCCGGAAATTTCTACAACAACCGGATATTCTAAACTATATGTAAATGCAGGTAAAGTAACGAATAAAGGTATTGAGTTAGCTCTTGGCTTTAAACAGAATATAGGGCCTGTAGATTGGAAAACAACTTTACTATGGTCGCTCAACAGAAACCGCATTGACCAATTACTCCCTGAATATACAAATGAAGAGTTGGGAGTGACAGTACATTTGGACGAAATGGATGTTTATTCATTAGGCGGTGCCAAACAACGGCTAACAGTAGGGGGCTCTATGGGAGATGTTTATGTGAATACAATGAGAACTGATGAACATGGACATATCTGGATGAATTCAATGACAGGTGCATTGGAAACGGATAAGAATAATTATATCTATGCCGGTAATACCAATCCGAAATATACTCTTAGCTGGAGAAATGAATTTAATTGGAAAGGAATCAGTCTCGGATTTATGTTGAATGCCCGTGTAGGTGGTATCGGAGTTTCTGCCACTCAAGCTGTAATGGACTATTATGGAGTGTCTAAGACATCGGCAGAAGCGCGGGATAATGGTGGCGTGAAAGTAAACGGCCAGATGATTGATGCCCAGACATGGTATCAGACTATCGGAGCTAATGGTACAGGTTATGTAGGTTCTATGTATGTATATAGTATGACGAATGTTCGTTTGGGAGAATTGACATTGGGATATGATATTCCGATCAATAAATGGTGTAAATGGATTTCTGGATTGAATGTGTCCTTTGTAGGACGTAATTTATGGATGCTATATTGTAAGGCTCCATTTGACCCGGAATCTACTGCAAGTACAGGTACTTATAACCAGGGTATGGACTATTTCATGCAACCGAGTTTGAGA
The DNA here is from genome assembly GCF_001314995.1 of Bacteroides ovatus. Classification (NCBI taxonomy): domain Bacteria; kingdom Pseudomonadati; phylum Bacteroidota; class Bacteroidia; order Bacteroidales; family Bacteroidaceae; genus Bacteroides; species Bacteroides ovatus. Next base: position 6,401,187 of record NZ_CP012938.1, read on the forward strand.
TCGATGGGATTTTCTGCAAAGATTTCTTTCTAATTGGATAACCTTTAAAAAAAATAATGATGAACATACGTAAGTTTTTTAAAATAAGGAACTACTACTTACTCCTTGGAGTAATCATGATAAATGTAGGTTGTACGAAGAATTTTCTGGAGTACAATACCAATCCTAATGAAGCAACCGATGAGATGACGGATTGGGATAATGTGAGAACTGGTTCTCTTCTTTTACAGATGGAGCAGAACGTACTGGTAGTAGCACAACCGGGACTTAATATCGGTTCGGACAGATATCAGACTGTGGAAGTGATGGGTGGAGATGGTTATGTCGGCTATTTTGGTTTTCCTGCTCCCAGTATCAATTCTGCCGGTCGTTACAATTGGGATAAAAGAAGTTGGTATGGTGATATGTTCACTACCAATTACCTGACGACTATGAATGCCTGGCGTGAAATAAGAAAAGCGATTAACAATGACGAAGATCCCCGGTTTTCTATGGCGCAGATTCTGAAAGTAGCGGCAATGCATCGTGTGACAGATACCTATGGCCCTATTCCTTATTTGAATTTTGGAGTTTCAAAAGAAGTGCCTTATGATTCGCAAAAGGATGTTTATTACAGATTCTTTGAAGAATTGGATGGAGCTATCAATAACTTGGATAGTTATGCTGCATCCGGAAGTAAAGTTTTGTCATCATGGGATTGTGTGTTCAACGGTGATGTTACATCTTGGATAAAGTTTGCCAATTCACTTCGTTTGCGTCTTGCATTGCATCTTGCCTATGTGGATGAAACAAAGGCAAAAAGTGAAGCCCAACTGGCTATTGGCAATAGTTATGGATTGATGAATGTGAAGTCTGATTTAGCAGAACTTCAGCATATTACTCCGATAGCGACTTATGAAAGTCCTCTGTATATTCTGAAAGGATGGGATGATATTTGTATGGGAGCGACGCTGGATTCATACATGAATGGTTATCAGGATCCACGACTTTCTGCTTACTTCGAGGCAGGTACGGGTGGAAAATATCGGGGTATAAGAGCCGGAATGTCAAAGGACGTAAGTAAGGATAAATATATAACAGGAATCTTTGCCGAACCACAGGCAACTGCTACTTCCAATGTAGTGTGGATGCGTTCATCCGAATCATATTTCTTGTTGGCGGAATATGCTTTGCGTTGGGGAACGAATGCCGATGCTAAAAAGTATTATGAAGATGGAATAAGAATGTCTTTTGATGAACATGGTGTATCAGGAGCTGACGTGTATCTGACAAGAACTGCGGCGGGTGGATACGTACCTGCCAATTATGAGGATCCGGTGACATTATCTCATTCCATGGATGCTTTGGGGACTGTTTCTATCGCTTGGGATGAATCGGGAGATTTTAAAACAAATCTGGAACAAATCATTACTCAAAAGTACATTGCTCTTTATCCGGTGGGACAAGAGGCATGGACAGAGTTCCGCCGTACCGGTTACCCGAAAGTATTTCCGGTTGTTGTGAACGAAAGTTCCGGAGGTTCTGTAGACACAAATATACAAATCCGCAGATTACCTTATCCGGAATCGGAATATAATACGAATAGAACAGAGTTGGATAAAGGCATCACACTTTTAGGTGGCGTAGATAACCCGGGTGTCAGATTGTGGTGGGATGTGCCTAATAAATAATTGGTTACTTAAATAATGCAGAATATGAAAAGAAATTATGTATATTTTTTGTTCACCTGTCTCTTGACATTTGTTGTGAGTGGTTGTGATACGGATATTGAACCTGAAGTTATACAGGCAGCTAATACTTATAATGAAGAATATTATCAGAACCTGCGTGAATATAAGAAAACAGATCATGCTATTTGTTTCGGTTGGTATGCCGGTTATACTTCAGAAGCATCTCCTTCGCAGGGACTTCATTTCACAGGTCTGCCGGATAGTCTGGACATCGTCAGTCTGTGGTCAGGTATTCCTTCCAACAATCCGGCTTATGTAGAAACGAGTTATTATAACGAGCGTTATTTGCCGACTGCTTATGAGGAAATGAATTATATCCGTACGGTAAAGGGGACTCGCGTTGTGATGTGTACGATTTGCCGTATTGGGAGTACGGAATTTCCTAAAACAGACGCAGGTATCGAGGCTTATGCTTTACATCTTGTGAGATGTGTGTTGCGTAATGATCTGGATGGTTTGGACTTGGACTACGAACCGGAAGGCGACTGGTTGCAAAATGATAACTTTACAAAGTTTATAAAGGTATTGGGAAATTATTTCGGTCCTCAATCGGGTACAGGCAAATTATTAATTGTTGACTTCTATAATCAGCTGCCTCCTAAGGAAACAGAACCTTATGTCGATTATTTTGTACGACAATGTTACACCACCGGTAGTGCTCAAACTTTGCAATCTAAATTTGACCAGCTTAGCAGCTGGTGCCCTCCTGAAAAATTCGTTGCTACGGAGCAAATGGGATGGCACTGGCAGAATGGTGGAGTCGCATTTACGGAAGCTGATGGAAATAAAGTAGATTCATGGGGCAATCCAATCTATTCTGTAATAGGTATGGCACGCTGGAATCCTACACAAGGACGAAAAGGCGGATTCGGCGGATATTATTTTGAATATGAATACAATACCACTCGTCCTGCTAATCAGGCTATAGGTGATAAAGAGAAAGCCGCTATTCCTTATTATAGTCTTCGGCGTGGTATTCAGGAACAAAATCCTGCCGGAAAGCCTGTACAACAGTCTACTAAACAAGAAACAGAAGAAGAAAATGGATGAATTTTAAATTTGTATGCAAGGTATGAAAACATTGAATAATATAAAAAAGATATGGGGAGCTGCTTTGATAGGAATAGCTTCTTTTATGCTGCAGGGATGCCAGGAAGCCGCTCAAAAAGGTGACGGGTTGTTAATGACCGGAACATCTTCGGATAGATTGGTGAAGTTTGCCATTGATGGATTTCCATCTGCGTATGCTGTTTCTGTGACTTCAACTTCTCGCGTTGAATCGGATATTCAGGTGAATCTGGCTGTTGATGCAAGTCTGGTTGATACTTATAATGAGGAAATGGGAACCAATTATTATCCCATTCCGGATAAATCATATACATTTGAAAATCCGGAGGTTACGATTTCAGCAGGACAGGCAATTTCTTCTGCTGCCTCTCTTTCAATTGCCGATGATTCGGAATTTGTTCCGGGACGTGTTTATTTGATACCAGTTACCATAAAAAGTGCGACGGGAGATTTGGATATTATAGAAGCAGGACGTACTATTTTCCTGAAAGTATCTCGAACATTGCGTTTCCATGCTCCGTATGTAGGACAGGCTTCTATGGCTTATCAATTTTTGCTTCCGGATCCTATTCCTTCCTTGCCTACTTATACATGGGAAGTGAAGATTTATGCCACTCAATTCCGTTCTTCCGGAGCTTCCGGTACTACCCGTGTTTGCTCATTTGGAGGTAGTGAGGCGTCTGTAGAAGGGGGAGCAATTGATGATGGGGGCTTTAAATGTGACCAGAACCTGCTTCGTTTTGGTGAAGGAACGGATGAGCCGAACCAGCTGCATGTAACAACTAAACAGGGTAAAATGTCATCGAATACTCGCTTTGCTTTAAATACCTGGTATGCTGTTGCCTTGGTAAATGACGGCAGTACGTTGACATTGTATATTAATGGAGAGAAAGATAACTCAATGACAGTTGCTCCGTATGAATATGCGCTCTATGGAGTGCAGATCGGCATGCCTTCAAAAGGCTATCAATCTTCACAATTATTTTATGGTCGATTGAGTGAGATGCGTCTTTGGACTCGTCCTTTGTCTGCTCGTGAAATTAAAGCAAATGTATGTGGGGTAGATCCTTCTACCAATGGGCTTGTGTCTTATTGGAGAATGAATGAAGGAGAAGGAACTACTTTCTATGATTTATCTCCGTCAAAGCGTGATATCAGTTATAAGAATGGAATCACGATTGACTGGACTTATGATGATACGAATAAATGTCTTGAATAAGGTAATAATAAATGAATAGACTGTATGATAATGAAAAACAATATAAATAGATTAACTCTCCTTTTGCTTGTTTTATTGGGAGGAGTAGGATTCACATCTTGTTCGGATGATGACAATGATTTTATTGAATTGCCGACAATAGAGATGCCACAGTCGGAGGCAGGACCTGTTTCTATTGATTATAGGGAGATACTGGATGCAGGAAGCTATGTTTATGATTATACTATCAAACTGGATAAACCTGCTGCTACTACTTTATTGTGTGACATTGCCGTGGACGAAAGTATGGTAGAGGCTTATAACGCTGCAAATAACACATCTTATAAGATGATGCCCGCTTTTGTCTATGAGTTGCAAGCTAAAAATGCGATAGTGAAGGCAGGACAGCAAGAATCCAATTCCTTATCAGTTAAGTTTTCATCATTGTTCGGTTTGGTGGAAGGTGAAGAATATTTGCTTCCTATTGTTGCAACAATAGATGAAACGTGTGTAGGACAATTTGTAACGGACACTCGTTCTGTTTCTTATTTTACGATTAGCATTGATGGGGAATTGGATTATATACCGGGATTGAATATGAGTTCTTATTCAACGGATATGTATCGTACGTTAAGTTTCGCAAATGATGAAGTAGTTACGATTGAAGATAATACACATACGTTTGAAATGCTTGTATATCCATATAATTGGCACAGTGGAACTAATTATATAGGTACATGGCGTGGTAAGGATACCAACAATAATAATGAGGTTTTTAGTGGTTGTGAACTACGTGTAACTGGTGCAACGGGAGCGTCTAATATTGGTAATCGTCAATGTGACTTGACATTGGCTAATCAAAATATAACGTTGCCGGCTAATCAATGGGTTAGGTTGACTATTACTTGTGACGGAACAAAAACGGGCCAGAATACTGAGGTTGCTTATCGTTTATATATTAACGGTGAGGAAGTTGCTTCTGCAAAACCTACTAAACGTTGGGGACCATCCTCTTCTCAAAGATTCAAGGTGGGATATACGTTGACTGGTATTCAGTTTGGTAATACAAGTTCAAGTATGTATTTTGATGGTCTGATTTCTGATATTCGTATGTGGAAGAAGTGTCTGACGGCGGAAGAAGTAAAAGCTAACTTGCGTACAATAGCTTCTCCATCTTCGTCGGACTTATATGGCTATTGGAAATTGGATGAAGGAGAAGGAAATACATTGAAGGACAGTTCGGGCAATGGGCGTGATTTAACTTTCCCTGCTTCGGCAAATATCATTTGGAATGCAGAATTCAATGATTTGCCTCAAGATAATTAAAATGTGATTTTATATTGGGAGTTATTGTGTTTTTACGTAACTCCCAATATTAACTTAAAGAAATGATGATGAAACGTTTTATGTCAGCTTTGATCGTTTTACTGTGCTCTATTGTTGGCGTATGTGCTCAACAACAGGGAAAAACTGTATTACGTTTTGATACTACTACTTGGAATTTTGGTAATATTCAGGAAGTAGAAGGCAAAGTGAGTCATACTTTTCATTTTACTAATATACATACTTCTCCTGTTGTGATTGAAGAAGTGATTTCAACTTGTGGGTGTGCCATTCCTGTTTATAGTAAACAACCTGTAAAACCAGGGCATACAGGCACTATTACCGTAACTTTCGATCCTAAAGGGCGAACAAACTTTTTCTCTAAGAGTATAAGGGTTGTTTCTAATTCAGGGCAAAGTGTCAATACTCTTTGGGTAAAAGGTACGATAAATACAATGAATCGTATAGAGGATGAATATCCTTATTCTTTATCATCAGATATTCTGGCAGACCGAATGACTCTATCTTATGATTTGTTACAGCATAATGGGAGGCCAAAACAATTGGAAATTAGAATCTATAACCGATCGGATAAAATGGTCAGGTTGTCATACTCGCTGTTGGATAAGAGTGGATGTTTGTCGATATCTATGCCATCATCTCTTCAAGGTCGATCTTGTGCGACTATAAAAATAACAGCTTCTCCTTTAAAAGGCTTTTACGGTACATTTAAAGATAAGATTATTATTAGTGCCAATTCCGTACACAGTTCTCCTATACAAATCTTTGGTACAGTGATTGATGATATGAGAAAAGTAAGCACGGCAACTGCTCCCCGGATGAAGTGTTCACAATCTTATTTTAATTTTGGGAATATCTCATTAAAAAAGCATATTCAGAGAAAAGTTAAAGTTACTAATGAAGGGGCGAATCCTCTTATTATCCGCAAAATAGAATGTCCGGAATTTGTTTCTACTAATATCCGGGGTGAAAAGGTTTTGAAGCAAAATGAGTGTCTGGAGGTTCTGTTTGAATTAAATGTATCATCTTCAAACCATCTATTGGATGCAAAGGTCAAGTTGATAACAAATGATGCTCATCAGCCTGTACATACAGTTATATTTGAAGGGGAAATGGGTAAGTAGGGTTGAATATCTCTATTTGAAAGATTAGAAGAAATACACTATAAATTAATTGAGTCATTTTACTGTATATAACATTATGATAAAACGATTGTATATTTTGGTGATAGTACAGATGGTATGTACTTTGGGGTTTACTCAATCCTCTCCCTCGTTACCTGCTTACAAAGATCCCAGTTTGTCAATAGATATAAGACTTTCAGATTTACTTTCCCGCATGACTTTAGAAGAAAAGGTCGGTCAGTTACTTTGTCCTTTAGGTTGGGAAATGTATGAAATCCATGGTAGTGAGGTTCATCCTTCCGGAAAGTTCAAGCAATTGATTAAAGAAAGAAATGCCGGAATGCTTTGGGCGACTTATCGTGCAGACCCGTGGACAAAAAAAACTCTGGCAAATGGACTTAATTCCGAGATGGCAGCAAAAGCAGGGAATGCATTGCAAAAATATGTGATGGAGAATACTCGTTTGGGAATTCCGATGTTTTTAGCAGAAGAAGCCCCTCATGGGCACATGGCAATTGGTGCTACAGTTTTTCCTACGGGTATCGGAATGGCGGCTACCTGGTCACCGGAATTAGTAAAAGAAGTTGGTCAAGTTATCGCTAAAGAAATTCGTTCCCAAGGTGGGCATATTAGTTACGGTCCCGTACTTGATCTGACCCGTGATCCCCGTTGGTCCCGCGTGGAAGAAACATTTGGTGAAGATCCTGTGTTGAGTGGTATTTTAGGGGCGTCTATGGTTGACGGTTTAGGTGGAGGTAATCTATCACAAAAATACGCTACCATAGCTACCTTGAAACATTTTCTGGCATACGCTGTGCCGGAGGGTGGACAGAATGGTAATTATGCTTCAGTCGGTATTCGTGATTTGCATCAGAATTTTCTTCCTCCTTTTCGTAAGGCAATAGATGCAGGGGCATTGTCTGTAATGACTTCATACAATTCGATAGATGGGACACCTTGTACGTCGAACCATTATTTGCTGACTCAACTCTTGCGTAATGAATGGAAGTTTCGTGGCTTTGTAGTTTCCGATTTATATAGTATTGAAGGGATTCACGAAAGCCACTTTGTTGCTCCAACCAAAGAGAATGCAGCCATACAATCTGTAATGGCAGGCGTTGATGTTGACTTAGGTGGGGATGCTTATACCAACCTTTGTCATGCAGTTCAATCTGGACAAATGGATAAGACTGTGATTGATACGGCTGTCTGCCGGGTGTTACGGATGAAGTTTGAGATGGGCTTGTTTGAGCATCCTTATGTGGATCCGAAAATTGCTGCTAAAACAGTACGCCGTAAAGAACATATCGAACTGGCACGTAAAATCGCACAGTCTTCCATAACACTTCTCAAAAATGAGAATTCAATTCTTCCTTTAAGCAAGACGATAAATAAGGTGGCGGTAATTGGCCCTAATGCTGACAATCGATATAATATGTTAGGGGACTATACAGCTCCTCAGGAAGATAGTAATGTGAAAACAGTTCTTGATGGAATTCTAACAAAATTATCTCCTTTTCGTGTGGAATATGTACGAGGCTGTGCTATTCGTGATACTACAGTGAATGAGATAGAACAGGCAATTAAAGCTGCCCGTCGCTCCGAAGTTGTAATTGTGGTTGTGGGTGGTTCCAGTGCCCGTGATTTTAAAACGAGCTATAAAGAAACAGGTGCGGCTGTAGCTGAAGAGGGTAGTGTAAGTGATATGGAGTGTGGAGAAGGATTTGACCGTGCCAGTTTATCCTTACTTGGTAGACAACAAGAACTATTGGAATCTTTGCAAAAGACAGGTAAGCCTTTGATTGTCGTTTATATTGAAGGTCGTCCTTTAGAAAAGAATTGGGCTTCGGAATATGCGGATGCGCTACTGACTGCTTACTATCCGGGGCAGGAGGGTGGAAATGCTATAGCGGATGTTCTTTTTGGAGATTATAATCCTTCCGGACGTTTGCCAATCTCCGTTCCGCGTTCTGTAGGTCAGATTCCGGTTTATTATAATAAGAAAGCTCCTCGAAATCATGATTATGTGGAAATGTCATCTTTTCCGTTATATAGCTTTGGTTATGGGATGAGTTATACCACTTTTGAATATTCTGATTTGCAGGTAGTGCAGAAATCTGCTCGTTGTTTTGAAGTCTCATTTAAAGTAAAGAATACAGGGAAGTATGATGGTGAGGAAGTATCACAACTTTATATGAGAGATGAATATGCATCAGTTGTTCAGCCGATGAAACAGTTGAAACATTTTGAACGTTTCCATTTGAAAAAAGGAGAAGAAAAAAAAGTTACTTTTGTTTTGACAGAGGAGGACTTTTTCTTGGTTAACTATACTTTGAAGAAAGTAGTAGAGTCTGGAAATTTCCATCTTATGATTGGTGCCGCTTCTAATGATATTAGGTTGCAGAATGTTATTTTAGTGGAGTAATTTTTATTAATATCTATATTAAGAGATTTCCTGTTTCGTTTTCTCTTAATAAAAAAGAGAGAATATTCCTTTTGCGGAAATATCCTCTCTTTCTCACCTAAAACCTAAACCTTTTATTTCAATTACTTGCTACTATAAGCAACCAACATCCAAACCAATTTTTCCTGTTCTTTCAGATAATCGCTCATCATCGAAACGGTTACTTCGTCTCCGGCTTGAGAAGCGATAGATAAGATCTTACGTTCTTCACCAATCAGATAGCTGATAGACTGAAGGATATTATTCAATGCTTCGTCTCCGTTGCTTACCTTATCCACTTCATTCACATTTGCTACTTTTAGATAATCGCTGAATTTATTGGCAGGAGTACCACCCAGCATCAAGATACGTTCTGCGATTTCATCCACCTTTTCAGCCGTGTCATCATACATCTTTTCGAATTGACTGTGGAGTACAAAGAAATTATGTCCCTTGATATTCCAGTGGAAACCGCGAAGATTGGTGTAATACACTTGGAAGTCTGCTAATAGTTGTTGCAAAGATGCTACTACGTTGTTTGCTCCCGATTCGTTCAATTTGATAAATTCTAAAGTTTTCATATTCTTCTATTTTTAATGATTTATACTTGTTCTCTTTTTTTCTGTACTGCAAAGATAAGGCGTAAAATGCTTGCTGTCAAACTGAAAATTTCTATCTTTGCATAGATAAAATCTATAACTTAATAAGATTTGATAGATGACGATACAACAATTAGAGTATATACTGGCTGTAGACCAGTTCAGGCATTTCGCACGGGCAGCTGAATATTGTCGTGTGACGCAGCCTACTTTGAGTGCAATGATTCAGAAACTGGAAGATGAACTGGGAGTAAAGTTGTTCGATAGGACAGTGCAACCCGTTTGTCCGACACCCATCGGGCAGAAAGTGATAGACCAGGCTCGCGTGATTCTGGCGCAGGCAGCTCAAGTGAAAGAAATAATCAGTGAAGATAAACAGTCATTGTCAGGCGTATTCCGCTTGGGGGTATTACCTACTATCGCTCCCTATCTGCTTCCTCGCTTTTTTCCTCAACTAATGGAAAAATATCCCGAACTGGATATTCGTGTCACGGAAATGAAGACACAGGATATTCAGCAGGCTTTGCATGTCGGAGATTTGGATGCGGGAATTATTGCCAGCAAACTGGAAGATACGTTCTTGACAGAAGAAACTCTTTTCTATGAGCAATTTTACGCTTATGTGTCACGAAAAGAATCCTCTTTCAAGCATGATATGATCCGTACTTCTGATATAACAGGCGAACATCTTTGGCTTTTGGACGAAGGACACTGTTTTCGCGATCAACTCGTCCGTTTCTGTCAGATGGAGGCCGTGAAGGTTAATCAGATGGCCTATCGTTTGGGAAGTATGGAAACCTTTATGCGAATGGTAGAAAGTGGAAAAGGAATCACTTTTATTCCCGAATTGGCAGTGATGCAATTGACGGAAGAACAGCGGCAGTTGGTACGTCCGTTTGCCATTCCCCGACCTACACGGCAAGTGGTACTGGTAACAAATAAAGATTTTATTCGCCACAGTCTCTTATGCGTCCTGAAAGAGGAAATAAAGGCGGCGGTTCCCAAGGAAATGCTTTCTTTACAGTCCATACAATGTTTGTTATAGCACATTAGGGAATCCCTTTTTCCATCGAGAACAATCTCTTTCTGTAAAAAATGTAGCAAAGTTGCGTTATAATAATACGGATATGTTTTGATTTCTAGTCTGAATTGCTTATTTTTGGAAAGTAAACAAAAACAATATTAATTACTATGAAAAAGTACATTGCAGAAATGATTGGAACGATGGTGCTCGTTCTTATGGGATGTGGTAGCGCCGTCTTTGCTGGTGGTTTGGCTGATACAGTAGGTGCTGGTGTGGGAACAATCGGCGTAGCTTTAGCCTTTGGTTTATCCGTAGTAGCGATGGCGTATGCTATCGGAGGTATTTCGGGATGTCACATTAATCCTGCTATTACATTAGGAGTGTTTTTGACTGGTCGTATGAATGGAAAAGATGCAGGTATGTATATGATTTTCCAGGTAATCGGAGCTATTATCGGTTCGGCTATTCTTTTTGCTTTAGTTTCTACCGGTGCTCATGACGGGCCTACAGCGACAGGTTCGAATGGTTTTGGTGATGGAGAAATGTTGCAGGCATTTATTGCGGAAGCAGTATTTACTTTCATATTTGTATTGGTAGTGCTCGGCTCTACCGATCCGAAGAAGGGAGCAGGCAATCTGGCAGGACTTGCCATCGGTTTGACTCTTGTATTGGTACATATTGTATGTATTCCTATCACAGGGACTTCTGTAAACCCGGCACGTAGTATTGCTCCGGCATTATTCCAAGGAGGAGAAGCATTGTCGCAGTTGTGGCTGTTCATCATTGCTCCATTTGTAGGAGCTGCATTGAGTGCAGTTGTTTGGAATTATCTGGGAGATAAGAAATAACTCTTTTAGAAGAAAGAATATAAAGAAGAAAGTAAAAGGGCGGCAGTTTCACAACTACCGCCCTCTTTTGCGTAATTAATATATTATATTAAAAAAGAGTGTGTTTCGCATGTTCACATTAGATTAGTCGTCTAAGGAAATTTCACTTCATAAGTTTTCGGCCCGCCATAAATGGTGTTGACACGAATTCTTAGTCCCTTTTTCCCCTCCATCCGGTCTTTAATCTTATCCAGTTTGAAAGACACATATCCTTCACCCAAACGTTGAGGATCATCTCCTTCACTGTTATGACGGAATTCCAGATTGATATATTCGTCCTCCGCATTGCCTTCGTCAGCAGTGGGAGCAGTCTCTTCTTTGTCGTTAATCACCAGATTCAGGAAATGTTTTTTATCATCACTATGTGTTCCGTAATATTGGAATTCAATCGTCAGATATTTATTATCCTTATTGATCCACATATAAGTCGTGTTGATCTTATCATCTCCGATTTTCTCTTCGTCGTTGTCATCTTCACCCATTGTGACGATGTCTTTGGTTAAGATTGGATTGATACCTTTCACCTGAATATTAAGGTCGTATCCATTCACAGGCTCTTCCAACTCGTTGAATATCACAAAAGCTCTTTGTCCCTCCACCCAATCTTCATTGTTCCATCCTTGTGAGTTGCTGGGATACATCTTTTTCCCGTCATCCAAAGTGAAATAAAATTCCTTGCTATCCTGGCTAATCATATTGATGGTGCTGATAGCCAGAAGATCGGACGAATTATCATCGTCGTCCAAGCATGACTGGAGAATCGGCATGGTAGTCATAATAGCAAAGATAAAGGCAATGAATTTAAATTTCTTCATATACTTACTAGGTTTTAGATTTTATAATATTTATGTTTTCTGTAGTGAAAATGCAAGAGGATAGAAAATATTGCATTCGGATCTGTTAAAGAAACAAAAGTGATAAAAGAGTTGTTCTCTCTATGCAGTATTTCTATCTTTGCTGCATTTATAAGGTAAACACGTGTATAAGAGAATGGAAGAAATAGAGTTGTCGGAACAATGTAGGCTGGGTAATAATCGGGCCCGCAAGGAACTGTATGAACAGTATGCGGGGCGTATGCTTGGCATCTGTCTACGCTATACCGGCGACCGGGATACAGCCCAGGATCTGCTTCACGACGGTTTTTTAAAGATATTCGATTCGTTCGATAAGTTCACCTGGAGGGGTGAAGGCTCTTTGCGAGCCTGGATGGAACGGGTGATGGTCAACACAGTTTTACAGTATCTTCGGAAAAATGATGTGATTAATCAGTCGACACCTTTGGAAGAGTTGCCCGAAGAATATGAAGAGCCGGATGCTTCCGATGTAGAAGCGATACCACAAAATGTGTTGATGCAGTTTATTGAAGAATTACCCGCCGGCTATCGTACTGTGTTCAATCTTTATACATTTGAAGACAAATCGCATAAAGAAATCGCACAGGTATTAGGTATCAATGAAAAATCTTCAGCTTCGCAACTGTTTCGTGCGAAGAGTGTATTAGCAAAAAGAGTAAAAGAATGGATAATGCATAATGGATAGATAGAGATGGAAGAGAAAGAATTGTGGATGAATAAGTTGAAGGAGAAGCTTGCGGATTATTCCGAACCGGCGCCTGCTTCCGGTTGGGAACAACTGGAGAAAGAACTTATGCCTCCTGTGGAGAAGAAAATATATCCTTATCGAAAATGGATGATGGCTGCTGCAGCTATTATAATATTAGCTGTCGTTTCGTCAGTAAGTCTGTATTTTCTAGGGACACCCGCTGCGGATGAAATACGTCATATACAAACTCCGGCATTGGCTTCCACGCCCGATGCATTGCCGGGTGTGCAACAACCGGATATGCAGGGAACTGCTGTGGAACCTGTCTTACGGCCGGTAACTCGCGAAGATCGTTTGGCGAAAGTCGACAGGAATCATACGGAGCAGAAAACAGGTGTAGATCCATTAGGGATCGGTAATGAAAATAAACTTTCAACAGGAAATGGAGAAGACTCTTTGAGTGAGGAAGATAAGAATGTAAAAGGAAATGGAGAAACTGAAAATGTAAAAGATGAACCGAAGCAGGCAGAAAATACAGATGTCAGTCAGGGACAGTCACAGGATACAGAGCGATCGAATAACAGACCGCGTCGTCCTTCCGGTAAAGACAAACTTCATATTCCGACAGAAAAAAGATCTTCTCAAAAGGGAACATGGTCAATGGGACTTTCGGTAGGAAATTCAGGAGGTGCTTCAACAGAAGTAGGTGCCGGATCTCATGCTTATATGTCACGTGTGAGTATGCTTTCAGTTTCCAACGGTCTGATGGAGACGATTCCTAATGACCAAACATTGGTTTTCGAAGATGGAGTACCTTACCTGCGTCAGGCAAAACAGGTGGTTGATATTAAACATCATCAGCCTATTTCTTTCGGATTGTCCGTTCGTAAAGGTTTAGCTAAAGGATTCTCTCTTGAGACAGGACTGACTTATACGCTGCTTTCTTCGGATGCAAAACTGGCAGGTGAAGAACAACAGATAGAGCAGAAACTGCATTATATCGGTATTCCGTTGCGTGCCAACTGGAACTTCCTGGATAAGAAACTCGTCACTCTTTATGTTTCCGGTGGAGGTATGGTTGAGAAATGTGTTTATGGAAAGCTAGGATCTGAAAAAGAAACAGTGAAGCCTTTGCAGTTCTCGGTATCCGGTGGTGTAGGTGCGCAGATCAATGCAACGAAACGTTTGGGTATTTACGTGGAACCGGGTGTTGCTTATTATTTCAATGATGGCTCCGATATACAGACTATACGTAAAGAGAATCCGTTTAACTTCAACATACAAGCAGGTGTTCGTCTGACTTATTAGTACGAACTACCTCACTAAATATAGTAACGCCATCCGGTTCGGATACCGTCACTATCCTGATTGGATAGCGTCATTATCCTGACCGGATGGCGTTACTATTTGCTATTTACTATCTTTTTCTTCAGAAAAGTCGGATAATTGAGAAAATATTAATAATATTGTCACCTGTTTATGACCTATGGCTGCATACCTTTGTTGCAAAATTCTAAGATATGGTAGATTCTACAGATGAAAAACATTTATTAATCGACTTAAAAGGCGGTTCCTTTCAGGCATTCGAAAGATTGTATAATATGTATAGTGGCAAACTGTACAATTTCATTATGCGACTCTCTTCCGGCAATCAATATATGGCCGAAGAAGTGGTGCAAGCCACTTTTATTCGTATATGGGAAGTGCATGAAAAAGTAGACCCGGCTTCCTCGTTTATCTCTTTTCTCTGTACGATTGCCAAAAACTTATTGATGAATATGTATCAGCGTCAGACCGTAGAGTATGTTTACAATGAATATCTCATGAAAAGTAGCGTAGACCGTGATTCACAGACAGAAGAGAATATTGATCTGCGCTTTTTGAATGAGTATATCGATTCTCTTGCCGAAGAACTGCCTGCGCAACGGAAGAAAATATTCATTTTGAGCAAAAGGCAGAATTACACAAATAAAGAAATAGCCGAAATCATGGGAATTTCCGAAAGTACGGTTGCTACCCAATTATCTTTGGCTGTGAAATTTATGCGTGAACAGTTGATGAAGCATTATGATAAGGTAATTACCCTTTTGTTGGCCTTTTTTGTTAATGAAATGTAATAGTAATACTTGTTTTTGGATGGGAAGTAGGATGAAAATGTATACTTGTAAATAAGTGGAAAGATGGATAAGACACATTATAAAGAGCTAATTGAAAAATATTTCGAAGAAACGATCACGGATGTCGAGATAAAAGAACTGTCAGACTGGATAAAGAATGACCGTCAGTTGCATGACTGGTGGGAGCAAGAGTTTGAGAGATCGGATTCCTCCATGAACCCAGTGTTGCGTGATAAACTTTTTGCCCGGATCAAAGAAGAGACTTTGGGCAAGGAAGTGCGCCCCCTCCGTATCATCCCTTGGAAATGGGTTGCTGCTATTTTATTACCTGTCTGTGTCGCTTTCTTCACTTACTATCTTTTAGATTCTTCTCCAACGGCAGAAACACCCTTTATTGTGAAAGCGGGCAAAGGAGATAAAGCAACCATTGAATTGCCGGACGGAACAAATGTTGTTCTCAATTCAGCTTCCCAATTAAGTTACCTGAATAACTTCGGAGAAAAAGTTCGTCGCGTGCAACTGAATGGTGAAGCCTATTTTAAAGTAGCCCATGATGAGAAACACGCCTTCATTGTGCAAATCGGTGATTTGGAAGTGAAAGTGCTCGGTACTTCTTTTAATGTATCTGCCTATGAAGATGCCAAAGACGTGACAGTCGTTCTTTTGGAAGGAAAAGTAGGGGTCTATGCGCAGAAAATATCGCATATCATGAAGCCCGGCGACAAAATAGAATATAATAAAGCCACTCATAAGATAACAGCCACTCAAGTGCATCCGAATGATTATATTGAATGGACGAAAGGAAATATCTATTTTGAGAAAGAATCTTTGGAGAATATAATGAAAACCCTTTCACGTATCTATGACGTAGAGATTCGTTTCGACTCCAATAAACTACCTAATGAATATTTCACCGGAACCATTCCGGGAGGCGGCATACAGAATGCGCTGAATATTCTGATGCTTACTTCACCTTTCTATTATGAAATGGACGGTTCGGTGATTGTTTTGAAGGAGAAATAAATGGAACTTTCATAGAGTATCTTTGTTTATTCATCGAATAACGTCTATATTTGTGGTACACTAATTTGAAGATGCAATGAATACATTAGAGCGTAAATTGCCGATAGGGATACAGACATTTGAAGATATACGCCGAGGAAATTATCTTTATGTGGACAAGACGTCTATTTTATGGCAAATAATAAATACGGGAAAGCCTTATTTTCTTAGTCGTCCCCGTCGTTTTGGCAAAAGTCTGCTAGTTTCTACTTTTGAAGCCTACTTTCAGGGGCGTAAAGACCTTTTTGAGGGTTTGGCAATTGAAAAGTTAGAGACAAAGTGGGAGCAATATCCGGTTCTGCATCTTGATTTGAATGCGAAGAGATATGAGACGGCAGCAGATTTGGTTGCCATGCTAAATCAGTATTTGGAGAAATGGGAAGCCGTCTATGGTGATGAGAAGAAAGACCGTAGTCCTGAAGAACGCTTTAGTTACATCATCGAGCAAGCCTATTTGAAAACTGGAAAAGGAGTTGTGGTATTAGTAGATGAGTATGATAAGCCTTTGCTGCAAGCCCTTTTAGATGAAAACTTGTTGGATGAATACCGTCGTATTCTGAAGGCTTTTTATGGAGTACTAAAAAGTTCCGATCGCTATCTTCGGTTTATATTCTTGACAGGAGTCACAAAATTTGCCCAAGTAAGTGTATTCAGTGATTTGAATCAGTTGAATGATATTAGTATGAAAATTCCTTATGCCAATATTTGTGGTATTACTAAGAAGGAGTTAGTATCTACATTTACTCCCGAGTTGGAGCACTTGGCAGAAGTGCAGGAGATGTCCTTTGAAGATACAGTCGATAAAATGACAGCAATGTACGATGGCTATCACTTTACATATAGCGAAGAAGGACTATTCAATCCCTTCAGTGTGCTCAATGTCTTTGATGGATTAATGTTTGATAATTACTGGTTTCAGACTGGTACTCCTACCTATCTTGTAGAACTGCTGAAACAAAGTGATTATGATTTACGTTTGCTGATAGATGGCTTGGAAGTAGGAAGTTCCGGATTTGCAGAATACCGTGCGGAGACAAAGAATCCCCTTCCGATGATCTACCAAAGTGGTTATCTGACAATTAAAAATTTCGATAAATCATTGAACCTATATACATTAGGCTTCCCGAATGACGAGGTGAAATATGGTTTCCTTAAATTCCTGATACCCTATTATACCCCCATCTCTTCTGATGAAACGGATTTTAATGCAGTTAAGTTTGTCCGTGAACTTCAGTTGGGCGACGTTCATTCCTTTATGGAACGTATGAAATCATTCTTTGCCGACATTCCCTACGAATTGAATACAAAGACTGAACGTCATTATCAGGTTATTTTCTATCTTGTCTTTAAGTTGATGGGACAATATGTAGATGCGGAAGTACGCAGTGCAAAAGGCCGTGCCGATGCAGTGGTGAAAACAAAAGACCGTATTTATGTTTTTGAGTTTAAGCTGGAAGGAACAGTAGACGAAGCTCTGAAACAAATAGATGAAAAAGGATATCTGTTACCTTATCGAACAGACGGGCGTGAACTGGTTAAAGTCGGTGTCTCCTTTAATGCTGAAGAACGTAATATCGGTGAATACAAAGTAGTTTAATTACTTATTGAGTACAATATAGAATAGAACCATTCCGAAGCCCTCTACTTAGGAATGGTTTTTTTTGTTCTCTGAATTGAATAAGTTAACGAGAGTTAAAGTCTGATAGACGGTTGGACGAGCGAGTATAGCAGTCTGTATACCTATCAAACAACTTAAAAGTTTTGATATATGAAGCACAAAACAACCTTTGAAAAACTCCCTCAAACAAACGTGGGGAGAAGTAAGAACTGGAAAACACTGCGGGCTATTTGTCTGCTATTGTTTTTAAGCGTCTCTTTTACCGCTTATTCTCAAATAACGGTGAATGTGAAAGACATCTCTTTGAGAGCCTCTTTAAAGAAAATCGAGCAAGTAAGCAATTACAAATTCTTCTACAATGAGAGCCTTCCGGAGTTAAACCAAAAAGTTTCGTTAAATGTGAAAGATGCAACGATTGAACAAACCATGCAACAACTTTTGGGTAAAATGGAGTTAACCTACAAGAAAGAGCAAGAGAATGTCATTGTATTGATTCGTAAACCACAAGAAAAGCAGCGTAATATAAAGGTTTCAGGAACCGTAGTTGATTCGAATGGAGAGCCTATTATCGGTGCTAGTGTTGTGGTCAAGGGTACATCTAATGGAACAATAACTGATTTAGATGGTAATTTTTCCATCAATGATGTCTCCGAAACATCTCAACTAACAGTTTCCTACATCGGATATAAACCCGTTCAACTTCGTGCTACCGATAAAAATATGGCGAAAGTTGTTCTGCAGGAAGATAGTAAGATGATTGAAGAAGTCGTAGTCGTTGGCTATACTCCTATGCGTAAGAGTGATTTCACAGGTTCTTTGGCAAGTGTTAAGGCTAGTGAATTATCTCTTTCAGCAGCAACCGCCGGACAAGCTTTAGTCGGTAAAGTCGCTGGTGTACAGGTGATGCAGACAAGTGGTGCGCCGGGAGAAGGAGTGAAGATTAAAGTTCGTGGAACGAACTCTCTTTCAGCTAGTACAACACCTCTCTATGTGATTGATGGATATCCGGCTTCAGAAGATGTATATATCAATCCCGAGGATATTGAAACTATTGATGTATTGAAAGACGCAGCTTCGGCAGCCATTTATGGTTCTCGAGGTGCTAGTGGCGTGGTACTTATCACCACAAAGAGGGGTAATTCGGGAAAAGCCCGTATTGATTATGACTATCAGTTTAGTATGCAACAAGTAGAGCGTAAGATTAAGTTGCTGGATGCCTATCAATACAGGGATTTGGTAATTGAAGCCCGTAATAATTCTTATCGTGATAAAGCAGAAGCTGCTGGAAAATCATGGAACCCATTGGATGATAATGCAATAAGAGCTTCAAAAGGTTTTAACTTGAATGAAGTGGGCATTTCTGATTTGTTTTTTGATTTCACAACCGGAAAACCGGTCGATCCTACTTACAATACAGATTGGCAGGACGCCATCTATGGGAATGCTCCGATGCATCGTCATAATCTATCTGTTACAGGAGGACAGGATTTCTTGAAATATCGTTTTAGTTTGGGTTATCTGGATCAGGATGGAATTATAGCTCCTTCCGGACATAAGCGTTTGAATGTTCGTGCCAATGTAGATGCAGAAGTCACGAAACGCTTGAAAGTTGGAGTAAACTTTTCTTTTGTTGATGTTTCGGAACGACAGGTTCAAGCAGACGGTCGTTATATAAATGATGGTGTCGTACAAAGTGCTCTATTAATGTTTCCTCAATTCCCTGTATATAATTCGGATGGAACTTATGCAGTCGGAAATCAGATTGCGATGAAAGCTGATGGCTATCAGATGGTCGAGAATCCCGTGGCACTTGCTCATGAAATTGATATCCGCAACAAGTCAAGCCGAATGAATTTCAATGCTAATATCACTTATGATATATTGAAACAGCTTCAGTTTAAAGCCAATTTGGGAACTCAATATTATACTTCCCGTTATAATTACTATCGTCCGCGTACTGTAGGACAAGATGGTGATATGCCCAATTCGGATGCTGTTCAGGCACGTGTGAAAGCTCGTGACATAACAAATCGTGATATTGACCGTTTGGGAGAGTTTACGTTAAATTATAATGGTGAATTCGGGAAACATCGCCTGAATGCTTTAGTGGGCTACACCTTACAGAAAAAAACTTATGACCGCGTAGCCGTTGAAGCAACAGGTTTTCCCGACGACCGTATTCATGAAGTGACAGCGCATGGTCCGAATGCTTCCGATATAGGCTTGTATAGCAGCGATACCCGAAAGGCTGCATGGACAATGATGTCTTATCTGGCACGTGTAAACTATTCATTCGATAATCGCTATGTAGTGACGGGTACAGTAAGAACTGACGGATCTTCACGTTTTGGAAAAGAAAACCGTTGGGGTTGGTTTCCTTCTATTTCTTTAGGTTGGACTATATCGAATGAAAAGTTTTATCAGGATTTGTTAGGTAATAATTCATCCTTAAAACTTCGTGCCAGTTGGGGATTGAGTGGAAACAACAATATTGGTAACTACGAGCATACAGCTACTATGTCTCAAGGTGGTTACGTATATGGTAATACTGTCGAAACAGCCTATTGGCAAGGAACTTTCAAAGATGCGGCTATCGGATGGGAAAAAACATCCCAATACAATGTAGGGTTTGATTTGGGATTATTCAATGGTCGTGTCAACTTGATAGGTAACTATTATAATAGTCTTTCGTATGATTTGTTGTACGACCAGCCTATATCATCCATATCGGGCTCTTCCAGTGTAAAAACAAACTTGAAAAATGCAAAAGTACGTAATAGCGGAGTTGATTTCCAAATAGACGGGCGTATTTTGACAGGAGATTTTAAATGGAATGTAAGTGCTAATATATCAGTAAATCGAAATAAAGTTGTCGATTTGGGTGGTATTAATGATTTGTATTTAGTTAGTGAGCGCAATGTGGTAAGCCATGTGACCCGTTCCGGGCTTCCTATCGGCTCTTTCTATGGCTACATTGCTGATGGTATTATTTCCGAGAAGGATTACACCAATATAATGATTGATAAAAGCAATCTGGTTAATGGCAAATTTCCTGACGGATATCAGTTGATAGGACCGGCAGTTCCTAATTATAATAACATACATCCGGGAGATGTGAAATGGCGGGATGTTGATAAGAATGGTTTGATTACAGAAAACGACCGTGAAATTCTAGGCAATGCTTACCCGGATTTTACATACGGTATCAGTACCGATTTCTCTTATAAGAACTTTGATTTGAGAGCGACATTTACCGGTTCTCAAGGAGCTGAAGTAATAAACTTCCAGAAATATTATCTGTACAATATGGAAGGCTCCGGCAATCAGTTGGCATCTGTTTTGAACCGTTGGCATTCTGACGAAAATCCGGGTTCCGGCGGAGTGTTTCGTGCAGCGCGTAGTTCCACTCCTAATACCAGTCAGCGGCTTAGTTCTTATATGGTGGATGATGCTTCCTATTTCCGTTGTGCAAATATCACATTGGGGTATAATTTTCCGGTGAAGTGGATGCAGAAAGTGAGCGTTCAGGCGTTGAGGCTATATGTCAGTGTTGACAATTTATTCACATTGACCGATTATGAAGGATATAATCCTGAAGTGGATTATAAAGGTAATAACCTGTTACCCGGTTTTGATTGGGGAGTTTATCCTTTGGCACGTACTTATAGTATAGGAGCAAAAATAACTTTTTAAATAAATAAAGAATCAGATTATGAAAAAATACATAGTATTTATCGCAGTAAGTTCGCTATTGTTTTGCAGTAGTTGTACGAGTTTTCTGGAAGAAACCAATCCAAATAAGATTCCGGCCAGTACTTTCTATCAGACCGAAGATGATATTGCAATGGCTGCGAATGGTGCGTATGCAGCTTTGAGAGGAAACGGGTATTATAAGAATATGTATTTGTACACAGATGTTCGTTCGGAAAACACCACGTTGCAGGATCCGGGAGCAGGAAATGGGGTTAATTATCAATTTTATAACTATACATTGACAACAGATAATGCACAAGTGAAAACTCATTGGGCAGATTTGTATAAATGCGTGACAAGAGCTAATATAATATTGGATCAGATAGATGATATTCCTTTTAAGGATGAAGTTGTGAAAAACCAGAAAAAGGCGGAAATGTATTTCTTGCGTGGATTGACTTATTTTCATCTTGTAATGCAGTTTGGAGATGTCCCTATCGTAACCAAAGAACTAAAGACGAAAGATGAAATTCAGAAATATACTGCCCGCCAGCCAAAGAGCGAAGTCTATAATTTGATTATTTCCGATTTGACACAGGTTATTAATAGTGAATTGCCGGATATTCAAACGGGTAATGGGGTAGGCCGTGCTTCAAAAGCTGCTGCGTATGCTTTATTGGGCAAAGTTTACTTGACAATGGCTGCTGATTCTGATTTTCAGTCGGAAAGAACTTCAAATCTGCAATCTGCGAAAACAAATTTAGTTGCAGCATGGAACATGAAACCTTTTACAAGCCTGAAAGATATCCCTTATGCTGATGTTTTTGATAAGGAAGCTCAAACATTCTGTCAAGAGAATATTTTTCAGGTGATGTATAAAGGAGGCAACTCCAGTTTAGCCTCAAATTACGCCTATATATTTCAACCCACTTCCCAGACGGGGCTTACTTCGCAGAAAACGGGGACGGGGAATAATATACCGACGTCTGATATGATGAGTGCCTATGAATCGGGAGATACGCGTAAGGCTATCTCGTGCGGTACGTCACAGAACGTTAATTATGTGAAGAAGTACACAGATCTCGATGACATAAATGGCTATGGGGCGAATAACTGGATTGTGCTTCGTTATGCCGATGTCGCATTAATGTTGGCAGAAGTGAAAATGCATTTGAGCGAGAATGATGCGGTAAGCTATTTGAACATGGTACGCGAACGTGCTGGTCTGGATGATTATTCCGGCAGTAGTTTGCGCGATGCGATCCTTCGTGAGAGAAGAGTCGAGTTTGCTTTTGAAGGACAGTATTGGTATGATTTGTTACGTCTTTATTCTCGTCAGGAACTGTTGGAGCACATGAAAGCGAAGAATCCAAATTTCTCTGCGAAAGATTTTTTGTTGCCTATCCCGTATGATGAACATAAACTGGATCCGACAAGAATGTATCAAAATGAAGGATATAACTAAAAATAAAATAGTATGATAAGAAAAATCTCAAATATCATTTATATATCAGTATTAGCAGTCGTTTTATTTGCTTGTGGGGATGATAGTACGATTGAAGAACAGGGGAGTGGAACGATTACTGCTAGAGTTATGGCAAGTAATGCCTATCCGGCATTAGAAGAGAAAGTTGTTCTGAAGGTAGCTCTTAATGATGGGCAAGACATCCAATCTGTGGTTTGGACGATGGAAGGGCAGACATTGGGTGAAGAACCTGAATTGGAATATACGTTTACGAAAGAAGGAAGTTATAATATTTCGGTTAGGGTGACAGATAAGACTGGCAATGTAGCGGCGGCTCTGCAGAAATTACAAGTATCCGGCAAGAGTTTACGTTATGCTTTGCAACACTTTGACCCTGCAAAAGTTTGGATAATGGGGCATCGTGGCAATTCTTCCAACCCGAATATTCCCGAAAATTCGATAGCTGGAATTGAAAGTTGTATAGAATTAGGGGGAGCTGTAGATATTGTAGAAGTAGATCCTCGCATGACAAAGGATGGAGTAATTGTGTTGATGCATGATGAAACCATAGACAGGACAACTACAGGGAAGGGGAAAGTGAAAGATTTGACTTATGAGCAGCTCCAGTCTTATCGTCTGAAGCTGGCAGACGGCACAGTAACCAATCACACGGTCCCCTCTTTGTATGACGCATTGGTTGCAGGGCGGGGAAAGATCTTTTTTGATTTGGACTTCTTGAATAAAGTGTCTCCTAAAGAACTGTATGATGTTGTGAAAAGCTGTGGGATGTTAGACCGTGTGTTCTTTTATACATCTAATAATCGGGATGTCTTGCAGAATATTTTGGATTATTCGCCGGCTCCTATACCTTATCCGCAGTGTGAAAACGAGGAGCATGCAGATTTCCTTTCACAGCAACCAGGAGTGATGTTTGCCCAGATATCTTTGTCGAAAACATTAAATGGCGGGCTCTCGACAGCCATATCTTCAAAAGGGCTGTTTGTCTCGACTAATATGTTAGATATGAATGGTTATACCTATGATACACAGATGACACAAGGAAACTATACAGGAGTGGACTTGATTTTGTCGAAGGGGATTAATCTGATACAGACAGACCATCCCCAGTTGCTGGATACCTATCTGAAACAGAGAGGTAAAAGATAATTGGTTTTAATCTTAAATAATGAATAGAATGATTATGAAGAAATATATATTCCTGATAGTGACAGTCGTTTGTCTATTTGCATGTAAGGACGGCGATGAAGTGCGGCAGACAACCTCCCCGGAGGCTTCTTTTTCTATAGATAAAGAAGAATATACGGTCGGTGATATCGTTTATCTGACTGATGAATCAGTAAAGACGGAAGGAGAGATAGTAGAGTACTTCTGGCATTTTGGATTTGAGGGGGAAGGGAATAGGGCTACTACTAAAGATGCGTCCGTTTTGTATAAGAAAGCTGGAGCCTATGTTATTAAATTAACCGTGACAGATGAATTCGGAGGATATGCAACTGCATCCCATACTGTTGTGATTCGTCCGACGAATATGCCTCCGGTTACAGACTTCAGCTATAGCCCTGCCATTTGTAAAGTGAATGAGAAAGTTCAATTTACCGATAAGTCTGTGGATGAGGATGGAGAAGTAGTTGCTTACGAGTGGGACTTTGGCAATGGACAGACCTCTCAAGAAAAAGACCCGGAAATAACTTTCACGACAACTGGATTTGTAACAGTAAAGCTGACAACTACTGATGATCGTGGAGCTACTAATACAAAACAAGCTACTCTGTACGTTCGTGACACCTCCATATCCGGAGTGACGATTCTTTGGGACAAGACGTTTGAGACATCTTCTTCTTTACGATCCATATCCCCTGCTGTAGGTGACAACGGGGATGTATATGTGTCATCCAATGCACTCCACCTTTTTGCTTATTCGCCGTCTGGAGAGCAAAAATGGATGTTTGATTTAAGTAAGGACGGAGGAGCTGGAGATCAAGGTTCGTCTCCTATGGTAGGTGCGGACGGAACTATTTATATGGGTGCGAGTACAACAGACAAAAACATAAGCAGCAGTCTGTATGCTATTCATCCGGATGGGACACAGAAGTGGAGATACGAACTAGGTATTGGTACTAATATTCCCTATATCTCTCCTGCTTTGTCTCGTGATGGTAATATCTTGATTGGAAATAGAGGGACGGATGGTTCTGTACATATGGTTGACCGTAGTTCCGGCAGACAACTTTGGAGACGCAAATCTCCCAATGGTGGTGCTAATGGTGGTATATCGGTTGGACAGAATGGAGTTATCCATTCAGCCTTGTCGGGAGCGAACGGATTTGCCCGTACTACGCAAGATGGTGTGAACTTGTCTCCTAATCTAGGGAAAGGAAATACGGCTGCTGCTGTATATCCCGCTATTGATGCGCAAGGAAATGTATATGTGGCATTTTCAGAGGGAGTGGTTGCTGCTTATGATAACCAGGGTAATGAGCTATGGAGATATCCGGCGAGTGGTACTATGGGCAAGATTGACCAGGGAGGACCGGCTATCGGTGCTGACGGAACCATCTATGTGGGTACAAAGAATCCGAATGCCCAAGTTGTTGCCCTGACTAAAGGAGGAGCAAAAAAATGGAGTTATTCCTCTGTCGCTGAAATAGGAACAACACCGGCTATAGACAGTGACGGAAATATTCACATATGTGATGATGGCGGTAACTATATAATATTGAATGCTGATGGTACGGAGAAATATAAGAGACAATTAGGTTCTAAAATTTGGTCGTCACCAGTCATTGCTGACTATGGTATTGTGTATGTCACGTATGAGGATAATGGTGCCTGCAAATTGATAGCTATTGATTGTGGTATTGAAGGGCCTGCAAATTCACCATGGGCACAGCGCGGACAGAATGCAAAAAGAAATGCTTTACAAAAATAAAAAGATATGCTTAGAAAGATAAATATATTAATAGCTTTAACCCTTCTGATAATAGGAGGGTTAGAGGCACAGAATCATTCGGATAAAATAATTGCGAATCTACAGAAGCCTGCAAGTAATTCAGTTTTAGTTGTTTCTCATCGAGCTGACTGGCGTAATGCTCCGGAGAACTCCCTGCAGGCTATCCAGAATTGTATTGATATGGGGGTAGATGTAATTGAAATCGATCTGAAGAAAACCAAGGATGGACATCTGATTTTGATGCATGACAAGAAAATTGATCGTACTACAACAGGAAAAGGTTATCCGGCAGACTATACATTGGAAGAATTACGTCAGTTCCGTTTGAAAAGTGGTACAGGGCATAAAACAGCTCATTTGATACCGACATTGGAAGAAGTAATGTCATTATGTAAAGGTAAGATCCTTGTTAATATTGATAAAGGCTATGATTACTTCAAAGATGTATATGCTGTTTTGAAAGAAACAGGAACTGTTCAGCAATGTATTATTAAAGCCGGACTTCCTTATGAACAAGTCAAGGCTGAAAACGGTGATGTATTGGATAAGGTAATCTTCATGCCTATTGTACAACTTCATAAAGACGGGGCGGAAGCTGTCATTGATAGTTATCAGACACATATGAAACCTGCTGCTTATGAATTAGTGTTTGATAGTGACAGTCCGGAGATTCTTAATTTGATAAAGAAAGTACGTAATACAGGCTCTAATCTTTTTATAAATTCGCTTTGGCCCGAACTATGTGGCGGGCATGACGACGACCGTGCAGTAGAACTTCATCAGCCGGATGAAAGTTGGGGGTGGATAATTGGCCAGGGAGCCAAGCTAATTCAAACAGACCGCCCAGCTCTATTATTAGAGTATCTACGCGAAAAGAAACTTCACGACTAAACGCACTTTCTTCATGTTGAAACAACTAATCAATTTTTACAAGGTCTCTTCGCCGAGACCTTGTAACGGAGAAGCTTTGTCTTCATCCGATGCTCGCCGTCTGAAGTTTCTGAAATGGTCTACTTTCCTTTCTGCGACTTTTGGTTACGGTATGTATTATGTGTGCCGTCTTAGCCTGAATGTCGTAAAGAAACCTATTGTAGATGAAGGCATTTTTTCGGAAACAGAGTTAGGCATCATAGGTTCCGTATTGTTTTTCACCTATGCCATCGGAAAATTCACGAACGGTTTCCTTGCCGACCGTAGTAATATCAACCGTTTTATGACTACCGGTTTATTGATAACTGCTTTGGTTAACCTCTGTCTCGGTTTTACTAATTCTTTTATCCTGTTCGCTATCCTTTGGGGGATTAGCGGCTGGTTTCAATCTATGGGAGCAGCCTCTTGTGTAGTAGGGCTTTCTCGTTGGTTCACGGACAAAGAGCGCGGTTCATACTATGGCTTTTGGTCTGCGAGCCATAATATCGGCGAAGCGTTGACTTTTCTGATAATAGCCTCAATTGTCAGTGTGTTGGGCTGGCGGTATGGTTTCTTCGGAGCCGGTATAGTGGGATTGATAGGAGCGTTGATAGTCTGGAAGTTCTTCCATGATACTCCCGAAAGCATGGGGTTCCCTTCGGTGAATGTTCCCAAACAGAAAAAGGAAATGAGTGAGACAGAAACGGCTGATTTTAATAAAGCACAGCGTCAGGTATTGCTGATGCCTGCCATTTGGATACTGGCTCTTTCGAGTGCTTTTATGTATATCAGTCGTTATGCTATCAATAGTTGGGGCGTTTTTTATTTGGAAGCTCAAAAGGGTTACTCCACCTTGGATGCCAGTTTTATCATTTCTATTTGTCCGGTCTGTGGTATAATTGGTACTATGTTTTCAGGTGTTATTTCTGATAAGTTATTTGGTGGACGTCGCAATGTTCCTGCGTTAATTTTCGGATTGATGAATGTGTTTGCTCTTTGTTTGTTTCTCTTAGTTCCGGGAGCTCATTTTTGGATAGACGTGTTGGCAATGGTTCTTTTCGGTTTAGGTATCGGAGTTTTGATCTGTTTTCTGGGTGGTTTGATGGCAGTGGATATTGCTCCCCGTAATGCTTCGGGTGCTGCATTGGGAGTAGTCGGTATTGCCAGTTATATCGGTGCCGGATTGCAGGACGTGATGAGCGGTATTCTGATAGAAGGGCAAAAAACGGTTCAGAATGGCGTTGATGTTTATGACTTTACTTATATCAATTGGTTTTGGATTGGTGCTGCTTTGCTTTCGGTGTTGTTTGCTTTGCTGGTATGGAATGCAAAATCAAAAGAAGTGGATTAAAGTGAGTACATTAGGTTAGAATATAAGTCTTTGTTTTCGAGGTATTAGACACCATTCCGGGAAGTAAGTAATGATTGCTTATCTTTCTGGAATGGCTTTTTTATAATCAATTAAATAGAAAGTTTTATGGAAAATTCATTGAATGATGAATTATTGTGTTCATTGAAAGATGAACTTCGTGAAGTAACCGCACAAATCAATGTGCATAGTGAAAAATTAATGGATCTGCTCGACCAAAAAAAAGAATCGTCGGTCAACTGACTCGAGAGATGTCGCATCTCCCGCCTGTCATCATCGAGTATCGGGGAAATCCGAAGCAATATGTCTCTGTTGTGCTCGATGCCATCAATCAGGGTAGGTTGACGTATGACGGAATAGCAAATTGCGAACAGACTTTTCGTGCGTTAGCAAGCGTTGTAGATGTGATAAGCCCTAAGAATGGGAAAACGCTTAGTGTAGAGACGCTGGTGTCTTATGAGAAGAAAAAGCGTGCTGGAGAATTTGAGGAAAAATAATATAAAATAAAAAGACGATTGTTGTATAGTTGAACAACAATTCGTATATTTGCAGTATGGAAAAGAAACGTAAGATCCGTACATACGGAGGTTACTTTGAGGCTTTCATGGAGACTTTAACCGAAAAGGAACAAGATAAAATCCAGTATGGACTACTCTTGTTGAAAACACAAGAAAGACTCTCCACTAAATTTGTAAAATTTGTTCAGGACGGAGTTTTTGAACTTCGTACAGAATATAATGGTAATATATACCGGGTATTTTTCATTTTTGATGATGGAAATATTGTAGTGTTGTTTAATGGCTTTCAAAAGAAGTCGCAAAAAACACCGGGTAGTGAAATAGATAAAGCATTAAAAATAAAGGAGGAATATTATGCAGATAAACAATCATCAAATAGTAGATTATGACGCTGTTCTTGATGCGAAATTTGGAGCAGAAGGTACTCCCGAACGTGCGGAAGCAGAAGAAAAAGCGTATGCTTTCTACACCGGGCAAATTATCGAAGACGCAAGGAAAAAGGCTAAGATTACTCAAGCAGAATTAGCCCGGCGTATCGGTTCCGATCGTTCTTATATTTCAAGAGTGGAAAGTGGTCAGACAGAACCTAAGGTTTCTACTTTCTATCGCATCATGAATGCGTTAGGTTGTAGGATCGAATTTTCGATGTCTTTATAAGAAGCGAATCTTTTTTATCCATAATTGCGAATATCGGAATATAATTTTGAAAATTGGAATTATATTCTTATTTTTGTTGCATGATAAGTGAGTAACTAATGAGAATATTTACAGAACAAGCGTTAAGAGAATATGCAGAGGAGCATCCCGATTCAAAAGTTGCTTTGCAAGAATGGGTTACTATAGTAAAGAAAAGTGAATGGGCTTGTTTCGCTGATATAAAGAAGACCTTTAATAGTGCCGACAGTGTAGGTAACCAGCATTATGTTTTCAATGTTAAAGGGAATAATTATCGCTTGGTAGTAGTGGTGAAGTTCACTGTAAAGTTTGTATATATTCGCTTTATTGGTACTCATAAAGAATATGATAAAATAGATTGTGCTAATATTTGAAAATATGACAAAGATAGAAAACCAAAACCAGTATGAATGGGCTGTAAAGAGAGTGGAGGATCTTCTTCCGTTAGTGAAGGATGATACTCCTTTGAATGATCCTAACAGCATCGAGTTGGAACTTCTTTCTAATCTTGTTGCCGATTATTCAGAGGAACACTTTTCTTTGGGAGAACCTTCGCTTGTGGATGTTCTGAAGCTTCGTATGTACGAAATGGGGCTCAATCAGAAATCACTGTCACAACTGATAGGAGTTAGTCCTTCGCGTCTTAGTGACTACATTTCCGGAAAATGTGAGCCGACATTGAAAGTGGCTCGTGAAATAAGTAAAAAGCTGAATATTGATGCTAGTATTGTGCTAGGAGTATAACTTCGATTCAGATTAAAAAAAACATGGTGGGAAATTTGAAAAAGATAACTGTCTTTTTCAAATTTCCCACCGTTTTTTTGAGGAAGAAAGAGGAAGAAAAAGGAAAAAGGTGAGGGTAGGTGAGGGTAAATTTCTAACATTCGTATTTTTTTTTTTAGAAGAAAATAGAAGAATAGAAATAAGAAATATAAAAATGAAAAGTTGCAAAAGTACCCTCACCAACCCTCACCTTTTTGCGTGCGAAGGAGATGAAATCTTATTCATATAGCCTGTTTGATTTCACCTGTTCCGCATCAATAATGAATACAGCGTATCTTCTCCCGTTTTTTCCCTTATGAAATTCGAAGCCGTGTTTGGACATCACTTTTCCCAGTTGGGCTTTGGTTCCGTGAGAATATTGATATCCCGTTCGTTCGCGAATCAATTCCGCAATTTCAGTGACCGTCAGATAATGCACCTTTTCGAAACGTTCCGGTTTGCGGATATGTGTCAACACCAGTTCTTCTTCCGGTGAGTGGAAAATGAAATCCTCGTTGTTCTCTTCAATCCGTGAGTTTTCCGATTGGGTGAACCAATACTGATACCCCGGCTTGTTGAGCAGATACTTGATTTGTGCATACAACTGCGCGTAGTTTATTTTGATAAACTCCATCGAGTCGACATGAAAGCAGAGAAAACGGCGGTTACCTGTGGTGTCGTGAAGCACTTCCTGGTAATTGCATGTGCCGGCAAAAGAAGCCGTATGAGGAAAGTTCTGCGAACGCCGCGCGTATGGCAGGCGGATGCTGATTACTTTGCGGGTGACTAAATCCTTGAAGATATTCAGTTCCCGTCCGCTCATCCCTTCAAACTCATCCAGATTGATAAGCATCGCCTGCGCTATTTTAGCCAGATCATCCTTGTTGCTCGGGTTGATAAGACCGGTAGAAAGATAGGCGCGCAATTCGGGCGGCAGCAGGTTGTTGATAAACGTAGTCTTTCCGATGTTCTGTATTTCGCTGCAAAGCAACAAAACAGTGTGGTTCACCACATCATCTTGTGTGGCGGCAGCGCACATTCCCACCAGATAACGTTCCAGACATTCTACCCAAAATTTCTGGTGACTAGTATGCACGCTGTTGGCAAGGATACCGATATAATCCGTTCCGTCCCATTCAGGCAGCGAGTCTAAATACTCGCGAATAGGATGGTAGGTGATGCTGAAGTCGGAGTAGATCAGATTCTGAATCGTCTTGACGGTGCACGAATAGCCCAGTTCGTTCATCTCCATCCAAATGCTGTTTTCCATCATTTCGTCGAGAATATGGAAAGGTTCCGGTTGCTCCGTGTCCGTTTTCCTTCTGCGATATTCCATGATATGAAGCACTTCGTTGTAGCGTGTATCGTAATTTTCTTTGATATGTTGCTCAATCTGTAACATTCGCTTCTGCGTACTATTCAGCTTGCGGGTGTCGAATTCCTCGTTGTGTCCGTAAGCACTCCCGATCAGTGCGTCCATTTCATCCGCGGGAAGATCGGTGAACTGGCTCTTGATAAAAGCTGCCGCCTCTTCCTGGGGGACGCCGTAGCGATTGTACATACAAGCCAAGCAATGCAGGTAGTTGTTCCGGTTGCCGGTGACGTACTTTTCGGATTTATTGTGATAATAGTTCAGAGTCACCATTAAGGAAGCGTGCGAGGAATGGTAGTTGAGGGCCACTTGTTCGGTGAGGGGATTGTTGTCTGGTGCTGTCGTCTTTTTCTTTTTGCCGGATGCCCTTTTCTTCTTTTGAGACTTGAAGAACATCGGTGGCTGTTCCACGATGACAGCTGTGGCATCGGGATTGAAATAAATATCCGGATCGTAAGAGAACAGGCAAGTGCGGCTAACATCCTGCCCGGAAGTGTCGACCTCAACTCCGCAGAGCTGGGCATAAAAGGAAGCGATTTTGTGATAAGCAGCATGATGGAAATCTTCAATTTCCTGAATTGTTTCGGGCAATGTCCCGTCTGTCCGGCATACACGTACCACGATTTTCAGTCCCATTCCTTTGGGGCTGATGAAAGCGATGCGGGTGTGGGCACACTTTTTTGCCAGTGCGAGGATGCGTGCCAATGCTTCCTGTGTCTGATGGTCGATGTCTACCACGATGTATCCCAGATACTTGACGAGAGTTGCGTTTGAACGTCCTCCCCGGTAGTTGGCTGAAAAGGTGATTTCCGGTAGTTCTATTTTCTTTTCGTTGGCTGCTTTCTCGCCTTGTTCCGCGAAGATTCGGCGCACGTCCTCCACCGTTTCCCGGTATGTGCCGTTGCTGATGGCCGATACGATTTCTTCTTCTGTCATTTCGGCTATAACGCGGTAAAAGTCTTGAAAGATGGTAAAATGATCCATGTTGGTTTGTTCTTTTTAATTTGCGGTTGCAAAGAAATTTGTTTGTAAAATAATAGAATGGAACTTTTCGTTTTTTTGATTAAGTTCTTAGGGTTCTCCCAAATAGCGTATGATCGTTGCCACCTGCCGGGGAGAGAGAAGGCGGTTGCGGGCACGATAGCCTTCTTGTTCGAGTTCTTGCAGGAGCGGAAGGTTGTAGACAATCCAACGACGTAGTATTTGTAAGGCTACTTTGAGGCATACGTTGGGGTTGTAAAGATGAGCTAGTTCCGACTTTTTATAAGTGCGGATAAGAAATGGCTGGTCCGGATAATACATGATGAATGATGTTTGGTTTATGCTATAAAGTTACTGAAAATTAATGGTTTATTAAAAGAATAACGTCATTATTATTCATAGAGTATCAGGAAACTTCGTTGGGGAATCCGGAGGATGGAAAATGTGTTATCTTTATGTCGTTAACAAATAAGGAACGCGTTCGAAATGTGTGAAATCTTAAAATTATTTTATTATGGCAATGACAGTAACTTATTCAGTAGTGCCGCGCAAGAATCCTGCCAAAAAGGATGAGTCGGCAAAGTATTACGCGCAGGCACAGGCTTCGGGAGAGTTGGATTTTGAAGAGTTGTGCGAAGGAATCACCAGTCGGTCTACCTGTACGGAGACAGATGTGCGTGCCGCCATTTCGGGTATTCTTTATGAGGCGAAGCGTGCGTTGAAAGCGGGAAGAATAGTCCGGTTGGGTGATTTGGGCAGTTTGCAGATCGGGTTGAACAGTGAAGGAGCTGTGTCGGTCAAGGAGTTTTCAAGTTCGCTGATTACGGCTGCCCATATTATTTTCCGTCCCGGAAAGACGTTGGCGGACATCACGAAGATTCTTAGCTACCAACAAGTAACGACGCGTGCGGTGATCCAAACGGGCGGTAGCGGCAATGAAGGAGAAGACGATGACAAAGGTTCCGGTGGTGGTTCAGACGGTGGTGGAAGCGGAGAAGCTCCGGATCCGGCAGCATGATAACTTTAATATTAGATCAAATGAAAGAAATTGTAACTAAGATTTTGGATGTAATCATGTTCCTTGTGCCTTTCTTCGGAAAAAGAAAGCGGAACAGAATTGTGAGAGAGGTGCGCTTCAATGCTACCCATAAGGAAGTGTGTAATGTGAAAACGACGGAAAGGGAGAAGGACGATGAGAAAGATTAGTCTGATTGTGATTCACTGCTCTGCTACCCGTGTCGATCGCGACTTCACGGCGAAGGATGTGGACACTGCCCATCGCTTTCGGGGCTTTTCGTGTTGGGGGTATCATTATTATATCCGCAAGTCGGGACAGATAGAACCGATGAGGGATGAAGATACGGTGGGTGCTCATGCACGCGGTTTTAATGCGATTAGTTTAGGGGTGTGCTATGAAGGCGGGCTGGATGAGAACGGAAAGGCAGCAGATACGCGTACTTCCCGCCAGAAAGAGGCGATGCATCGCCTGGTAAACGAGTTGTTGCAGCGTTATTCGGAGGCAAAGGTGGTCGGTCATCGGGACTTGAGTCCTGACACCAATTATAATGGAATTGTTGACCCTTGGGAGCGGATCAAAGAGTGTCCCTGTTTCGAGGTGAAAGCAGAGACATGGTGATTTTTATCCTATTTATTACTGTGGTGGTTAATTGACCACCACAGTAGTGAAATACTCTTTAAATACCTCCGCAGCTTTTTCAAGTTGTTCGGGGGTATTTTCTTTTACGTCTTTCAGCTTGTATTCCTGCTCCATCGCTTCATACTTATGTACGCCTAATGTATGATAAGGCAGGATTTCCACTCGTTGCACCATCTTATATTTTCCCAGAGCTTCTCCTAAACGGCGGATGTCTTCCTCGAAATCGCTGTATCCGGGCACTAATACATAACGCAGCCAGAAAGGTTTCTCGTTTTCTTCCAGCCATGCTGCCGTGCGGATGGTTTGCTCGTTACTTCTTCCGGTCAGTGCTTGATGGCGTGCCGGATTGAACTCTTTAATATCCAGCAATACAAGATCCGTCAGTTTGAAAAGTTCTTCAACTTCTTCGTTCCAGATACCGCCGTTGCTGTCTATGCATACATGTATTCCCTTTTCTTTCAGTTCACGCACTAAAGGGACTAGTGCTTTGGCCTGAAACGTAGGTTCTCCTCCGGAGAAAGTGACTCCTCCGCGTTTCCCGAAAAAAGGACGTTGGCTCATAGCCATGCGGACGATTTCTTCCGGTGGGGTAGGTGTGCCTCCTTTTCCGGCTATCGTGTCGGGGTTGGCACAATACAGGCAGCGGAAATTGCATCCTTGAAGAAAAACGACGAGCCGTAAGCCCGGCCCGTCGAATGTTCCCATACTTTCGTATGAATGTACGTTTATCGTCATATTGAGTAGATCTGATTACATACGTTCGTGGAAGCTACGGCTGATTACTTCCAATTGATGTTCGCGGCTCAACTTCACGAAGTTTACGGCATAACCGGAAACACGGATGGTGAGTTGCGGATATTTTTCCGGATGTTCCATGGCATCGTAAAGCATTTCACGGTTCAGTACGTTCACGTTCAGGTGGTGAGCGCCTTTGGTGAAATAGCCATCCATCATTGTCACCAGATTTTCTACGCGATCCTCTTCAGTAGCTCCCAGTGATTTGGGGACGATGGAGAAAGTGTTGCTGATACCGTCCTGTGAGTCGCGGTAACGTAATTTCGCTACGGAACTCAAAGAGGCGATGGCACCGTTCTTGTCACGTCCGTGCATAGGGTTGGCTCCCGGAGCAAAAGCGACACCTTTGGCGCGTCCGTCGGGAGTAGCACCTGTCTTCTTGCCATACATCACGTTGGAAGTGATGGTGAGCAAAGATAAAGTAGGACGGGCATTTTTGTAAACCGGAAGTTTCTTCAATTCTTCGCTGAAGAAATAGACCAGGTCAACACCCAGGTGGTCTACCTTGTCGTTGTCATTACCGAAGCAAGGGAATTCGCCTTGAATATCGAAACCTTCTGTCAGACCGATGTCATTGCGGCGTGCGGTCACTTTGGCATATTTGATGGCCGACAGTGAATCGAGGGCGATAGAAAGTCCGGCTACACCATAAGCAAGGTTGATGCGTGGGTTGGTATCTACAAGAGCCATTTGGGCTTTTTCGTAGTAATACTTATCATGCATATAATGGATGATGTTCATCGCTTCGTTGTAAACACGGGCGATTTCCGTCAATACCTTCTTGTAGTTGCTCATTACTTCTTCGAAGTTCAGTGTGTCGCTGGTTAGTACGGGGATATTTTTCACCATTACCGTACCGGTGTTTTCGCAACGTCCGCCGTTGATGGCAAGCAACAGGGCTTTTGCCAGGTTGCAACGTGCGCCGAAGAATTGGATTTGTTTTCCGATTTCCTGATAAGATACGCAGCATGCGATTCCGTAATCGTCAGACTGGCGCACTTCACGCATCAGGTCGTCGTTTTCATATTGGATGGAAGAAGTGTCGATAGATACTTTTGCGCAGAATTCTTTGAATCCTTCCGGCAGTTCCGGGCTCCACAATACAGTCAGGTTCGGTTCCGGTGAAGGGCCGAGGTTGTAGAGTGTTTGCAGGAAGCGGAAAGAAGTCTTTGTCACCTTCGTGCGTCCGTCGTTGAGGCGTCCACCCAGGGATTCGGTTACCCATGTCGGGTCGCCGGCAAAGATGTCGTTGTAAGATTGCATACGCAGGTGACGCACCATACGCAGTTTGATGACAAACTGGTCGATCAGCTCCTGTGCGAAAGATTCTGTGATGGTTCCTTTGCTCAATTCATATTCCATATAAATGTCGAGGAACGAAGAGACGTTACCTAGTGACATAGCAGCACCGTCTTGTTCTTTTACGGCAGCGAGGTAAGCCATGTATACCCATTGTACTGCTTCTTGTGCGGTGTAGGCAGGACGGCTCAAGTCGAGTCCGTAGTATTCGCCCATTACCTTCATGTCCTTCAATGCCTTGATTTGCTCTGCCACTTCTTCGCGCAGGCGGATGCGGGCATCGGTCATCGGACCGGTAAGGTTACGCAAGTCTTCTTTTTTTGCCTCAATCAGTCGGTCGATACCATAGAGAGCCATACGGCGGTAGTCGCCGATGATACGTCCGCGGGCATAGTTGTCAGGAAGTCCGGTGAGGAATCCCAGAGAACGGAACGAACGGATTTCTTCGGTATATACGTCAAATACTCCGTCATTGTGTGTCTTGCGGTAGTGAGTGAATATATCTTTTACACGGTCGTCCACTTCCACGCCGTTTTCGTGGCAGGCTTTGCTCACCACGTTGATACCTCCGAAAGGTTTGATTGCACGTTTCAGAAGTTCGTCTGTTTGCAGACCGACGATCAGTTCGTTTTCTTTGTCGATATATCCGGCTTTATGAGAAGTGATGGTTGAGACGGTGACATTATCCAGTGAGCGTACTCCGTTATTGGCTCTTTCTTCTGCCAGTGCTTCGAGGCAGCGGTTCCATACAGCTTTTGTGCGTTCGGTAGGTCCTTCGAGGAAAGAAGCATCTCCGTAATACGGAGTGATGTTATGACTTACGAAATCTCTGACATTGATTTCAGTGCTCCAAAGACCGTCTTTAAAGATCTTATTTAATTCCATAAATGATAAAATTAGAGGTTGTAGTTATCCTTTTCTTTAGAGCGCACAAAGTTACAACGTTTTTTCATATAATCAGCATAAATATGCTCTATTTTATGCTTTTCAACATAAAATACCTAGATATTGCTATTCTTTGGAAATGATGTTCGTGATTTTTTTTTGTGAAAACTCTTGTATGTTTAAAATATATTCGTACCTTTGCACCGCTTTTAACGAAAAGCACTTCTGATAAAGAAGTTTTGGAGAGGTGGCAGAGTGGTCGATTGCGGCGGTCTTGAAAACCGTTGTACTGCGAGGTACCCGGGGTTCGAATCCCTGTCTCTCCGCTAGAAAGCAGCTTTTTGCTGCTTTCTGTTTTTATGGAGAGTTTTTTCTCTAGTTGGTAATTGTAAGGAGAGGTGCTCGAGTGGTTGAAGAGGCACGCCTGGAAAGCGTGTATACCCCTAAAGGGTATCACGAGTTCGAATCTCGTTCTCTCCGCATCATTTTTTTACATTTTAATATTAATGAACGGCTGTTTTGACTTATCAAGGCAGCCGTTTGTTTTATATTGTTTTCGGGAATTCGGTTATTCCAATTCTTCAATAATCTTCTTTACATCTACCGGTTGTAATCGACCATATACCTTCTCGCCGATCATCACTACCGGAGCCAGTCCGCAGGC
Source organism: Bacteroides ovatus (assembly GCF_001314995.1). Classification (NCBI taxonomy): domain Bacteria; kingdom Pseudomonadati; phylum Bacteroidota; class Bacteroidia; order Bacteroidales; family Bacteroidaceae; genus Bacteroides; species Bacteroides ovatus. The sequence continues at coordinate 6,438,958 of NZ_CP012938.1, forward strand.
GCCTACACAACGCAGACAGTCTAATGAGAACTTTCCGTCCGGGGTAGTGTCACCGACTTCGATACCTAATACACGTTTGAACTCTTCCAGCAGTTTTTCTGAACCACGTACATAACAAGCTGTACCCATGCAAACAGAGATGGGATGTTTTCCTTTGGGAGTCATGGTAAAGAAAGTATAGAAAGTGACGACACCATACACTTTCGATACGGGAATTCCAAGTTTGGAAGCGATAATCCGTTGCGTTTCCTCGGGTAGATACCCTTGCAAATGCTGTGCCTCATGCAAAATATTGATAAGTTCGCCCGGTTTGTTTCCATGCTTGTCGCAGATCGTTTTGATTTGCTCTGCCATGTCACAGGCTAGTTTGATATCTGACATAATACTCTTCATTTAAAAGTTAATCAATCGCTTTGTTGAAATAATGCGTATGCAGGAGAGTTTCCGATTTCTCACCTAGCGGTTTGCCGAGATAATCCTCGTATAATGTCTTGATATACGGATTCTCGTGCGATTTGCGCAAAGGTTTGTTGGCGTCTTCACGGTAAAGTGCGTTGGCGCGTGCATAGAGTATTTCCGAGTTGCCGTGATGCAAAGGCTGCCCGCCGCCACCGATACAGCCTCCGGGGCAAGCCATAATTTCGATTACATGATATTCGTTATGTCCGTTCCGTATATCTTCCAGTAGATGACGAGCGTTGCCTAGTCCGTGTGCGATGCCTACTTTTAATTCAAATCCGTTTAGGTTAATGGTAGCACGACGGACGCCATTTAGTCCGCGTACCTGTTCGAAATTTACATTTTTCAAAGGTTCTCCGGTATAGATTTCATAGACAGAACGGAGGGCGGCTTCCATTACACCACCTGTTGTTCCGAAAATGACACCGGCACCTGTCGATTCACCCATCGGGTTGTCGAATGGGCTGTCCAGTACGAGAGGGAACCCGATATTGGCACGTTTAATTAGTCGTGCCAGTTCACGGGTAGAGATAGAATAATCCACATCGGGGATACCGTTCACTTTGAATTCATCACGTGCACATTCGTACTTTTTAGCCAGACAAGGCATGATAGATACGACAACCAGTTTTTCTCTGGGTATGCCCATTTTCTCCGCCCAATAGGATTTGGCAATGGAACCGAACATCTGTTGTGGGGAGCGGGCGGTGGACGGAATGTCCAGCATGTCCGGGAAATGATGTTCGAAGAAGTTGACCCATGCCGGACAGCAGGAAGTCAGGATAGGTAATCGTACGGATTTATCTCCGTTGAGATAGCGCGTCAGACGGTTTAGTATTTCCGATCCTTCTTCCATGATGGTGAGGTCGGCGGCAAAGTCAGTATCGAATACATAGTCGAATCCCAGTTCACGCAGTGCATAAACCATTTTTCCGGTTACCAGTGTGCCGGGAGGAAAACCGAATTCTTCGCCTAGGGCAGCACGTACGGCAGGGGCTGTTTGCACAATCACCACTTTATCCGGGTTAGCTAAGTCGTCGAGCAGGTGGTTCGTATAATCGCGTTCGGTCAGTGCACCTACCGGACAGACAGCTACGCATTGTCCGCAATAGGTACATTCGCTTTCCGTCATCATCCGGTCAAAGGCAGGGGCTATCGTCGTGTTGAATCCGCGACGGATGGCACCGAGCGCACCGACTGTCTGAACATCGTTACAGACACTTTCACAGCGGCGACAGAAAATACATTTATCCATGTTGCGCACGATGGAGGCAGTGATTTCCCGCTTGCGGGGAGAGAGCTCGCCTCCATTGAAAGGCATTTCGCGGATATTAAAGCGTAGCGCTAATGTCTGAAGTTCACAATTGCCACATTTGGGGCAGGTGAGACAGTCGTTGGGATGATCCGACAGGATAAGTTCGGCTACCACTTTGCGTGCGTTCATCACACGTAGCGTACTGGTTTTTACTACCATTCCTTCTGTGCAACGGGTAGCGCAGGCAGGAGCCAGATTGCGCCGTCCCATCACTTCAACCACACAAATACGGCAGGAAGCCGGATTATTTTTTATACAGGTTCCTTTCAGGTCGATATGACACAGCGTAGGTATATTGATACCGATTTTGATAGCGGCTTCAAGAATAGTGCTTCCCTCGGGCACAGTGATGAAATGACCGTCTATCTGGAGAGTAATTTGTTTTTCTTCCATAGTAAATAAGATTTTAGCAGACAAGAATAGCGTTGAATTTGCAGCGTGCCATACACATGCCGCATTTGATACATTTATCGGGAGCAATGACATGTGGCTTACGCACCAGTCCGCTGATAGCATCCGCCGGACAGTTTTTGGCGCATAGATGACAACCAATGCAACGTTCCGGACTGATGGTATATGTTAATAGTGATTTACATTGCTTGGAACGACAAGTCTTATCCCGTACGTGTTCCATATATTCATTGTAGAAGTTATCCAATGTGGATAAAACGGGATTCGGAGAGGTTTGTCCCAGTCCGCAGAGGGCCGTATCTTTGATGACTTGTCCCAAAGTGGCAAGTGTGTCCAGGTCTTTTTCTGTGCCTTTTCCTTCTGTAATCTTGTTCAGTAGTTCCAACAGACGTTTGTTTCCAATGCGGCAAGGTGTGCATTTCCCGCAGGACTCTTCCACTGTAAAATCCAGATAAAAGCGGGCTACGGATACCATGCAGTCGTCCTCATCCATGACAATCATCCCTCCTGAACCCATCATGGAACCGGCCGAGAGAAGGTTGTCAAAGTCAATGGGAGTGTCCAGATGTTTTTCTGTCAGACAGCCGCCTGACGGTCCTCCTGTTTGTACAGCTTTGAACTTCTTTCCGCCTTTGATGCCTCCTCCGATTTCGTAGATTACTTCCCGAAGAGTAGTTCCCATCGGCACTTCGATCAGTCCGACATTATTAATCTTTCCGGCAAGAGCAAACACTTTGGTTCCTTTGGAACGTTCTGTGCCAATCGTTGCAAACCAGTCGGCTCCTTTGGTTAGAATAATGGGAATATTGGCAAGCGTTTCCACATTATTTACATTGGTTGGTTTTCCCAGATAACCGGATTCGGCAGGGAAGGGAGGTTTCAGAGTCGGCTCTCCCCGTTTTCCTTCCATCGAATGAATAAGGGCAGTTTCTTCTCCGCAGACAAAAGCTCCGGCTCCGTATCGTATTTCTATGTCGAAACTGAAATCTGTTCCTAAGATATGATCTCCCAGTAATCCGTATTCGCGTGCCTGATTGATAGCTGTTTTCAGTCGGTTGATAGCTAACGGATATTCGGCACGGATATATACTAATCCTTTGGTGGAACCAATGGAATAACCGCAGACACACATCGCTTCTACAATCGAATGTGGGTCGCCCTCCATTATGGAACGGTCCATGAATGCACCGGGATCTCCTTCGTCGGCGTTACAAACCACGTATTTGACATCCGACTGTTGTTTGTTGGCAAATTCCCATTTCAGTCCCGTCGGGAAACCGCCACCGCCACGTCCGCGAAGTCCCGAACGTTTGATAATATCAATAACGTCCGTCGGCTGTTTGTTAAGCAGGCAATCGGCCAATGCAAAGTATCCTTCACGGGCGATATACTCTTCAATATTTTCGGGATCGATAAAACCACAGTTACGCAATGCGATGCGGAGTTGTTTCCGGTAGAAATCCATGTGCTTGGAGTCGCTGACGGTATGTTCCGTTTTGGGATCTACATACAGCAACCGTTCGATTCTTCGTCCTCCGATGATATGCTCGTTGATGATTTCTTCCGCATCTTCGGGAGTGACTTGGGTGTAAAAGGTATTATCGGGGATAATTTTCACGATAGGACCTTTTTCACAGAAGCCGAAACAGCCTACGGTGATGACTTCTACTTTATCGGTGATTTCGCTCTTTTTGATGGCTTTTAGAAGATTGTCTGTAATACCCTGGCTGGAAGATGCCTTACAGCCTGTACCACCGCAGATCAGAATCTGAAGATGTTGCGCACCGGATGCCAGTCCGTAACACTTTTCAGTCACCTTTTCATTACTTTCTTCGCGCAATGAAAGATTGTGCTCTGCTCTCTTCCTGATTGTTGCCAAATCATGGATAGATAAAATTTTCATAAGTATCAGAATTGTTAGTCGGTTTTTTTGCAAATATAGTTCTTTGTTTGAATAAAAGCAGTGTTCGGGCAAATAAAACAGGTCTTAATGAAAGTAATTAGGTAAATAATTCTCTATCTTCGTATTTAATGGGTAGTAAACCTAAAAAAGAAATTTAAAGTATGAGACAAATTTTACTGGGACTATGTCTTCTTTGCTTATTGAATAATGCATCCGGACAGGAAAACGGACGGGAAATTCCGTTGCCGGAGAAAATGTCGCAAGAACATCCGAGAGTGTTGACTACACCGGATGGAAAGCAGGATACGTGGGAGCTGATTAAAAAAGAGAAATGGGCGAAAGACGTATTCAATAAATTGAAGGAACGAACCGAAGTATATACCAATCTGACGGATGCTCAACCCGCATGGTTGTTATCCCGTCTGGCTATGTATTGGAAATCTCATGCAACCGAGGTATATGTGAAAGGTGAGACTTACGATCATGCCGGAGGTGAAAAGGCTCCTTATCCCACTGTGCGTTACACAGGAACCCGTGGCACAGCTGCTACCCACGGTCGTCCCAAATTGGCGGATGTCGTTCCTTATGATGATGAGGACGGGAATGTCACTTTCTGCAATAATGCACTTCCCGACCGTCCTATGGAGAGTGTACACCCATCCAAAACAGGCCGGAATATTGAAAGCCTGAACTGCGAAATCCTGGGAATTGCCCGTGATGCCGCTTTCCTTTATTGGATGACGGATGAAGAGAAATTCGCTAAACTTGCCGCAGGGGTCTTTGATACATATATGACAGGTATTTATTATAGAAACGTGCCCATCGACCTGAATCACGGCCATCAGCAAACATTGGTAGGATTGACTTCTTTCGAAGTCATCCATGAAGACGCACTCCATATCGCTGTCCCTTTATACGATTTTCTATATAATTATCTAAAGGCCAATTACCCGGATAAAATGGAAATCTACGCCGGAGCTTTTAAGAAATGGGCGGATAATATCATAGCGAACGGTGTACCTCATAACAACTGGAATTTGCTACAGGCACGGTTTATTATGAATGTCGGATTGGTATTGGAAGACAATAAAGAATATGCCGACGGAAAAGGACGTGAATATTATATCGACTATGTGATGAACCGTTCCAGCATCCGCCAGTGGAGTCTGACGCGATTGGCAGATTATGGTTTCGATATAAATACGGGAATTTGGGCAGAATGTCCGGGATATAGCAGTGTGGTAATCAATGATTATGCCAATTTCGTGAATCAGTTTGATACGAATCTGCAATATGATTTGGTGAAAGCAATGCCTGTATTGTCGAAAGCGGTAGCAACCACTCCCCAATATCTGTTTCCCAACCGTATGATTTGTGGCTTTGGAGATACGCATCCGGGATATTTGAGTACGAATTTCTTTATCCGTATGATACAGAATGCACAGGCGAACGGGAAGAAAGAACAGGAAAACTATTTCACGGCTTTATTGAAATGCCTGAACCCGGATTTGGGAAATGATAAAACAGAAAAGAAGAATGTGCGTGTATCTGTCAATTCTTTCTTTGAAGATAAACCGCTGACGCTAAATCCCAAAGTGCAGCCGGGAAAGATAGAAGATTATGTTTCTCCTTTGTTTTATGCTCCCAATGTGTCATGGCTGGTACAGCGTAACGGTATGCATCCGCGCAACAGTTTGATGATTTCGTTGAATGGCAGTGAAGGGAATCACATGCACGCTAACGGCATTTCGATGGAACTTTACGGAAAAGGATACGTATTGGGTCCGGATGCAGGTATCGGGCTTTTCCTGTATAGCGGACTGGATTATGCGGAATATTATTCTCAATTCCCCAGTCATAATACAGTTTGTGTGGATGGAATATCGAGCTATCCGGTGATGAAAAGTAACCATTCTTTTGATTTGCTTTCCTGTTTCCCGGCATCAGCGGAACCGGGCAAAGCATTTACGTCCGTTACTTACAGTAACCTTTATTTTCGTGAACCGGAAAGCAGGGCGGATCAGACCCGTATGATGAGTATTGTCACTACTGGGGCGGAGACGGGGTATTATGTCGATGTATTCCGCAGCCGGAAAGAGAAAGGAGGCGATAAGATGCACGATTACTTCTATCACAACCTTGGGCAGACTTTGACATTGACGGCAGCAGATGGCAGCGACCTGAATCTCCAGCCTACGGAAGAACTCGCCTTTGCAGGCGCACATCTTTACGCTTATTCCTATTTATATGATAAGAAAGTGGCTGCGACCAATAAGGATGTCAAGGCAACTTTCACCATAGATATGAAAGATAAGGACGGCGATGATATATACATGAATCTTTGGATGAAAGGCGAACCGGATCGTGAAGTCTTTACGGCTTTGGCGCCAATGACCGAAGGGCTAAGCCGTACACCGAATATGCCCTATAATATAAAGGAGCAGCCGACGCTGACATTTGTTGCCCGTCAGCATGGAGAAGCTTGGAATCGTCCTTTTGTCTCGATATATGAACCGAGTACGAAAAAGGAACCGTCTGCTATTCAGTCTGTTTCTTATTTTGATGCAGAAGGAGCAGGTTTGGAAGATTTTGCCGGAATCTGTGTGAAAAGCAAAAACGGACGTATAGATCATATCTTCTCTCTATCTGATGCTGCACAAACCGCTACTTATCAAGGAATGAAAGTGAAAGCGGATTATGCTGTTATCAGCAATGAATATGCAGGAAACCGGACGTTGTTTTTAGGGAATGGAACCCAATTGGTTGCACCCGGGGTAATGATTCAGACCGACAATGCCGCTAATGTATTGCTCGAAAAGAAAGAAGGGAAATGGTATATTATTTCTTCTGCTCCCTGTACGGTTGTTATCGGCGATAAGAAGATAAAATCCGATGCTTCGTCGGAGCATATATTGTTGCGTATCTGATGTTTCATTGGTAATAAAGAAAAATTGTATATCTTATCCGTAGTATGGTATATTATGGCCTAAGATGGAAATTGTTGCAATAAAAAACAAAAAAAGCGTGTTTAAACGTTTTTAATACTATATTTTTTCTAATTTTGTGGCTTTCTGTCCAAGTAGTATATAAAATGGACAGTAAGCCCTTTTTTTGTGGGTAAATATTTAGTGGGAAATATTTAGTGGGAAATAAATGATGGTATATGTGATGAGAAATGGTCGCAGGGTAATAGCTGCGTTATCATTTCTGTTATTATGTTGTGGTGTACATGTGCACGCACAACGGGTGGCTGTAAAGACAAATGCATTGGGTTGGCTGACCGCCAGTCCGAATGTAGAAGCAGAATTTGTATTGGGTAGTCATGTCTCCTTAAACATGGGGATTGCTGCGAACCCAATCAGTACAGACAACTTTAAAACGACTTTCACGCATTTTCAGCCTGAAGTTCGTTACTGGCTAAATCGTCCGATGGTGAGTCATTTTCTTGGAATCACCGCTTTCGTGAATAATTTTGATATGATGGTAAAAGATGTGCATCACAAAGGCGATGCATACGCCGCTGGTTTGACCTATGGATACGCATGGGTGCTGGGCGATCATTGGAACATCGAAGCAACTGCCGGAGTGGGTGTGTTGCGCTACCGTCAGTTTAAGTATGATAAGGGTACTCCGAAACCGGGTGCGGTCAACGATAGTAAGACCACCATTGCACCTGTCAAACTGGGGGTATCCTTTGTTTATATTATTCGATAACGAACATTAGCTAGTCAGAAAAGAGAATGAAAATCAATTTGAAACGTGATAGATTAACAGGTATACTTCTCGTGGCGATGATGTTCGTCGGTATGAATGTATCCGCCCAACGGATCCGCGTGCAGGGGCATATCACAAACCCGCAGGGGAAAAGTGTTCCGAATGTAAATGTGTTGAATCCGGTCAATGACGAACGTATAGAAATGTCCGACGAGGATGGTCGTTACAGTGTCTTGGTTGAGAAAAACGGCTCGTTGAAGTTTACATGTGTCGGTTATGAAGACAAAACAGTGAAGGTGGCAGGAAAGCAGATTCTGAATGTAGTATTGAAAGATGCCGTCATCGAACTGGACGAAGTAACGATTACTTCCAAAGTGAAGGACAAAGTGATTCCGGAACCTACGGACATCGAAATCAAAGGTAATTATTTCCATCTGAAAACTCGTGTCCCGGTGCCTAAGGAGATGTTTAACTCACATCGTCGCTTGGTATTGCAGCCTTCCATTTATGATGTGACACTGAAAAAGCGTCTGTTGATGCGTCCTGTTGTATTCGACGGGGATACTTATAATACAACGCAAAATCGAATGTACGATTATGATATGGATAAAGATCCTTTGCACGATTACATCCGTGTGAAAACTACTTCTTCACGCAAGGGGGATATTATTGCTTACCATGATTCTATCTATATAGAATATCTGCAACATGACTACCGTGCAGATGTGCATCTGGCGATGGAAAATTACCGGAATATCATTTATCGTGACTCTTTCTCCATTGCACGCGGAACGGTCAACCCGCTTCGTTTCTTGGAGTATAAATTCTCCGCTTTCAGCCTGACGGACGAGAAATACCTTCCGAAACCCGTGATGCAGTTGCGGGATACGAAAGGTGAGGTAAACTTAACCTTCCTGGTAGGTAAAGCCGACCTGGATGATAAGAATCCACAAAATCAGGTGGAACTGAACCGATTGAATCAGGAATTGCGTGGTATTGAGACGAACCCGGATGCCTCTTTGAAGAGTTTTCATATTACGGGGGTGGCTTCGCCGGACGGTTCTTACGCGACGAATCTTCGTCTGGCAAAATTGCGTACGGATAAAGCCCTGGAACGTATACTGGCACAACTGGACCCGGAAACACGTAAACTGTTGGAGGTGAAATCGGATGCATCGGTTGCCTCCTGGAAGGAGGTAGCTGAATTGCTGAAAAAAAACTCCAAGCCGGAACTGGCTAAAGAAGTAGAGGACTTAATCAAACAATATGCAGCTACTCCTTACCGGTTGAATGGGGTCTTGAAATCGAAACCTTTCTACAAAGAACTTGCGGCTACTTATCTGCCTAAATTGAGAAAGGTGCAATATACGTATGGTTATTCAATCTTCCGTTCTTTGACGGACGACGAGATTAGAGAACTTTACAGAAAGAATCCGAAGCAACTGACCCGTTTCGAATATTACCGTATGATTACGACAGCAAAAACTCCCGACGAAAGGGAAAAGTATTGCAGGGAAGCTCTTGAACTTTATGATAACTTTACGTATGCAGCCAATGAACTGGCAGTGGCAACGATACAGAAAGATACTCCGGATTCACGTATTCTCGAACCGTTTGTCAGTAAATCGGCACCGGCGGAGTTATTGTCCAATCAGGCTATTGCCTTGCTGCACGAAGGGAAATATACAAAAGCGGATTCAGTCTTGACATTGGTTCCCGAAGAAGCGGTTTCTGAAGATTTGCAGGCCATCGTTCAGGCATTGGCCGGTTATTATAATGATGCTTTCGAAAAGGTGGCGGCTACCAGTCCTTTCAATGAGGTGGTGATGCTGCTGGCAATGAAGAAGAATCAGGAAGCATGGGATAAGATTTCTACCATAGATGTAGAGACCGCCCGCGAATATTATATAAAAGCGATTGCCGCCAACCGCCTGGAGAAAATAGGTGATGCGATTATGAGCATTGAGAAGGCCCTTGAACTTGATCCTTCCTTATTGGAAGTAGCGAAGGTGGACGGTGATATTATTGACTTGCTGCCGGAAGAGCAGAAAATTAAATAATGATATATACAACAAGAGTAAACGATGAATATCTTCAGAATCAACAATAAATATGTAGCAGTGGCAATCTTCCTGATGCTTGCTGTTACCTTACAGGCACAGGATTATGGTGCATTGCAATATATGTTACAGAAACGGCCTGCAAATGAAAAGTTCGAGAGCAATAAATTCAATGAACATCTCTTTTTCTCTGCCGGAATAGGGCCATACAGCTTGTTAACAAGTGGAGATAGTCAGGATGGAATGGGAATGACCGCCCATCTCTTTATGGGAAAGTGGATTACTCCGGTCCATGGACTTCGGATAGGGGTGAATTTAGGTTATCTGCCGTCGAGTATCTACGATTCTAAAATAAAAAAGGGTGGCGGCAGCCTGGACTATCTGTTGAATATGTCCTCCCTGGCATACGGATACAATGCAAACCGTTGTTTTGAGTTAGTAGGGATTGCAGGTATAGAAGCCGGTTATTCTAAGGTGGGCGACAATAGCGATCGTTCCGAAAAGTATCCGGATTTGAAAGGCGGCGGTCAGCTTTATTACGGCGCTCATCTCGGTTTACAGGGAAATGTACGTCTTTCTTCTACATTGGATTTGTTTGTAGAACCGCGGATCGGATGGTATAATGACGGTTTTGCGTATACGGAAAGTTGGAGAAACTATAAAATGGCTGGTTCGGTTCTGGTAGGTCTGACCTATATGCCTGCTGCTCCGATGGGAACTAAGATTCATTTCGATGATTTCGATAAAAGTTCCTTCCTGAATCATATGTTTATCTCTTTATCCGGTGGTATCAGTACACTGAAAGTTCCGGGAATCAAGAATACGATTAAAGGATTAGGTCCCCAGTTCTCTGCCGGAATCGGTAAATGGTTCAGTCCTTCTTCCGGTCTGCGTTTGTCCGGAACAGTTGGACTTTCGGATACTCCTTCGGGCAGCGCAAGCGGCTACTTTAAACATGTCGATCTGCATGCGGACTATCTGTTGAATATCAATAATGTTCTTTGGGGATATGATGAAGACAGAATATTTAGTCTGATCGGTATTGCCGGAGTTAACCTGGCAGGTACGAAAGGAGTGGATAAAACCGCCAAGTATGCTCCGGGAATAGGAGTCGGTGTGCAAGGAAGTTTCCGTATCAACCGTTCTGTGGATTTATTTATAGAACCTCGCTTCAATGTGTATAATAAGAAATATGCAGGAGGTTGCGGAGTAGGTGGCAATACGGATCAGCTCGGAGAGTTGAATTTTGGTTTGACTTATCATACGATTGACCGTGCGGCACGTCCGAAGAACGGATTCTCAAGCAATCACATCGCAGACAATCTGTTTATGACTTCGGGAATCGGTGTGCAGATGTTCCTGAATAAGACGAATCTTGAAAACCTTGGATCTTTAGGTCCGCAGGCTTCTGTCTCTATCGGTAAGTGGTTGAGCCCTTATTCCGGTTTGCGCCTGGTGGGTACGGGTGGATTCTTTACGAACTATGTAGTTCCGGGAAGTGTTAAAGCGGGCAAACTTAGACATGTCAGCGTCAGTGGCGGTCTTGATTACTTGTGGAACATAACGTCTACCATGAGTGGATATAATCCCGATCGTATCTTTGATTTAATAGGTTCGGTAGGTGTCAACCTTGCTTATACTTCCAAATCAGACCATAAGTTCCAACCGGGTATTAATGCAGGCATACAGGGATTATGGCATGTGAATGATTTTCTCGGTTTGTACATTGAACCGCAGATTCGCTTGTATGGAGATAAATTCATTGAAGGTAATCTGGGGTTTATGCAGAAAGACGTAATGGTAGGAGTCAATGCAGGTTTCCACTATCGCTTTGTTCCTTATTCAAAAGCAGCCAATCGTAGCGTGTTTGGTCAGGATGACAAGCGTTACTTCATCTCCGGTGCACTTGGATTGGGTAGCTTGCTCGTAGCCAACAAAGATTTGGTGAAGAATGCAGGTGTAGAAGCAAAAGGAAGCATAGGTAAATGGTACACTCCGTTATCTGCATGGCGGGTAAATGGAACAATTATGTACAAGGCCAAAACGTCGTCGAAGATGAATCTTCATTATGCCGGTTTGGGTATGGATTATATGATGAGTCTGGCCACATTGGCAAAAGGATACAGCCCCGATCATGTGATAGATGTTGTTCCTTTTGTGGGAGTTACTGCCGGACTGGTACGCCGTTACGGTAAGTTCCGAGCAGTGCCGGGACTGGATGCTGGTGTGCAGGTAAAGCTGAAAGTGGCTTCTTCTTTGTATCTGTATGCCGAACCTAAAGTCGGTATCCGTACCGATACATACGATGGCTCCGAACAGGGAAGACCTGACCGCGTAGCTTCCATGGTAGGTGGATTATTGTACAGATTCAAGATGCCTACTTTCCAATAAGAAGAAAAATAAGAAATCGAATAAAAAGGGTTGCGCAATACCGGATTAGTGATTGTGCAACCCTTTTTGTATTCCATTTCCAAGAAATTACGGTTACATAAACGTTACATTAATATTACTTCCATTTCTACCTGATAATGAATAAAATGAATCTTTAGAATTCATTTTCTCCCTTGCTATTCTCCTCTACTTTTGCTCCAGAAATTAAAACGAAAACGTATGAAAACGATTACTGAAGCAATATCGAAACTAAGTTCAAACAGAAGATTAGCCGATTTCCTCTTTATTCTATGGGCAGGTGGAGCAGCCCTTCTTTCTTACTCACTGGTTTATACATTGCGCAAACCTTTCACAGCTGCTACTTTTGACGGGATAGAAGCATTCGGCTTTGATTATAAAGTACTGGTTACTATCATTCAGATAGCAGGTTATCTGATAGCCAAGTTTATAGGTATCAAGTTGATTTCCGAATTGAAGAGAGAGAATCGCCTGAAGTTTATACTCGTTTCCATTGCCGTAGCGGAATTGTCATTGGTTGCGTTCGGAGCACTTCCCACTCCTTATAATATGTTTGCCATGTTCTTCAATGGATTGTCATTGGGCTGTATGTGGGGAGTTATTTTCAGTTTTATCGAAGGTCGCCGCACTACGGATATTTTGGCCAGTCTTTTAGGAATCAGTATTGTTATCAGTTCGGGAACGGCAAAATCCATCGGATTGTTCGTTATGAATACATTGAACGTCAGCGAATTTTGGATGCCGGCACTTATCGGTGCTTTTGCACTTCCTTTATTGGCTCTTTGGGGATATAGCTTAACCCGTTTGCCACAACCTACGGCACAAGATATAGAACAAAAAAGTAGTCGTGTAACTCTGAATGGCAAGCAACGGAAAGAACTGTTCATCGACTTTATGCCATTTCTTGTATTATTGTTTGTAGCTAACCTAATGTTGGTAGTGCTTAGAGATATTAAGGAAGATTTCCTGGTGAAGATTATTGATATGAACGGACAGTCCTCATGGATGTTTGCGCAGGTAGATACAGTCGTTACATTAATAATTCTGGCGTTATTCGGAGCGATGGTCTTTGTGAAAAGTAACATAAAAGTTTTGGTTGCCCTGCTGGGATTGGTCGTACTTGGGACAGCCACCATGAGTTTTATATCTTTCAATTATGATTCTCTGCAATTGGATGCAATCACCTGGCTGTTTGTCCAAAGTCTCTGTCTGTATATTGCCTACCTCTGTTTTCAAAGCATTTTTTTCGACCGCTTCATCGCTTGTTTCAAGATAAAAGGAAATGTCGGTTTCTTCATTGTGACCATTGATTTTATCGGATATACGGGAACTGTACTTGTCTTGATGTTCAAAGAATTTGCCCATGCAGACATAAACTGGTTGGAATTTTATAATATATTATCCGGTTACGTAGGACTGATCTGTACGGTTGCTTTCACCTGCTCCATGATTTACCTGATACAGCGCTATAAAAAAGAGAAACAACTGAAGAAAGCGAAAGAAGCCGAAATGAGCAACGGGATAAAATTTACGGGAGAAGGTATGGAGCCAACTACTTTTTCACAAATTTGATAAAAGGTGGACGATGAAAATAATAGGACTATATTTGAAATTCTCCTTCCTTCTATCTCTAATACTAACGACTTCCCGGATAACGGCACAGAATCTGCCCGATGGCATACAATATAAAATCACTGGGCGTCTATTAATGGATGGAGGAGTGTATCTGAAGAATCCGAATAACTTTGGCAACGGCACGGAATTTAATGACCTTCGCATCGGTGTAAAAGCTACCTATCAGAACTGGGGAATGAAACTGGAAATGGGATATGCCGGAAACAAAGTAGCCATCAAAGATGCTTTTGCCACCTATTCCTATAAGAATAGTTCCATTCAGATAGGACAATTCTATGAGCCATTCAGTCTCGATATGATTTGTAGTACATTTGATCTTCGCTTCAACCAATCTCCGGGAGCTGTGCTGGCATTGACAAATAGCCGACGTATGGGAGTAGCCTATTCCTATCGTACCCAATATTACTATCTGTGTGGCGGATTCTTTACCGATAATGATTTGAGCAACCTGAAAAACGCATCGCAAGGATATGCCATTGACGGACGTTTGGTTTACCGTCCACTTTATGAGCAAGCGAAACTGATACATATAGGATTAGCAGCTATCCATCGTACACCGGACGGCACGCTTCCCGAAGATGAGAACAGGAATACGTTTACTTATAAATCTCCGGGCGTGAGCACGATTGATAATCGTACATTAATACAAGCAGATGTAGATCATGCAGCATCCCAATTTAAAATAGGAACCGAACTGCTAATTTACTATCATAAATTCTTTCTTCAGGGTGAATACATCCGCGCCCATGTAAAACGGGAAAAGGGTTTTGAGAACTATACGGCACAAGGAGCTTATCTGCAATGTTCCTGGCTATTGTTAGGACAGAATTATCTATATGACGAAGAAGTAGCCTGTCCCGGAAGACCGGAAGGAAAAGCACTCGAACTATGTGCCCGTTTCAATTATCTCTCTCTGAATGATGCCGGAATAAAAGGCGGAACACAGAAAGACCTCTCCTTCGGATTGAATTACTATATCAATAAACACATTGCTGTCAAATTGAATTATAGCTACTTCATCCCCGGCTCGCATATCAAAGAGATCGAAAGCACAAACTTTAGTGTAGTACAGGGACGTTTTCAATTCATATTCTAGTACTTGGCAGTTCCGTTCGAATAAAGCTATAATAAAGAATAGGAAGGTGTATTGTATACTAGTTTTACTAAATGTTTCAAAGACATATCGAGAGCACTGCCGACTCAATATGCAGAACCGTATGTAAAAAGTAAAAAATAAGAAGACAGAAAAAACTGGAATGTTCTAGGTAAATCTCCTTTATTGTTCGTAATAGACAATAAAGGAGATTTTTTGCATTGGTTATTTTTTCTATAGTTTCTGTTACCAGTTTGCCAACCTGGGTGGAATAGAAAGTATAGTTTTAGAAAGAACTTCAATAAACAGAATAATTAAAATATAACATAGTTTAGTGATATGAATATAGTAGGAGTTTTATCAGGTAAAAGAAAATGTTTGTTAGCAATAGCTATTGCATTTTCGACATTCGGGAATGCCCAATTAGTAACCTATCCGGAAGGATTGAACACTGGTATGCCACATAATGATGATTATACAGTCAAAGTACGTGAAGCAGGTGGTGAATGGAAAGATGTATTCGAATATGAAGTCCAAGTAGATATGGATCGGGTACAATCTGCTTCAATGGTACAGTTTGATATAGGCAGTCCCGTAGAAGTGATGGTGAAAAAGAACAATGGCACCATTCAGGATGTGAAAATCCGTCCGTTAGCAATAGGTATACAACATACGGTAAACCACAATGCTATCTTTTTTACACTCACTAGACCTCAATGCCTGTCGATTGAGTTTAACGGTGATCGTTTGCATAATCTTCATTTGTTTGCTAATCCTTTGGAAACAGAAACTTATACTGAAAGCAGTGACAAAGTAATGTATTTCGGACCGGGTGTCCATCGTCCGAAAGATTTGCCGAATACACAGATACAGATTCCTTCCAATACTACTGTTTATTTAGCTCCCGGAGCTGTTGTAAAAGCTAAATTATTGATTGACAAAGCTGAAAATGTACGCATTGTCGGGCGTGGTATTCTCGACCATCCGATCCGTGGAATAGAAGTTACTCATTCTAAAAATATATGGATTGACGGTATTACAGTTATAAATCCAGATCACTATACAGTATTTGGTGGTGAGTCTACAGGGTTGACCATCAGTAATTTAAAGTCTTTTAGTTGTAAAGGATGGAGTGATGGCATAGATCTGATGTGTTGCAGTGACGTATTAATAGACAATGTTTTTATGCGGAACAGTGATGATTGTATTGCCATCTATGCCCATCGCTGGAACTATTACGGAGGAAGTCGTAACGTGACTTTACAGAATTCAATCCTTTGGGCGGATATTGCTCATCCGATCAACATTGGAGGACACGGTAACCCGGACGATAAGGTTGGAGAGATTCTTGAGAATATAACTGTCCGTAATGTCGATATTCTGGAACATGATGAAGATGATCTTCTTTATCAGGGCTGTATGGCAGTGGATTGCGGTGATAAAAACTTGGTACGCAAAGTATTATTTGAGGATATCCGTGTAGAGAATATCCAGGAGGGAAGATTGTTTCATATTAATGTTCGTTTTAATTCAAAGTATGATAAGCAACCCGGCCGGGGAATTGAAGATATTATTTTTCGGAATATCATTTATAATGGAGTAGGGGAGAATCCATCTCTATTGAAAGGGTTTGATAAAGAACGTTCCGTCAAGAATATCATCTTCGATAATGTGATTATCAACGGTATGAAGATGAAAAATATAGATGATTTTATCACGAATGAATACATAAAGAATATCACAGTCAAATAGCATAATCTGGTACATGAAGTATGAATGGGAAAATCTCTTTGTATTAGGTGCAAACTTTTTTTCTTCTAAGACCAAACTTTCTTTAGGTTAAACATAAACTATAAATGCAAGTTTCATTTGTATAATTAGAACTTGCAATTATATAAATGAAACTTGCGTTTTTATAATCAAAGCTTGCAATTATAGATTTCTATTAGATAAAAGTAACTTTTGTATTAGAAGGAAAGAACTTTGCAATAGGAAGATAATAACTTATCTATTAATAGATGAGAGCAAAGCTGCATTGGGATCAGAATTAAGGAGTCTGGAAGAGAACCATGAGTATAAATACAAGAGTTTTATTTCTGGGTTTATGCTAATCAAAGTAAATGTTTCATTCACTTTGAACTCCTTTCTATTACTAAATACTATCTTTGCTTATCACTTGTATAAAAAACGAATCGCACTATGATTAACAAAATTATATGGATTATTGGGATTGTATGGATTGGGAATATTCAAAATGGAGTGCAAGCGCAACGACGTAACTTTATCCATCCCGGAATCACCTATACCCAAGGTGATTTAGACCGGATGAAAGCTATGGTCAAGGCGAAACACGAGCCTTATTATTCTACTTTCCTGAAATTAAAGGAATCTCCCTATTCTTCACTCAATACGCAAGTTATCAATCGGGGAAAACAAATCAGAGAAGGACGTTTTAATGCTACTATCGGAGTAGATGGCAGGCGGGCACATGACTTAGCATTGCTTTGGCATCTGACGGGCGATGAGGCTTATGCCCGTAAAGCGGTCGAATATCTGAATGCTAATTCTTATTATACCAATACAAGTAGTCGTGGAACAGGACCATTAGATAACGGAAAGATTTACCTTTTAATTGATGCCGCCGAATTAATGCGTGATTATTCCGGTTGGAAAGTAGAAGACCAGCAACGTTTTAAAAATATGTTGGTCTATCCTGGATATAGCAATACGGAAGATTTCTCTTCCAAATATGCAAATTACTGGGATGATTCAAAGAACGGAGTTACATTCTATTGGAATATTTTTAATTTCGATGCCGCAAGGTTTGGTAATCAAGGACTTTTCGCTGCTCGTGGAATGATGGCAATGGGGATTTACTTAGATAACGAAGTAATGTATGACCGTGCTTACCGTTATTTATTGGGAATGAAGCATCGACCGGATGATTTACCTTATCCTTCAGGACCGACGGTCACTAGCAAAGAACCGATTAAGAAATCACCAACCATGCTTGATTATAAATTGGAAGGAAGAGAAAACAAGATTTCAGATTATGGATACGATGAACAGCTACAGTATTATATCTATCCAAACGGTCAATGTCAGGAGTCGAGTCGCGACCAGGGACATGTATTGGCAGGTATCCACAATTATGTAGCTATCGCAGAAATGGCATGGAATCAGGGAGATTCTTTGTATAATTGTCTCAATAACCGTTTGCTTCTTGGTTTGGAATGGAACTATCGTTATAACCTCTCTAAAGTCCAGACCTATGAAGAGCAAAAAGAGCCTTGGGAACCGACAAGTTATAGTAAGAATTCAAATGAAGTTACCTTTGAGAACGGAAAATTTCTCCAGATAAAAAGCCGTAGTGGACGTTGGGAATCCGTAGCCGTATCTCCTCACGGACGTGGAGACGTAGCAGGTAGTGGCGGAACTCGTGAAATGGCATTGGCGCATTATGCAGTACGTGCTGGATTGCCGGAGAACAACTATACCTGGTTGAAACGTTACCGTGATTATATGATAGAACATCACGGTTGCGAAAACTGGGGGATAGCACCCAACTGGTTTTATGAATGGACTGGCTGGGGAACATTGACCAAGCGATTGACTCCCTGGATGGCAGGCGATCCCGTTTCTTTCTCTACGGGAAAGCGTGTATCAGGAATTCATTTGCTACCTTGTGAAATATCGGCTGCCGATTACGATTATTATTGTCTTGCGGAAGATCCCGAAGGGCATACCTATCACAATGTAGGAAAGAAACGTGGCAACGAATACAGACCTGACGGAGCAGTAGAGCTACGAAAAGAAGAAGATAATTACGTCGTTACCCAAATAGAAGATGGAGAATGGATGAATTATACTGTAAGTATTCCTACCGATGGAGATTATACCGTTTATCTTGTTTATCAATCAAAAGGAAATTCTTTATTGTCCGTAGCTTCTGATTCAGAAGTAAAGACAGAACCCATGCAATTACCCAGTTCTATACAATGGACGGAAAGAGAAATAGGAAAACTCACTCTTCCCGCAGGAGCTTGTGTACTTCGTTTACAGATAGAGCAAGCCGGAGATAAACTCGAAATTCAGAAAATAATAGTAAAGTAGGATAAGGGGATTTGATTCTTCGTTCGTACTTAATAATAGTACTACAAAAAAAGATGGCCATGAAAATTCGAATATGTTTGTTAATCATACTAATGGGATTATTGTATCCGGGTTATATTAGCTCGCAAGAATCCCCTTATGTATTCCGCCAGATTGGAGTTGTCGAAGGATTACCGGATAACTATGTAAAAAGCGTTTTCCCCATTCCCGACGGACGTATCGGTGTGCGAAGTACTGTGTTATTAAGCCTGTATGATGGTGCGAACTATTCAAATTTCCCTTTCAATATTCATGGCGAATATTCGATAGCATATAACCATATTATTCCCGAACAATATATTGATGCCGACAAACGTTTGTGGATGAAAGAACGCAAGAGCCTACGCGTCTTCGATTTGACTACCGAACAGTACATCTATAACGTAGATTCTTTATTTCAACAATTCGGCTTAAAGGATAAAGTGGCGGACCTGATTATTGATTCAGAGAAACATTGTTGGTTTCTGACGCCGGGTTCCTCTGTCTATATGTACGATGCAGAGACAAAATCAATCGAACAGGTTTGTAGGAATGATGAGTTTATGGAATACTATGGAGGATTACTCGGAGTAGAAAGTCATGGAAAATACAGTTGGATGGTTCATCAGAAAGGGGCTATCCGTTGCTACGATTTAGAAAAGAAACGTTTCGTGCATCAACTTGATTTCCTGAAAGACCAACTGAAACCGGATGACCGTGTGGTTTTGAAGATACTCGATAATGGTGACTTTTGGTTGATGTGGGATCGTGGAGTAGGCTATTATGATGTCTATAATAAAAAATGGAACCAAATTTCAGGTATCCAACTCGGACACTATTCATGGTTTACTTCTATGGATGTGGATAAAGGTGGAAATGCATGGGTAGGAACCGTTATCGATGGATTCTATGTCATTGATATGCACAATTTCTCTGTAACCCGGACACTGGATATTCCTTTATTATCAGGTAATACAGTACGAAACGGTATTCAAAGCATCTATTGCGACCGGGAAAATAATTCCGTTTGGATAGGACTTTATAATCAGGGAATGTGTTATTATCATCCCAGCATGAATAAAATAGTGCTGTACAATAAGAAGATGATAAATGGCGACTGGAAAGGAGAGGAAATCCGCTGTATGCTCGAAACATCTAAAGGAGAAATTCTGATGGGTACTACGCAGGGTGTCTATCGCTATGAACCGGAGACTAAAAGCATGAACAGATTCTATCATGAATTCAGTCAGAAGAATTGCCGTGTACTTTATGAGGACAGCAAGAAGCGTGTTTGGGTCGGAACATACCACGATGGGCTCTACTGCATAGATCATGGAAAGGTACAATCTTACGATTATCCCGATACGGATTATCAGAATGAATTGGATTTCAGTAATATCCGTGTCATGGTCGAAGATTCTTCCGGTCGATTGTGGGTAAGTATATATGGTGGTGTAGGATTATTCAATCCTGAAAACGGGCAAATAAACTTATTGTCCGAACAGTTTCCCGAACTCAAAAAATATAAAGTAGCGAATGCATTGGCCATAGATAATCAATCCCGGTTGGTCGTAGGCAGTGATAACGGACTCTACATTTACGATCCTGCAACGAATAAAATATGGATACCGGAGGAAGACGGCCAGGCTAATTCTATTTTCAATCAGGGAAGTATCAAGTATAATCAGATACTCAAAGACCATGAGGGAACTTTATGGTTTGCTACACAATATGGCTTGAGCGTTTTGACTTACAATGGGCAAAGCTACACATTAGGGAAAGAAGAAGGTCTGTCTAAAGCTATCCTGAACGTAGTGGAAGATAAGAACCATGATATATGGATTTCGACAGTCACTTCTATTTATAAGATAAAAGTAGACAGAAGAGCAGATAAATACAGCTTTCATGTAATCAGCTGTCTGTCGGAAGATGAAATCCGTCAGGATGATTTATATAGTTTCCCTTCGTTAATGACCAGGGACAATCAGCTTTTCCTGGGGCTGATGAACGGCTTTATTGCTTTCTCACCAGAAAACATGATAGATAATCAGTGCCTCAATCGTCCTCTGTTTACCTCATTCCGCTTGTTTAATGTTCCGGTTGTTTCGGGCGAAGCATATAACGGACGTGTCTTATTTGATAAAGCATTAAGTTATTCGGACGAAGTACAATTAAAATATGATGAGAACTATATCACACTTGAGTTTTCTGGTCTGAACTTCCCTAATCCTTCTCAAACCTCTTTCCGTTACCAACTGGAAGGATTTGACAAAGAATGGACGGAAACCCTTTTTGAGAATGGACAAGGACGTGTGGTCTATAATAATCTCCCTTCGGGCGAATACATCTTCCGTGTGTCCGCTGCCGGAAACGACCGGATATGGGGACCGGAGTCTGCATTCAAAATTGTAATTCATCCCCCATTCTGGGATACACTGGCCGCTCGTATTTTCTATGCAATTTTAGTTATTCTCTTAATCTTCGGGCTGATCTACGTAATAAACCGCCGCAACCGGCAGAAGATGATTCGTATGCAAGAAGAGGAAGCGTTGAAGCAGAAAGAAGAACTGGATCAGATGAAATTCCGCTTCTTCACAAATATAAGCCATGAACTCCGCACTCCGCTGACATTGATTATCACGCCATTAGACATGGTGATACGTCGATTGACAGACGATGCGATGAAAAAGCAACTGAATACCATCTATAAGAATGCTCAAAACCTATTGTCATTGGTGAATCAGCTACTCGATTTCCGCAAACTGGAAATGAAAGGAGAGAGGTTGCATCTGATGAACGGCGATATGGAGGAATTTATTGTTTCTGCCTATAACAACTTCATGCCAATGGCAGTAGAGAAGCACCTTAACTTTGTGAACCAATCTGAACATAGAGCGCTTTATATGTTCTTCGACCGGGATAAGGTACATAAGATTATGAATAATCTCTTGTCCAACGCCTTCAAATATACACCGCAGGGAGGCACAGTGAACTTACAGCTCGCGACAGAAGAGATAGAAGAAAGAAACTACGTGAGAATATCCGTATCTGATACTGGAATCGGAATATCCGAATCAGACCTTCCTTATATCTTTGACCGTTTCTATCAGGTAGGAAATGAAGGGGACGAAAAAATAGGCAGTGGCATCGGACTTCATTTGGTAAGGGAATATGTAAATATACATGGTGGCCGTATTAAAGTGGACAGTCAGATAGATCGTGGATCAGTATTCACCGTTTGGTTGCCGATGGACCTGAAACCGGAACCGAACGAACTGCCGGAAGAAATCATCGGAACGGAAACACCAGACATTAAAGAGAAAGAAACCACTACATCTACAGTCGATGATAACCTGAAGAAACTGTTGTTAGTGGAGGACAATCAGGAATTCCGTACTTTCCTGAAAGAACAGTTAGAAGATTTTTATCAAATCATTGAAGCGGCAGACGGCGAGGAAGGAGAGCGAAAAGCGATAGAGGAAAATCCGAACCTGATTATCAGCGATATTATGATGCCGAAAGTAGACGGTATCGAACTTTGCCGTCGGATCAAGACGAACGTGCAGACTTCCCATATACCTGTGATATTATTGACAGCCCGTACTGCCGATGATATCAAGATTAACAGCTATGAAGTAGGAGCAGACTCTTATATGTCGAAACCTTTCAACTTTGATATGCTGATGGTACGCATTGAAAAGCTGATAGAGCAGCAGGAAAAGAGAAAACAGGAATTCCGTAAAAACATAGAAGTAAATCCGAGTGCTATCACCATTACTTCAGTAGACGAACAGCTCATACAGAAGTGTCTGGAATACATAGAAAAGAACATGGACAATCCGGAATATGGCGTAGAAGAATTGAGTGGCGATTTGGGTATGGTGCGTATGAGCCTTTACCGTAAGCTACAATCCATCACCGGACATACACCGACAGACTTTATTCGCAGCATCCGTTTGAAACGGGCGGCACAATTATTACAAGGAAGTCAGTTGCCGATTGTTGAAATAGCGAACCGGGTAGGATTCAGTTCACCCAGCTATTTCTCGAAGTGTTTTAGAGAAATGTTCGGTATGCTTCCCAAGCAATATGCCGAGGAATCGGGAAGAAAAGAATGACATTGTGCTTGTGTTTGTAGTTTAATTATTACATTTGCGCTGAATAAGTGAGATAATTGTAAGATCTTGTTCACATTGGGGCAGAAGAAGTTTTATTTTATAATATATATTGATATGAAAGTATTAGTTTTAATTTTGTTGGTAGGAGGTTTGATGTTATCCTCTTGCGGAGGTAGCAGTTCAAAAAATAATGCAAATGTTAAGGAGGTAAATCCTGCAGATACCATCTATTTGGGAGACTTACGTGAAAAATTTGCAAATGATAGTGTTTTCTTTAAAATAGTGGCACCGGATTTGATGTTGATGGATTATCAGTATCTTTGGGCAGTAACAGAATCGGAAGCAGTAGAGAAAGGACTGACAAAAGAATACTATAAACGTGTGAAGAAAGAAATCACCGATACGAATGAAGCGATCAAAAGAGGTGTAATGAAAGGTGCGAACGTAAAACGTATACCGGATTTCCAGGCATCACAGGAAAATAAATAATGAATCCTTCCGGATGAAAGCTTTCATCCATGCAAATATAAGAACAGGGGAGTCGTCAAATGTAACGACATCCCCTTTTTTATTGGTGTAACGGTTAGATTTATCCCGATGAAATGGGAAGTTTTTGCAAAAATACACGCTTGTTACGATAGTTTTGTTATCTGTTACTTTTGTGGTATTTGAATTTGAAACTTGTTCCTACTTTTGTATCATCGTTAAACGGATAAATTTAATGCCATGAATAAACAGCAAGCTACATTTGACGACTTCTTCTCTGAATGCTATCTTAAATATAAGGAGTATATCAAGAACTATATCGCTATCCGCATTTGCCATCCGCATGAAGCGGAAGATTTGGCACAGGATGTCTTTGTCCGCTTATGGGAACACAGGGCATTCGTGAACAAAGATACAGTCTGGTCTTTGCTTTTTACCATCGCTCGCAATATAGTAACCGATAAAATCCGTCGTTATTATAAACAGGAAGATTTCGTCGCCTACATATATAATAGGATGGAAGACACCAGTCGGAATACCACAGAAGATACCATTCATTTTCGTGAACTAAAGAAGATGCATGACCAGGTTATGGAAGCTCTTCCTGTTAAACGCCGTCAGATTTATGAACTTAGTTTCAATCATGAACTCTCTTGTCCTGCCATTGCAGGAAAGCTGTCCTTATCTCCCCGTACAGTAGAATGTCAATTATTACTGGCTCGTAAAACGGTTCGTACTTATTTGAAAAATGAATTCTCCAAAGTCGGTTAAATACCAGATTCGGAAAAACACATATTAACTTTAACAATTTATTTAATAGTATTATGGAAATTAAATCCAAATTCTTATGTTCAAAAGGAGTCGCATTGGCTTTCGCCATGCTGCTGGGTGGTTCGCCCGGTGTATTGCTCTATGCAAATGATTCTGTAGAAGAGAGTTTGATGGTAGTCCAGACGGGCCGCATCATCAAAGGACTTGTGACAGATGCGAATGGTGAACCACTGATTGGTTGTAATGTAGTGGTCATAGGAAGCAATGCAGGAGTAATTACCGATATTGACGGTCGGTTTACGCTGAATATTCCTGCTGATGCCAAACAGATAAAAGTTAGCTATATCGGATATGTAGATCAGATTATTAACCTTCATGGCCGCTCTGATTTTAAAGTGGTATTAAAGGAAGATAATAATGCACTGGACGAGGTTGTTGTAGTGGGTTATGGCACGCAGAAAAAAGCGACGTTGACAGGGGCGGTAGAACAAATTGGTAGCCAGGTATTGGAAAGTCGTGCCATTACCAATGTCGGTGCTGCTCTGCAAGGAGCCACTCCGGGTTTGGTAGTCACTCGTTCTTCCTCACGTCCGGGTAATGAAGGTTTAAATTTCCAGATTCGTGGTCTGACATCTGTCAATGGCGGTAGTCCGTTGATTATTGTGGATGGAGTACCCGTATTGAATTCAGAGTCATTCCAAAATCTAAACTCGGATGATATTGAGAATATTAGTGTATTGAAAGACGGTTCAGCTTCCATTTATGGGGCGAAAGCAGCTAATGGCGTTATCTTGGTTACTACCAAAAAAGGTAAAGGCAAGACAACGGTTGATTATGGCTTCAATATGCGTTTCACTACCAATGGTATTATGGCTTTCTCTCCCAGTATGCAGGAATATGCTTCCATGTGGCTGGAAGCCAATAAAGAAATGCCGGAACATGACTGGTGGGGCTGGGGAGAAGAAAACCTGAAGAAGATGGCTCAAGGCATTGAAGGTATTTATGAGTCGACTGTAGCCGATTGGGGTACGATGTTCGTTGGTAATGCCAATCGCCTGGATGAATTGTTTGCCCGCCGTTATTCTTACCAGCATAACTTGAGTGTAGCAGGTTCTACGGATAAATCCGATTACCGCATTTCATTAGCTTATGCTGATAACCAGGCTAATCTGGCTACAGCCTATGACGGACAGAAACAGTTGAACTTGCGCTTAAACTACGGCATCAAATTGACTGATTGGTTCAAACTGGAGACTTTAGCCAGTATGATTAAAACAAATACCGAAACACCCACACATGGTATCGACCGTACACTTTACGGAAACGATGCTCCGTTTTTCCCGGCAAAAAATCCCTATGGACAATGGTACGCTAACTTCGGTAATGTAGGTGATCGCAATGCGGCAGCAGCTACAACGGATGGTGGACGTGACGAGAGAGAGAAGTTGACTACTCGTGTCGATTTTAAAGCATTGGTGGATATTTGGAAAGGAATCACTTTCGAGGGTACTGCTTCATTTCAAAATGAGGAATATCGCAGAGAACGCTATTCGCTTCCGGTACAGTGTTACAATTGGTTCGGCGAGCAGACGGCGAAGTTAGTATATGAAACAACACAAACCCTTAGTACTCCGCAAGATGTGCTGAATTTTAAAGATTCCCATCAGCCGGGATATTTGGTACAGGCAAATAATGCCCGGTATCAGTACTATTCAGGGTTATTGAAATATAAGCGTACATTTGCCGAAGTACATAATATAGATGCTATGTTCGGCATCAATGCCGAGAAATGGGTGACTAAGAAAGTTGTTACCGCCCGTGAGAAGTTTGAGGATGCCGGAATTTACGATTTGAATTTGGCTACGGGTACACAGGGTAACGGTGGAGGAAAGACTCATAATGGTACCTATTCATATATTGCCCGTTTGAATTATAACTATGCGGAAAAATATATGGTTGAATTGATGGGGCGTCGTGACGGAAATTCCAAGTTTGCTCCCGGTTATCGTTTTAAGAGCTTCGGTTCCGTTTCTTTGGGCTGGGCGTTCTCGGAAGAACAATTTGTAGAATTTCTAAAGCCAGTTCTTTCTTTTGGTAAGCTGCGTTTAAGTTATGGTAGCTCAGGTAATGATGTTGGGCTGGGCGATTACGATTATGTATCTACTGTTTCTCTTGGGACGGCCGGTTTTGGAACTATACCTGCCAACCAGGTATCTTCAGGTTTTGGCGGTTTAATTTCTTATGACCGTACTTGGGAGAAAGTTTCACAAAAAAACTTCGGTATCGATCTTAACTTTTTCGATAATCGTTTGAAAGCTACATTCGATTATTTTATAAAAGATAATACCGGTATGTTGGTGAATGTCACCTATCCGGGCGTATTAGGAGGTAAATCTCCTAAAACGAATAGTGGTCATTTGAATGTAAAAGGTTGGGAATTCACTATTGGATGGCGCGATCAGATTAAAGACTTTTCTTACTATGCCAACTTTAATATTGGTGATACAAAGAGTCTGTTGAAAGAGATGGAAGGAGCAGATTCTTATGGGGCTGGTTGGAATGCAGCTGTGAATGGGTATCCATTGAATTCGTACTTCCTTTATCGCACAGATGGTTACTTTAAAGATCAGGCAGAAGTAGACCGCTATTATGCACTCTATGGAGAGGGTAAAGAAGATTTGACTGGTGTAGGAGCAGGAAGTGCAAGCCGGTTGCGTCCAGGTGATACCAAACGTTTGGATTTGAATGGTGATTATAAGATTTCCGGTGCAGGGAATGAAAATAGCGATTTGCAATATCTCGGTGACTCCAATCCACATTTTGTTTTCGGTTTCACACTGGGAGGATCATGGAAAGGTATTGATGTGAACGCAATGTTCCAAGGTGTCGGCAAGCAGTATGTTATCCGTAATGACTGGATGGCTTATCCTTTTCAAACACGTACTGCCAATCAGAACCCGACATATTTGGGAAAGACATGGACAGAGAGCAATCCGAATGCTGAATTCCCTCGCTTGACTACCAATGCGAATCTCGCACGCTGGAATTATCAGAATAACGACTTTATGATGCAGAATAACCGCTATATCCGTTTGAAAACATTAATAGTCGGCTACACATTGCCGCAGATATGGACGCGCAAGGTGAAACTGGAAAAAGTGCGTGTTTACTTCTCTGGTAATGATTTATGGGAAGCTACCAGTATTCGAGACGGTTTCGACCCGGAAATGGGAGCAGCCTCCAACAACAGTGGATACCCGTTTGCACGTACTTGGTCGTTCGGTCTGAACATCACTTTATAGTAGCTATGGAAAATTAAATACAGAATAGAAGATATGAAAAAGATAACGAACTATATATTAATTTGCACCTGCGCATTGGGATTTTCTTCATGCGTGAATACGTTCCTTGACTTGGAACCACTGGATGCCAAGACAGATGTGATTTATTTCAAAACTCCGGAGCATTTCCGTGAATATGCTAACGGGCTTTACGGGCAATTATTGGGATGGCAGTCTTCCTATGGAAGTATATTCGATCACATGGATGCGGCATCCGATCTTTCTACTTGTTTCAGATATTCGTATGGTGTGGGGACCGGTGTGATGGGAGTTCCTAATGACGATAGCCGTTGGGGTAATTGCTATGGTAATATTCGTGCCACTAATCACATGTTTGAAAGAGCAGTTTCTTCCTATACAGGTAATTTAGCGGATATTAAAAAAGAATTAGCCGAAGGTCATTTTTTCCGTGCCTATAACTATTTTTACTTATTGAAGTTTTTTGGTGGAGTGCCTGTCGTTACGAAAGTTCTCGACGTGACTTCACCGGAGTTATATGGAAAACGTAACAGCCGTTATGAGGTTGTCAACTTGATTCTTTCCGATTTGGATGAGGCTATTGCAGGGTTGCCGTTGGAACAGAATATAACCTCTGCCGACAAAGGTAAAATCAGCAAACAGGCTGCACAGGCATTTAAGGCTCGCGTGTTACTTTATGAAGCTACCTGGCGTAAGTACAATGGCACTTCTACTGATTTTGAAGGTTCTGCCGGTCCGGCTTCCGATCAGGTAAATGCTTTTCTGGAAGAATCCGTTCAATTATCCGAAACAGTGATGGGAGATGCTGCTTATTCCCTTTGGAATTATAACAATGTTGCAGCTATGAGAAATATGAGCAATCGTTACCTGTTTAATATTGAAGAAGAAGCCAGTAATCCTGCCGGTGCCGGAAGAGCGACGAACAAGGAATTTGTCATCGCTTCTGTATATAGTCAGGAAACGCGTAAAGGACAGGTAGATTTGAATCAGGTGATTTATACGGATATGCGTCCCAGCCGGAAATTGATTGATATGTTTTTATGCACTGACGGGCTTCCGGTCAGCATGTCTGATAAGTTCCAGGGATATAAGAATCCGGGGGACGAGTTTCAGAATCGGGATTTCCGTTTGACTTCTTATATAGGTTCATATGCTACGAGCCTGACAGTTGAGAACTGTGGGTATGGTGTTTCCAAGTTTGCTATTACCGATATTCAACGCCAAAGTAAAGATGAATCGGCCAATTATCCGGTACTTCGGTTGGCAGAAGTATACTTGAACTATGCCGAAGCTGTGATGGAACGCTATGGTGAAATATCAGATGACCAGTTGAATAAGTCGATAAATAAAATCCGTGCCCGTGCGGGAATTGCTAACCTAACAAATGCATTGGCAAAGCGAATTCAGGAAGGAGTGCCGGCAAATGCGAGTAAGACAGTCAATCAGGTAATGTTGGATGAGATCCGCCGTGAACGTGCTTTGGAACTCTATATGGAAGGTTTCCGTTGTGACGATCTGAAACGTTGGGGTATTGCGGAGAAGAATCTGAATGAGTCTCGTTGCGGTGCGGTAGTAGGTAATGCCAGCTATCCGACGGCATTTATAGACGAAAACGGGAATGCTACCAGTGCTTTCAATCCGGCTATCTTTACGAAGGGGACGGAAGAAGTGGAAACAGGTAAAGGCAAATTACCTTGTGTAGTGCTCCTCAAATCATCCGACTGCGCATTTACTAAGGGAGATTATTTGTGGGCGATTCCAAGAAATCAAATCAACCTGAATTCAAATCTGGTACAAAATCCGGGATATTAATCATTCAATCGTTTAACGTATAATACCATAGATTATATGAAGTTTTTATTCAAATATACATTTCACTTGGCAATACTTGCTTGTGTTTCCGCACTTTTCTCCGGTTGTGAGCAAGACCCCAAGTATAGAGTTTATGATTATCCTGTGCCAGTAGTGGAGAGCATTTATCCTACGGACGGATATGTCACTACACAGGTAGTTATTACGGGAACCAATTTTGGTGACCGTGCTGAAGCAGTGAAAGTTTTCTTCGGTGAAGCCCAATCCAATAAAGTACTCGATTGCAAAAATAACCGTTTGGTAGTGGAAGTGCCGGAAACTGCAGTAACAGGCAATCTGTCTTTACAGATTTATAATAAAAAGGTGGAGAATATCGGTCATTATACAGTACTGCCTACGCCACGTGTCATTACAGTGACTTCTGATAGTGAAGACGGTGAAGGGGTAGCCGATACGGGAGACAAGGTCACTATAACAGGTGAAAACTTTGGTACGGATCCATCCGATATTTCTGTTAGTTTCAATGGAACGCCGGCCGAATTTGAGCTGGTG
The DNA here is from genome assembly GCF_001314995.1 of Bacteroides ovatus. Classification (NCBI taxonomy): domain Bacteria; kingdom Pseudomonadati; phylum Bacteroidota; class Bacteroidia; order Bacteroidales; family Bacteroidaceae; genus Bacteroides; species Bacteroides ovatus. Next base: position 6,469,147 of record NZ_CP012938.1, read on the forward strand.
GATGAGTCTACTATTGTTGCGACAACTCCTGCTGATTATCAGACAGGTAGTGTGACTGTGACTATTCACGGATATACAATGACAGGTGGTGCAATGTTCAATCCTAACTCGAAGGGTGATGTGACAGTGCTTTATCTTCAAAACTATAAGCAGCCGTTTGCCAAGGCAAATGATGAAAGTTGGAAGAACGGTGAATGGTGGACTCCGGCAGTGTGGAATCAAAATGCAGCATCGTTCAATGCAAAAGGCAATACGACTGTTTCCGGAATGCAATATAAATCAGAAGAAGGCTTAACGTTAGCATTCCAGAATGGATGGGATAAAGAAGCTTATACGAATGGGAAAATGTGGCAGGTTGCTACGCTCCGTCCTGGTAAATACAGACTGGAAGTCACTTATGCATATACATTGGTAGTTACTGATGCGGGGAACTTTATTTCCGTATTGATAGCTAAAGGAGATAGTGAAAGTGATATACCGAATGTCGCTGATCTTGAGCAACTAAATGGAGTTTATGTGGCCTATGATAAAATGGGAACAGCGAATGATTCGGGTACGTTGGTTACACCTTCATTTGAAGTGACGGAGACAACGGATGTTGTCATTGGATTCCTGACTTCTCTGGCTAAAGGTAATTCATACTTTAAGGTGACAGAATTGAAATTGATTCTTGAATGATGTGGAAAAAGAAAAAAGAGTAATTCATCGTGATAATATAATTAAGATTATGAAGAAAATATATAACTATCTGTTTCCCGTTTTTCTCTCGCTTTTCGCATTAGCTGCTTGTGACGAGGATAATGAAGAAATTGTTCCAATGAGTTACACTGATCCTGTGGCGACTGTAACAAAGATAGATCCCGTAGAAGGATATGTTGGGAATGAGTTTACCGTAAGTGGCAGTGATTTTGGTATCATAACAGAAGATGTGAAAGTATTTATCGGTTCCCAGGAGGCAGTAGTAGTCTCCTGCGCCGATGATGCTATCCTTGCGAAAGTGCCGGAATCGGCAACAAACGGAAAGATAACCGTTGAGGTTTTCGGGCAACGTGTGGAGACTGATCTAGTTTATCGTGTACTTGGTAAGCCGGGTGTCAGCGTAGTGAAACCTTCTTATGGTTTTCCGGGTGCCAGTATCGTTTTCGAAGGACAAGAATTTGTTTCTTCTAAAACACTGTATACTTTGACTTTCGGGACTTCCACAGACAAGGCAGAGATTGTGGGTACACCTACTGATACCGAATTTACGGCCAAAATTCCCGAGACAGCTGTCAGTGGAGTTATGATACTTATTATGGCAGAACAAACGATTGATTTGGCTTCTTATCCTTTCACTGTGTTGAAGCATGCAACGCTTGATACTCCTAAGGAAGACGAACCGGTTCCATCAGGTTTTGCTGGCAGTAAATTTGCAATAACAGGAACCAATCTTGTGCAAGAATTGCTGGATAAGTCTGTTGAAGGGTTGGAGCCTTTGAAAGTAACTTTCTCTAAAGCTGGCGGAGAACTTGTAGAAGCTGCAATAGATACAGATAATTTGACGGATAAGAGTATTCCACTCACTGTACCTGCTTCGTTGGAAGCCGGAGATTATACAATTACTGTCATTACTCCGTTTGAAACTATCGGGACACAGTTGAAATATACGGTATTACCGATGCCGACAGTAACAGGCATTTCAACGAAAGCCGGATATATTAATGCGGAAGTAACGATCATTGGTCAGAACTTTGGTACGAAAGCTGAAAATATTCAGGTCTTTTTCGGAGAAACAGTTTGTGATAAAGTGACACTGAATGATAAAGGTAATATCGTAGTGAATGTTCCTAAAGGAGCTTCATCTGAAGCTCCGGTGAAGATTAAACTGATTATTCAGGGTAAGGAAATAGAGATGGGCGAATCAGGCACATTTGAGGTTTGGGAAACTCCGGAAATCACTTCTATTGAAACACCGTATATTTATCCTTATGGTACATTAGTAAAAGCCGGACAGGAAATAACATTTACAGGAAAAGGTTTTGGAACGGATAAGAATTCTGTTACAGTTACTTTTGAGGGAATATCCGTACCCGTTACGGTTAAAGAGATTACTACGACTTCTATTACTGTAACGGTTCCGCAAGGTTTCAATGGTGGAAAAGTAACAATGGTGTTTGAAGGTATTGCACAACCCGTAGAGAGTGATATATTGCGACCTCTGCCGACGGATGGAGATATTTCTCAATATGTACTCATGAACTATAAACAGCCTTTTGAATATGTAAAAGAAGGTGGAGATAAAGGATTCCATAAAAAAGGAGAGTGGGCAAAAGCTGCTTATTGGATAGTTCAGAACTCTAACTTGACTGCTGGTGAAGGAGGTGCTGCTGTTGATTTGGCATTTAAAACGAAATATGGTGATGGAAGTGATGCAGGTTTGGCTTTACAAACAGATTGGGGATTTGACAATCCTAAAAATGATGGTAAGGTATATCAGACTTCTCATCTTCAAAAAGGAAAATATAAGTTGACGGCACATGTTTATGAATATGACGGCAGAGGTTTTATCGGTTATGTTGCGGTTTGTAAAGGTAATGAGATGGCAAATACGAGTGATATACCAAGTAAGAGTCTGGCAAACGCTTCTATTTCGGGTACGGGTGATGTAGTAGTTGATATTCTTGTTGAAGAGCCTACCGATGTTGTCATTGGTTTTGTATGTACGATTACAGTAAAACAAGGACGGGCTAAGATAGATAATTTCAAATTAGAGTTAGTAGAGCAATAAACTATAATTGGGTGCACCGTAATCAATGGTAGATATGGTGTACCATTAAACCAAAAATATGATGAAAAAGATATATTATATAACCGCAGTATTTGCTACCCTGTTTTTGGTAGGATGTGGGGACGGCATTGACCTTCCGGGTGTCAATGTGGAAACTGATTTGAATAAAATTCCTCTTCCTGATAATAATGTAAATTTGGAACAGGTTGAACTTAAACCGTCAACGGAACCCATGTTGCATGAAGGGTTGCATACGGAGGAAGACTTCCAGCGTATCCGGGATAAAAAAGCTGCCGGAGAAGAGCCTTGGGTAAGTGCTTATCAATTATTAGTAGAAAGTCAGTTTTCGCAGAAGACGGCAGATACTTATCCTACGGAATGGATTAAACGTGGAGTTTCCGGTGATGAAAATTATATGAATGCAGCCAGAGGGGCCACTATTGCATATCAGCAGGCGCTTCGTTGGAAAATTGAACAAGATGATGAATATGCGGCAAAAGCGGTGGAGAATCTGAATAAGTGGGTACAGACTTGTGTAGGTGTAACAGGTAATACGAATTTATCGCTTGCTGCAGG